>NZ_JBNYXL010000030.1:0-1038 GCF_051380655.1 Janthinobacterium amylolyticum
TGTGATGTTTCAATAGGTTGTTGTGGTTCATTCGGATTGGATTTGAGACACTGGAAATCGCCAAACCCCCAGTTCTCAAGGAAACCAACCGAATGAACATCCATAAGAATGCCCGATTAACGCTGATTCGTCGAGTCGAGATGGTCGAAGACGTCCTGCTTAACCGCCTGCCGAGCTGCCAGGCTGCTACCCGCTACTCCGTGAGCGAAGCAACCGTGCGCAAATGGCTGGGGCGCTTCCTCGCCGAGGGGCGAGAGGGCTTGATGGATCGATCGTCGCGTCCGCTGCATAGTCCCTTGGCACTCGACGCGGGCAAGGCACTGACGGTTGTCGAGCTACGCAAGAAGCGCATGACACAGGCAAGGATTGCCCAGTACCTGCAGATATCGAAGGCCACGGTAAGCCGTGTGCTGGCGCGTGCCGGCTTGTCCAAACTGAGCGATCTCGATCCCGTCGAGCCGGTGCAGCGCTACGAGCATGCAGAACCAGGCGACCTGATTCATATCGATACCAAGAAGCTCGGGCGTATTGAAACCACCGGCCATCGTGCGACGGGAGACCGGCGAGACCGTACGCGCGGCGCCGGCTGGGAAGTCTTGTTTATCGCCATTGACGACCATGCCCGCATCGCCTTCACGGAGCTCTATCCTGACGAAACCCAGGAGAATGCCAACCGATTCCTCGCCAATACCCACGCCTATTTCTGCTCACTCGGGGTGCGCCCCAAAGCGTTGTTGACCGATAACGGCTCAGCCTTTCGCTCCAAGTCATTCAAGGCCACTTGTAGCCAGATAGCATTGAAGCACCGCTTTACACGACCCTATCGACCACAGACCAATGGCAAGGCCGAACGCTTCATCCAGTCAGCCTTGCGCGAATGGGCTTACGGCTTTGTTTATAACAACTCACTGGAGCGGGCCAACATGCTCAAAGAATGGAACCATCACTACAACTGGCACCGGCCGCATCAGGGCATTGCTGGCAAAGCCCCAATGTCACGGCTCAGATCCGGCCAGAATAACCTCTTGCAACTTCACA
>NZ_JBNYXL010000003.1:0-617919 GCF_051380655.1 Janthinobacterium amylolyticum
GGATTCCAGCCATGTCAAGGGTAGGTAAGGTTTTTCGCGTTGCATCGAATTAATCCACATCATCCACCGCTTGTGCGGGTCCCCGTCAATTCCTTTGAGTTTTAATCTTGCGACCGTACTCCCCAGGCGGTCTACTTCACGCGTTAGCTGCGTTACCAAGTCAATTAAGACCCGACAACTAGTAGACATCGTTTAGGGCGTGGACTACCAGGGTATCTAATCCTGTTTGCTCCCCACGCTTTCGTGCATGAGCGTCAATCTTGACCCAGGGGGCTGCCTTCGCCATCGGTGTTCCTCCACATATCTACGCATTTCACTGCTACACGTGGAATTCTACCCCCCTCTGCCAGATTCTAGCCTTGCAGTCTCCAATGCAATTCCCAGGTTGAGCCCGGGGATTTCACATCAGACTTACAAAACCGCCTGCGCACGCTTTACGCCCAGTAATTCCGATTAACGCTTGCACCCTACGTATTACCGCGGCTGCTGGCACGTAGTTAGCCGGTGCTTATTCTTCAGGTACCGTCATTAGCAAGAGATATTAGCTCTCACCGTTTCTTCCCTGACAAAAGAGCTTTACAACCCGAAGGCCTTCTTCACTCACGCGGCATTGCTGGATCAGGCTTTCGCCCATTGTCCAAAATTCCCCACTGCTGCCTCCCGTAGGAGTCTGGACCGTGTCTCAGTTCCAGTGTGGCTGGTCGTCCTCTCAGACCAGCTACTGATCGATGCCTTGGTAGGCTTTTACCCTACCAACTAGCTAATCAGATATCGGCCGCTCCACGAGCATGAGGTCTTGCGATCCCCCACTTTCATCCTTAGATCGTATGCGGTATTAGCGTAACTTTCGCTACGTTATCCCCCACTCCAGGGTACGTTCCGATATATTACTCACCCGTTCGCCACTCGCCACCAGAGCAAGCTCCGTGCTGCCGTTCGACTTGCATGTGTAAGGCATGCCGCCAGCGTTCAATCTGAGCCAGGATCAAACTCTTCAGTTTAATCTCTGTTACTTTGCCATTTTATTGGCACCGTCATTGCTGACGGGTCGCTCACTCAAAAAACTGACAGGCTACTTCCGAAGAAGTATCCTATTTCATTATTTCTTGTGAACATTTGATATTTTAAGTATTACGACAATCCGGAGATCATCGCTGCACTACATCAAATGCCCACACTTATCGACTGTTAATTGTTAAAGAACTGTATTCGGTTACTGCTTTTGCGCTATTGACAAAGCGTTGTGTTTGTCAGCTGCGAAGAAGGAAGAGTATGAAGCGTTTGCAGCATTTCGTCAACCTTCTTTTTTCACCCTGCTTTACTCTGCATTTGCATGCGTCGTTCAGCGAGGGGGCGAATTATAGCCAAGCCCCACGCGTCCCGCAAGGGCTATTTCTCAAGCACCAAGCAGCCCGCTCACCGCCCAGCAAGCCTGCCCTTCACTTCAAGCACGTTTTTTTGCAGCCTGTCGCAATAGGCTGGCGCGCCTCCCTGACTTTGGGCACAGTGGCAACATCAGACTCTGACGTGGCCCGGCAACAGGTTACACTTGCCCGCCACGTCATTAACTCTTGTATCCCGCATTTTGAAAGCGTCCACATGCTCCCGATTTCCAACCTGCCGCAACTGTTGAAAACCATACTAGCCTGGTTGCAACGGGGATTCGACGCGACCACGACGTGGGTCACGCAACTGTCTTGGTGGAAATTCTTTCTGTTTGCCGCACTGGCCCTGATCGCCGGCTCGATTTTGCAGGATGAGCTGTTCTCGTCCAGTCCGAATGAAGAAGTCGTCATCAAGTCGCATAAACGGGCCAGCAAGGGCACGGGCGAAACGAATATCCTGATCGACGATACGGGCATCCATTTCAATCCTCGCAATAGCAAGAACCGGCGCAGCAGCACGGCCGACTCCGCCACTGATGCGGCCGATGCCGCCGAAGCGGACGAGCACGCAAATGCAGTACCGCCCGAACCACCTGAGCCGCCAGCGGCGCCTGCCAAGCCCAACTACCCGGTCACGACCAATGCTTCGGGCGAAGAAGTGCATATCGAATTGCCGCCACAGATCGGTGAAGAGCTGTCGAATGCCATCGAAGAAGCCGTCGATGATGCGGCAGAGCAAAAAGTATCGCGCTACCACCAGCAAGCATCCACCTGGTTCAAGAGCTTTGTGTCCTTACTGGTATTGGCCCTGTTTGCCATGAAGGCCTTGGTCGGCGGCAAGAAGCGTGCCGAAGCGGAAACAGTCACGGCGAACGAGGCGGCCGAGCGCGAATCCATGCAGCGCCAGCTCAGCGAAGCGAAGATGCAGATGATGCAGGCGCAAGTGGAACCGCACTTCCTGTTCAACACGCTCGCCTCCGTTGAACACCTGATCCAGGTCGATCCGCCACGCGCGGCCAAGATGCAGCGCAGCCTGATCCAGTACCTGCGCGCCGTGCTGCCGCAAATGCGCGACAACGCCCTGATTACCAACCTGGGCCGTGAAGCGGACATGGTGCAAGCGTATCTGAACTTGCTCAAAATGCGCATGGAAGAGCGCCTCACCGTCGACTTCCAGATTCCCGACGGCCTGCGCAGCGCAGCCTTCCCGCCCATGATGCTGCAGTCGATGGTGGAAAACGCCATCAAGCACGGCCTGGAAGTCAAGCCGGAAGGCGGCACCCTGCGCATCGTGGCAGAAGTGGCGCACAACAAGCTGCGCGTGACAGTCACCGATGACGGCCTCGGCTTTGGCGTAGTTCCCAGCGACGGCACAGGCCTGGGCTTGCCCACCATCCGTGAGCGCCTGAAACTGTTGCATGGCGATCAGGGAAGCCTGACCATTACGCCAAATCAGCCAAGTGGCGTGTGCGCCGTGATCGAAGTGCCGTATCAATTGTCCAAATAACGTGTATCTATAAGACAGTTGATAAAAACGCTAAATCATTGAATAATCAATCTTCGCCTGTTCACACTTGAGACCTATGCCTACCGCTATTATTGCCGACGACGAAAGACTGATGCGCGACCAGCTGCGCTTGCGCCTGGGCCAGGCCTGGCCCGAACTGGAAATCATCGGCGAAGCCAAGAATGGCGATGAAGCGATCGACCTGGTGGAGCAACTCAAGCCGGACTTTGCCTTCCTCGATATCCGCATGCCCGGCAAGACAGGCATGGAAGCAGCGCAGGTGATTGGCGGCAAGACGCATATCGTCTTCGTCACCGCCTATGACACCCACGCCGTCGAAGCCTTCGAGCGGGGTGCCGTCGACTACGTGCTCAAGCCGCCCGAGCATGAGCGCTTGCTGGTCACGGTGGAACGCCTGAAAACCCATCTGAACAAGCCGGCGCTGGACGTCAACAGCAGCGTCACGGCCATGCTGTCGCAACTGGCGGAAAAAATCACGGCCAAGCCCACCTATCTGCAATGGATACAGGCCAGCATCGGCCAGGACTTGCGCATGATACCCGTGGAAGAAATCCTGTTCTTCCGTTCAGACGAGAAATACACGTGCGTACAGACGGCCAAGTATGAGGCGCTGATCCGCAAACCCGTGCGTGACCTGGCCGAAGAGCTCGACCCTTCGCTGTTCTGGCAAATCCACCGCGCCACCCTCGTCAACGTAAACGCCATCGAAGGCGTCACGCGCGACATCCGTGGCCGCCACCTGGTACTGATCAAGGGCAAGCCCGACAAGCTGGAAGTCAGCCGCAGCTTCTTGCACCTGTTCAAACAAATGTAAATCCCCTGCCGCCGTCCGGCCTTGCCGGCGCGGCGCATCGCCGTCCATTGATCACTCCCTGGCGCCTTCCTGCGCCACATCAAGCCATGCCGCGCCAACAGGCCTAGGCTGAAACTGTGCTGCCAGTGCTCCCCCACCTGCCTGCTGTCGTTGCCACGTTCGCAAGGAGATCACATGCCCTACCAAGGCACCACCGGATTGCTGCGCCTCCTGTCCCTGGGCATGGCGGCGGCGCTACTGCTATGTTTATTTCCGCCACTCAAGGCCAGCAGGCAACGGCAGGCACGGGGCCAGGCCATTATCGACAGCGCCAGCGACGCCATCATCAGCATCGACAGCCATCACACCATCCTGCATGCGAACGCCGCCGCCGCCCGGCTGTTCGGCGACACGCAGGACGGCATGCGCGGCATGCGCCTGGGCCATTACATCCTGCGCGACTTGCGCAGCCTGAGCAAACATGACGGCGAGCCCCAGTTTGATGACATCGGCCAGGAATTGCGGCTGACGGGCCGGCGCGCCACCGACTACACCTTGACGGGCAGGAGCAGCGATGGTGCCATGTTCCCCCTCGAAGGTTCGCTCTCGGCCATGCAGGAAGGCGGGCGCATCGTATCCACCATCATCGTGCGCGACATCAGCGCGCGCAAGCAAGTCCATGAACAGCTGGCGCGCTCCTTCTCGCAACTGCGTGAATTGTCGAGCGCGCTGCAAACCATACGCGAGGAAGAGCGCAAGCACATCGCGCGCGAATTGCACGACGACCTGGGGCAATTGTTGGCCACCTTGCGCGTCGATCTGACCCTCGTGCGTCAGCATACGGACACGACCTTGTCCCTGCAGGCATTGCTGCAGAGCATGGATGGCTTGCTGGTGACGGCCATCACCTCGCTGCGCCGCATCGCCAGCAATCTGCGCCCCCGCGCGCTCGATGAAGGCGGCTTGTATTTCGCCCTGCAAAAATTGCGCCACGACTTCCTGCTGCGCCGCACCGTGCATTTCGACTTGCTGGCCGACGAGGCCGACCTGGTACTCGACGATGCGCGCAGCACAGCCATCTACCGCATCGTGCAAGAGGCGCTGACGAATATCGCCCGCCACGCGGAAGCCAGCCATATCACCATCGCCCTGCACCGCATCGACTCTTCGCTGGCGATCACCATCCAGGATGACGGCCGGGGCATCGCCGAGCACGACCTGGAAAAATCCACGGCCCTGGGCTTGCTGGGCATGCGCGAGCGCGTCTGGGGCTTGAGTGGCAGCATCCATATCGGCGCCGACAACGAACTGGGTGGCACACGCATCGAGATTACCGTGCCGATGCATGCGGAGGAACACGAATCCGCCCTGCAATAAAAAAGGCGCCCGCAGGCGCCTTCCATTCCCTCACATCCAGCGATGCTTAGAACTTGTGTGCGATGCCGACCTGGTACGACGTCAGCGACTTGACGCGCTCGCGGCCAGCGTAAGCGTACAAGTCGGTACGCTTCGACAAGTGGTAGTCGTAGCCGACGCCGAATTCCTTGATGGTGTCCTGATCCTTGACCTTGTTGTTGCTCTGCTCTTGCTTGCCATAAGACACTTTGGCATCGCCGCCGCCAACCGTGTAGTTCAGGCCGATCAGGTAGGACTTGAACTCGCCATTTGCCGCAACTTTGGTATCGCCTTTCGAGTAGGCAGCCGTGATCTTGGCCGGGCCGAATTTATAGCCGCCACCGATGGACCACAGGTCCGGCTTGGCAGCCGTTGCCGTTGCTTGCACGGCTTTTTCGTAGCCGGCGTGCAGGCTGATCGGGCCATTGTCGTAAGTTGCCAGGCCGATCACGCCAGCGTCAGCGCTGTTGACTTCGCTCAGCACGTATTGCAGGCTGCCCACGAAACCGTCAAAGCTCGGGCTGTTGTAGGTCACAGCGTTGTTGACGCGCGACGAACCGACGCCCGAACGCAGCAAGGTTTCATTGTTCTTGCCGACGACGCCGTAGGTGTTGAATGGGTCGACGCGGGCAATGGTGCCATCGACCAGGTTTTTCGTGCGGCCCAGGATGGCGGTACCGAAAGCGCCTTTCAAGCCCACATAGGCTTGACGGTCGAACAACACGCCTTTTTGCGCGCCGGTATCGGCCAGGAATTCACTTTCCAGGTTGAAAATTGCGGACAGGCCGCCACCCAGATCTTCCGTACCCTTGAAACCGAGACGCGACGCATTGTTTTCGCGCTGTACCGTCGCCTGGCCAGTGGTCTTGGCAATACCGAGGTCAACCAGGCCGTACACGGTCACGTTCGATTGTGCTTGCGCCGTAGCTGCTGCGAAGGTGCCGATGATCAATGCTGCCAGAGTAATTTTTTTCACTTGAGATTCTCTACATTAGGTTGGACAAGTTGTGCGGCTGCGTAGGTAGCTGCTTAGCTGCTGAACCGAATCATGCCCATCAAATGCTTCAACAATATGACAACGACAAGATGTTGCTTTTTGGCACAACGTCGTGTCAGATAAAAACAACAGGCGAAAAAAAACCGCCCGAGGGCGGTTTGTGCGGCGGCATGGCCGGCCTATTTACCGTAGGCCGGAATAGCGGGGCAAGGCCACGCGTAATCCGACAACATTGTTGGCAAGGCGGCGGTGTCGGATTACGCGGCTGCGCCGCTAATCCGAGCTACCATATAGACAGAGCAGCCTTATTTCAAGCGGCAGCTCAGCAGCCAGTAGTATTCCAGGCGCTTCATGCGGATTTCGCGGGCCGAGTGGGCAAACTTCTTGCGCAGGTGGCTATCCGAAGGAAAATTCTTCAGCACTTCATAGCGCTCGCCCGCTTCCGTCGTGCGGAACTGGTGGGTGTTGCCTTCCAGGTCGGTACGCGCGATCACGGTACTGCTGCCATCGACATAGGAGTTGTCGATCAGCACCAGCAGGATGTCCTTGCCCAGCTTGGTGCGCAATTGCTTCAGGTATTTATCCTGGTCTTCGCGCTTGACGTGCGACCACCAGAAACCGGCGAACACGGCTGTGAACTTGCCCAGCAAGTCGTCCGGCAAGTTAAAGGCGTCGAGCTTGGCGAAAGTGACGTTGTCCGGCAAGCCGCGCGCCTGGGCCAGCGCCAGCATTTCATCGTTGATATCGGTGGCCAATACGGACTCGGCCGATTCGGCGACCACTTCCGTCCAATAACCGGTGCCGCAAGCCAGTTCCAGCACGGTGTGGCCTTCCAGCACGTCGGCGACCTTGTCGCGCAATACTTCCAGGTCTTCCTGGCGTTCGGGCTTGTCATAGACGCGCTCGTACTGCTGCGCGATGGTGGCGTAATATTTGGCAAGCTGATCGGTAATCATTGTTTCTTCTCTTCGTAAATAATCCTGGCCAGGCAACCCGCCCGGCCGGCTTCCTGCATTGTTATAGTTCGTAGTGCTCTTTATCACCGCTCATCGCCTGCTCGATGAGCTTGCGGTTCAGGGTCGGTGTCAGCAACTCGATAAAGGTATAAATATAGCTGCGCAAATACGCACCCTGCTTGACGGCCACGCGCGACACATTCATGCCGAACAGGTGCCCGACAGGGATGGCGCGCAAGCCTTTGTCGCGCTCGGCATCGAAGGCCATACCCGCTATGATACCAATCCCCATGCCCAACTCGACATAAGTCTTGATCACGTCCGCGTCGATGGCCTCCAGCAAGATGTCAGGCTTCAGGCCGCGCAGCACGAAAGCGTGGTCGATCTTGTTGCGTCCGGCAAACGCGCTGTCATAGGTAATCAGGGGAAATGCGGCGATCTCTTCCAGGGTGACGGACTTCGATTTCAGCAGCGGATGGTCGACCGGCACCACCACCACATGCTCCCACTGATAGCAAGGCAAGGTGATCAGGCCATCGATGGCGGCGATCGATTCCGTGGCAATGGCCAGGTCGGCCTGGTCGCGCTGCACCATCTCGGCGATCTGGCGCGGATTACCTTGCAGCAAAGACAAGCGTACTTTCGGGAACTTGATCATGAACGCTTGTACGACTTTCGGCAAAGTGTAGCGCGCCTGCGTATGCGTGGTGGCAATGGTAAAGCTGCCGCTGTCCTGCGCGGCGAATTCCTTGCCGATGCGCTTCATGCTGTCGATTTCCTGCATAATCAGCTCGACCGACTCCAGCACCAGGCGGCCCGGCTCCGTCAAGCCACGGATGCGCTTGCCATGGCGTGTAAAAATATCCACACCCAGTTCTTCCTCCAGCTCAATGATGGCTTTCGACACGCCCGGTTGCGACGTAAACAAGGCTTTGGCGGCGTCCGTCAGGTTGTAATTCTGCCGGACCGCTTCGCGCACGAAGCGCAGTTGATGGAGATTCATTGCTGGTTTTGCCCTAGATTGCCGTGATGTGCCGAGGTTTCCGCCCCACCCATGATTTTACGCTCATGCATATACGCATATCGCATATAAGCAAATGCGTACTAAGTAGTTTGGATTAAACCTTAAGTTTATTACTATTGCGGGTACTTTGGGGGTGCAAGCATGACTTTGTCTTATATAGTCTCAGGATTTGCCGTAGGATTACTCGTAGGAATGACCGGCGTGGGCGGCGGTTCGCTGATGACGCCGCTGTTAACCCTGCTGTTTGGCGTGCCGCCTTCCGTGGCCGTGGGTACCGACCTGGCCTTCGCCTCGATCACCAAGAGCGCTGGCACCCTGACGCACCGCCTGCGCGGCACGATCCGCTGGGATATCGTCAAGCGTTTGTGCATCGGCGCCCTGCCCGCCGCCGTCATTTCGACCCTGGCGCTGAAATCATTCGGCACCCTGTCGCCGGAAATCGGCCAGATCATCCGTTACTCGATCGCCGGCTCCGTGCTGCTGACGGTGGTGGCGCTGATCTTCAAGGGCCGCATGCTGGCCTGGATCAATGCCCATCCCGAAAAACAATTGCAAGGCAACAAGCTTGCCGCAGCGACCATTATTTCCGGCGCCGTACTGGGCGTGCTGGTGACGGTTTCGTCGATCGGCGCCGGCGCCATCGGCGCCACCTTGCTGGTGATGCTGTACCCACGCATGAGCTCAGCCGAAGTGGCGGGCACCGACATCGCTTACGCCGTGCCCCTGACGGCCATCGCGGCGCTGGGCCACTGGTGGCTCGGCTCCATCCATTGGGAATTGCTGGCCTCCTTGCTGGTCGGCTCCCTGCCCGGCATCACCCTCGGTTCCTGGGTGGCCCGCTCCGTGCCGGAAAAGTTTTTAAGAGTGCTGCTGGCGATGACCTTGACCGGCGTGGCAGTAAAGCTAATCTATTAATACCGAACGAGCGGCAAGAGCAGTATCAAGAACATAATCCCAGGCAATCTTCCAGCACCCCGGCTTTTTTAGGAATTGATATGTACCATTACGATCAGTACGACCACCTCATCATCAAAGAACGTATCGCCCAGTACCGAGACCAGGTTGCGCGCCGTATCGCCAATGAGCTGACGGAAGAGGAATTCATTCCGCTGCGCCTGCAAAACGGCCTGTACATGCAGCGCCACGCCTACATGCTGCGCATCGCCGTGCCATACGGCTTGCTGTCGTCGACGCAGATGCGCATGTTCGCGCACATCGCGCGCAAGTACGACCGAGGCTATGGCCACTTCACCACGCGCCAGAACATCCAGTTCAACTGGATCGAGCTGGAACAGACACCCGATATCCTGACCGACCTGGCCTCCGTGGAAATGCACGCGATCCAGACGTCTGGCAACTGTATCCGTAATACAACGTCGGACCCGTTCGCCGGCGTTGCCGCCGATGAAATCATCGATCCGCGTCCGTACGCGGAAGTGCTGCGCCAGTGGAGCACCTTCCACCCCGAGTTCATCGCCCTTCCCCGTAAATTCAAGGTCGCCATCAATGGCGCCGAGGAAGACCGCGCCGCCATCGCCGTGCACGACATCGGCCTGACAGCCGTGCGCAACGCGGCCGGCGAAGTGGGCTTCAAGGTGATGGCTGGTGGCGGCATGGGCCGCACGCCGATTTTGGGCAGCGTCGTGCGCGACTTCCTGCCATGGCAGCACTTGCTGACCTACATCCAGGCCATCATGCGCGTGTACAACTTGCACGGCCGCCGCGACAACAAATACAAGGCGCGCATCAAGATCCTGCTGAAAGCCATCGGCGTGGAAGAATTCACGCGCCAGGTGGAAGCGGAATGGGTCGACCTGAAAGACGGTCCGGAAACCCTGACGCAGGAAGAAATGCAGCGCGTGGCGGACTTCTTCAATCCGCCCGCCTACCTGGCCCTGCCGGAACTCGACTACAAGACGGAACACGCGGACAACAAGGCGTATGTGAACTGGCTGGCGCGCAACGTCAAGCCGCACCAGCGCCCTGGCTACGTGGCCGTGGTGCTGTCCTTGAAGAAAACGGGCGTGCCGCCAGGCGACGCGACGGCCGAGCAGATCGACTTCGTGGCCGACCTGGCCGACCGCTACAGCTTTGGCGAACTGCGCGTGACGCATGAACAAAACCTGGTGCTGGCCGACGTGGAACAGTCGAAACTGTTCAAGCTGTGGCAGGAAGCCAAGGCGCACGGCCTGGCCACGCCAAACATCGGCTTGCTGACCGACATGATCTGCTGCCCCGGCGGCGACTTCTGCTCGCTGGCCAACGCCAAGTCGCTGCCGATCGCGGCCGCCATCGCGGAACGCTTCGACAGCATCGACTTCCAGCACGACATCGGCGAGATCGAACTGAACATTTCCGGCTGCATCAATGCCTGCGGCCACCATCACGTGGGCAGCATCGGCATTCTCGGCGTCGACAAGGATGGCAGCGAATGGTATCAAGTGTCGATTGGCGGCGCGCAAGGCAACAACGCGGCCATCGGCAAGATCATCGGACCATCGTTCTCTTCCCTGCAGATGCCTGAAGTCATCGGCCGCCTGCTGCACGTCTACGTGCGCGACCGCCATGAAGGCGAGCGCTTCGTCGACACGGCCCAGCGCCTGGGCCTGGCGCCGTTCAAGGAACACGTATATGCAACGCCGATCACGGTCGGCAACCTGGTGGGAGAAGACGAATATGTTTGAAGTACGCGAAGAAATCATCAAGAACGCCGCCGTGGTGCCGAACAGCTGGGGCTTGCTGCGCCTCGATGAAAACGAGACGCCGGAAACGGTGGTCGTGCCAGAAGGCAAGGTCATCGTCCCCCTGCTCGTATGGCAAGCCCAGCGCGAGACCCTGGCCGCCCGCCTGCCCGACATCGGCGTCTGGCTGGCCAGCGACGAGCGTCCGGAAGAACTGGCGGCCGACGTTTCGCAACTGCCCGTCATCGGCGTGGACTTCCCGAAGTTCACGGATGGCCGCGGCTATTCCATCGCCTTCAACCTGCGCGCACGCCTGGGTTTCCAGGGTGAATTGCGGGCCATTGGCGACGTCTTGCGCGACCAGCTGTTTTCCATGCACCGGGTCGGCTTTGACGCTTATGCCACGCGCCCAGATCGCAGCATCCATGACGCCCTGAAAGGTTTGTCCGTCTTTTCGGAAACCTACCAGGCATCGTGGGACCAGAAGTCGCCGCTGTTCCGCCGCCACCAGCGCGAAGGCCAGAATCCTGACCTCGACAACGCGGCCGGCATCTGAGAAAGCGGGCCATGAGCGACCTCTCTACTTTAATTGACGCCACCGAGCAAACGCTGACACGCATCGCCGCGGACTTTTCGCCGGCCGTGTTTGCGTCCAGCCTGGCAGCCGAAGACATGGTGCTGACCGACATGATACTCAAGGCAAAGCTGCCAATCGGCATCTTTTCCCTGGAAACAGGCCGACTGCACCAGGAAACTCTGGCCGTGCTCGACAAGGTGAAAACCCGCTACGACCACGACATCACCCTGTACCGCCCGCAGCCCGATGCCGTGGCCGCCTACGTGGAACAGAACGGTCTCAACGCTTTTTACAATAGCGTCGAGATGCGCCGCGAGTGCTGCCGTATCCGCAAGGTCGAGCCGCTGGGCCGCGCCCTGGCCGGCAACAAGGCCTGGGTCACGGGCCAGCGCCGCGCCCAATCCACCACGCGCGCCGAGCTGCACGTGCAGGAAGACGACGCAGCGCACGCCATGACGAAATTCAATCCACTGGCGGACTGGTCGGAAGAAGACGTGTGGGCCTACATCCGCGCCAATGACGTGCCCTACAATGCGCTGCACGACCAGGGCTACCCGTCGATCGGCTGCGAACCATGTACGCGGGCCGTGCAGCCGGGCGAAGATGTGCGCGCCGGACGCTGGTGGTGGGAAAACCCGGATTCCAAGGAATGCGGCCTGCACATGGTGGATGGCAAGTTGATCCGCATCAAATCCGTGGCAGCCTGATCCGACATAACAGACGCAGCAGAACAAGAAAGCATCCAATATGAGCAATATTTTGAACCAGCGCCACCTCGACAGCCTTGAGTCGGAAGCCATCCACATCCTGCGCGAAGTGGCGGCCGAATCGGCCAACCCCGCCCTGCTGTTCTCGGGCGGCAAGGATTCCGTCGTCCTGCTGCGGCTGGCAGAGAAAGCCTTCCGCCCAGGCAAATTCCCATTTCCCCTCGTGCACATCGACACGGGCCACAACTTCCCGGAAGTCATCACCTTCCGTGACAAGAAGGTGGCGCAACTGGGCGAGCGCCTGATCGTCGGCTCCGTCGAGGACTCGATCCAGCGCGGCACCGTGCGCCTGCGCAACCCGGCCACGGATTCACGCAACGCGGCGCAAGCCGTGACCTTGCTGGAAACCATCTCCAAACACGGCTTTGACGCCTGCATCGGCGGCGCGCGCCGCGATGAAGAAAAAGCCCGCGCCAAAGAACGCATCTTCTCGTTCCGCGACGAATTCGGCGCCTGGGACCCGAAAGCCCAGCGTCCGGAACTGTGGGACCTGTATAACACCCGCGTGCATCCTGGTGAAAACATGCGTGTGTTCCCCATCTCTAACTGGACGGAACTGGACGTGTGGCAATACATCGCCCGCGAAAAGCTGGAACTGCCGCCGATCTACTTCGCGCACGAGCGCCAGGTGATCCCGCGCAACGGCCTGCTCGTGCCGCTGACGGATCTGACGCCGCCGCGCGACGGCGAAACGGTAGAAACGCAAGTCGTGCGCTTCCGCACGGTCGGCGATATCTCGTGCACCTGCCCCGTCTCGTCCGATGCGGCAACGGTGGACGCCATCATCGCCGAAACGGCAATCACGCAAATCACGGAACGCGGCGCCACCCGCATGGACGACCAGACTTCCGAAGCCTCGATGGAAAAACGCAAGAAAGCAGGGTATTTCTAATGAACGCAGCAATCCAGAACACCAATTTGACCGATACCCTGGAGCGCGGCATGCTGCGCTTCATCACGGCCGGTTCCGTCGATGACGGCAAGAGCACCCTGATCGGCCGTTTGCTGTTCGACAGCAAGGGCATCTTCGCCGACCAGCTCGACGCCATGTCGCGCTCCAAGCACAAGCGCACGGTAGGCGACACGGTCGACCTGTCCTTGCTGACGGACGGCCTGGAAGCCGAGCGCGAGCAAGGCATTACCATCGACGTGGCCTACCGCTACTTTGCCACGCCGAAGCGCAAATTCATCATCGCCGACACGCCAGGCCACGAGCAATACACGCGCAACATGGTCACGGGCGCCTCGACCGCCGACGCCGTCATCATCCTGATCGACGTGTCTAAAGTCAAACTGGGCGACGACGGCAGCGTGGAACTGCTGATCCAGACCAAGCGCCACTCGACCATCGCCCACTTGCTGCAGATCGAACACGTGGTCGTCGCCGTCAACAAGATGGACCTGGTCGACTACGATGAAACGGTGTATAAGCGCATCGTCGCGGCCTACCGCGAATTCGCCCAGTCGCTGGGCTTGAAGGACATCACGCCGATCCCGCTGTCCGCCTTGACGGGTGACAACGTCGTCGAACGCGGCGACAAGCTGGGCTGGTACACGGGCCCGACCCTGATCGAGCTGCTCGAATCGCTGTCCGTCTACGACGAATCGCACGACGCGCCGTTCCGCTTCCCGGTGCAGCTGGTGGCGCGCCACAATGGCCACGAAGCCAACGACTTCCGCGGCTACATGGGCCGCATCGAGGCAGGCAAGGTCAGCGTCGGCGACACCCTGGTGGTGCAGCCATCGGGCCAGACGGCAACAGTGAAAGATATCGTTACGCTGGACGGCTCGCTGAGCACCGCCGTGGTGGGCCAGTCCGTGACCTTGCTGCTGAATGAATACCTGGATATTTCGCGCGGCGACTTGCTGGCCAGCAGCGAGCGCCCTGCGACCCTGCTGAAAACCGTGGTGGCCGACGTCTGCTGGCTGTCGGAAGACGCGCTGGACCTGCGCCGCAAGTACTGGATCAAGCATGGCACGAAGCAGACGGCCGCCAAGGTGACGGCGATCGATTCCATCCTCGATATCAACACGCAGCAGCGCCATCCGGCGGAAGGGCTGAAGCTGAACGACATCGCCCGCATCAGCCTGAATGTGCAGCAGCCGCTGGCTGCCGATGCGTATGACGATATCCGTGCCACGGGCGCGTTTATCCTGATCGATGAAGTCACCCACCAAACGGTCGCCGCAGGCATGATCCGCGTCAGCTAAGGAAGGCAAGCAGCATGAACCACTCCACATCTCTCCCAGGCAAGGTCTACCTGATCGGCGCCGGACCTGGCGCGCAAGACTTGATGACCTTGCGCGGCGCGCGCCTGCTGGCGCAGGCTGATGTCGTGCTGCACGACGCGCTCGTCACCGCGGAGATGCTGGAGCTGTGCCCGCAGGCGCGGAAGATCCTGGTCGGCAAGCGCTGCGGCCAGCTCTCCACGGCACAGGCCTTCATCAACAAGCAACTGGTTGACAATGCCCGCAAGCATGCCGTCGTGGTGCGCCTGAAAGGGGGCGACCCCATGCTGTTCGGCCGCGCCGACGAGGAATTGCGCGCGCTGGAAGAAGCCGGCATCGCAGTGGAAGTGGTGCCGGGCATTACCACGGCGCTGGCGGCCGCCGCCGCCACGCAGCAGCCGCTGACCAAGCGGGGCGTCTCGCGCAGCGTCGCCTTCTTTACCTCCAGCACGGCACCCGGCGAGCCAGACCAGACGCGCATTCCCGACTGCGACACCCTGGTGCAATACATGGGGGGCCGCGAAGCCATCGTCACGGCGCAGCGCCTGCTGGCGCAAGGCCGTCCTGCCGATACGCCCGTGGTGGTGATTGAAAACTGCAGCCGCGCCGACCAGCGCATCGTGCGCTTGCCGCTGAGCGCGCTGGCGCATGGCCTGGGCGGCGCCCATGGCCCCGTGCTGGTGATGCTGGGCCAGGCCATGGCGGCACGCGCGCATCAGGCCATCGACAAAACGGGCGCCACTCTGGCGCGCCATGCATGAATAAACACAGCGTATTTTACCGACTTTAAAGTCAGTAACTGACGTCCTGCGGGAAAACATGATACGATGCCCACGCATCTTTTCTCGAGAAGTTATTGCGTGATAGCAATGAAACTCACGCTTCACCCCGCATAGCGCTTGTTGCGCGGCCTCCCCGCCAAGGGAACCGCGCCCCAATCTCCCCGAAAAAAGCTGCGCCCGCAGGCTGCAATACCGCGCCGCGCAACTTTAGCCTTACGACCACACATGAATTTCACCTCCATGCGCGAAGCCCTGACTTCGCTCAGCCGCAGCAATGCCGGCGTCGCCAGTGCCGTCATCCTGAGCATGCTCGCCTCCATCGCCCTGTGGACGGTCTTCCCCAATATCGACGACGAGAACCATTTGCTGGAATGGCTGCAGGCGCTGTTCCTGGCCCTGGCCTGCACCGTGCACGGCGTGCGCGCCTGGCAGGAACCTGACCGCCAGTCGCTGCGTTTCCTCATGCATGCCGGCTTGTGCGCCCTGCTGTTCGGCTTCCTGCTGCGCGAGCTCGACATCGACCAGTTCGGCACGGCACCCGCCTGGGCACAGGCTGAAAAGGCCCTGCGCGTGCTGGAATTGCTGATCCTGATACGCTTGCTGATCTTCTTCGCGCCGCGCGCGCGCAAGGTCTTCGCCCATGCCGGCCTGATTTTCAGCATGCGCATCACCATCCTGACGGCCATCGGCGGCTTGCTGATGGTGGCTGGCTGGCCGTTCGACAAGAAGGTCTTCCATGGCATGCCGGACGCGTATGCGCTGCTGGGCGAAGAAGTGTTCGAACTGGGTGCCTATCTGCTGCTGTTCCTCTCCTCGCTGTGCGACAGTTCGGCGGCCGCCCGCATCAGCCTGGCCCCCAAGGGCAAGCGCTAAGCTGCTTCAAATGACGATGGCAGCGGCAGCAGCCGCTGCAAGGCAGCCGCCACGCGCAACAGGCGCGGATCGTCGTCCTGCGCCTCGTCACAGGTATCGTTAATACAGAAAAACGGCAGGCTGCCGAAGCGCGCCGCCAGCTCGGCGAGCTGCCGCGGCGCATGCGCATCGCCGCTGGCGATATGCAGCGGGTCGAGTACCTTGTCGCGCGCGAATCCCTGATGCACCATCCAGCGCGGCACCAGGTCAGGCAGCAATGCCGGCACCCGCCAGGAACGGAACACCGTGGCACGCACTCCCGCAAACATGCCCGGCGCCAGTGCTTCCAGCGCATGCAGCGCGCTTTTCAGCATGGGCCGCGGCGCATGCGCATACAAATGCGGCGCATGCCGGTAACCAGCATACTGCGCCGACAGCCATTGCCTGGACAAGGTGGCGCAATTGACGGGCGCCGCCACGTCATCGCGCAAGCCTTGCTGCACTACTTGCGGCGCGCTCTCGGTGAAAACGCTCAGGCGCCGGTCTTCCCCCTCGCCAAACCAGAATGCCGGCTCGAATGGCGCGCCCAGAAAGACGTCGTCATTCAGGTATAAAAAGCGTTCGGACAGGCCGGGAATATGGTGCAGATACGATTCGATATGGCCCGAGTCGAACACCGGCAGCGCGGCGCCGGGCATCAGGCTGGCATGGTCGATCACGGTGAGGCGCGGTGAGGTGCGCAGCCATTGCGGCACTTGCCTGTCCGTCAGCAGATAGACATGGCCGTGGCCCGGGAAGAAGCGTTCCAGCGCGCGCAGGTTGTAGCGCAGTTCGCCGTTGTCGCGGTAGCGCCCCGCCACGTTGCCGTGCAGGGCCAGCTGGCCGGGATGGGTCTGCGCCCAGGCCGCATACGCCTGCTGCCGGCGCGCACGCCACGCGGGATCGGCGCCGTCAACCCACAGGTAGACGATGTCGATGCCGCTCAAGGGAGAGGGCTGGAGCCTGGCGCCGCCACGCAGTAATCGGCGATGGCCGCCAGTACGCTGGCGTTTTCGCCCACCGCTTCCACCACCTTCAGGCGCAATGCCGGATGCCGCTGGCGCAATTCTTCCACCAGCAGGGGCAAGTCGCGCAGCACATGGCCGCCCTGCCCCAGGAACACGGGTACCACGGTGACGTCGAGGATGGCGCCGGCGGGCAGCTCGGCCAGCAGGGTCTCCAGCAGTTCGGGCAGGCGCGGCGTCATCAGCTCCAGGAACGCCAGGTGCACACCGGTAGCAGGCATGCGCGCCTGGGTCAGATCGCGCAGGCGTTCGAAGGGCGCGGCCCACGATGCGGCGCGCGCGCCATGGGCAAACAGAATCAATGCCTGTTTCACGTGCGTCTCCATCAGTGCCGCTCCACCCACCACAGGGCGCCCAGCGCCAGCAGCAGGTATAGTGCGCTCGGCGCCACGGCGGTCAGGAAGGCCGGCCAGGTGCTCAGCAAGCCAAGGTGCGAGAACAGGGTGTTGACCAGCATGAAGCTCACGCCGATCATGATGCCGATGAAGATCTTCAGGCTGATGCCGCCGCTGCGCGTATGCATGTAGGCGAACGGCAGCGCCAGCGCCATCAGCACGAAGATCGCCAGTGGATCGATCAGCTTTTTCCAGAAGGCGATGCGGAAACGCTCGGTCTCCTGCTTGTTTTCGGCCAGGTGGCGCGTGTACACGGCCAGTTCGCTGGCCGACATGCGTTCAGGATCGGAGGCCGATACCGTCAGGATCTTCGGCGTCACCTCGGAAACCATGTCCTTGGTGGCGCTTTGCACCGTGCGCACCAGGCTCGTTTCCTGGCCAAAGTAGTTTTCCAGCTTCGGCTCGAAACCGGGCGACGTGGTGGCGCTATTCGAAAACGTCGTCTCCGTCACGCCGGTCAGGCGCCAGATATTATTGCCCTGATAGGTTGCGCCCTGGGCCACGGTCAGGGTGCGCAGGCGCATGTCGGTGTCGAACTCATACAGCTTGACGTTTTTCAGGAGGCCATCCGGCCGCGCCTCGCCCACGTTGAAAAAGCGCGAACCGGTGACGGTGCCCGTCAGTCCATCGCTCTTGACCATGTCCTTGGTCCACAGGCCGGAACGGAATTCGCTCGATACGGCCGCGCCGCGCGACGTCAGCTTGAGGCGTTCGGCCAGGGTTTCCGTGCGCGGGGTGATCAACTCGCCGAAGATGAAGGTGATCACGACGAAGACGATACCGATGCGGAACAGGAAGCCTGCCGCCATCGCCGTCGACATGCTCGACGCACGCATGATGGTAAATTCCGAACTGGCGGCAAACTGCGCCATCGTATAGATCGTGCCGATCAGGGCCGCGATGGGCATCACTTCATACACATGGCCCGGCACCAGCACCAGCACATACAAGAACGCGTACTGGATGCTGTAGCCGTTCTTGCCCACCTTGGGCAACTCGCCGGTCAGGTCGATGAACGCCTGCAGCGCCAAAAAGGCGAGCAGCACGAACAGCACCGCCTGGAAAATCGAGACCGCAAAATAGCGCTGTAAAATCTTCATTTCGATGCCGCTTTACTTGTTTTGCCGGCGCGGCGCGCGCGCTTGAAGGACGCCAGCAGGACCAGCGGATGATAGCGGTGGTTCACATTCAGGCGCCAGGCAAACAGCGCCACGACAGCCAGCGCCGCCAGCAGATGCAGCGGCCACCAGCCCATGCCGAACGTCAAACGCCCCTGCTTCACGCTCGCCTCGATGACCTTGATCAGGTTACTGTAGGTGAAGAAAATCAGCAGGGCGATGATCAGGTTGGCCGAACTGCCGGCGCGCGGATTGACAAAGCCCAGCGGAATGGCCAGCAGGATAAGCATCAGGCCGATCAGCGGCGCGCTCACGCGCCATAACAATTCGGCCCTGGTGAATTGATTCGGCTCGGCAATCAGCGCCATGGTGCTCATGGCGCGCACGCCCAGGTCCGCGCCCAGCTCCTGCTGCTTGCTCTCGATGCGCATGATGTACTGCTCGAATTCCATGGTCTGGAAGTCGGCCTGCGTCGGCGTGCCCTGGTAGCGGCGGCCGCTCTTGAGCACCAGGAAGCGTTCGCCACGGGCATCCGTATTGATCACGCCTTCCCTGGCGACGACAACCACGGCGCTGCCCTTGGCATCGACGGTATTGACGAACACATTGTGCACCACGTTTTTCTCGCCGCCGCCACCTTCGACGAAGAAGATGCGGTTGCTGCCGGCCGATTCGCGGAACTGGCCCGGCGTGACTTTTTGCAGGTCTTCGCGCTTTTCAAAGCGCGCCACGTATTCGTCGCTTTTCTTTTGCGCCCACGGTGTGGCATACAGGCTCAGGATGCCGGTGGCCAGCACCAGCGGCAGGCCAAAGCTCAGCACCGGCCAGATCCAGCGCGACAGGCTCATGCCCGAGGCGAACCAGACCACCATCTCCGACTCCTTGTAGCTGCGCGTGACCACCATCAGCACCGAGATGAATCCGGTGAGGATGATGATGGTAGGCAGCTGCATCAGGGCGGAAAAAACCATCAGCGACATGACGTCCGAGGACGCGATCTTGCCGCCCGCAGCCTTGCCGAGAATACCAATCAACATCCAGGTGAGCAGGATGCTGAACAAAACAGTGAAGGTGGCCCCGGCGGCACTAGCCAATTCACGTCGAAGGGCGCGTTGAAAGATCATTCGGAGTTTATAATTCGGATCGGTTAGTTGAGTAACACGTTACTAGTAAATGAAAACGGAGAACCAAATGGACTTTAGCATAAAAGCATTCGATACCAAGAGCACCCTCGGCACGGCCAAAAGCGGATGCATCGCGGTTGCGGTATTCGAAAACAAAAAACTGTCGCCAGCGGCAAAATCGCTGGACAGCAAGGGTGCAATTTCGGCTGCGCTGAAGTCCGGCGACATCAGCGGCAAGCCTGGCAGCACATTGCTGCTGCGTGCGGTCGATGGCGTCACCGCCGAACGCGTTCTGCTCGTCGGCATGGGCAGCGATGAAAGCGTCAGCGAGAAAAGCTTCGCTACCGGTGTACAAGCGGCGCTGAAAGCCTTCGGCTCCCTGGGCGCTGCGGACGCCATTATCGCATTACCACTGACAGATGTGAAAGAGCGCGACGTAAATTGGGCAATCCGTTGTGTGGTGCAGGCTGCACACGACAGCGAATACCGCTGCGACTCGCAAAAAAGCAAGAAAGATCCGGCACCGGCGGGCGTGCGCAAGATCGTCCTGTCGGCACCGGCAACGGCCGCCACGCGCGGCGCGCTGGCGCAAGCCATCGCCATCGCCAACGGCTCCGACCTGACGCGCAACCTGGGCGACCTGCCAGCGAACATCGCCAACCCGACCTACCTGGCCAGCACGGCCAAGCAGCTGGCCAAGGATTTCAAGTTCGAAGTCGAAGTGCTGGACCGCAAACAACTCGAAGCGCTGAAAATGGGCAGCTTCCTGTCCGTCACCAACGGCAGCGAACAGCCGCCGAAGTTCATCGTCCTGAAGCACATGGGCGGCAAGGCCAAGGACGCGCCAGTCGTCCTGGTCGGCAAGGGCATCACCTTTGACACGGGCGGCATCTCGCTCAAGGCCGGTCCTGGCATGGACGAGATGAAATACGACATGGGCGGCGCCGCATCGGTGCTGGGCACCTTCCGCGCCATCGGCGAGATGAACCTGAAGCTGAACGTCATCGGCATCATCGCCGCGTGCGAAAACATGCCGTCGGGCCGCGCCACCAAGCCGGGCGACGTCGTCACCTCGATGAATGGCCTGACCATCGAAGTGCTGAACACGGACGCCGAAGGCCGTCTGGTGCTGTGCGATGCGCTGACCTACGCCGAACGCTTCAAGCCGGCAGCCGTGGTCGATATCGCCACCCTGACGGGCGCTTGCGTCGTGGCCCTGGGCCACCACAACAGCGGCCTGTTTACACGCAGCGATGCGGCGCATGACCAGCTGGCCAATGAACTGCTGGCAGCGGGCAAGCAGGCGAGCGACACGGCATGGCGCATGCCGATCGAAGAAGCGTACAACGAGCAGCTGAAATCGAACTTCGCCGACCTGGCCAACATCGGCACGCCAGGCGGCGGCGCGGTGACGGCAGCGGCCTTCCTGGAAAACTTCACCAAGAAGTACACCTGGGCGCATCTGGACATCGCCGGCACGGCCTGGAAATCGGGCGGCGCAAAAGGCGCCACCGGCCGTCCGGTGCCTTTGCTGACGACGTTCCTGATCAACAGAGTATAAGTTGACGCCTGCCGGCGGCGCCTTGCCGCCGGCATTGCACTGCAAAAAAGCCGCCCTGGTCCGTGTGACCCTGGCGGCTTTTTCACGTGCGGCGTATTGACCTAATAGACGACGGGATCGGGAATCGGCTGCGGCGCCACTTTCGGCTGCACCACGCTGTGCGGCGTCGCTTCGCCGGCAGCGGCAGGAGCCGGCGCGGCGATCCTGGCGGGTGGCGGCGGTGGCGCCAGGCGCGCCGGGTCCTGCATGACGATGGTCAGCACCGAGGGATAGTCGAAGCCGGCGCCCGTGTTGCGGTCGACGAAATAGCCGACGCCCAGGGTCAGGATGACATTGCCCCAGACGCTGCCATTGAGCTTGGGATCGATGCTGCCATCGGTGGCGACGGCGGGCGAGCCGTGCTTGCGGCAATCGACCTTCAGCGGTTCCTGGCTCTTGCGGATGGTGATGCGGCCCGGCGTGGTGACGAACCACTTGCCGACGTCGTTGCTGAGGATGCAGCCGGCGCCAGTCAGTTCGCGGTTATCCTGGATGGTTTGCACCAGCACCATCTGCTCGGTATTGCCCGTCAGGGTGGCGCAGCCGCCCAGCCCCAGCAACAGCAGCGCCTTGGCGGCAAGAGCGGCAGACGATGGTCCACGCATGGGAAACTCGCTTAACGGACGGGGATCGGCTGGTCGCCGGGCACGGCGACGGCAGTGACGCTGTTTTTCGGACTGCCCTCGATCAGGCGGTCGGAATAGACCAGGTAGACCAGCGCATTGCGCTTGCTGTCGACCATGCGCACCACGCGCACATGCTTGAAGAAGATCGAGGCGCGCTCGGTAAACACCTCTTCCTGGCGCGGCAGCTTGCCCTTGAATTGCAGCGGCCCCACCTGGCGGCAGGCCACGGCCGCATCGGCCTTGTCTTCGGCCAGGCCGACGGCGCCCTTGATGCCGCCCGTCTTGGCGCGCGACAGGTAGCAGCTGACGCCAGCGACGCGGGGATCGTCGTAGGCTTCCACGACGATCTTGTGGTCAGGGCCGATCAGCTTGAAGACAGTATCGACGGAACCGATGGTTTCGGCCTGCGCCGTGGCGCACGCAGCGCCCAGCAGCCATGCTGCAGCCAGCAATTTATGCATGGAGATAGTATCCCGGGCACGTGCGAACACGGCCATCAGTTGATGGGGGCAAATCGCTGCACCATGACGCCTTCGACCTCGATCAGCTGAAAGAACACGTCTTTCGGCCGGGTCCAGATCGAACCGTCAGCAGCGCGATAGACGATCATTGGCGTCAGATCCGCTTCCAGCGTGGCTTCGCACACCAGTTCGTAAATGCCGCCCTTGTAGTGCCGATAGCGCATTGCCGTCTCCTCAAGCCGTGGAATCTTCGCTCTTGTCGTCGGCCAGTGCCTTCTGCTTCATCTTCAGGCCCTGGATCACTTTCAAAATGCCTTCCATGCCGGCGGCGCCATCGGCGCCAGTGAAGGCATCGAGCACTTCATTGAGCACCTTGTTGCGCACGGTCGCCTCGTCGGACGACATTTCCAGCGCGCGCTGGGCCTTAGCGGCCTTTTCGGCGGCGCTGACCCGCGGCTTGGCTGCCGTCTTGCCATGCGTCAGAGCTGCCTGCCAGATAACCCAGCGGCGCTGGGTTTCGAAAATCAGGTACTCGTCCGGTTTGTCTTCTCTTCGCCGCACAATGTGGCCGTCACGCTGCGCCCACGCTTCAAATGCAGTTCGCATTTTCTTCCTTTGCAAATGCTACGCGCAAGTCTCACTATTAAAACTGCAACATTTCAAAATAGTACCATCTATTGATGTCGCAAAACAGTCTCATAGATATAGTACTGCAATTTATATAACAAGTCTGGCGGCGCCAGGAACGGAATGATTGCTCCGCCCCGGGCACAGTGGTCATGTAAGTCGGAATAGCAATTACAACTAATTACAACTGCTTCCTGCCTGGTTGCTAACTTGGCTGTAACAAAGCCGTGTGACACAGTTGTTACATTCTGCCATTTTAGTAGTTTTTATCGCGTTTTAGCGAGAAACTTTACACCTTTATCGCGTTAAAACGCCTTGCTCGGCGCACCGCGCCAGCCACTGATGCCAAATCAAACACAGGGGTTGATCAATCATACACAAAAACATAATATTCATGCGCCACGATTGGTTAAAAATAAATACTTTTTCCACATTCATTTTCCTCCAGAGCAAACAAAACAGGCGTCAGGCAAGCCCGCCACGGCACTGGCGACACGCATGCGGTAAGATTCGCGCCTATCGACGCGCAAGCGTCACCGCAGTTACTGACGCAGGCACCACTGCTGTCAGCACTTATTTACGCAAGGATTTTGCCCATGAAACTCGCCACCTGGAACGTCAACTCGCTCAAAGTGCGCCTGCCCCAAGTATTGCAGTGGCTGGCGGACAACCCCGTCGACATACTGTGTTTACAAGAGACCAAGCTAACGGACGACAAGTTCCCCGTCGCTGAAATCGAGGCGGCCGGCTACCAGGTCGTTTTCAGCGGCCAGAAAACCTACAACGGCGTGGCCATCCTGTCGAAACTGCCGATCACCGATGTGGTCAAGAACAACCCCCGCTACGAAGATGCGCAGCAGCGCATCCTGGCTGCCACCATTGGCGGCGTGCGCGTCGTCTGCGCCTACGTGCCCAACGGCCAGAGCGTCGATTCGGACAAGTATGAATACAAGCTGGGCTGGCTGGCGGCCCTGCACGACTGGCTGGCGGAAGAGGCGCAGCAGCATCCGCAGCTGGCCGTCGTCGGCGACTACAATATCGCCCCCGACGACCGCGACGTGCACGACCCGGTCGCCTGGGAAGGCCAGGTCCTGGTCTCGGACAAGGAACGCGCCGCCCTGCAGCGCCTGCTCGACATCGGCCTGACGGATGCCTTCCGCCTGTTCGAGCAGGCGGAAAAATCGTTCAGCTGGTGGGATTACCGCCAGCTGGGCTTCCGCCTCAACAAGGGCCTGCGCATCGACCATATCCTGCTCTCGCCCGCCCTGGCCGCGCGCTGCAAGGCCTGCATCATTGACCGAGTCCCCCGCAAGTGGGAGCAGCCGTCCGACCACGCGCCTGTCGTGGCCACCATCGACTAAGCGCTCAGGAACGCCTGACAGAAGCGCAGCGGGCGGAAGGCAGAGGCGGCCGGGAAGCGGAACTGCGCCTGAGCACAGTGTGCATCGCAGGGCCCCTGTGCCGACGCGCGGCAGTTCATGTCACGCGTTCCAGCAGGGCCTGCGCATTCACCGCTGGCACCGGCGCCGAAAACAGATAGCCCTGCGCATAGCGGCAGCCGTTTGCCTGCAGCAGGGCGAACTGCTCCTCCGTCTCCACGCCTTCAGCCACGGCCGACAATTGCAGGCTGTCAGCCAGCGCGATGATGGCGGCGACGATGGCGCGGTCTTCGCCGCTATGCTCCAGATCCTTGATGAAGGCGCGGTCGATCTTGACCTTCTTCACGGGGAAGCGCTTCAAATAGGCCAGGCTGGAATAGCCGGTGCCGAAATCGTCGATCGACAGGCGCAGGCCCATGCCATTGATCTGGCGCAGAATTTCCAAGGTATGCTCGCCGTGCTGCATCAGCGCCGTTTCCGTGATTTCAAACTCCAGCAGCGCCGGATCGATGCCGCTTTCCTGCACGATGGCGCCGATGGCCGACACCAGGCCCTTGTGCATGAACTGGCGCGGCGACAGGTTCACCGCCAGCGGCACCGGCTGCAGGCCCTGGCGCTGCCAGGCCATGCTTTGCGCGCAAGCCTGGCGCATCACCCATTCGCCGACCGGCACGATCAAGCCGTTTTCCTCCATGATGGGGATGAAGCGGTCCGGCAGCACCATGCCGTGGCCGGGACGCCGCCAGCGCAGCAGCACTTCCATGCCATGCAGGCGCCGCGTGGCGATATCGATGACAGGCTGGTAAAACAGCTCGAACTGGTCCAGCGCCAGCGCCGTGCGCAAACTGCTTTCCAGGTCAAAATGCAGGGCCGCCGCCTGGTTCATCGTCTGCGTGAAGAACTGGTAGTTATTCCGGCCATTGCCCTTGGCGTGGTACATGGCCGCGTCGGCATGGCGCATCAGGGCGTCGACGTCACCGCCATCGTCCGGATACAGGCAGATGCCGATCGACGGCGTCACATGCAGCACGTGGCCGTCGAGCGGAAAGGCCGGCGTCAGCGCCTCGATGACTTTCTCGGCCACGCGCGCCGCCTCGTCGGCGCCGCGGATGCCTGGCACCAGCACGACGAATTCATCGCCGCCCAGGCGTGCCACCGTGTCGCTGGCGCGCACCGCGCGGCACAGCCGCGCCGCCACGTCCTTGAGCAGCAGGTCGCCCGTCATGTGGCCAAGCGAATCGTTGATGGTTTTAAAGCGGTCCAGGTCGATGAACATCACGGCCAGCTTGCGCCCGGAACGCTGCGATGCCAGCATGGCCCGCTCCAGGCGGTCCGACAGCAGCGCGCGGTTCGGCAAGCCCGTCAGGTTGTCGTGGTAGGCCATGTGGTGCACTCTGGCCTCGGCCTGGCGCCGTTCGACGATTTCGCCTTGCAGCAGCAAATTGGCGCCCGCCAGTTCGGCCGTGCGTTCATGCACGCGCAGCTCCAGTTCGTCGCGCGCGCGGCGCACCGCCTCGGCCGCCTCGCGGCGCGCCGTCACATCGTCGACCAGCCACACGGAGCGGCCATGCGCGTGCGCCAGGTCAAACGGCCGCCCGGACAGGCGTGCCCAGAAACGGCTGCCATCCTTGCGCACCAGCTGGTATTCCGACATGTGCACCCTGCCCGCCTGGAAATCGCGCGCCGTCTCGCCGCGCGCCGCCTTCCATGCCGCCACGTCCGGGTAGAGCGCCTGCACGGACAGGCCATTGATCTCGCCCGGCCCGTAACCGAACAGCTCTTCCATCTTGCTGTTGCTGCGCAAATTGAAGCCGCCCTCCACCACCGAGATGCCCAGCACGGCGCTGTCGAGGATGGCCTGGTTTTCCAGCAGCGCATTGCGCAGGGATTCTTCGGCGCGCTTGGCTTCCGTGCGGTCCTCGATGATCCAGATGGTGCCGGCGGCCGGATCGTCGGGGTTGACGACATAGGCGATCAGCTGCGCCCACAGGGTGCTGCCGTCGCGGCGCATCATCTCCACTTCCGTCTGGAACGGCTTGCCGACAGACAGGAAGGGGAATGCCGCCGCGCCCAGCAAATCATAGGACTGCTGCGATACATACAGCGCGCGTCCGAGCAGGCCCAGCGCCTCGTCGCCGCGGTAGCCGAACATGGCGGCAAAGCCCAGGTTGTAGCGCGTGATCTGGCGGTTCTTGGTAAACAGGATGCTCACCGAGGCATTCGTCATGATGGCCGCCACCTCCATCTGCGTCTGGCGGCTGGCCGTGACGTCTTCAAGTATCCAGATGGCGCCCTGCTCGCTATGCGCCTGGTCGACGGCCTTGGCGCGGATGCGGCACCAGAACAGACTGCCGTCGCGCCGGCGGAACAGCGATTCATCCTGCTCATAGGGCAGGCCCTGGCCCAGCAGCGGCGTCGCCTGCACGCCGAATTCCTCGTACGCTGCGGGCGAGGGAAACAGCGCGGCGGCGGGCAGGCCCGTCATCTCTTCCTGCGCATAGCCGAACATCTCGGCGAAGCGGGGATTGCAGCGCAGGACCAGGCGCGAACGGGAAAACAGGATGCCGACGGAGGCGTTGTCGAGGATCGCCTGCTGCTCCAGCATCAGCTGGCGCGTCGCCTCCTCGGCCGCCTTTTGCGCGCTGCGGTCATCGAACAGCCAGATCGTATCGCGCAGCGCGCGCTCGGCCTGATGTTCCGGATTGATCACATAGCCATACGCGAGCGCCCAGAAGGTCGAACCGTCGCGCCGGCGCATCTCCATTTCGCCCTGGAACGGCAGGCCGCGCCGCAGCAGGGGCGCCGCCTGCCGCACCACGTTTTCATAGGCGGCGCGCGACGGATACAGGTCGGCCACGGACAGGCCCACGCCGCTGTCGCCGTCAAAGCCGAAGCATTCGGCAAAGCGCCGGTTGTAGCGCAGCACGCCCGTGTCGCGCTGGAAGCCGATGGCCAGCGGCGCGTTGTCCATCACGGCCTGAATTTCCAGCATGGCGCGGCGCAGCTGGTCTTCGTCGCGCCGGTGGTCGCTGATATCCTCGATGATCCACACCGTGCCGTCATGCGTGTTGAGCGGATCGACGGCGCGCCCGTGCAGGCGGCTCCAGAACAGGCTGCCATCCTGGCGCCGCAGTTCCAGCTCCGTGCGGTAGGGCTTGCCCTTCGACAGCAGCGGCGCCGCTTCCAGCCCCAGCAAACGGCAGTGCTCGGCCGAGCGGTACAGCACCGCGCCGGGCATGCC
Source organism: Janthinobacterium amylolyticum (assembly GCF_051380655.1). Classification (NCBI taxonomy): domain Bacteria; kingdom Pseudomonadati; phylum Pseudomonadota; class Betaproteobacteria; order Burkholderiales; family Oxalobacteraceae; genus Janthinobacterium; species Janthinobacterium amylolyticum. Next base: position 27,602 of record NZ_JBNYXL010000003.1, read on the forward strand.
CGTCAGCTGGTGGCGCGCATAGCCGAGCATTTCGGCGGCGCGGATATTGCACTCCTCGATGAAGCCGCCCTTGGAAAAGACGATACCGACAGCCGCGTTTTCCAGGATGGCCTGCTGCTCCAGCAAGGTCTTGCGCATCGCTTGCTGGTCGCGCTGCTGCACGCGGATATCGGCAAACACCAGGGTGGCGCCCGGCAAGCCGGCCTCCACCTGCAGCGGCTTGGCCCAGACCTGCACGCCGATGGCGCCGTCGCTGCCCTGCAGGCTGCTATCCCACTGGCGCGCGCGGCCGGCCGGGCCCAGCGCGCCGCGCAGCATGCTGGTGCTCGATGCGCGGTAGGCGTCGCTGAAACAGTCGGCCAGCAGCCGCCCCGACACATCGACGCCCAGCAAGTCCACCAGCGCGCCATTCGCCGCCACCACCATGCCGCAGGCATCGCAGGCGCACGCTGGCAAGGCGATGAGGTTCAACGCATCTGCAATAAATTCGGGACTGGTCGGGACGCGCTTCATGGACACCCATGGGACGGTTAAGGACTGAACAAACATGCAACTAGGTAATATATTCCGCCAAGCATCGTGGTGCTGCTAGATCATAAACCAGTTTCCCGGGGTTTTTTCATATTCCTTGCTGGCAATATCGCAAACGCCACAGAGCGGGTGCAACACCCGTGTTGCAATGCTGTTGCATGGCAGGAAAATGAAACAAATCGTTTAGAATAAAAGCATGCGCCGCCCTTCCCATCCTCCGCTCGACCACCGCGACAAACCCGTCATCTGGACCGTTTCCGTCTCGCGCCTGTTCGACCTGTTCCGCGACATCACGCTCGAATACGACGACCTGGCGACGATCGAGCCGATCAACCTGGGTTTCGACGACGCCGTGCGCCACATCCGCGAACGCATGGCCACCGAACGCTGCGACGCCGTCATCGCGGCCGGCTCGAACGGCGCCTACCTGAAGGGCCGCCTGTCGGTCCCCGTCATCATCGCCAGGGCCAGCGGCTACGACGTGATGCAGGCGCTGGCGCGCGCGCGGCGCATCTCGCCGCACATCGGCGTCGTCACCTACCAGGACCCGATGCCGGAACTGGCGGAATTTGCCGCCACCTTCGGCTTCCAGATCGCGCAGCGCACCTACGCCACGGAAGAAGACGCGCGCGCGCAGATCAATGAACTCAAGGCGGCCGGCGTCAAGGCCGTCGTCGGCGCCGGGCTGGTCACCGACCTGGCGGAAGAAGCGGGCCTGGACGCCGTCTTCGTGTATTCCGCCACAGCCATCCGGCGCGCCTTCGACGACGCGCTGGAACTGGCGCGCCTGACCCAGCTCGAATCGAACCGCGGGCGCCGCACGGCGGTGGCCGACACCCTGCGGGCCAAGCACGGCTTGCACGACCTGCGCGGCGAGTCCGAGGCGATGGAGGCCGTGCGCCAGTCGGTGGTGCTGTTTGCCCGCTCGCCGGCGACCGTGCTGATTCAGGGCGAAACGGGCAGCGGCAAGGAACTGGCGGCGCAGGCGATCCACCGTGAAAGCCCGCGCAGCCTGGGCGCCAACCGCCCCTTCCTGGCCATCAATTGCGGCGCCATCGCCGAATCCCTGCTGGAGTCGGAATTGTTCGGCCACGAAGATGGCGCCTTCACGGGCGCGCGCCGGGGCGGCCATGCGGGCCTGTTCGAGGCGGCCAACCATGGCACCCTGTTCCTCGATGAAATCGGCGAAATGCCGCTGGCCCTGCAAACGCGGCTGCTGCGCGTGCTGGAAGAGCGCGAAGTGGTGCGCGTGGGCGGCACACGGCCCATCGCCATCAATGTGCGCATCATCAGCGCCACCCACTGCGACCTGGAACAGCGCATCCGCGAAGGGCGCTTCCGCGCCGACCTGTTCTACCGCCTGGCCGTGCTGCGCCTGCACTTGCCGCCGCTGCGCGAACGGGCCGCCGACATTCCGGCCCTGGCCGAATGGTCGCTGAAAAACGCGCTGGCCGCCCTGGGCGCACGGCCGCACCCGAACCTGCATGCGGAAGTCCAGGCTTGCGCAGGGCTGCTGCGCCGCCACGGCTGGCCCGGCAACGTGCGCGAACTGCGCAACCTGGCCGAGCGCCTGGCGCTGTTCCTGGCGGCCGAACCGCTGCAGGCGCTGACTCCCGCCTTCGTGCTGGGCGTGGCGCCGGAGCTGGCGCAGGGCGCCATCCCGGCCACGACCACGGCCTTGCCGCCGCCGGCCGCCGTCCTTCCCCTGCCGCGCGAGGCAGAAAGCGCCAGCGCCGTGCTGGCGCGCTTCGGCGGGCGCCGCGATGCGGCCGCCAGCTACCTGGGCATCAGCCGCACGACCTTGTGGCGCCGCCTGCGCAGCGGCTGACTTTTTCCACCCTTGCGATGAACATCATGGACGATACGTTTCATTTGCACCAGCTGTGGCAGCGCTGCACGCAAGCCGGCACGGCGGCCAGCGGCCTGTCGCGCGACAACCGCGATATCCAGGCGCTGTACGCGCGCGGCATCTCGATGGAAGACGCGCTGCATTTCCTGTACCAGCAGCGGCCGACACTGGACGCTTTTATCGCCTGGATCGCCGCGCGCACGCGCCCCCGCCCGCCGCATGCCGCCACCCCGCACGAGGATGTGCTGAGCGAGGCCGACCTGTGCTTCTGGGACGACAATGGCTACCTGGTGCTGCGCGGCGTGGTGCCGCGCGCGCAATGCGCGGCGGCCCGGCAAGCCATCTGGGACTACCTGGGCGCCAGCGCCGACGCGCCGGCCTCGTGGTACCAGCCGCACCCGGGCAAGCGGGGCTTGATGCTGCAGTTTTCCGACCATCCGGCGCTCGAGGAAAACCGCCACTGCGCGACCATCCGCCACGCCTACCAGCAGCTGTATGGCCACGGCACGCGCATCTATCCCAGCATCGACAAGGTCAGCTTCAATCCGCCGCAAACGCCGCAGCACGGTTTCGCCGGCAGCGCCCTGCACTGGGACGTCAGCCTGAAACAGCCGATCCCGTTCAAGCTGCAGGGCATGCTGTACCTGAGCGACTGCCCGGCGCGGCACGGCGCCTTCCACTGCGTGCCAGGCTTCCAGCACCGCATGGCCGACTGGCTGCGGGGCGTGCCGCAGGACCAGCCGCCGCGCGCATGGGCCACCGCGCAGCTGCAGGCCGTGCCCGTCGAAGGCCAGGCGGGCGACTTCATCATCTGGCACCAGGCCCTGCCCCACTGCGCCACGCCCAACCATGGCCCGGCGCCGCGCATGGTGCAGTACCTGACTTACCTGCCCGAGCTGTGCCCGGACCACGCGGAGTTTTTCTGAGCCGCTCATCCTTTCCTGCCGCCGTTCATCCCGTGGCGCTGGCGGCGTGCCGGCGCCGCCGCTAGCATGGTGGTCAAGGAGGAAACACCCATGAAACGCACATTGCACACATTCAGCCTATTTACCGCCCTGCTGCTGGCAGGCGCCAGCCAGGCCGCCGCGCCGACGGCATTCACGGTCGAGGTGACGGGCCAGGGCAGCCCCGTCATCCTGATCCCCGGCCTGGCATCGTCGGGCGCAGTCTGGCAATCGACGGTGGCGCGCCTGTGCGGGCCGCAGGCCGGCCGCCAGTGCCATGTGCTGACGCTCGCCGGCTTTGCCGGCGTGGCCCCCGTCGATGGCGACATGCTGGCGCAAGCCGAAGCACAGTTGGCCGGCTACATCGCGGCGCAAAAACTGCGCCAGCCGGCCATCATCGGGCATAGCCTGGGCGGCTTCCTGGCCCTGAAAATGGCCATCGACCATCCTGAACATACGGGCAAGCTGGTGATCGTCGACGCGCTGCCGGCGCTGGGCGCGACGCAGCTGCCGAGCATCACCAAAGAACAGCTGCAAGCCATGTCGCAGCAGATGCAAACGGCCATGCGGGCGCAGGACGCGGCGACGGCCAGCGCCAGCCAGCGCCGCAGCGTGGCCGGCATGGCCACCGCGCCAGCCGACGTGGAGCGCATCATCGGCTGGGGCCAGCGCTCCGACAAGGATACCGTGATCAATGCCATGGGCACCCTGATGGCCAGCGACCTGCGCCAGGACGTGGCGCGCATCGCCTCGCCCACCCTGGTACTGGGCACCTGGATCGCCTACAAGGATTTCGCGCCGCGCGCGGCCATCGAACAGACCTTCCGCAGCCAGTATGCGCAACTGCCGGGCGCGCGCGTGGAAATGGCCGACACGGCGCGCCACTTCATCATGTACGACCAGCCCGACTGGATGTTCGGGCGCATCGAACAGTTCCTGCGCTAGGCCATGTCCATGCCGCCCGAACGTCCGCCCCTGCTGGCAAGAATCCACTGGTACTGGACCTTCCAGCTGGCCGGCTGGAGCGCGATCGGCCTGCTGACCTTGCAAAGCCTCAGCTTCAACGGCATGAGCTGGGCCATCGCCGGCACCAGTTTCTGGGGCGCCGCCAGCGGCCTGGCACTGTCCATCGCGTGGCGGCGCTGGCTGCGCCGCCACGGCTGGGTGGGCCGGCAGGCCGACTGGAAGCGCATCATCCCTGGCGTGCTGGCACTGGGCGCGCTGCAATCGGCCCTCGTGGCGCTCGGCTATTTTGTGCTGCGGCCCTTTGGCAGCATGCGCGGCGTCGACTGGCTGCCCTCGGCGCTGGCTTCGTGGACCGGCATCTTCCTCGTCTGGACCGTGCTGTACGCGATGGTGCAGTCGCTGCGCCGCGCCAACCGCTTCGAAGCGGAAGCGCTGCGCCTGGAAGTGCTCGCCAAGGATGCCCAGCTGCGCGCCTTGCAGGCGCAGGTCAATCCGCATTTTTTCTTCAACAGCCTCAATAGCGTGCGCGCGCTGATCTACGAAGACCGCGAAGCGGCCGCGCACATGATCGACCAGCTGGCGGAACTGATGCGCCACGCGCTGCAGGCGGGCACGCACGCGACGGTGCCGCTGGCGGCCGAACTCGATGCCGTGCGCGCCTACCTGTCCATCGAACAGAGCCGCTTCGAGGAGCGCCTGCGCGTCACCTACGCTATCGCCCCCGGCCTGGACCAGCTGCGCGTGCCGCCCATGGCCTTGCAGACGCTGGTGGAAAACGCCGTCAAGTATGGCGCCGAAGCACATGCCGACGGCAGCGATATCCGCATCACCGTGCAACGGGAGCAGCAGGTGCAAGATGGCGGCGCGGCCATGCTGCACATCGATGTCGCCAATACGGGTGCCTTGCGCAGCGCTGCCGGCTCGACCTGCATCGGCCTGCGCAACGCGCGCCAGCGTTTGCGGCTGCTGGGCGGCGACAGCGCCAACCTGGAACTGCGCGAACAGGCTGGCTGGGTGCATGCCACGATGCGGTTTCCGGAGCTGCCATGAGCGCGTGCCCCCTCACCGTGCTGCTGGTGGACGACGAGCGCCTGGCGCGCGCCGAGCTGCGGCGCCTGCTGGCCGCGCATCCGCAGGTGGAAATCGTCGGCGAAGCGGCCAGCGCGGCGGAAGCGATGTCGCAGATCGGCCGGCTGCGGCCCGACCTGCTGCTGCTCGACGTGCAGATGCCGGGTGCCTCCGGCTTCGATTTGCTGGCGGCCCTGGACGATGCGCCCGACGTGATCTTTTGCACGGCCTTCGACCAGTACGCGCTGCAGGCGTTCGAAGTGAGCGCCCTCGACTACCTGCAAAAACCCGTGCGGGCGGCGCGCCTGGCGACGGCGCTGGCGCGAGCCGGCGCGCGGGTGCGGGCGGCGCCGTCGCCGGCACCGCCCAAGGTCTTCATCAAGGATGGGGAGCGCTGCTGGTTTGTCGCGTTTGACGACATCCGCCTGCTGGAATCGGAAGGCAACTACACGCGCGTGCATTTCGCGGCGCAGCGGCCGCTGATGCTGCGCTCATTGAACCAATTGGAAGAGCGCCTCGATCCCGCGCAGTTTTTCCGCGCCAACCGGCGCCAGATCGTCAACCTGGCGCAGGTGGAGCACGTGGCGCCGAATGCGGCCGATGGCCTCGACCTGCGCCTGCTGGACGGCGGCGTGGTGGAAGTGTCACGCCGCCGCACGCAGCAGTTCAAGGCCGTCGCCGGCCTGTAGCCGCGTGCGCCCTGCGCATCACTTCAGCGCCGGTATCGCCTGTGGCTGGAAGGCGGGACGCGGCTGCTCCTTGAGTTTTTTCGCCAGCATGTCCAGCGCCACTTCCAGTTGACGGTCGGCGCCGTTGAAGGTGGCGTGCGGCGGGTTCTCCACCTCCACGTCCGGCACCACGCCCACGCCTTCGATCAGCCACTGGCCATCGATGCCGAACTGGCCGTTTTCCGCCACGCGCGCCATGCCGTTGTCCGACAGGCGCGTATTGTCGCTGAGCCAGACGCCGGCGCCGGCCGTGCGCTTGCCCACCAGCGGTGCCAGTTTCAATGCCTTGATGCCGGCGGCGAAGGTCTCGCCATCCGAATACGTCAGCTCGTCGACCAGCACCACCAGGTGGCCACGGAAGGTGTTCTGCATGTTCGACGACGGCTGCACGCCCGGCGGCGCCCAGTAGGCCCAGGCCTTGCGCAGCAGTTTCTCGATGATCCAGCTGTCGATATTGCCGCCGTTATTGCGCCGCACGTCGATGATCAGGCCTTCGCGGTTGATGTTGGCGTAGAAGTCGCGCGCGAACGAGGCAATGTCGGCCGGCCCCATGGCGCGCAAATGCAGGTAGCCGATGCGCCCTTGCGAGGCGGCCGCCACCTGCTCGGCGCGGCTCAGTTCCCAGTCGCCATAGCGCAGCGCCGTCTGTTTTACCATGTTGACGGGCTTGACGATGACGGCGCGCTGCGCGCCAGTGCCCGTACCGCGCCTGACCTGCAGCAGCACCTGCTTGTCCGCCTGGTTCAGCAGCAAATCGCTGATGTCGCGCGCCTGCAGCACATCCTTGCCATTGACGGCCGTGATCACATCGCCTTCCTTCACGTCCACGTCGGGATGCGACAGCGGTGCGCGCGCCGATGGCAGTTCCGCTTCGCTGCGGTAGATATGCTCGACCTTGTAGCCATCGCCGGTACGTGCCAGCACGGCACCCAGGCCCGCCGGCGCGCCTTCCTGCTCCGTGCGGCGCAATTCGCCGGGACGGATCTGCGAATGCAGGGCGCCCACTTCGGCCACCATCATGCCCAGTACATCATTGAGCTCGGCGCGGTCCGTGACCCGCTCGACCAGCGGCGCATACTTGTCGCGCGCCGCCTTCCAGTCCACGCCGCGCATCTTCGCGTCGTACAGGAAGTCGCGGTGCAAGCGCCACGCATCGTTGAACATCTGCTTCCATTCCAATCGCGGATTCGACACGAAGCTCCAGTCGTCGACCTTCACCTTGGCCTTCGACAGGTCGGACGGCAGCTTGGCGCCCGCCTCGATCACCAGCATCTCGCCAGGGCCGGTCTCGGCCGCGCCGGTTGCGGTCCGGTAGTACAGGTGTTTCTTGTCCGTCGCCAGGTCGAATTCGCGCACATTGGCCACCAGCAGTTCCGGTTTCGAGCCGGCATTGCCGATCGCCAAGGTCTTCAGGCTGGACTTGCGCTCGGCGCCTTCCCGTTCCAGGAAGTACAGGCGCTTGCCATCGACGGCCAGCGCGTTGTAGTTGCCCGGCGCCAGCGGCACTTCATACAGGCGCTCGGCCAGGCCCTTGAGGACGATGTCCGGCAGGCTGGCCGGCGCTTTCTTGACGGCGCCCTTGCCGCCCGCCTTTTCCAGGGCCTTTTCCGCCGCCAGTTCGGCGGCCTTTTCATCGTCCGTTTCGGGCGGCTTGACGCCAGGACGACTCAGCTCATCGTCGGGCTGGAACGGAAAACGGTTGCCCGGCTGCAGTGCCAGCGCATACACGCCGATGCGCTTGTCGAACACGGGTCCCATGTTGCGGTCGCCCCACGGTGAACCATTGGCCAGCTGGAAATTGCGCGCCGACATGAAATACAGCCACTTGCCGTCCGGCGAAAACACGGGTGAACCGGAGGTATAGCGGTCGCTGGTGACGAACTGCAGCTGTTTCGATGCGAGGTTGTACAAGCCGATCTGTTCACGCTGCTCGTTGCTGGCCACGCGCACGATGGCCAGGTTGCGGCTGTCGGGCGACCATTGCACTTCATCGTGCTTGTCGACGCCCGCCTTGCCCGCGTCGTCGATCAGTTGATTGCCCTTGGTCGCCAGGTCCAGCAGCCAGAAACGGCCCTTCTTGTCCGTGTGCGCCAGCCAGCGCCCGTCCGGCGACGGGTACAGTTTCCAGCGGTGGTTATTGCCCTGCGTCGTCAGCTGCTCGCCCTTGCCCGAGCCATCGGCGGCATATTTCCAGATCTCATTTTCACCGCTCGTGTCGACGATGGCGAAGACGGATTTCTCGTCGCTGGAAAAGACGGCGTCGCGCGCCCGCGCCCCTTCGGGAATGGCGATATCGACGCGGCGCTGGCTGCCCGTGCCGGCGATGCTGACACGCCCCCGCGCCGTCAGGATGATGCGCTCATCCTTGCCCGACAGCTGCACGTTGGAGAGGGTGTCAAGCGGCGAGCGGATCTGGCGCGCGCGCTGCTGGTCGAAGTCCGACACGAGGCTGATGGCCAGCGCCTGCGACTGGCTGACGCCTGGCGCGGCCAGGTCGAGCACATGCAAATCCGCGCCCAGTTGATACACGATCTTGCCGTCGCCCAGCTGCGCATTGCGCACGTCCCACTGCGTGTGGGCGGTCAGGGCGCGGCGGTCGGAACCGTCAGGCAGCATGCTCCACAGATTGTCGCTGCCGCCTTCATCGCTGATGTAATACACGCGGCCCTGCCACCACATGGGGCGCTTGTTGTTGCCGGCCAAGACGGCGGCATCCTTGTGCATGGGCAGGGCTTCAGCCTTGCCGCCCAGGTCGTAGCGCCACAGGGTGGCATGCGCGCCGCCCCGGTAGTTGCGCACATTGTCATTCGTCACGGCCAGGCCGAAACGCGTGAAATACAGGGTGGTGCCTGCATCGTCGAGCACGGCGTCATTCGCGTCGGCGACGGGAAACACGCGCCGCGCCAGCTTGACCGGATCGATGGCGGCGACGATGCGGCGCGAAGCGGGACCGTCCGTGTTCTGCGTGCTGACCAGCACCTCGCCCTGCGCCGTCCAGCCCAGCACCTGCACGCCGCCATTGTCAAACGAAATGCGGCGCGGCAAGCCGCCCGCCAGCGGCATCACATACGCTTCCTGCGCCCCCTCATACGAAGCGGAAAAGGCCAGCCACTGGCCATCGCGCGAAATTGCCGCGTTCGTTTCATAGCCGGGATGCGTGGTCAGGCGCTGCGCGGCGCCGCCGCGCACGCTGCTTTTCCACAGGTCGCCTTCGGCGGTAAACACCACGGTATCGCCGCGCACGGCGGGGTAGCGGAAATAGCTGCTGGCGGCGGAGGCGGCAGTGGCGGTGGCGGCGACTGCGGCGGCGCTGCCCAGCAGGCCGGCGGAACACAACAGGAGGGCAAGAGTACGGGAAATTTTCATGTGAGCAATCTATAAGCGGTCATGGAAACGGAACGATGTGGAGCGTGGCCGACATCGCGAACCTGATTCTTGCATAGCTTATGCAAAAGCAATACCTATTTTTAAACAAGACGATTTCCACAACAGTTTCCATGGCGCCCGTCCTGGACGTAAAAAAACCCGCGCCACTTGCGTGGGCGGGTTTTCTGCTTGAGGCGTGGCGGCCGGCGCGATTACTCCACTTCCACCGTTTCCGGTGCGGCCGTCGGCGCCGCGTCTGGCGGTTCCGGGAACTCCAGCAACACTTGCTCCTTGTCGTCCAGGTCGACGGTGACCTTGCCGCCGGAGACCAGGCGGCCGAACAGCAGTTCGTCGGCCAGCGCCTTGCGGATCATGTCCTGGATCAAACGTGCCATCGGACGCGCGCCCATCAGCGGATCGAAGCCTTTCTTGCCGAGGAAGGTGCGCAGCTTTTCCGTGAAGACCGCTTCGACCTTTTTCTCGTGCAACTGCTCTTCCAGCTGCATCAGGAACTTGTCGACCACGCGCAGGATGATTTCCTGGTCCAGCGCGCGGAAGCTGATGGTCGCATCGATACGGTTGCGGAACTCCGGCGTGAACATGCGCTTGATGTCGGCCATCTCGTCGCCGGCCTGCTTCGAGTTGGTGAAGCCGATCGACGTCTTTTGCAAGCTTTCCGCGCCCGCATTCGTCGTCATGATGATGATGACGTTGCGGAAATCGGCTTTGCGGCCATTGTTGTCCGTCAAGGTGCCATGATCCATCACTTGCAGCAGGATATTGAAAATGTCCGGATGGGCTTTTTCAATCTCATCGAGCAGCAGGACCGCGTGCGGCTTCTTGGTGATCGCTTCCGTCAGCAAACCACCCTGGTCGAAACCGACATAGCCCGGCGGCGCGCCGATCAGGCGGCTGACGGCGTGGCGTTCCATGTATTCCGACATGTCGAAACGGATCAGTTCGATACCGAGGATGAAGGCCAGCTGTTTCGCCACTTCGGTCTTGCCCACGCCGGTCGGACCGGAGAAGAGGAAGGAGCCGATCGGCTTGTCCGTCTTGCCCAGGCCGGCACGTGCCATCTTGATGGCCGAAGCCAGCGCGTCGATGGCAGGATCTTGCCCGAACACCACGTTGCGCAAGTCGCGGTCGATGGTTTGCAGCTTGCTGCGGTCGTCCTGATTGACCGTTTGCGGCGGAATGCGCGCGATCTTGGCGATGATGTCCTCGATCTCGGCCTTGCCGATGGTTTTCTTTTGCTTCGACTTCGGCAGGATGCGCTGCGCCGCGCCCGCTTCATCGATGACGTCGATCGCCTTGTCGGGCAAGTGGCGGTCGTTGATGAAGCGCGCCGCCAGTTCGGCCGCCGTCGACAGGGCCGAAGCCGAGTATTTCACGCCATGGTGCTCTTCGAAGCGCGATTTCAAGCCGCGCAGGATCTGCACGGTCTGCTCGACGGTCGGCTCGTTGACATCGACTTTCTGGAAACGGCGCGACAGCGCATGGTCTTTTTCGAACACGCCACGGAATTCCGTGTAGGTGGTCGCGCCGATGCACTTCAGCTGGCCGTTCGCCAGCGCCGGCTTCAGCAGGTTGGACGCATCCAAGGTGCCGCCCGAGGCCGAGCCCGCACCGATGATGGTGTGGATCTCGTCAATGAACAGGATGCCGTTCGGATTGTCCTTCAGTTGCTTCAGCACCGCTTTCAGGCGTTGCTCGAAGTCGCCGCGGTATTTGGTACCGGCCAGCAAGGCGCCCATGTCCAGCGAATACACGACGGCATTCTGCAGGATTTCCGGCACATCGCTTTGCGTGATGCGGTAGGCCAGGCCTTCGGCGATGGCCGTCTTGCCCACGCCCGCCTCGCCGACGAGCAGCGGATTGTTCTTGCGGCGGCGGCACAGGATCTGGATCACGCGGTCGACTTCGTCCTCGCGGCCGATCAGCGGGTCGATCTTGCCTTCGGCGGCGGCCTTGTTCAGGTTTTGCGTGAACTGGTCGAGCGGACTTTCCTTCGGCTGGCCGTCGACCGGCGCTTCTTCCACGCCTTCGGAGGCTTTCGCGCTTTCCGTCGATTGATCCTTGCGCACGCCGTGCGAAATGAAATTGACCACGTCCAGGCGCGTCACGCCCTGCTGGTGCAGGTAGTAAACAGCGTGCGAATCTTTCTCGCCGAAGATGGCCACCAGCACATTGGCGCCGGTGACTTCCTTCTTGCCATTCGAGGCGGACTGGACATGCATGATGGCGCGCTGAATCACGCGCTGGAAACCAAGCGTCGGCTGGGTGTCGACTTCGCCCGTGCCAGGCACGGTCGGCGTGTTATCGCCGATGAAATTGGTGAGGGTCTTGCGCAGGTCTTCAATATTGACCGCGCAGGCACGCAATACCTCGGCAGCGGAGGGATTGTCCAGCAGTGCCAGCAATAAATGCTCAACCGTAATGAATTCGTGCCGTGCCTGCCGAGCTTCGACAAACGCCATGTGCAAACTTACTTCTAATTCCTGCGCAATCATACTTCCTCCATCACGCACTGCAGGGGGTGCCCCGCCTTGCGCGCATGCGTTAAAACGAACTCCACTTTGGTACACGCTATATCTTTAGAGAACACGCCGCACACTCCTTTGCCGTAGCGATGAACACTGAGCATGATTTGCGTCGCCGTTTCACGGTCCTTGTTGAAATACTCCTGAATGATGGCCACCACGAATTCCATCGGGGTGTAGTCGTCATTGAGCAAGGCCACCTGGTAGAGCGGTGGCGGCTTCAGCACTTGCCGCTCCAGCAGGGTTTCTGTGTCGTGCTTGGTTGCCATACGCTTATTCTAATGCTTTCACAGTGGTTGTCATGCGCAATATCTACGCCTTTCCAATTGTTTTCAATCTTACGCGTTTTCTTAATACTGCGCAGATGGCGACCTTGCGGCCAAAATCAAGAGTTGCTTTTTTGGTCGTCGTGAAGAATTTGGCAATATCGGTGGAAAAGCGCTTGACTTCATTATTTATTCCGCCAACAATGCTGTATCGACTGTTGCAGTAATGTACAGCTTGATAAGAAGTGAGACGTCGAGGAGGGGGCAAGAAGCTTCTTGCTTTTATGGCTCGTGTGATTTGTTTTAATTTTGAAAGTTCTTTTTATGGCAACAGGTACAGTTAAGTGGTTCAATGATTCCAAAGGTTTTGGCTTCATCACTCCAGATGACGGCGGCGAAGATTTGTTTGCTCACTTCTCCGCAATCAACATGAACGGTTTCAAGACCCTCAAAGAAGGTCAAAAAGTTCAATTCGAAGTCACGCAAGGCCCTAAAGGCAAGCAAGCTTCCAACATCCAAGCAGCCTAAGCATCGCCGGCCCTCAGATGTGAAAAACCCCGTTTCCACGAAGCGGGGTTTTTTTTCGTCCGCAGGGCGCGCCGCGCCCTGCTCCTTTATTACATGTGCTCGATCATCACCTCGCCGAAGCCGGAGCACGACACTTGCGTGGCGCCTTCCATCAGGCGGGCAAAATCGTAGGTGACGCGCTTCGAGGCGATCGACTTCTGCATGGCGGAAATCACCAGGTCGGCCGCTTCCAGCCAGCCCATGTGGCGCAGCATCATTTCCGCCGACAGGATCAAGGAACCGGGATTGACGTAATCCTTGCCCGCGTACTTGGGCGCCGTGCCGTGCGTGGCTTCGAACATGGCGACGGAATCGGACAGGTTGGCGCCCGGCGCGATGCCGATGCCACCCACTTGCGCGGCCAGCGCGTCGGAAATGTAGTCACCGTTCAAGTTAAGAGTGGCGATGACGCTGTATTCGGCCGGACGCAGCAAAATCTGTTGCAGGAACGCGTCAGCGATGGAATCCTTGACGATGATGTCGCGGCCCGTCTTCGGATTCTTGAACTTGCACCAGGGGCCGCCATCGATCAGCTCGGCGCCGAATTCCTTTTGCGCCAGCGCATACGCCCAGTCGCGGAAACCGCCTTCCGTGTACTTCATGATGTTGCCTTTGTGCACGATTGTCACGGACGGCTTGTCATTGTCGATCGCATACTGCAGGGCCTTGCGCACCAGGCGCTCCGTGCCTTCGATCGACACGGGCTTGATGCCGATGCCGGACGTGGCCGGGAAGCGGATCTTGCTCACGCCCATTTCCTTGACGAGGAAGTCGATCAGCTTTTTCGCCCCTTCGGAGCCTTGCTGGTATTCGATGCCCGCGTAGATGTCTTCCGAGTTTTCGCGGAAAATCACCATGTCGGTCTTTTCCGGCTCTTTCACGGGCGACGGCACGCCAGTGAAGTAGCGCACCGGGCGCAGACAGACGTACAGGTCCAGCTGCTGGCGCAGGGCCACGTTCAGCGAACGGATGCCGCCTCCGACGGGCGTGGTCAGCGGCCCCTTGATGGAGACGACGTAGTCTTTCAGCACGTCCAGCGTTTCTTCCGGCAGCCACACATCGGGACCGTACACTGTCGTCGATTTTTCGCCTGCGTAGATTTCCATCCAGCTGATCTTGCGCGCGCCGCCGTAGGCCTTGGCCACGGCGGCATCGATCACCTTGATCATGACCGGACTGATATCGATGCCCGTGCCGTCGCCTTCGATGAAGGGAATGACGGGATTATCTGGTACATTCAGCGAAAAATCGGCGTTGACGGTGATTTTTTGGCCGTCAGCAGGTACAGTGATATGTTGATACATCGTGATCTCCGAAGTGGGACACACCGCAGGCAGGCGCTTCAGGGCCGGCGGTGCGCTCTGCGTTTGCAGAGTTGACAAAAACAAGTCCGAACATGGCGGCAACAACGCACTTTAGCAGGGAAAGAAGACCCAGGCCATGCGCATCGCAACGCCGGGCGCAGCGACAAAAAACCTGAGCGCCGCGCCGCCTAAGCTTGCAATGAGTCTTCTATAAGATATAAGACACACATTTCACATTATGCACCAGTATCCTACAGGGCGCCACGCTTTTGCGGCGCCGCCCAAGCGGACATCATTTCACCATCATTCTTTGCTTCACTGACCATCCAGACGCATGCCACTTATCCTCTTCAATAAACCATTCCAGGTGCTGTGCCAGTTTTCACCGCAGGAAGGCCGCGCCACCCTGGCCGACCATTTGACCATTCCCGGCATTTATCCGGCCGGCCGGCTCGATGCCGACAGCGAAGGCTTGCTGCTGCTCACCGATGACGGCCGCCTGCAGCACGACATCAGCCATCCCGACCGCAAGGAAGCGAAAACCTATCTGGTGCAAGTCGATGGCGTGCCCGATGCGGCCAGCCTGGCGCGCCTGCAGGCGCCGCTGGACCTGGGCGACTTCACCACCAAGCCGTGCAAGGCCGTGCGCATCGCCGAGCCGGACTGGCTGTGGCCGCGCAACCCGCCCATCCGCGCGCGCGCCGACAAACCCACGTCCTGGCTGGCCATCACCTTGAAAGAGGGCAAAAACCGCCAGGTACGGCGCATGACGGCGGCCGTCGGCCTGCCCACCCTGCGCCTGGTGCGCAGCGCCATCGGCCCGTTTTCGCTGGCCACCCACCCCTTGATGCCCGGCGAATGGTGCGAAGTGCCGGCCGACAGCATCGGCAAGGCGTGAGCGGATCAAGAAAAACGGGAAAAAACGCGTTCGCCGCTGACTTTTGCCAATAAGCACTATTTATTTTTAGATAATGCATTAAAATCATCCCACCTTCACACAATGAAAAGGAAAGATGATGACGAAAGCAATTCTCGCCGTGGCCGCTACCCTGCTGGCCGGCGCCGCATTCGCACAGTCCGGCGCCCAGGTGCACGCTTCGGCCGCTACCGATGCCAGCAAGCCGACGCCGCCGCCCGCATCGGCCGCCAGCCACGCATCGGCAGCGACCGACGCCAGCAAGCCGGCGCCGCCACCGGCCTCGGCGACGAGCGCAGCGTCCGCCGCGACGGACGCCGCGCGTTCGGGCGCATCGACCAAGGCCTCGGCCGCCACCGATGCACCGCAGCGCCTGATTCCCCAAGCGCGCAAGGCGAAGCCGGCGGCCGAGCAAGCCAAGCCGGCGCAGTAAGCACGTGCTTCCCTGGGGCCGCCGCGACATCGCTGTTGCTGCGGCCCCACGCTTCCCCTGCGGCACGGCGGCATGCTTGACCTGGCGCGCACCTGCATGGCTTAATCGCCGCTTCGATAGCCACTGCCGCGCCCATGAAAAATCCCCTTAGCAGTCTGCGCTTGTCATTCGTCCTGCTCGCTGGCGCCGCCATCAGCCATGCGCCAGCCCAGGCGCAGCCAGGCAGAAGCCTGCAATTGTCGGCGGGCATGCATCTGATCCAGGCGGAAGTGGCCGCCACGGAAGCGCAGCGTGAACAGGGTTTGATGAACCGCGAAAAGATGCCGGCGAACGCGGGCATGCTGTTTGTGTTCGGCGCACCCGCCACGCAATGCATGTGGATGAAGAATACGCCGCTACCGCTGTCCGTGGCGTTTATCGATGCCGGCGGCAAGATCGTCAATATCGAGGACATGCGGCCGCACACGCTCGACAGCCATTGTTCAAGCAAAACCATTCCCGTGCGCTATGCGCTGGAAATGCACCTGGGCTGGTTCACGCAGCGCAACATCAAACCGGGCATGAGTATCGGCAACTTGCCGGCGCCGCGCTGAGGGCACGGCCGGCGGCCGGCCACGCGCGCGAACATAAAATGTCAGCACAAACATATTCAAGAACGCGAAAAAACCCGCCAGAACGAATCTGCGGGTTTTTGCTTTTCAACCAGTGCCAGCGTACCGGCACAGGCAAGTCCACCGTGGTGGCTTGCCCGCTGGCGAATATTAAGCGGACAGTGCTTTCAAAGCAGCTGCCAGACGGCTCTTATGGCGAGCTGCCTTGTTTTTGTGGATGATCTTCTTGTCAGCGATACGGTCGATGGTCGACACGGATGCTTGGAAGATTGCAGCAGCAGCTGCCTTGTCGCCGCCCTGGATCGCTTTGCGAGCAGCTTTGATAGCCGTGCGCAAGGTCGAACGTTGGGACGAATTGTGTGCGTTTTGCTTAACTGCTTGACGAGCGCGTTTGCGCGCTTGTGCGGTATTTGCCATGGAATTTCCTAAAACAGGGTCAAAGTGCGTTTGCAAACATTAGTGTTTGCCAACCGGTGCGTTCTGTGCGTCTGCCGAACCATGTGTGCCAAACCAGTGCCTGTCAAACATTAGTGTCTGCGTAACAGAATTCTGTACAGCCTTCGATTATAGCGATATTTTCAAGCGGGGGCAAATCAAAAAACCGGATATCGTCCCCAAAACAGCTAAAAACGGGGCTGGCACGGGCGAATCAGCGCCAATTGTTACCATATTTTAACCGTTTCCCGGTACCGCACCCGGCTATAATCTGCCCCCATGAACTTGCTTAAAACCCTCGCCGCCATCTCCAGCATGACCATGCTGTCCCGTGTAACCGGTTTATTGCGTGAAAGCCTGTTCGCGCGCGCCTTTGGCGCCGGCGCCTACACGGACGCCTTCATTGTTGCCTTCCGCATTCCCAACCTGTTGCGGCGCTTGTTCGCCGAAGGCGCGTTCTCGCAAGCGTTCGTGCCGATCTTGTCGGAATACAAGAATCAGCATGGCCAGGAGGCCAGCAAGCAGTTGGCCGACCATGTGGCCACGACCCTGGTCTGGGCCACCCTGCTGGTGTCGGTCATCGGCATCCTGGGCGCACCGTGGTTCGTGTATGTGATCGCCACCGGTCTGAACAAGGATCCGGGCGCCTTTGACGCGGCCGTGTGGATGACGCGGTTGATGTTCCCTTATATTACTTGTATGTCGTTCGTGGCCCTGGCCGGCGGCATTTTGAATACCTGGCGCGAATTCAAGATTCCCGCGTTCACGCCCGTGCTGCTGAATCTGTCGTTCATCGCCGCCTCGCTATTCCTCGCGCCCTACTTGAAGCAGCCGATCTACGCCATGGCGATTGCCGTGTTCGTCGGCGGCCTGCTGCAGGTAGCCATCCAGATCCCCGCGCTGATGAAGATCGGCATGCTGCCGCGCCTGTCGATCAACCCCGCCATCGGCCTGTCCGACGGCGGCGTGCGCCGCGTGCTGAAGAAGATGGGACCGGCCGTGTTTGCCGTCTCGGCCGCGCAGATCAGCCTGATGATCAACACCAGCATCGCTTCGCGCCTGGCCGAAGGCAGCATTTCCTGGCTGTCGTATGCGGACCGCCTGATGGAATTTCCCACCGCCATGCTGGGCGTGGCCCTGGGCACCATCTTGCTGCCCAGCCTGTCGAAGGCGAACGTGGATGGCGACAAGACGGAATATTCGGCCTTGCTGGACTGGGGCCTGCGCCTGACCTTCCTGCTGGCCCTGCCCGCCGCCGTCGGCATGGCAACCCTGGCCACGCCGCTGATCGCCACCCTCTTCCATTACGGCAAGTTCACGGCCGAATCCGTCAGCATGTCGACGCAGCCGCTGGTGGCGTACAGCCTGGGCCTGATCGGCATCATCCTGGTGAAAACCCTGGCGCCCGCCTTCTATGCGCGCCAGGACATCCGCACCCCCGTGAAAATCGCCATCGGCGTACTGATTGCCACCCAGCTGATGAACTTGCTGTTCGTGCCCTACATCGCCGTGGCCGGCCTGGCCCTGTCGATCGGCCTGGGCGCCTGCCTGAACGCCAGCTTCCTGTACTGGGGCTTGCGCAAGCGCGGCATCTACCAGCCAAAGCCGGGCTGGGCCAAGTTCTTCCTGCGCCTGCTGCCGGCCCTGCTGGTCATGGGCGGCGTGGCGTATGCCGGCGCCATGCGCATCGACTGGATCGCCATGCAAGCCCATCCGCTGCTGCGGGCCGGCGCCCTGGCCCTGGTGGTGGCCGCGTGCGGCATAACCTACTTTGCCACGCTATTTGCAGTCGGCTTCCGCTTCCGCGACTTCAAGCGCAGCGCCTGACCAGCTGCGCAGGGCCAGGCGCCAGGTCGGCGGCAGCGGCCGGCTACCACGAGATACCGCAAACAAGGCCATGAGTCTGCCGGCAAGCTGCGCAGGGCCAGGCGCCAGGTCGGTGGCAGCGGCCGGCTACCACGAGATACCGCAAACAAGGCCCTGAGCCTGCCGGCAAGCTGCGCAGGGCCAGGCGCCAGGCCGGCGGCAGCGGCCGGCTACCATGAGATACCGCAAACAAGACCCTGAGCCTGCCGACAAGCTGCGCAGGGCCAGGCGCCAGGCCGGGGGCAGTGGCCGGCTACCACGGGATACCGCAAACAAGACCCTGAGCCTTTCGACAAGCTGCGCAGGGCCAGGCGCCAAGTCGAAGACAGTACGCTAGTACGGCGAGACGCAGGCAACAACGCCCTGCGCGGCTTGTCGGGACGAAAAAAAACCCGCCTGGGCGGGTTTGGCGACATCATCAAGCAGCAATATCAGGCTGCTTTTTTTGCGGCGCGGCGGCGAGCCATGAAGCCCAACAGGCCCAGGCCACCCAGCAGCATGCCGTAGGTTGCTGGTTCTGGCACGGCCGACACGGTGTAGGTGCCGGTGTAGTTCGCGCCAGCCAGTGCGTTACCGAACAGTTGCAGCTTGAACGGGCCAACGCCGCTGTATTCAACGCCGAAGAACTTCAGGCCGCCAGCCGAGAAGGCTTCGCCCAACTGGTTGTTCAGATTCGACGTCAATGCATTGAACGTCAGCTTCTGGCCAGTGATCGACAAGCCGATGTTGTAGCTACCAGCGCCCAGGCCGTTCAGGATGATTTCATCCAGGCCACCCGACAGGATGCCATCGCCGACGACGGCGTTGAAGGTGTGGACGTTGCCGTCAGCCGTGATGTCGAGGACTTGGTCGCCAGCAAACGCGCTGAACGACGCTGCTGCCATGATGCCTGCAACGATAAATTTCAATTTCATAGTTAATCCCTTAAAAAGTAATTTATGGCTGCAATGCGCAGACCACCAATCGATGTAGTACCGAAAGTACTGAGCAGGATGGTAGCATAAATACATCGAATTACTTATAAATATTTTATCTTAGTTTCTAGCGAGATAACTATTTTTCAGGCGCAATAGTTGCCTACATCGAGCACTTTCCGCGTAAAAATAGTTCACACGGCACTGATCGTTTTTTACGGCATTTTTCCGCTGCAAGCGGCTATTCGGCAGGGGGAGGGGGCAATTCGACCTCATCTGGCACCTGTGCAGGCTCGGTTTCTTGCGTAGGGGAAATAGGGCGAGAAAACAACGGTGGTGACGGCACGTCTGGCGCAGCGGGCGTGCCATCAGTGCCCGGCGCGCCTGCCGGTCCGGGATCGGCCGCAGCTGCGGCAGGCGGCGCCAGCTGGGTCGGCATCATGAATTGCCAGTCAGACAAATGCGCCTTGCCTTCAAACCCCGTAAACCGGGCTTCGAAGTTTCCGACTTTCAAGGGCGCCGCCTGCGACAGGCTGTGCACGCCGATGATGCCATGGCTGCCCGGCTGGAACAGCAAGCCCCACTCGGCGCGTCCCGTGACGGGATCGACAAACAGCTTGCGCAGGTGGCGCCGCACCTGCGGGCTGCGGGGGTCGCGCAGCAAGTCCGCCAGGCTGGAGGGCTGCTGCGGCTGGCCCGCGGGCGTGGCCACGGCATAGCTGTAGAGGGCGTCGGAAAATTGCGCGCCGATGTCGAGCAGTTCCTGCTCGGCAGCCTGGCGCTGCAACAGCGAGCCCATCTTCAGTCCGGCCGCCCCCACCAGGCCCAGGATGGCCACCAGAATGATCAGTCCCAGATAGGTAAAGCCGCGCTGGCGGCGCGCCGGGACGTTGGCTGGCGGGCGGCGCATGGCGCTACCAGTCGGCAAACGGCGTGCCGCTGCGGTCCTTGCCGGGCGCGCCGCTCTTCACGTCATACACCTGGCCCGGCGTATCATCGGGCGGCGGCACGATGACCCAGCTGGCATCGCTATCCGTGATGGGGTCGATGGGCATGGCGCGCAGGTATTTCTTTTCCACCAGCTGCTCCAGGGTCTCTGGATAGCGCCCCGTATCGCCATGGAACTGGTCGATGGTGGTGCGCAAATTGCGCAGGTTGTCCGCCAGCACGGTTTCCTTGGCCTTGTCCAGGCTGGGGAAATAGCGCGGCACGGCCAGGGTCAGCAGCAAGGCCACGATGCCGAGCACCACCAGCAGCTCGATCAGGGTAAAGCCGCGCGCCCGCGCGGCGCGGTCATGGGCAGCCATGGTTCACCATAAACGGTAGGGCACGTTATTCAGGCCCGTCTTGTTGGAAGTCGAGTACACATCGTACACATCATCGCCCTCGCGCGGCTCGCCCGCCTCGCTGGCGTAGCTGCGTTTGCCCCAGGTCTGCGCATCGCTCAGGCTGGCGTCCGCATTGAACGGGTCGCGCGGCACGCGGCGCAGGAAGAACAGCTTGCTGCGCTTGGGATTGCGCTGGTCCGGCACGCCCTCGACCAGCAGCTCCAGGCTTTTCGGGTAGCCGCTGGCGTCGGGCGAGCGCACGATGCGGCCCTCGTCGCCGGCGCGCTTGTAGGCGTCGAGTCCCTGGCGGATGTCGCGCAGCGCGCGCCGCAAATCCTGCTCCTGGCGCCGCTGCATGGCCACCTGCGTGACGGGTACCACCAGGGTGCCCAGCACGCCGAGAATGGCCAGGGTCACCAGCAGCTCGATCAGGGTGAAGCCACCCTGCGCCCGCTGTGCATGCACCAGTCTCATTTGGCGGGCGGCGGCGCCACCGGCACGGGCTGGCCGGACGACAGCGGCAATGGCGCCGTCTGCAGCGGCACGGGCTGGCCGGACGATATCGGCAAAGGCGACGCGGCCGGCTCGGGCGACGGCGCCACTTCCGGCGCAGGCACCGTCTGCGGCTGCGGCGAGGCCGCCGGCAGCGCCTGCGGCAGCTGGCCCGGCACCATCATCGGCTGCGGCGGCGCCGGCTGCATGCCGACGGCGGACGGGCCGGAACGCACGATCACCGTGCCCGGCATCTGCGTGGCCGCCTTGGCCGCCATGTCGGGACGGCGGCGGAAGCTGCCTTCCGTGCCGGCCGAAAATTCCGATTCCTTCGCTTCCGGGCGCTGCACCGTGCGCACCAGGTGCGGCGTGATCGACAGCACGATTTCCGTCTTCTGGCTGTCATCCTTGCTGCTGCCGAACAGGCGTCCCAGCACGGGAATGTCCCCCAGGCCCGGCACCTTGTTGCCGGCGCTGCGCTCTTCATTGTTGATCAGGCCCGCCAGCACCTGGTTTTCGCCATCCTTCAATTGCAGCATGGTCGAGGCCTGGCGCGTGCCGATCTGGTACAGGGTCGAGCCGCTCTTGGTGATGGTGGCCGCACCCAGGTTGCTCACCTCGAGCGAGATGCGGATGCCCACCTCGTTGTTCAGATAAATGGTCGGCTCGGCGTTCACCGTCAGGCCCACGTCCAGGTAGCTGATGGACTCGGAAGCGAAGCCGCCCGTGCCCGGCGAAATGGTGGTGGTAATCACGGGCACCTTGTCGCCGATGACGAATTTCGCCTTTTCACGGTTGCGCACGCGGATGCGCGGATTGGCCAGGATGTTCGCGTCGCCATCGGTTTTCTTGGCGTTCGCCGTCACCGACAGGTCGCTCACGCCGATGGTGCGCTGGTTCAGATTATTCAGGTCATTGATGGTCAGGCCGGCGCCACCCGAAGTGCTCAAAGGCGACAGGGTCAGGCTGGTCGGCCAGGCCACGCCCAGTTCCAGCAGGCGGCTGCGCTTGACTTCGAGGATTTCCAGCTCCAGCACCACTTCCGCTTCCGGCACGTCCTGCAGCGCGATCAGGCGCTCGGCCAGGCGGATCGCCTCGGGCGTGTCGCGCACGATGACCAGGTTGAGCTTTTCATCGGCCACCACGTCGCGCGTCTTCAGAATGGTCTTGAGCGTATTGGCCACCTGCTTGGCGTCGGCGTTCGCCAGAAAGAAGGTCTTCACCAGCACTTCCTGGTACTCCTTCAGCTTCGCCGCCACGTTCGGGTAGATCAGGATGGTGTTCGCATCCATCACCTGCTGCTCCAGCTGGTTCGTCACCAGCAGGAAGTAGACGGCCGATTCCACCGTGCTGTTTTTCAAAAAGATCGAGGTTTTCGCGTCGGCCTTGACGTCCTTGTCGAAGACGAAATTGAGGCCGGAGCGGCGCGCGATCAGCTCGAACACCTGTTTTAACGGCGCGTCGCGAAATTCGATGGTGATCGGCTGCTTGTATGATTTGGCCAGGCCCGATTCCACCACGGGCGGCGCCGTCTTGTCATCGACCTCGCGCAGCAGCGCGCGCGCGCCGGCGTGACTCGGCTGCTCGGTGAGGATGGCGTTCAGGCGCTGGCGCGCCGGATCGTAGCGCTTGGCCTCGATATCCTTCTGCGCTTCGGCCAGCAGCTTGCCCTGGCGCTGCTCGCGTTCGAGCGCGCGCAGGCCGCTGTTGGCGCGCTCGTTCTGCGCATCGATTTCCAGCACGCTCAGGAAAGAAGCGCGCGCCAGCTCGCCCTGCCCCGCCTGCGCTTGGCGCTCGGCCTGCTGCAAGCGGCTGCCGGTGGCCCGCTCGCGCGCCTGCAGGTAGGCGCTGCGGTATTGCGCATTGCCGGGATCCTGCTGCAACGCTTCCTGCAGTTTTTGCAGGCCGGCCGGTACCTGGTCTTGCGCGATCAGCTCGCGTCCGTCGCGGTAGGCTTGCTGCCCGGCGCAGCCGGCCAGCAACACCAGCAGTGCCAGCAAGGGCGCCGATGAAAGGGAACGGGACATCACTCGAGTACTCCAATGTTGAGCTGCTGAACCTGGTTCAACGGCAGGTAGTTGATCGTCATCATGGGCGGCGCGATGGCCACGACCTTGTAGGCGCCATCGATGACGGTGTTCGTGCGCACGATATACGTCTTGTCGGCGCGTGACAGGAAGACTTCCCAGGCGCCGTCGGCGGCCGCCTTGCCCAGATAGACGAAGGGCAGCGGCGGCGCCATCGGCGGCGGTGGCGGGGGTGCGGCCACGGCGACCATCTTCGGCGGCGGCGGGGTCCAGTTCTGGCTCTGGAAGACGCCGTCGGCGCCGCCAAAGGTGTCGCCATCCTCGCCCGCCACTTCGCTGCGCGGCAGCAGCGCCAGGATGGCCGGCTGAGCCGCTTCGGGCCTGGCGGCGCTGTGGCGCGCGGGCGCGACGGCCCGCTCCACGGCTTCCGCCACCTCGGCCACGGGCTGGCGCTCGCCAAACAGCAGCAAGGCGCCCGCGCCCAGCACGCCGGCCAGCAGCAGATAATGGCGCGGGGTCATGGCGCCACTCCCGCGGCATCACTCAGATACAAGGTCAGGCGCACGCGCGCTTCCAGCGTGGGGTCGGCGATCTGTTCGCGGCGAAAACTCAGTTCATCGAGCGAGGCAAACGGCATGGCGCGCAGCGCCTGCAGCGCGAACTGCCACACGGCCGCGTAACTGCCCTTCAGCGGCAGGCTCACCTGGTAGGTGGCGATCCTGCCGGCCTTGTCATAGCCGCTCTTGTACTCGCCCTGCGCCAGCACCAGGCCATTCTTTGCCGCCAGGTCGAACAGCAGCTTGACTTGCTGCTCCGCGTGGCGCTGCTGTCCCAGCGCCGCATAGAAGCGCGCCAGGTTTTCGCTTGAAGTGGCCGGCGGCGCCGCGGCGACCACCGCCAGCGGCGGCAGCGGCAAGGGCCGCGCTTCCAGCTGCGCCGCCACGGCGCGCTGCTGCCAGGCCCAGACCCACGCGCCCGCGCCCAGCACCAGCAAGGCCACGGCACAGCAGGCAGGCGCGCCCGCGCGGCGCAGCAGCAGTTGCGCGCGCAGGCGCAGCACGTTCATGTCGGCGGCCATCATGGCGCGCTCCAACGCGCTTCAAGCTGGAAACGCAGGGGCTTGTTCGGATCGAGCTCGTTGATTTCATGGCGCAGCAACTGCACGCGCGTACCAAACAGCTCCTGCTGCTTCAGGAGCGCGACGTAGGCCACCATGGCGTCGCTGCTCTTCGTTTCGGCCGTGATCTTCAGCACGCGCTTGCGCGCATCCGGCTCCAGCGCCAGCAGCGCGATATCGGGCGGCGTGGCCGTGGCCAGCGCATCCTGCACATCGCGCCACGGCAGGTTCAACTGCAGGATGGCCGCATTCACGGCCGCCGCCTGCGCCGGTGCGATGGCGGTTTGCGCCTGCGGCGCCGGGCCCTGCGTGGCGTGCGCGACGCGCTGCTGCGCGCGCTGCAATTGCGCCTCGCGCAGGTGCTGGCGCTGCAGCGCGGCGCCGCCCGCCCACGCCGCCGTGGCGAGCAGCAGCACGCCCAGCGCAGCGGCAGCCCAGGCCCAGGCGGGCACGCGATACAGGCTGCGCCGCCAGCCGGGCGGCGCGAAATCGATGTCCATGCGCGTCATGCCAGGCCTCCGCTGTGGGCCAGCCGGGCGGCCGGCGACAGCGGCGCGTCATCGGCCACGGGCTGCGCCAGCAACTGGCAAGCAACAACATCAGCGGTGCGCGGCGCCAGCCACGCGGGCGGCGGCAAGCCGCACAGCTGCAGCAGCGCCGGCGTTGCCACGCCCTGCAGCAGCGCCTCGCGCGCCACGGCCTGCGCCAGCCAGCCGTGATCCGCGCCCGACGGCACGGGCCGCGCGCGCACGGCAAGCAGGCTGCCGGCATGCACCACGCCCAGGGTCAGGGTAGAGTCCTGCAACTGCCCCAGCCAGGCGCCCGGCCTGAGCGCGCCTTGCCAGCGGTTCCAGTGGCGCACGAACTGCGGCGTGATAAAGAGCAGCGGCAGCTTGCGCTGCGCGGCCACGCGCGTCAGCTGCGCCAGCAGCGCGCGCGGCACGGCGCAAAAGAACGGCGCGCGCGCTTCCCAGGCGCGGCTGCTGTGCCACAGTCCCGGCGCATCGCCATACAGGGCGTGGAAACGCAGCGCGGCGGCCGCCTCGATATCGGCCAGGCGCGTGGCGCCGTGCGGCAGGTCCACCTGCCACAGGCGCACGAGCGCATCGTCAAGCACCACGGACAAGGGCCAGCCCGCATGTTCGCCCGCCGGCAATAGCTGTTCCAGCGCCTGCCCCAGCGCGGCAAAATCGCCGTGCTGACCGAGGTCTGGCGCATACGCCGCCTCGCCCAGCAAGGTCCAGGCAGGCGCGCGCCAGCGGCTGGCGCGCCACAGGCTCAAGCCATCCGGCGCCACGCCCAGCCGCAAGCCCTGTCCCAGGCTGAACTTTCCGATACCTCTACGCATGCAGGGTGACCCTCTTGATTTCCGTGATGGTGGTGGCGCCCCGCCTGACCAGTTCCAGCGCCGCCACGCGCAGGCTGCGCGTGCCGTTCGCATACGCGGCCGCCTTGATCTGGCGGATCGGTTTCTTGTCGACGATGAGTTCGCGGATTTCATCCGTCAGCACGAGGATCTCGGCGATCGAACGCCGTCCCTTGTAGCCCGTGCCGCGGCAGTCGCCGCAACCCTTGCCCTGCTTGAACTGGAAGCCCGCCACGTCGGCGCGCGCCAGGCCCACGCTGGCCAGCTCCGCATCGTCGGGCGTGTAGTCGGTGGCGCAATGGGGGCAGTTGGTGCGGATCAGGCGCTGCGCCCAGATGCCGTTCAGGGCCGAAACGAACGCATACGGGTCGATGCCCATGTGCGTAAAACGGCCGAAGACGTCGAACACATTGTTCGCGTGCACGGTGGTCAGCACCAGATGGCCCGTAAGCGCCGACTGCACGGCGATTTCCGCCGTCTCGCGGTCGCGGATCTCGCCCACCATGATTTTGTCCGGGTCGTGGCGCAGGATGGAACGCAAGCCCTTGGCAAACGTCAGCCCCTTCTTTTCATTCACCGGTATCTGCAAGATGCCGGGCAGCTGGTATTCGACCGGGTCTTCGATGGTGATGATCTTTTCGCGCCCGTTATGGATTTCCGTCAGCGCCGCGTACAGGGTCGTGGTCTTGCCCGAGCCGGTGGGGCCGGTGACGAGCAGCATGCCGTAGGCCTCCTGCGCCAGCGCGCGCAAGGCGACCAGCGAAGGCGAATCAAAGCCCAGTGCCTCAAGCGTCAGGGCGCCGTAGGCCTCGATCATGGCGCGCTTGTCGAGGATACGGATGACGGCGTCCTCGCCATGGATGCTGGGCATGATGGAGACGCGCAAATCGATTTCGCGCCCGCCCGCCTCGACGCGGAAGCTGCCGTCCTGCGGCACGCGGCGCTCGGCGATATCGAGTTCGGCCAGCACTTTCAGGCGCGAGATGATGTGCTCGGCCACTTCGATGCCGTTGACGGACGTGGCGTGATCGAGCACCCCGTCGACCCGGTACTTGACGGCCAGGCCGCCGGCCGTGCTTTCCAGGTGGATGTCCGAGGCGCCCGCCTTCAGGGCGTCGTACAGGGTCGAGTTGACCAGCTTGACCGCCGGGCTGGCCGCTTCCGAGACGCTGGCAAACGACAGCACGGCGGCCGTCTTGCCGTCGCGCCGCGCATCGTTCGCCGCGCCGGGCAGCAGGTTGTCGACGGCGCGCGCCGACTCCTCCTGCTTCGACAGGTAGGCGCCGATGTCGGCCTGCAGCGCCAGGCGGATGCCCAGGCCGCTGCGCCCCGCGCGCGCGCCCAGCCAGGTTTGCAGGTCGAGGTCGAACGGGTCGGCGATCACGCCCACCAGCTGGCCATCGGCGGCGCGCAGCAGTACGCTGTGGCGCGCCAGCGCCAGCGACAAGGGCAGCAGGTCGAAGGCGGGAGAAAACGCCAGCATGTCGGCCGTTTCCAGCACGGCAAGGCCGAACGGGCGCGCCAGCTCCTGCACCACGGCGCGCGCCTCGATGCCGCTCAGTTGCTGCAATTCCTCGACCAGGCTGCGCTTCGATTGCAGGCACAGGGCGCGCGC
This sequence comes from Janthinobacterium amylolyticum, assembly GCF_051380655.1. Classification (NCBI taxonomy): domain Bacteria; kingdom Pseudomonadati; phylum Pseudomonadota; class Betaproteobacteria; order Burkholderiales; family Oxalobacteraceae; genus Janthinobacterium; species Janthinobacterium amylolyticum. Next base: position 54,854 of record NZ_JBNYXL010000003.1, read on the forward strand.
GCGCTGCATCAGCGCGGGGTCGATGGCGATGGGAACGGAGGCAGTCTGGTTCATGAAATATCGCCGGCAAGATCAAAGATGGGCATGTACAGCAGGATCACGATGGCGCCCACGATCAGGCCGATGGCGGCCATCAGCAAGGGTTCGAAGGTGCGCGTGAAACGGTCGATCCAGCGGCTGATTTCGCCGTCATAAAAGGCCGCCGACTGCGTCAGCATGGGTCCCATGTCGCCCGTGCGCTCGCCCACGCGCAGCATGCGCAGGGAAATCGGCGTCGTCAATTGATGCTGTTCAAACGCGGACGACAGGGGCTGGCCCGCCTCGATGGCCGCGCGCGCCTGCTGCAAGGACGCCTGCATGCGCGGCGAGACCATCGCCTGCACGGTGGAAATGGCCTGCACGATGGTGATGCCTCCTTCGGACAGCATGCCCAGGGTCAGGTACAGGCGCGACAGTTCATAGATGCGCACGCGCTCGCCGATGCCGGGCAGTGCCGCCAGCAGGCGCGCCACGCCGCCATTGCGCAGCACGCGGCGCACGGCCGTCACCACGATACTGCCGGCGATAAGCAGACCCAGCAACAGCAGCAGGCCGTGTTCGGTGACGAACTGGCCCCAAGTGAGCATGACTTGCGACATCCATGGCAGGTTGCGCCCGGCACCCTGGTAGACCTCGGCGAAGCGCGGCACCACGTAGCTGATCAGGAAGGCGCTGACGCCGCCGCCCACGGCCAGCAGGATGGCGGGATAGATGGCGGCGCTGACGATCTTGGCGCGCACCGTGTCGATGCGCTGCTGGTAGTCGATATAGCGCGACAGGGCGCGCGGCAGGTCGCTGGTGCCCTCGGCCGCCTTGACGATGCCGATATACAAAGGGGGAAACAGTTCGGCCTGTTCGCCGAGCACGCTGGAAAAGCGTTTGCCTTCGCGCAAGCCTTCCAGCAGGCGCGTGAGCACGCTGCGCGTGGCGGGCGACGCTTCCTTTTCCAGCAGCGCTTCGAGCGCCTCGACAATGCCCAGGCCCGCGTGCAGCAAGGCCAGCAGTTCCTGACTGAACAGCAGCAGGGGCAAGGCGCGCGCGCGCTGGCGTCCGGCGGCACTGAAGGGCGTGGCCCGCAGCGGCCGGATGGCGCTGACGAACAGGCCGCGCGCCTCGGCCTGGCGGCGCGCGTCGGCTTCGTCGCGGCCATCGATCACGCACGTCGTCAGGGTAGCAACGGCCTGGTCCGTGGAGAGCGCGCGTACTTCAAACTGCATGATGGCGTATCCGTCTGGAGAAAATAGGCGCTGGCGCTATTGCGAGCTGATGTCGGCGTTCTCGCCGCTGCCGCCCGGCTGGCCATCCTTGCCCATCGAGACGATGTCGTACTCGCCCTTGCTGCCGGGGGCGCGGTATTGGTAGGCATGGCCCCATGGGTCGAGCGGCACGGCCTTTTTCAGGTAGGGACCGTTCCAGCGCGTGCCGGCGGTGGGCGGCGCGACCAGCAGCGCGGCCAGGCCCTCTTCCGTGGTCGGGTAGCGGCCCACGTCGAGACGGTAGGTGTCGAGCGATTTTTCAAACGCCTCGATCTGCGCCTTGGCCACCGTCACTTCCGACTTGCCCAACTGGGCGAAATACTTCGGCCCCACGTAGGCGGCCAGCAAGCCGATGATCACGATGACCACCAGCAATTCAAGCAATGTAAAGCCACGCGCCTTGCGCGTTGCCGCCAAGTCCTGCCTGTGTGCTGCATGCATCCGGTAACTCCTTATTGCCTACCTTTAATTCATTGCGCCGCTGTACGCCGCTGATGGCCACGCACTGACGGCACGCGCTTGCCCGATGCATGTCAGCCTACCATGCCGATTATGGTTAATACAATCTTTTCTTTGTACTGTGAACAACAAATTCCCGGGGAAACCATCAGCGACGGGCGAAACCGCCACACGGCGCCGTTCTGAACAACCTGATGTATTTTTCAACTATTTTCAGTGCGGAAACTAACTACTATTGGTTACTACCCCATAGTGATTGATGAATTTTATTCATTCATTATTTGTAACTTTCAAATTAAATTTGAAATAATTTCAAACAATGTAATTGCCTCTTTTGCTATAGTAAAAATCAATTTTCTACGCATTGGTCTTGCCCAGCTGCGCAGAAAAGAGCATCCAAGACGCAAAACATATTGCATCCGACATAATCACCAAGGGAAAATTCATGACTCGTATTGTGCATTCGAAGGCCGCTGCCAAAGCTGGCCCTTTCTCCGCCAAGCAGCTGACTGGTGCCGCCATCCTGGCCCTGTCCGCCGCCTGCGCCCCCGCCGCTATCGCGGACGTGATCAACTTTAATAATGTCGATAACCAGTTTGTCGGCCATGGCGATGCCTTTGAACTTGGCAACTTCGTGCTGACGGGCGCTTCCAATGCGGCCGGCGCCGCCTATGGCGACCTGGTGGGCGCGGTGCTGGACGGCACGGACCCTGCCGCCTGCGGCATGGCTTGCCCGACCAACAATACGAGCAATTACTACGCGGCCCTCAACGATGGCATCGTCTACCTCGACCCGCTGCGCGCGGGCGGCAGCGTCAGTCTGCAGGGTTTCGACGCCAGCTTCATCGGCTACGCCCAGGGCGCCAGCTACCCGGCCGTGGCCGGCCTGCTGCGCGTGCAAGGCTTCTATGCCGATGGCTCTTCCCTGTATGAAACATACCAGCTAGGCGGCCCGCTGGGCGGCGACTTCCAGTTCCAGCGCTACAACACCAGCGCCAGTTTCGGCAGCCAGCAGTTCGCCTCGCTGGCCTTCTTTGGTTTCACTTGCAACACGGCCGGCAGCTGCAACGCCTTCAACAGCAACAAGGGCCAGTTTGCGCTCGACAATATCGTTGCCTCGGTACCGGAGCCATCGACCTACGCGATGATGCTGCTGGGCCTGGCAGGCATCGGCTTCGTGGCGCGCCGCCGCCGTCAAGCCTGATCCGCCGTTCGCCTCCCGCACCCGTACCTCTACCCGTTTACCAGGAAATTCCATGACATTCCGTCCCGCTTTGCGTCCCATTTCGCTAGCCGTGCTGAGCCTGTTTGCCAGCCTGAGCATCCAGGCCCACGCCGATGACCTGCGCCGCCCCTACATCGTGCAGCTGACCGATAAACCAATCGCTTCCTACGCCGGCTCGGTGGAAGGCCTGGGCGCCACCCAGCCGGCCGCCGGCGGCCGCCTCGACCTGGCCAGCGCGGAAGTGCAGCTGTACGGCGACTACCTCGAACAAAAGCAAGCCCGGGTCCAAGCCCTGGTCGCCGCCGCCCCGGTGCAATACCAGTACAAGATCGTCCTCAATGGCTTTTCCGCCCTGCTGACCGACGCCGAAGTGCGCCAGCTGCAGGCCAGCGGCGACGTGGCCAGCATCGCTCCCGACGAGCCGCGCACCCTGCAAACGAACTACACGCCAACCTTCCTGGGCCTGGACCAGCCGGGCGGGCTGTGGAGCCAGCTGGGCGGCAAGCAGCACGCGGGCGAAGACATCATCATCGGCATCGTCGATGGCGGCGTGTGGCCGGAAAACCTGTCGTATGCGGACAGGGTCGACGCCAACGGCACCCCCACCTTCGATCCGAACGCCAGCCTGGCCTATGGCGCGCCGCCGGCCGCCTGGAAAGGCATCTGCCAGACGGGCGAAGGCTTTACCTCCGACCACTGCAACAACAAGCTGCTGGGCGCACAATACTTCAATGCCGTGCGCCTGACCGAGACGGACAAGATCCAGCACTGGAGCGAATTCACCTCGCCGCGCGATTCCGTGGGCGACCCGAGCGGCGAAGGCGGCCACGGCACGCACACCTCGTCCACTGCGGGCGGCAATGCGGGCGTGCCCGTGACGGCGAACGGCGCGCGCCTGGGCGCGATTGCCGGCGTGGCGCCACGTGCCCGCCTGTCCGTCTACAAGGTCTGCTGGTCGTACAACCTGGCCACCCAGCCGACGGGCGCGAAGAACGGCTGCTATGGCGGCGACAGCGTGGCGGCGATCGAAAAAGCCGTGCAGGATGGCGTGCACGTGATCAACTATTCGATCAGCGGCGGCGGTACCGTCAACGATCCCGTCGAACAAGCCTTTTTGCATGCCTCGAATGCGGGCGTGTTCGTTGCGGCCTCCGCCGGCAACTCGGGACCGGCCAACACCGTGGCCCACGTCAGCCCCTGGATCACCACCGTGGCCGCCTCGACGCATAACCGCGCCAACCAGGCCAACGTGACCTTGAGCAACGGCGCCAGCTACACGGGCGCATCGCTCAACTACGACCCGCTGCCGGCGACCACCCTGATCCGCGCCCAGGATGCGGGCCTGCCCGGCGCCGACGCGCAAAAACTGGCCCTGTGCTACCGCGCCGGCGACAACGGCGGCGTGGCGCTGCTGGATCCGGCCAAGGTTGCAGGCAAGGTCGTCAGCTGCCTGCGCGGCACCACGGCGCGCACCGACAAGGGCGTCGCCGTGCTGGAAGCGGGCGGCGCCGGCATGGTGCTGGTCTACACGGGCATCGGCCTGGTGTCCGATCCGCACGTGCTGCCGGCCGTACACGTGAGCGCTGCCGATGGCGCGCTGATCAACGCCCAGGCGCAAACGGGCGCGGCCACGGCGGCCATCTCGCGCTTCGTCACCAACGGCAACGGCCCTGCCGCGCCCGTGGTGGCCGATTTCTCGTCGCGCGGCCCGAACCTGTATGACGCCAACCTGCTCAAGCCCGATGTCACCGCGCCTGGCGTGGACATCCTGGCCGGCGGCACGCCTGCCCTGTCGCGCGCCCAGCGCGATGCCGTGCAGGATGGCAGCCTGGTGCCGGCGCAAGCCTACATCTTCCTGCAAGGCACCTCGATGGCCAGCCCGCATGTGGCCGGCCTGGCCGCCCTGCTGCGCCAGCAGCATCCGACGTGGAGCCCGGCCGCCATCAAGTCGGCCCTGATGACCACCGGCAGCACCACCCTGCCCGACATCCAGACCGGCGACGCGCGCGGCATCCTGCCATGGGGCCAGGGCGCCGGCCACGTGACGCCGAACAAGGCCGCCGATCCGGGCCTCGTGTACGACGCCAGCCTGGCCGACTACAAGAAATACATGTGCGGCGTCGGCATGTCGGCAGAATGCGCGGGCGGCACCATTGCCGGCTATAACCTGAACGTGCCGTCGATCACCATCGCCAACGTGCTGGGCACGCAAACGGTCACGCGCCGCGTCACCAACGTGGGCAGCAGCAGCGCCACCTACACGGCCAGCGCCTCGATCAGCGGCTACAGCATGGCGGTGACACCATCCAGCCTGGTGCTGGCGCCGGGGGAAACCAAGTCCTTCACCGTGACGTTGACGCGCACCACGGCGCCGGACAATGCCTGGCAGTACGGCGCCCTCGTGTGGAGCGACGGCGTGCACGCGGTACGCAGCCCCGTCACGGCACGCTCGGGCCGCGCGGTACAGTCGCCGGCGCTGGTGCAGGCGGACAAGGTCAGCGGCTTGCGCGCGCTGCCCCTGGCCACCGGCTTTGCCGGCAAGGTCGGCGCGGCAACGGGCGGCCTGAAGGAAGTGGCCCGCAGCGAGCAGACCATCAACCAGTCGGCGCCAGGCAGCATGGAAACCGTGGCGCAGATGACGGCCGCGTGCAAGGCCGGCGGCAGCGGCGTGCGCACTGTCAATGTCAGCATTCCCGCCAGCGCCGTGGTGGCACGCTTTGAAATCTTCGACCGCGACACCACCGAAGGCACGGGCAATGACCTGGACCTGATGCTGCTCAATGGCGCAGGCACGGCCGTCGCCCTGTCGGCCACGGCCGGCTCGAACGAGGCCATCACGGTGACCACGCCCGCTGCAGGCAATTACAAGGTGTGCGTGATCGGCTATGAGCTGGCAAATGGCGTCTCGACCGGCTTCGGCCTGTCGTCGGCCGTCGTCACGACAGCCGACAAGGGCGGCAACCTGAAAGCCACGCTGCCAACCAAGGTGTATGTGGGCGGCAGCGCCACGGCCGGCGTCAGCTGGGCGGGCCTGGAAACGGGCAAGCGCTACCTCGGTGGCGTGGTCTTCCTTGATGGCAACAACGCGGCCGCGTCCACCACCGTGCTGTCGGTGGAAACCAACAGCCCGCTGCCACTGGCCGCACCCAGCCAGCGCAAGGTCAGGCTGGACGCCAAGCTGTAATGGCATCGTTCTGACCTGACGCCACACCACAACGCGCCCTGCGGGGCGCGTTTTTCATGCGCGGCCGCTTCCGGCGTACAATCGGCACGGCAGGCGTCATGAATCGCCTGGAAAGCTTGCCATGCCCTCGACACACTGGATACTCGCTTCGATCGCCGGCGTCAGCAGCCTGGCTGGCGCCGTGCAGACTGCTGAGCAGGCGCCTGACGCGCAGACGCGGCGCGCCTATATCGTGCAGCTGGCCGCCGCGCCGCTGGCCACGTACACGGGCGGCGTGCCTGGCCTGGCGCCGACCGCCGCCCAGGGCCAGCGCCTCGATACGCGCAGCGAAGCGGCGCGCCGCTACACGGCCTACCTGGAAGAACGGCAAGGCGCCGTGCTGGCACTGGTGGCCGGGGCGCCCGTGCAATATCGCTATACGGTGACACTCAATGGGTTTGCCGCCATGCTGACGCCGGCGGAAGTGGCGCGCCTGAAGGCGCACCCGGAGGTGACGCAAGTGTCGCCCAGCACGATGGAACAGGTGAATGACGGCAATGGCGCTGGCGGACAGCGGCAGCTGCCGCCCGACAATCAGCGCTGATGTCCGATCAGCCGCAGCGCCATGCCGCGCGTGACGGCTTGCGTGCGGTTGCTAACTCCCAGCAATTTATAGATGCGCTGCAAATGGCTCTTCACGGTCCAGCCGCTGATGCCGAGGATCTGCCCCACTTCCTCATTGCTTTTGCCGATGCTCACCCAGCGCAATACTTCCAGCTCGCGGGCGCTGGCCGCGCGCGCCGCGCCGGCCGTAACCCCATGCAGATAGTCCGGCAGGGCCAGCCAGTGCAGGTGCAGGTAGGGCAGCAGCAATTCCAGCAGATACGCCTGGCGCGCCGCGTCCGCCTGCGGTGCCGGCGCGGAGAACAGCGCGAACAGGCTGCCGCCGCCCGCCGCCATGTTGGCATGTACTAAAACCCCGTCGATGACCCGCGCCTGCCGGCCCGCCGCGCGCCAGGCCGGCGCCAGGTGCGCCGCCTGCTCCTGGTAACTGCGCACCTGCGCCGCATCCAGCACCGCGCTATGCCAGGCCTCGCTGCGCAGCACGGCGCCATCGGCACCCAGCTGCGCGCAGACGAGGACGGCGTGCGGCAGCAGCGCCTGCAGCGGGCCCTGGCTCCACAAAAAGAAATCGCTGCGCGCCGCGATGCCATGCGCGCCAACAATGGCGTGCAGCACATATTCCTGTTCCCTGGCCGTCAGCGGCATCATGCGCAGACACCGGCGCCGGCCGCCTGGTAGCGGTAGCCGCTGCCGCGCACGGTTTCGATATGGTGGCCGCAGCCGCCCGGCTGCAAGGCGTGGCGCAAGCGCCCCACATGGGCGTCGACCGTGCGTTCATCAAGGTAGGCGGCGTGGCCCCACACCTGGTCGAGCAGCTGGGCCCGGCTATGCACGCGGCCCGGATGGTCCATCAGGAAATGCAGCAGCTTGAATTCAACGCGCCCAAGATTGATGGGCACGCTGCCGGCCGTTACGCGCAAGGTGTGCGGATCGAGGCGCAATGCCGCCTGATTGCTGCCGTCGCGCGGCAGCGTGCGCGCGCGACGGCGCAGCAGCGCGTGGACCCTGGCCAGCATCTCGCGCGGACCGAAGGGCTTGCACAGGTAATCGTCGGCGCCGCTCTCCAGCGCCAGCACCTTGTCCTGTTCGCTGTCGCGCACGCTGGCCATGATGATGGGCAAGTCGCACAGCGCGCCATCCTGGCGCAGCTGGCGCAGCAGCGCGATGCCGGAAAGGTCCGGCAATTCCCATTCCAGCAGCAGCAAGTCGGGCGCGTGCGCCGCCATCAGCGCCAGCGCGCCGCGCGCGTCCAGAGCGCAGCTGACCCGATGGCCGGCGCCTTCCAGGTTATGCACCAGCAAGGCTTGCATGGCGGGCGCAGGGTCCAGCAGCAGAATATGATGGCGCATCGACGCATCCTCCCGAAAAAGTTGGCGGCCAGCCCCGAGAAACTAGACGGCTCGACAAGTTTTTGACTATGCATCAAGCGTAAAACGCTGACTAATACAATTTAGTTTCCTGATTTATAGCTATTGCAAATAAATAGGCGAAAAAAAAAGCTATGTCCTCGTCAAGTGTGGGAAATCACCGAGCGTGGCTTTCAGCAATGATTCCGGGGAGCGGATGCGCCTGGCATCGAGTATCCAGCGCCAGCCGAGGTAATGGTGCAGGTAGCGCGTCGCCACGCCGTGAAACGGACGCAGCCATTGCCTGAGACGGCTGTGATAGGCGTTGACGTTCTGCACGTGGGCCGCGCCCCGCACACGCATGCCGGCACGCAGATTGACGGCCTGATGGCTGATGCCCGCTTCCCGGGCAAAAGCGGCATAGGCCGCATGGCCATCCGTAACCAGCAGCACATCCTGGTCCATGACGGGCGGCAAACAGCGATGCAGCTGCGCCTTCGTCAATGCCCCCATGCCGGTGACGAAATCGAGGGTTTGTCCCGTACGGTCGCGCGCTACCAGGATGCAGACTTGCTCATGCGACATGCCGCGCAAGGTCGCGTGGCCTCCGCGGCGGCGTGCCGGACGCGTCATCGTGCGCGCGCCCTTTTGCGATTCCAGCACATACAGTTCGTCGGCCTCGGCAATGCCATGCAGGCAGTGCGGCCGGTCCGTTTTTGCCAGGCTTAAAAACCGGTGGCGCCAGCGAAACGTGGTGTTGCGGTGCAGGCCCAGTCGGCTGGCCGCGCGGCGCACCGAAACGGAGTCGAGCAGGCAGTCGGCATATTCGAGCCATTGCGCCTTGTGGCGCAGGCGCGCCAGCGGCGTGCCCGTTAAGGCATTGAAGGTACGGCCGCAGGGCACGCAGCGGTAGCGCTGCAGGCCGTGCGCATGGCCATGCCGGTGCACATGCGCCGAATGGCAGGCTGGGCAGGCCAGGCGCTGGCGCGCCACGTCCTCGATCAGGGCGATGGCTGCCTGCTGCGGCGCGTTGCCGCGCAGCAGGGTAATGCCGGCCTGGCGCTGGCGTGCGCTCAGGCAGGAAAACTGCGCGATAAAGATCGTCCATTCGGCTGACAACATGATCTGCTCCGTGCATGGTGAATATGCAGAGTCAGACCACGCGGCCACGGAAAGATTCCGGCCTTCCCTCCACTTGCCGATGACAGAGCCAAAAAACACAGCGCACCGCAGCACGCTGTGTCCTGGCTGGAAACCGGCGAATTAAACAGGCATGACAGGCTGGCGCCGGCGCAGTGCCAGGCCGATCAATGCCAGGCCGCCCGTCAGCATCATCCATTCCGACGCTTCCGGCACGGCCGAGATCGAGGCGATGCTTGCATAGGTGCTGCCGGCGATGCTGGCCGGCGCGCCGCCATACACCGGCGTCAGCTCGAACTGCAGCAGATTGCCGTTGACGTTGCCCAGGTAGCTCATGCCGCTGGCGTCGAGCAAGCCAACACCAAAGGTCGTGCCCGCGTTGCCGGCCGTGGTCAGGAAGTCGCCGCCAAAGACAATGTTGAAGGCAAACTTGCCGCCCAGCGTCACGTTGTGGAACCAGTCGTTGTAGGCGCCGCTGTTGCCAAAGGTCAAGGTACCGGGCAAGCTGCCGCTGACGTTGCCTTCCAGCGATTCGAGTGCGCCAAAGGCGCCCGAGAAGTTGCTCAGGGTGGCGCTGGCGCCCGGTGCCGGGCTATTGCCGGCGATAAAGGCGAAGTCGAGGAAGCCGGCGCCGGAAAAGGTGCTGGTGTCGATTTCCACGTGGTAGCCGAGCGGGTCCGCCAGCGCCAGGCTGGAGCTGGCGGCCAGCACGGCGGCCAGCACGGCGCGGCGCAGGGTGAGGTTGAATGTCGTTGTCAACATGATGGTGTCCTTAGAAGTTGCCGGCAAAAATGCTGGCCGAGTAATTGATCGTCACTTTCGACGGATTGGTGAAACTGACGGCGAACGAGGCGGTCGCGCCCGGTGCCAGGCTGGCCGCGTTGACCGTCACAAAAGCCGCTCCCGCATGGCTGCCCGTGGCGTTCGCCAGGGTCACGCCGGCCGGCAAGCCGCCGAACACCACCTGGAACGGGCCGCTGATGGCCGTAGTGCCCGTGTTGGTGAAGGCAAAGGTGCCCGTGTATTTCTGCGTCGCGCGATTGAACGCCAGGCCGGAACTGGCCGTCGAGACGTTGGCCGTGATGTCGCGGTAAGCGGGCTGCAAGTCCAGGCTGATGACGACGGGATCATGGTCCGAAGCGCGGTAGGGCAAGGCGTTGTACAGGTCTTGCGGCTTGGCCGAATCGATGTTGTAGTCGATCACTTCCGGCTCGTCCGCATTCACATGCCACTCGGCCACGCCGGCCACTTGCGGGCTCAGCGAGGCGCTGGCCAGCGCATGGTCGAGGTAGCCACTTTGGCCGCCGAACACATACGAGTACGGCATGCCCGAAGGACGCACGAAACGCTCGAGTTCATTGACGAAGCCGGCGCCCGTGATGACCTGGATCGGGTCTTCCGCGCCATACGAATTCAGGTCGCCGATGACCAGCACGTCGGCGTCGCCGGCGGCGGCCGCCACTTGCGGCACGAAGCTGCCCACCAGGCGCTGCGCCTGCTGCACGCGGGTGGCGTTCCAGCAGCTCTGGCTGTCGTTGTTATCCGCATCGGCACCGCCGCCCGAAGGGCAGCTGCCCTTCGATTTCAGGTGGTTGACGATCAGCGAGAATTTCTCGCCATTCGCGGCCCTGAAGGTTTGCGCCATCGGCGGACGGTTGTTGATGGCATTGGCATCCGACAAGGCGCCGCCCACCAGGCCCAGCTTGGCTGGCTTGTAGATCATCGCCACGCGGATGGCATCCGTGCCAGTGGCGGCCGGCTTCGGCACCACGGCATACGTGACGCCGCCGATGGCCGCGTTCAATTGCTCGACCAGATACGTGACGGCCGTTTCGCCATTGTTCTGGATTTCCATCAGGCCCACCACGTCGGCATCGATGGCTTGCAGCTCGGCCACGATCTTGTCGCGCTGGCGCACGAATTCGGCCAGGTTGTCGGCGCCGCGGCAATTGCTCTTGCTGGTCGACGAACCCACGGTGCAGCCCTGCCCCGTCTGGCCAAACACGTTATTGCCATTCGTAAAGGTCGTAAAGAAATTCAGCACATTGGCGCTGGCCACCTTGACGTTGCCCGCAGGTAGTTCCGGGCTGGCCGTGCGCGGATTGTCGCGCGAAAATTGCGGCGGCTGCGTCGGCTGCAATTTGTAGGCGGCGCCGCCACCGCCGATGGCGCCAAAGTCCACCACGCCCGTCAGGTCGGCCACCGTATCGCCGCTGCGCACGGTGTTATCCTGGCCGATGTACGGTATCGCCGCTGGCGCGACAAAGATGCCGTCATCGAGCACGATCAGGTTGTTCGCGTTGGCGGCGATCAAGGCTTGCGCCTCGGCGGAGCCGGCCGGATAGCGGTTGGTCGGCACTTCGCGCCGTCCGGCCGACAGGCTCAGTTCGCCACGCGCGCCCAGGTAGGCGTTTTGCGACACGGTCAGTGGCTGCGTGAAGCGTACGAGCATGCCTTCGACGGCGCCCAGGTTGTCATTTGGCAAGGCCACGTTTGCCGGCACGATGCTGTGGCCCGCGCTTTGCGTGAGGATGGCCGTCACATCCTTGAACTCCGTGTAGGACTTGCTTGCGCCCGACGGCGTGTACTCGAACACCGTGCCCGTCACGCGCACCAGTTCGCCCGGCTGCACGGTGGTGGCCGTCGCACCCGTGTAGACAAAGATGCCGTCCGAGGTCGACGGATCGCCGTCGCCTGCCGCATCCTGGAGGAAGAAGCCGGTGCCCACTTTCAAGGTCACCACGCCTTGCGTCGTCTGCACGGAATTGGCATACGGGCTGGCCGCGCCGCTCCCCTGGATTTGCGGAATCGTGTGGCTGATGGCGGCCAGGCCTTGCACGGCCACATCGATCTTGCAGCTGGCGCTCTGCTGCTGGTCGTTGCTGAAACTCACGGTGACGGGGTAATTGCCTACCGGCACGCCAGCGGCCACCACCAGGCTGACCGTGGCGCTCTCGCCAGCCACGCCGGCGGCGCTGAAATTGGCCAGGCTGATGCCGGCCACGGCGGGCGAAGTCACACTGGCCGCATTCACCACGCCGTCAACGTCGGCGGCGCGCAGCACGGCGTTGCCGCCATTGCCCGCGGCCAAGGCGAGGCTGGCGGGGCAGCTGGTGATGATCTGGTGCACGACGGGACCACCGCAGACGTGGCGCTCGGACGCCGTGTTGCGCGGCGTCACGCTGCCGGTGGCAAAGTCGGCGCCATTGTCGTCCGTGTCGCCGCAGCCGCCATTCGCGCGAAGAATAGACAAGGTATTCGATGGCGCGGGCGCCGCATTGCCTTCGAAGCCGTTGGCCGTGCCAAAGCCCACCAGGTCGATGACGGCCGCCCCCGTGGGGCTGGTGCCCGATTGCGCCGTCTTGCCATTGCTCAGCAGCACCTTGCCCGCCGTGCCCGACATGGCCGCGCCGCCCGTCGCATCCGGCGTCGGCAGCGCTGCCGTACCGCCCGCGCCCTTGGCTTGCTGGACCAGCAAATACTGGCCGGGTTGCAAATCGACAGCCGGCAAGGCCGTGACGGCCCAGGTCGTACCGGCGGCGGAGGCGTACTGCACGCTCCAGTTATTCACATTTACCGGGCTGGCGCCGCGGTTGAAAATTTCGATGAAATCGTGGGTGTACAGCGCCCCGGAATTGCCGCCGCCGCCATACACCTGGCTGATGACGAGGTCGGAAGCGGCCAGGGCCGGCACGGACAGGCTGGCCAGCAAGGCGGCCAGGATGGTCAGGCGCCCGGGTGGCGTGCACGCATGGAATGATGGGGACATGAAAAGATCCTGTTCGATGAATAAGGATGCTGGCAAAAAGTGCTGGCGGAAGGTGCGGGCAAACGCAGCCGCCGCCAGGGCAAGAACAGTGTCGTCACTGATGCACCTACATTAACATTTTGCCATGACAGCTTAATGACATGGCATTCATCCGAACGGAGCAAAACGATAGCTTGAAAACATGAGCCTATGTCTTTTACGCAACAAAAAAACACCGTTTTTCCCAGCTGTTACGCCATTTATGGTATATTTCCAACATTCAATTAAAGTTCCACAGCAACAGAAAACGAGAGCCGTGCATGCCCACCATGCGGTGCAGCCCTGGCGCTCGGCGCATTCCAGATGTGTGTGCGGCAAGCCATATCAGTTCCCCACGAGGCCCAAATCACGCCTCGTCCGGCCGAGTACGACTCCCGCCATGAAAATGCCGGAAAGTAAATTTCCGCAAGTAGTAAACTGGCAATTAGCCAAGCAAGAGCACGCACCGCAGGCTGTGGCAGTATCTGCAAGCCTGTGCGGCGACAGCGAACAAGCGACCTATGAGAGCCTTACGATGAAAATCAACCCTATGTACCATTTAGCCATACTTGCCAGCGCCATATTCGCATTCATCCCTGCGGCACAGGCACAAGGCAAGGCACAGGCACAGAACAGTGAAAAGCGCTGCGCGGCAACCGATGCTTCATCCGGCCAGCAAGCGCGCGCCAAGGATGGCGACATGAACGCCATGAGCAGCAATTGCCGCCTGATTAACGGCGACATCGGCAGGGACAGCATGACCAACGATGGCAGCAGCGACGACCAGGCGTTTGGCCGCAAGAAGGAAGACCAGAGCTTCAACCGCTGGAATGAAGACGACGGCACGCATGCGCTGCGCAACGGCGGCGGCCTGTCCGGCAACGGCCGCACGGGCGGCGGCGGCATGCCCCGCGTGACGCAGGACACCTCGCTGGGCGGCACGGACGAATTTGCACAGCCGCAAAACAACAGCCTGCTGGGCTGGGGTGGCGCGCAGGCGCCCGCCTATGGCCGCATGGCCATGGCCACGCCGGACGACACCAGCCTGCTGACGCGCGGCGCCAGCCTGCCCGGCGCCGTCGGCAACGGCGGCGGCATTGGCGGCGGCGGTGCGGCCGGCGGCCTGCAGGGACGCCAGGATACCGTCACGGAACTGCCGGCCATTCCGGAACCCCACACCTATGCCATGGTATTGGCCGGCCTGGGCCTCGTGGCATTTGCCGCGCGCCGCAAGCGCCAGGCCAGGGCATAAGCGGCAACCATCTCAAAAAAGGCTCGCAAGAGCCTTTTTTTTCGTCCACGCATCCGTATGCCCGCCTGCCTCAGCGCCGGAACGCCGCATACGGCGCCGCCAGCGGATCGCCGATGAAGAGCCCCTGGGCCGGCCATGCGACGCTGCCCCAGTAGGCTTCCAGCGCCGTCATCCCCGTCAGGTAGCGGCGCAGCAGGACGGTGGGATTCGGAAATTTCTGCCAGTGGTTGCACGGTTCGCTGACGGTGCCGTAACTGGCGGTCGCGCCCGCTTCAAGCCAGCGCTGGCTGCTCATTTGCGCCGTGCCCTGCAAGTCGCCGCCAAACGAGGTCAGGTGGTCCGCCAGGGCGCCGGGCAGGAAGCGCAAGGTGTCGAGCTTGGGCACCCTGGCCAGGCCCGTCTGGTAGACCATCACGTCCTGCGCGCCTTCCAGCGTGTCGGTCTTCAGGTTGCGGATCGTCAGCTTGCGCTGGCGCACCACACCGGCCGGCGGAAAGAAGCTGGCACGGCTGTTGCGCGCGCCGTCGCTGGTCGTCAGATAGTACGCGCCGGCGGCGGGAATGGAAAAGCCGCTGGCCGTGCCACGGTCGACCACCGCCTTGGCTTCTTCCACGTAATCGACGGGCAGGAGCATGGACAGGCGCAGCCCCATCTGGGCGAACGGCTGGGCCACATTGCTGTTGAAATACGTGCTGGGCTTGCCCGCGTCGCAGGTCTTGACGCACTGGCCGCCATCATATCCCAGCGTAAAGGCGGAGGTGATGGAATTGCATTCGACGGCGTACGGCGCGCTCCACACCATCAGCACGGCCTGGATTTCCGGCTTGAGCTGGGCGTCGATGCGCGATTTGAGCTGCGCGAACTGGTCGACGCTGAGCTTTTTGGGGCGGTTCGGGATCGACACGTGCACCACGTTGGCGGCGGGAATGGCATGCGCCTGGCGGTAATACTCGCCCACTTCTACGCTGTTCGGTTCCGCATCATTGATGACGATGGCCAGTTGCGACGGCTGCAGGCCCGGCGCGACGGCGGGCGCATCGGCGCGGGCCATGCCGGTGGCCAGCAGCAGCGAAATAGAGAGAAGTTTATGCAAGGGTCGGTATCGGAAGGTAAGTCGATCGAGGCAGCCAGCCGGCAGCGGCCAGCTGTGCCTGCCGATTATAGCGCCATGTCGCCACGCACCAAAAAAAACGGAGGCCGCAGCCTCCGTCTTTATTTGTCGCCTATGCGTTTCAAGCCTGCGGCTTGCGGCGGCGCGCCATGAAACCGAGCACAGCCAAGCCGGCCAGCAGCATGCCGTAGGTTTCCGGTTCCGGCACTGGCGTGACGGCCAGGATGCCGCTGTAGCTGCCACCTGTCGGCGCGGCCACATAGCCGTCAATCTGCAGGAAATAGTTGCCGGCGGCCAGCGGCGTGGCGCCGGACGCCAGGCTCCAGGCCTGGTCCTGCGCCGTGTAGTTGACCAGGTCCAGCGCGCCTTGGAACAGGATGCCGCTGGCATTGCCCAGGCTAAAGCCGGTCAGGGTCAGGCCCGAATTGATGCTGGGCTTGAGCGACGTCGCCAATGCGCTCAGGTCGTTCAAACCCGTCACGCTGAAGGTAAATTTGTCGCTGAAAAAGTTGTTGCCCGCGCCGGCCAGCTGGCCCGGTGCCAGAGCAAACGAGCCCAGCAGTTCGCTGCTCGAATAGTCGAGCAGGTCTTGCGTCAGGTCCACGGCCGCGTGGCTGAGGTCAACAGGCGCCGCGTGGGCGGCCAGGCTGCTGCCGGCAAACATGGCGGCCACAAACAGGGATTGCAGGAATTTTTTCATACTTTTCACCAAGAGTGCTGCGGCCAGTACGCACTGGCCGCGGGATAAGATGCGAAAGGGATCAGGAACGGCGAAGAACGCTCAGGCTGCCTTCTGGCGGCGGCGCGCCACGAAGCCCAGCAAGCCCAGGCCTGCCAGCAACATCGCATACGTGCCCGGCTCGGGCACGGCCGACACCAGGCTGCCATTCGCGCTGAAGGCGGCGCCCGTGTTCGAGACCACGTTGCCGCTGACTTTCAGGTAATAGGCGCCGGCGGCCAGGTTGGCATACGACAAGCTCCACTTGTCATCGATACCAGTCAACAACTGGTTGCCGCCCAGCAGCAAGGTGTTGCCGACGCTGCTGTACAAGCCAAAACCCGTCAGGTTCAGGCCATTCGAGGCGCTGCTGCTGCGCGCGCTCAGAATCACGCTCAAATCGCTGGCCTGCGTCACGTTGAAAGTGAACAAGTCATTGAAAAAATTGCTTTTTTGATTGTTCTTGAATTTGTCGCCAAAGGTCAGCGAGCCGCCGGCGGCCAGGTTGACGGCGCCAGGAACGGAGCTGATGTCGACCGGCGCAGCCATTGCCGCCTGCGAGAACAAGGCTGAACCGGCAAAGGCCAGCGCCGCCAGCACCGAATACGTATTTTTCGTCATGCGATTCCACCGAGCGTGAGTGCGGACGCGCTTGCATCCGCATGAGTTATTTAATCAAACCAGGCAGAATCATAGCATAAAGCAATCAAATGTGTTAACTATTCTCCAATGGAAAGTTACTTTATAGCATCATTCTTAGAGCCAATAGTTTCTATACTCTTGGATCTCGGCCGGCATGCCATCAGACGCGCTGGTATACATCTTCCAGCCGCACGATGTCGTCCTCGCCAAGGTAGCTGCCGGACTGCACTTCGATCAGGTGCAGGGGCAGCTTGCCCGGGTTTTCCAGCCGGTGCGTCATGCCGATGGGAATATAGGTCGATTCGTTTTCCGTCAGCAAGGTCACCCTGTCACCGCAAGTGACACTGGCCGTGCCGCTGACCACTACCCAGTGTTCGGCCCGGTGATGGTGCATCTGCAAGGACAGCTTGCCGCCCGGATTGACGGTGATGCGCTTGACCTGGAAACGCTCGCCGATGTCGATGCCTTCATAACTGCCCCATGGCCGGTAGACCTTGCGGTGCTGCTGGTATTCGCTGCGTCCCTGCTGCTTCAAATGCTCCACCACCTGCTTGACGCGCTGCACCTGGTCCTTGTGCGCGATCAGCACCGCGTCATCCGTCTCCACCACCACCAGGTCCTGCACGCCCAGCACGGCGACCATGCGGCTTTCCGCACGCACCAGGCAATTGCGCACGTCATCGAGATACACATCGCCGCGCACCACGTTGCCGCTGGCATCACGCTGCTGCACTTCCCACAGGGCCGACCAGGAACCGACATCGCTCCAGCCGATGGCGGCCGGCAGCACCACGGCGTGGGCCGTATGCTCCATGACGGCGTAGTCGATCGACTCCGACGGACAGGCGGCAAAGGCCTTTTCTTCCAGGCGGCAGAAATCGAGGTCACGGTAGCCGTCGCGCACGGCTGCCACGCAGGCGGCCAGCATGGCCGGCTGGAATTGCCCCAGCTCGCCCAGGTAACGTTCGGCGCGGAACATGAACATGCCGCTGTTCCAGAAATAGTTTCCCGCCGCAAGGAACGACTGCGCCGTGGGCAAGTCCGGCTTTTCCACGAAACGCGCGACGCGATAACCGGCTCCCGCGGCGCCGACAGGCTCACCGCTGCGGATGTAGCCATAGCCCGTTTCCGGCGCCGTCGGCACGATGCCGAAGGTGGCCAGCGCGCCATCGCCGGCCAGCGCCGCCGCCTCGGCGATCGCCAGGTGGAACGCGGCGACATCGGTGATGACATGGTCGGCTGGCAAGACCAGCATCAGGGCCTGCGGATCGATCGCCAGCAGGTATTGCGCCGCCACCGCCACGGCCGGCGCCGTATTGCGCCCCACCGGTTCAAGCAGGATGCCGAGTGGCGCCAGGCCGATCTCGCGCAGCTGCTCGGCCACCATGAAGCGATGCTCGTTGCCGCATACCACCAGCGGCGGCATGACCTCGAACGCGCCCGGCACCGTGTCGCCGGCGCGGCGGTTGGACAGGCTGTGCACGCGCAGCGCCGTTTCCTGCAGCATGGTGTGGTCGCTGACCAGCGGCAGCAACTGCTTGGGCAGCACGGCGCGCGACAGCGGCCACAGGCGGGTACCGGAACCACCGGAGAGTATGACGGGATAAATTTTCATGGATTCATTTCACAGACTGGGTTATTGGGTGCATATGCGTCAGGCGGCGGCTCGGCGCGACGCTGGCTGCGCCGGTCGCGCGCGTTGCCCCAGGCATCACGTTCGTAGTCCGACACATGGCGCATGTTGCCGGCCCGGTCGACGCTGTAGTCCTTGAACACTATCATTTCATCGAGCTGCACGCCGGGCAGCACGCGCGTGTATTCGAACAGCACGCTGCGCACCACTTCGGCGCCGGAACAAACCTGGCTGCCATGCCCGATCCAGGCGGGACCGATAATGGTGGCGCCCGCTTCGATACGGCTGCCCGAGCCGATATACACGGGACCTTCGATGCGCGTGCCGCCACTCCAGTCGATGCTGGTATTCAAGCCCACCCACAAACCGTCATCGATCTGAATGCCCGGCACGTGCAGCTGGGCCACTTCGCCCATCAGCACGCTTTGCAGCACTTCCCAGTAATCCTTGACGCTGCCGATGTCGATCCAGTTGTACTGGCGCTGTTGCGCGTAGAAGGGCAAGCCCTGCTCCACCAGCAAGGGAAACAGTTCCGAGCCGATATCGAACGGACGGTCGCGCGGAATCAGGTCCAGCACTTCCGGTTCAAACAGATAGATGCCCGTGCTCACGCAATTGGACAAGGCTTCGCCCTGCGCCGGTTTTTCCTGGAAGGCGCGGATGCGGCCATCGGCATCGCTGACCACCACGCCATAGTTCGACACCTTGTCCCACGGCACTTCAAGCGTGATGACGGAAGCGAGCGCGCCACGGCGGCGGTGCTCGAACAGGGCCGACTTGAGATCGAGGTCGATCAGGGCGTCGCCGCACAGGACGATGGTCGTCTCATCGAAAAAACCGCCGAACTCCTGGATTTTCTTCATGCCGCCAGCCGAACCGAGCGGCTGCGGCACGACTTCGCCCGCATCATTCGTGTACCCTTCGAAGGAGTAGCCGATCTGCACGCCGAACTGGTGGCCCTCGCCGAAATACTCTTCGATCTTTTCATGCAGGTAGCTGACGTTGACCATGATTTCGGTCACGCCATAGCGGGCCAGATGTTCCACCAGGTAAGCCATGACGGGCTTGCCCAGGATGGGAATCATCGGTTTCGGTAAATCATAGGTCAGGGGCCGCACCCGCGTGCCCTTGCCTGCCGCCAGTATCATTGCTTTCATGTAGGACTCCCTCCGTCAGGATAGGCGATGGATATGCCGTCAGTGTTCCTGCTGGCCGTCCTTGCGCAAGGTAACGGGAGGAACGCTGGCAGCCCTGGCCGGCGCCGTGTCCGGGAACAGGCGCGCGTAGGCGGCCAGCAGCTTCGGCGCCTCGTACTCCCATTCCAGTTCATTGATCACGCGGTGGCGGCCGAACGCTCCCATCTGCTCGCGGCGGGCCGGGTCGTCGAGCAATTCAACGATCTTGCGCGCCATGTCGATGGGATCGTTCTTCAATGCATACAAGGATGCCTGCTGTGCCGACACCTTGCCTTCGACCAGATCAAACTGCACGATCGGCTTGCCCAGCGCCATGTATTCCATGATCTTGTTCATGGTCGACTTGTCGTTCATGTCGTTGGCCACGTCCGGATTGACGCACACATCGGCCGTATTGAGCATTTCCAGCAGTTGCTGGTCCGGCACGCGCCCCGTGAAGGTGACGTAGTCGGCAATGCCCATGTCCTGCGCCATCTGCTTCATCTGCTCCAGCGACGTGCCGCCGCCGACCAGGCCGAACTGCACATCCTGGCGCCCCAGGGTCTGCACGATATATTGCGCCGCCTGCAGCAGCAGGTCGATGCCTTCCTGCGCACCCATCACGCCCACATAGCCGACCAGATAAGTGCGGCCCTTCTTGAGTGCCGGCACGGGCGGCAGCACGCGCAGGCGGTCCAGCTTGGGACCGCTGCGCACCACGTAGACATCCTCGGGCTTCATGCCGCCGCGCTCGATGGCAATCTTTTTATACGATTCGTTGGTGGCGATCGACACGTCGGCGCTCTGGAACGACCAGCGTTCGAACAGCACCATCAGTTTATAAAAGAAATCGCGGCGGCCGAACTTGGCTTCGTACAGTTCCGGATTGATATCGTGGTGGTCGAACAGGAAACGCTTGCCCATCGTCAGCTTGAAGAAGCCGCCGATGAGAAACAGCAAATCGGGCGGATTGCAGGCATGGATGACATCGAAGCCGCGCGCGAAATGCACTTTCCACGCCAGGCGGAAAGTGTGGAACAGCGCCAGCGAATACTCCACCAGGTAGCCCTTCGCCCCTTCCGCTTCCAGCGGCAGGTGGTAGCGGTGGATATGGATGCCGTCGATGGCTTCGTAGCGCGACTCGTAGCCCTTGCCCGTGGGGCAGATGATCGATACCTCATAGCCGTTCGCATGCAGGGTTGTGGCTTCCTGCCACACGCGCCGGTCGAACGGCGACGGCAGGTTTTCCACCAAAATCAGCACGCGGCGCGGCGCGCCCGCCACTGTCTTACCAGCAGATGCCGTCATATTGCTCTCCACTTTGTTCCTTGCTGATACGCACCAGGTCGACGATGTGCTGGTGCGGCTTCAGGCTGCCCGGCACGCTCTTGAATTCGGCGGCGCCGTTGCCGATGACGATGGTGTCGGCAAAGTCCAGCACGTCCTGCATGCTGGTGACCATCAGCTTGGAAATGTGCGGAATATGGTTGAGGATGTAATCCTGGTTGGCGCCCGTCAAGGCGGCCAGGTTGACGTTCTTGTCGTACAGCTTCAATTCGTAGCCTTTGCCCAGCAGATACTCGATGACATCGACCAGCGGCGACTCGCGCAGGTCATCCGTGCCGGCCTTGAAGGAAAAGCCCAGGATGCCTACCTTGCGCGCGCCCTTGTCGACGATCATCTTGACGCCCTTCTCCACCTGGCGCTGGTTCGATGGCAGGATGGAATTGAGCAGCGGCAAATCGAGGTCCAGGCTGCGCGCCTTGTAGGTCAGCGCGCGCACGTCCTTCGGCAGGCAGGAGCCGCCAAAGGCGAAGCCCGGCTTCATGTAGTACGGCGACAGATTGAGCTTGGTATCCTGGCAGAAAATCTCCATCACCTTGTGGCCATCGATGCCGACCGCCTTGCAGATATTGCCGATCTCGTTGGCGAAGGCCACTTTCACGGCGTGCCAGGTATTGTCCGTGTACTTGACCATCTCGGCCGTTTCCACGTCCGTGCGCACCAGCGGCGCATCCATCTTGGCATACAGCTGCACCAGCAGCGCGCCCGCCTTTTCGTCGGACTCGCCGATGACGGTCTTGGGCGGATTGTAGTAATCGTAGACGGCCGTGCCTTCGCGCAGGAATTCCGGGTTGTTGCACACGCCAAAGTCGACGCCGGCCACCTTGCCGGAAGCCGCTTCCAGGGTCGGGATCACCAGCGAGCGCATGGAGCCGGGCAGCATGGTCGAGCGCGCCACGACGACGTGGAAGCTGTCCTTTTCAGCGATGGCGGCGCCGATTTCCTGGCACACCTTGCGCACATGGCTCAGGTCCAGGTTGCCGTTCAGCTGCGACGGCGTGCCCACGCAGATCAGCGACATGTCCGAGCCGAAGACGGCGTCGCGCACGTCCGCCGTAGCGCGCAGGTGGCCGCTTTTCACGGTGGCGGCGATCATCTCGCCGATATCTTTTTCGATGATGGGCGTGGTGCCCTGGTTGATCAGGTCGACCTTGGTCTTGTTCGGATCGACGCCGATCACTTCATGGCCATCCGTTGCCAGGCAACCTGCCGATACCGCACCCACGTAGCCGAGGCCAAAAATACTGATTTTCAAGATATGTTCCCCTAATAATTAAACTGGCGATGCCGCTGGTGCCGCGGCTGGCGATGCCGCCGGCGACGCCAGCGGCATCAGATCGATGTGCGTCACAATTTCCGTCGTGCCATGCACGCGCACGCGCCAGGCCACGCTGTCGATGGGCGTCTTCTCATCGAAGCGGCGCGCAATCCAGCCGCCAGGCGGCGTGTCGTTGCCGCGCAACAATTCGGGAGTGCCGTGCGTGCATGCCATGTGCAAACCCCTGCGCTGTCCCCGCACGTGCAACTGCCCCTCGACGATGGCTGCCTGGCAACCCTCGCCAAACTGCCAGTGCACGGCGATATCATGTACATTTGTACATTGTAATATGTCTTTTACAACAATGCGTTTTTTATTAAAGTCGTACGTGATACGGCGCCGGTGCAGCACGGGGTCGGCCAGGCGCGTATAACCGTCGTGCTCGCCCTCAAATACTTGCACTTGCTTATCAGAACCAGTTTCATGTGCAATCATGCGCGCATTGGCTTTTTTCAGCCACATGAAATTGCCGCCGATCTCGGACTGGTCCAGGCCGTCGACGCCGACCGTGTTGTGCGCCGCCGTGGCGCGAAAATGGTCGCGCCATTTCTTTTGCGTGTGGTAGGCATAGGTGCCTGGGTCCACCAGCAATTCCTCGCCCGCCGCCGACAGGGTGAACGCCAGGGCGTCGGCATGCCCATGCGCGGCAATGGACAGGTAGCCAAGCGGTGCACAGTCGATCACCATGCGCACCTCGTCGGGCGTGCCGAAATCGCTGCCAAGCAGGAAATAACCGCCTTCAGGAAACGCCAGCACCGGTGTTTCGGATGCGCCGGCGTCGAGCGCCTGCCACTGTTGCATGCCCGCGACACCGAACAGCCAGCGGTTCTTGTCGTCAAAATGGCCGGCCTTGCGCTTGAAATCGGCGCGCCCCGACAGCACGGCGCAACTGGCCAGCAGCGAACGGTAGCGGTGCCAGCCGGCGTCATGCGCGAGGCGCACCATCTGCGCATCGTCGGCATCGCCCGTCATCGGCACATTGCCTGCCACATCCATGAGGGAAGCGATAAAGTCGGCCAGGCGTTCCAGGCGTTCCAGGTAGGCGGCGGAAAAACCGGCGCCATTGGCGCGCCCGATCAGCTGGCACAGCAGCATCATGTCCATCACTTCATGCTGGTAATACACGGCTTGCTCGCGGTTCACGCCATCGGGCGTATTCTGCTTGAGCGCCTCTTCTTCCAGACCCTTGCGGGCCAGCGCCTGCCATTTGCGGCTGTCGGGCCAGCAGGGCCAGACGACGCTGGCGACAAACAGCCCCATGTATTCGCCGAACAGGTGGTTATTCGCCGACGAGTGGCGCGAAAAATACCCGGCGATGAAGTGGCTGTGCTGGTAGATGGCGTCGAGCCACTGGCGCTGGAAGCGCAGTCCCGCCTCACCCTGGAACAGCGGCGACGCCAGGCCGCCCAGCAATTCCCAGGCGCAAGCCCAGTTCAGCAGGCGCAGCGCCAGTTCAAGCGAACTGGTCCAATTCACGCCCATGGGATACGGACATTGCGCGAACCACGATTCCAGCAGCAGTCGCGCGCCGTCGGCGTAGCGCCGCTCGCCCGTGACCTTCCAGGCCTGCGCCAGCGCCACCAGTTCCAGGTGGCGGTTCGGTTCCCACAGGTATTTGATATCGCCCACCACTTTTTCGCTGCGGTAATCGATCTGCTTGCCCAGGGTCAGCGGCGCCACGGTGCCCGTCTTCGGATCGCGGTTCCATTGGGGCGGGAAACCCAGGTCCGCGCCCTGCAGCGCAAACACATTCCAGCGCCCCGCCAGCACGGCATCGGCGGCGGCGCGCAAGGCAGCGACATCCGTGTCGCCGCCGCCGCCGGACAGGAAGGGCCGGCCCATGCGCTCCAGCTGCGGCGCGGGCACGCGGCGCACCAGGCCAACGCCAAACTTGCTGGCCTTCTTTTGCAGCAATTGCTGCACGCGCCACACCAGTTCAGGCGCACCCATCAATTTAAGGCGATTGAGTTTCCACGCTAATGTCGTCATACGGCCTTCATTCCCAGCTCTGCATACATGGTTTCCAGCTGCGGCATGACCGCTGCCGCCGAGAACTGCCGCTCGACCTTGCGCCGGCCCGCCGCGCCCATGCGGTGCGCCAGCGCCGCGTCGTTGAGCAGGCGCTCGATGCGCTCGGCCAGGCCCGCCGCGTCGCCGGGCGCCAGCAAATAGCCTTCGACGCCGTCCTCGATGGCGTCCGGGATGCCGCCGATGGCCGTGGCGATGACCGGCACGCCATGGGCCATGGCCTCGAGTATGCTCATCGGCAAGCCTTCCATATACGATGGCAGCACATAGATGCGGCAACTGTCGAGAAGGCCGAGTTTCTGCTCGCCCTGCACCCAGCCCAGCAATTCAACCTGCGCCGTCACGCCCAGCGCATCGATTTTCTCCTGCACGCCAGCCAGATCGCCATCGCCGCCCATGGCCAGGCGCAGCATGGGGCAGCGCTGCCTGAGCATGGAACAGGCCTGCAGCAGATCGTACACGCCCTTGGCCTGGCCCAACTTACCAAGGAACAACACGCTGCCCGGCGCGCGCGCCTCCCACGCGGGCAGCGCAGGCGGCAGCAGCACGGGATTGAACATGGTGGCGATGCGCTCGTTGCTGCTGATGCTGCGCACCCACGCCAGCCAGCCGCTCGACAGCACCAGCACGCGCGCAGCGCGGTTGAAGATATAGCGGATATAGGCGCGCCGCAGCGGACCGCATTCCTGCTCGAAAAAGACGGCAAAGCCGCCACCGTGCAGGTGCAGGATGGTGGGAATGCGGAACAGGAAGGCGAGCAGGAAAAAGCCCGACTTGCGCCAGAAACTGGCACGCGAGGCCACATGCACGTGCAGCAGGCCGACCTGCCCTGTCAGCAGCATGGCGACGAAGCGCGCGTAGGCGCCCAGCATGGCGCCGAGCTTGGCGATGGCGCCGCCGTCGCAGTGCGTGGCCAGGTAATGCACGCGGTAGCGCTTGAACAGGCCGGCGTCCGCATACACGCGCACGACCGAGGAAATGCCGCCCTTGGTGCCCAGGCTGGTACCAACCATCAGAATTTTTTTCATCGTGTATATGCTAGTTTGCCGATCCGCCAGGCGCAGCGCTGCTGGCGGGGCGCATTTCATTGACCACCCAACGGAATTTCCCCGCCGCCGTATTCGGTAATTCCTGCTTGAGCACCACCTCGATATGCACGCTGGCATCGACCAGCTCGTGCACATTCTGAACCAGCCGCTGACTGTCGGCGTCGCAAAAGGCCGGCGCCGGCACGAGGCGGATTTCCCAGCGTCCCGGCGCCACCTGCGCCACCTGCGACTTGAGGATGTTTTCCACGCCCTTGAAGGCGAACGTCAGCACGGACGGGCTGACGGGCGTGCCGTCGCCGCCGCTGATGCTGTCTTCAAGCTTGCCCGTGACGCCTTCGATCATGGGGAAATGCCGGCCGCACGGGCAATGCCCGGGTTTCCAGCGCGTCTGGTCGCTCAGGCGGTAGCGCAGCAGCGGCTGCGCCAGGTTGTGGAAGGTGGTGCCGACGACGCTGCCGTAGCCGCTGGTGGGCTGGCCGTGCTCGTCGACAATTTCTACATGGGAATAATCAGGATTGATGTGCATGGCGCCAAATTCGCATTCGGTGGCGAACGCCACCCGCTCGGCCATGCCGTACATGTCCATCACGCTGCCACCGAGACGCTCGAGTATCAGTGCGCGCTGGTGCGGATACAGCGGCTCCGAGGCCGTGTAGACATAAGGAATGCGCAGGAAGCGCCCGCGCCGCGCGAGGAAGCCGGCCAGCGCATACGCCGTCGACGGGTACGCCTGCAACAGCACCGGCGCATGCTGCTCCAGCGCATCGATCATGGCGTCGGCGCAGGCTTCGGTCAAATGCCGCGACGACAGCATCAATTGGCGGTCATAGCGGTTCCAGAACCAGTACGGCGGATTGCGGCGCGCCAGCGGCACCACCATGTCGCCGCGCAGGCTGGCGCGCGTCATGCCGTGCCGGTAGCCGCTCCAGGCCCAATGGCGGTGCAGGAAAGCATTTTCCATCAGCACCGAACGGGCACTGCGCCACACGCTCAGCGGCGTGCCCGTGGTGCCGCTCGTCTTGCCCACCGCCTCCCAGGGACGGCGTGCGCCGCCACGCGGATAAAACTGCGCGCGCTGCTGCAGCAATGCCAGTTTGTCGATGATGGGAAACTGCTGCTGCAGCACGGCTAGCGTGTGTTCGAGCGGAAAGGCGGGATCGATATGCGCATATGCGGGCACATGGGCGATGGCATGGCGCATGCTGCGCTGCAAGTGACGCAAGGAAAATTCCTGCAGCGCTGGCGCGCTCAGCGCCTCATTTGCGCGCAAGTCCGCCAGCAGACGGCGCGCCAGCGGATTCTCGCGCAGCACGAAGCGCGTGCCGGCACGCAGTTCATTCTTCCAAAACATCGTCATCCCCACCGCCCTTTCCCTGCCGCGCCTAGCCACCGCGTCCCGGTGAAGGACGGCGGCGGCAGCGCTGGCAAGACTGATAATATTGCAATTAGAATGCTATTATATCAATGATTTGCGTGGAATATGATGTATTGTGCGCAGCAACATCGCGGCAGGGGAAAACGCCGCATGAGGTACGGAAGCGGCGCGGGGCGCGCCTTGCACACCGGTCCGCCGCAAGGCGGACCGGCAGGGAGAAGACTTACTTGGACAGGCCGACCGACATGTTGCCGACGCGCAGGGTGCGCCCCGTGGTCGTGGTCTGCAGTTCGACAGGCGTATTTTTGCAGCCGATATCGAGCACCAGCACGAATTCTGCGGTCTTGCCCGACACACTCACGAAAGCGCCATGATCCTCAATGGTGCCGCTCTTCGGTGGCGGCCCCGTGCGTTTGACAAAGCGGATGTCGGTCGATATCGGCTTGATGCACAGGCTGCGTTCCGCATTCGTGATGCGCACGGCATTGCCCGCCTCGACGATGATATTGCTTGGCGCATGCAGATTCCATTCAAACACATGCGGCAGCGGCGCTTCCAGCTTGTCCTGCACCACCAGCACATCCAGATTGCGCAAATACCAGATCTGGCGCATGGCCTGGGTCAAGGCGCCGCCATAGGCGGCCGTGGCATTGCCTTGCGCAAAATCGAGGCCTGGAATCGCAGCAAAGCTGGTGATCTTGCCGTTGCGCGCCAGGGTTTCGCCATAGCCATCCACGCGCTGGCCGATGCCGCCATCGTAGGTGATGGCATTATGCGACTTGGACTGGCGGTACCAGGTGTTCCACAACGGCGAGCCGTACCAGTCCATGTAGCCGGCCTCGATCAGCAATGGCCGGCCGCCGCTGCTGATGAGCAGGCTGTTCTGGTCGCCATGGCTGTGATTGAACGAGCCGTAGGGGCTGGATTTGAAGAACACCGACGTGCGGCTGCGGTCGCTGATGTCGTTATGCATGGCAACCCAGCCGATACTCGGATACAGCGCCGAGTTGGCGGGCGGCTTCGGCACGGCGACGGTGCTCACCGGCATGGGCCAGGGCGCCGTCAGGGTGCTGATCGAATCTTCCTCGCCCGTCAGGTTTTTCACGTACCAGGCCGCTTCGGGCAAGGCAAAGCGCGAGGCGAACGCTTTCATGACGCGCTGTTCCGGCACCACTTCATGCTGGTCGCCGAACGCATGCAAGGGAGCGCCAGGCGGTACGAAATGCATGAGGAAGCGCAGGAACCCTACGGACCAGGGCTTGTCGAACAGGTTGATGCCGGTTGCCGCCGTCAGCGGCTGCCAGATCTGCAGCGCATAGTCAGCCGTATATTGCGCGTAAGCCGTGCCGTTGGCAAAGCCGCCCTCGCTGCCGCTCCACGCATAGATGGAATTGCTGTAGGAGCGGAACGAGAAATCGAACCAATCGGACGCTTCCGGAATATCCCCGAGTCCCAGCGTGGCGATCAGCGCCAGGTAGCCCAGGTTGGTGCCGCCATGCGAATCGAAGGGGTACTGGTCAAGCACGCCGCTGTTCGCGGTCAGGCTCTTGTAGATGTCGTTGGTGCGCGCCGTCACGGACGTAAGCCAGCGTTTTTTGGTGCCGCTGTCGAGGTCGCCAGCGAGCAAATCGATGGACTTGATCAGCGACATGGCGATCTGGCGCGTGCCCTGATCCTGACTGGCATAGCTGGTGGGACCACTGGGGCTGAGGGCGGCCATCTGGTTGCCGCGCGTCAGCGCCTCGGTCAGATAGCGCTGCTCGCCGGTGTAGCGCCACAACAGGGAAGCGGCCTCGGTTTGCCGGCCCAGGTCATTGATGGCCCAGCGGATCGCCACGTTTTGCGCATCGAGCGCCGCGGTCAGGGCGGTGCCGCTGGCCACCAGCGTCCAGTCGCTGTCCTTGTAGACGGGGATGCTGATGATCTTGCGGTCGACCTCGTAGCGCAAGCGCGTCATCACCGGGCCACGCTCGGCATTCATGGCGGCGCTCCAGTTCTTTTGCGGTCCCAGCTCGGTCGTCAGTTGACGCGGCCGCGCACGCTGCGTCACGCGCGCCTTCAAGGCCACGCCTTCCGGAATCAGGAACGATTTCGATGCCACCGCCTCGATGACGAAGGGACGCGGGCTGGACCACTCCTGGGTAGTGGACGGACGCACGCGCCACGTATATCGGCCCGGCGCCAGCATGCTGCTGGGCAGATACCAGTTGCGGGCGACGGTAAAGGACTGCGTCGTGGCGCCCTGGATTTCCAGTACATACGAGGCAGGGTTGGAGGGATGCCGCGCCCATGAAAAACTGGGCGGATTTTGCACCTGCAGCGCACCTTCGGCCGGCAGGGGGCGCACCACCAGCGGATCGACGGACTGCACCCAGTCAGCGCGACTGGCGCCGCTGACGAGGCAAGCCACCAATAACAAACCATAGCGCGGAAATGGTGCAATTCCGAAATTCATACGAGCCCCCAAGGGAAAAAATAAGTGGATAAATCGGTCGCACGCCTGCGCGAAGCGCTGCGGGCAGTGCGATGACTACGACACGCAAATTTGCCGGGGAACGGGAACGTCAATAACGCCAGTCAACCGCCATGCAACAGAAATGCGCGACCGATGGGCCATTATAGCTTGCCACAGAGAATCAAATCCAAAAACTTGACAGGTAAAAATATTAATGTTAGCTTTTTTTAAAACCTATTTTGGCGATATCAATATATAAACACCAATAGATTATATAGGCGGGGAATTGACCACTCATCAAGGCGGCGGACGCACCACCAGAGCGGGAATCGGTTCCAGCGGGTCGCGCAGCGGCCGCGCGAAACCGGACACGGCAGCAACCGCGTACCAATGCCAGGCGATGATGGAAAACAACGCCTCACCTGCGTCTCTTTTGCGCCAGTACAACAAAAGGAAGGCCGCACCCCACCCGCCTGCCAGCAATCCGACCAATAAAGAAGCAAATGACAAGCCCATCAGGGTTCCCAGCAGTGCCAGCAGCAAGGCTGTGGCGTAAGCGGCCGGGGCAATCAGCACATGCCAGCAGGCGCGCAGCGTGGCGGCAAACCATGGCTGGCCCACGGCGCCGCGCAGCAGCATGCCATAGGCACGCATGCGGCCATTGCGCCACAGGCGCTTGAGCATGTTCCAGGAACTTTCCTGGTGCCCCGTATGCGCCACGGCCGGCACGCCCAGGCGCACCAGATTCCAGCCCTGCGCCCGCAGGCGCGCACCCAGTTCGGCCTCTTCGCAGGCCGGCAGCCAGCGGTTCGCCAGATAGCCTGTCGCGTCAACGGCGCTGCGGCGGTACAGGCCGCCACCGCCAAGCGAAGCGACGGCCTGTTCGCCATGCACCGTGGCATAGTGCATGGCGCGCCGCTTGTCGGCGGCGCTGTGCAAAGCCGTGTCGCGCAGGCGTCCGCCCACGCCCGCCACCTGCGCGTGCGCCTCCAGGTAGGCGATGGCCTGCCCCAGGAAACCTGGTTCCAGCGTCATGTCGCCATCGAGCACATACAGGTAGCGTCCGCGCGCATACTGATAGCCCAGCTGCAAGGCGGCGCCACAGCCGCGGTCGCTACGCGCGGCAAACTGCACGATGCCCACTTGAAACTGCTCGGCGATCTCGACGGTCCTGTCGTCGGACAGGGAATCGACAAGGATCACCTCGCACGGCCAGCCGGCCGCTTCCTCCAGCGCCGAGCGCAGGCAGGCGGCGATATGGCGTTCCTCATTGAGGGCCTTGACGAGGATACTCAGTACGATGCCATCTTGCGCGGCGGCTCCAGACAATGTCGGCATGGTGTTCTCAGCGTTGTAAGAGGTCGTCGATGCCGGCGCGCAGGATCGCCTGCGCGTTTGCGCGCCGTCCGCGCACGGCTTCGACCAGGCAGTCGCGCCCCGTGCGCAGGTAGCAGGCGGGCAGCCAGGCGGGCAGCAGCTTGCGGTACAGCTTGAAGCGCGAGCGGCAGCGCGTATAGACGGCAAACGTGCCATCGGTCTTTTCCCCCGTGGCGCCGCCCGACTTGTGGTACAGGACGGCCTGCGGCGCCAGTGCGTTGCGGAAATGCCGCTCCGAGCGCAGGGCCCAGTCTATTTCCTCGTAATACAGGAAATACGCCTCTTCCATCAAGCCCGTTTGCTCCAGGAAGCGGCGCGATACGAGCATCGAGGCGCCGCTGACCCAGTCGAGGCTGGCCTGCGCCTGCGCCACGATGGCCGGGGTGATATCGTTTTTCCGCAAGCGGTGGCCCAGCAGGTCGCTAAACACGCGGCGCCGCGCAAAACTGCCGCCGCCCAGCGCCTGCACCGTCTCGGGCTGGCCGTAGAAATAATTCACGGAGCCGGTAATGCCGATGCCCGGGTCGGCCGATGCCGCGTTCACCAGGTGTTGCAGGCAAGCGGTTTCCACCACGGTATCGTTGTTGAGCAGCCAGACAAAGGCGCAGTGCGGATCGGCGAGGGCCAGGCGGATGCCGACATTATTGCCGCCCGCAAAACCAAGGTTGCCGCCAGTCTTGACGAACAACAGCGGCAAGGCTGGCAGTGCGTCCGGCAAGCCCTGCCCCACTTCCAGCACCTGGCAAGCGAGCGGCTTGGGCAGCGACGGCGTGGTCAGGGCGGCCAGCTTGCCCGCTGGCGCCTGGTAAGCGTTGGCGCCGCTGGCCCAGGCCGTCAATTGTTCAAGCGAGCCGTCCGACGAGGCGTTATCGCAAACGATCACGCCCATGTTCGCGTAAGGCATGCGCAGCACGCTTTCCAGGCATTCGATGGTATCGCGCCAGCCGTTCCAGTTGACCAGCACGATCCAGACCCTTGGCTGCCCGCTCATCGGAACAGCCCGCGTTTGGCGACGGGACGCTGGCCCTTAAGCGGCACCGGCGCGGTTTCCTCTGCGCTTTCCGCTGGCGCATCGGCCAGCACGATCAGTGCGGCGATCAGGATATAGGCCAGCGAGAAACCGGAAGAAATCGACAGCACGGTCTTGGTACCCAGGAGCATCACTAGCGAGATGGCGATCAGGCCTGCGGCCGTGCCTACGCTATCGGTGCGGCGCCGGTAAGTGTGTACGCCAAGCAGGATGGCGCTGATAAAGCTGACGAGGAAGGCCAACAGGCCTGGTATGCCCGCATCCAGCGCCAGGCCCAGCCAATAGTTATCGATGTTGTAGCGCACGCCATCGAAAAAGCCCAGCTTGACCGCCCCCAGGCCATTGCCGTAGCCAAACAGCGGGCTGCTGGAGATCAGGGGGATGCCGCGTTCAAGCATCAGCACGCGCGCCATGGTGCTGCTCGCCTCGTTCTGGCTGCGCCCGGCAATCAGGCTAAACACTTCCTGCGCGGCAAAATAGCCGCCCAGGATCACCAGCGGCAGCAGCAGCACGGAGGCCAGCAGCATCAGGTCGGCCTTCTGGCGCTTGCGGTTATCGCCGCGTGGCAACATCAACAAGATACCCACGAGTATCAGCGCCGCCAGCAGTACCGCGATGCCGCTGCGGCTGCGCGAGGCAACGATCATGGCAACGGCGACGGGCACGAAAGCCATGCTGGCCCAGCGCAGCAGTACCGTTTTGTGCGTGAGGAAGACGGCCGCCGCGATCGGCACCATCATGGCCATGAATTCGGCCAGTACCATCGGATGCTCGAACGTGCCCTGCGCGCGATACCGCCCTTCGCGCAGCTTTTCCATCAGCACGGACTGCAAGGTCAGCGCATCATCGGCACTGACGGTGATGAAACGCCCGAACAAGGTGCGCTTGACGACCGACTCATAGCCGGCCAGGCCCGCTTGCAGCAAGCCCACCACGGTCAGCACGGCCAGCAGGCGGAAGACGTCGCGCTTGTCGCGCAGGACGCCCAGCGCGAGAAAAAACACCAGGTAAAAACTGATCAGTTCGCCACCGAGGCCGAACACCTGGGAAATTGGCTCTTCCCCCGCCAGCGAACTGAGCACGCGCCAGGTCATGAGGGCAACGATGCCCGACACGATCACCGGATGCGCCTTGCAGCGCGCGACGAAGCGCTCCATCGGCTCCTTGCATGACAGCATGCAGAGGCTGCCGCCCACCAGGAAAGCCAGCCAGGCCAGCTTGGTCGGACTAATCGACGGCAAGCCGCCAAAGCGGTAGATGATGTAGGTGGGCCAGATATTGATCAGCGCCACGAGTAGCAGCAAGAGAAGATTGAGGGCGCCATCGGGCGCGCTTTTGCGCTTGGGCATGACCCACAGCAGCAGCAAGCCGCACAGGGCGATGGGGATGGCCGTGATCTTCAGCAAGGCGCCTGGCGGCAGCACGGCCGCCATCAGGCCGGCCAGCAGGCAGGCAAACAGCAGGCCCAGGCCTAGCATCCCCGTGAGTAAATAACTGCCGTTGAACGTGCCGCGTTTGTGTCGTTTCATGCTTCCGCTCCCTTGCCCGCTGCGGCCATCCGCGCGCGACGATTGCACCACCACCAAAATACCCCTTGTGCCAAGGGAATCCAGACCGCGTAAGCGGCCAGCCGGACCCCGATGGCGCCATCCACGCCGTAGCGCGGAATGGCCCAGTAACTGCACGCCACGACGACGACGCTGGTGGCGATCGTCATGAGCGTATTTAATTTCAACAAACCGCGTCCGATCCACTGCGGCGTCATCAGCAAGGCCAGGCTGATGCCCAGCACCGTCGGCAGCAGGGCGCGGAACATGGCGGCGCTGGCGTCAAACGCATGCCCCGCCACCAGCGAAATCATCATCGGCGCCAGCACATACGCGAGCAGGCAGACGCCCGCCACCGCCGCCAGCACTTTTTTCGCCAGGCGCCGCTGCTGTGGCCAGAAGGCGTCGGGCGTGGCGCGCGCCAGGCCGCCATAAATCACCATCAGCGCGCTCTGCGGCACGATCAGCAGCAAGGTCACCATCTGCTGCGCCAGCTGGTAGAAGCCCACCTCGCGCTTGCCCAGGTCATGGTTGATCAGCAGGATACTCACCTGGTCCAGCAGGAAGGCGCTCACCGTTGTCATGTGGATGACGGCGCCCGACGTCATCAAGGGCCGCACCTCGCTGCGCAGCCAGCGCAGCGAGCGCCCCGCCAGCTGCCACAAGGGCAGCGCGACGAGCACGGCGACGAGAAACTGGCCCAGCAGCTGCGAGGCCAGCGCGCCCGGCACGCCCCAGCCCAGGTACATCACCAGCAGGAAAAACACCAGGAAGCCGATGCTGCGGCCCCAGTACTGCGCCCGGTTGAGCAAGCCCGTCTGGGCGCTGGCCGCCAGCATGTTCGATGCGTATTGCTCCCATATCAGCAAGGGCACGCCGGCCATGGCTATGCACAGCGGCAATGGCGAAAGCCCCTTGAACAGCGCCCCGCCCGTTACCGCATACAAGCCAGCGGCCACGGCCAGGGCCAGCAGCGCCAGCGCCAGCGCCAGGCCGCCCAGGGTGCCCATTTGCTCCCCCAGGGTCGGCGTGGTGGCGGCCGACTGCAGCCTGTGCTGCAGCGCCTGCCCCAGGCTCAGGTGGAACAGGGTGGCAAACAGAGCGGCCCAGGCCATGGCGGCGGCAAATTCGCCGCGCCCGTCCGGCCCCAGCAGGCGCGCCGAGACAAACAAGGTTCCCAGCGACAAGGCCATGCCATAGCCGCGCGCCACGCTCATGCCGATAATGCGCTTGATATCGCTCAAGGTCGTACCCGCAGGCTGGCATCAGCGTCGGTCAGCGGCGTCGCCGCCGTGCGCATGACCACGAAATGGCGCTCGACGGCGTGCCAGCAACACCACGCCAAGGGCAAGACGATGGCGCTGGCCAGCAGGCACACGCCAGCCGGCGTCTTCGCCCAGCCATGCATCAGCACGGTTTGCTGCACGGGAAAGGCAAACAAATAAATACCATACGACAAGTCACCAATCTTTTCCAAGTTAAAAGGCAGCACCCACGCGGGATGGCGGCCCAGCCACAAGGTCGCATAGCTGATCGCCACGCACCCCTGCACATACAGTAACGGCCCCGGCACCAGCACGCTGGCGCCCCACCCGGCCAGCAACAAGGCGGCTATCGTCCCACGCATGGGCAGGCGACGGCGCAACAGACGATAGCCGGCACCCAGCAAAAAATAGGGCGCCAGCAGCAGCGTCCCGGAAACATTGCCTTCGAGCACCTTCCACCAGCACAGCACACATGCGGCAGCGAGCGCGCACAGGGGCAGGGCCACATTGGCCTGGCGCACCGTGCGCCGCAATCCCCACACGCTGCCACCCACGGCCAGATACAGCGAAAATTCGATGGGCAAGGTCCACAGCGCACCGTTGACGGCGGTCGCATGTGGATTGGCCGTGAACACGCCAGGCAAAACGTACTGCAGGCGCCACATGGTGATGTTGCGCGCGATGTAGCTCCATGTCTCTCCATCGCGGTAGTAGTCAGCTGGCGCCAGCGTCGTGACCAACGGCCCCAGCACCAAAGCCGTCAGCAGCACCACCAGCATCAGGGCGGGGAAGATGCGCCGCACGCGCGCCATCAAAAAAGAGCGCAGCTCGGGGCGCGCATACGCGCTGCCCGTGATCAAGTAGCCGCTGATGGTAAAGAACACGCCAACGGCAACGGTGCCCAGGGTCATGCGCCCATCCGTCAGCTGCATCAGCGGCTCCCGTGCGCCCTGCCCGCTCAGATGATAACTATGCGAAAACAGCACCAGCCAGGCCGCCAGCAGGCGCAGTAACGTAAAATTATTGGCTGACGGCGTCATGCTCTTGGTCCTGGCGGACAGCTGCGCGGTTCCAGTCAAACACGGTTCCAGTCAAGGAAAACATACCGTTTCCGCTGGCGCGATTTACTGCACGGGCAAATTACGCAAAATATCGCAGATACGGTCCACTTGCTCCAGCGGCAAATCCGGGTAGATCGGCAGGCACAGCACCCGGTCCGCCACATGGTGGGCCACCGGCAGCAAATGCCGGCCAGCCGACGGCAAGCCGCGGTACATGGGGAATTCGCTGATCAGTGGATAGAAATAGCGGCGCGTCATGATGTTTTGCGTCTGCAGATAGGCATACAGGGCATCGCGCTGCAGCGGGAAATCCGCTTCCACGAAGACGGGGAAGTAGGAGTTGTTCAGCTGCGCGGGATCGTTCACGGCCGGTACCGTAATGCCGGGCACCGTGGCCAGGTTGTCGCGGTAGCGGGCGGCGATCTGCGCGCGGCGCGCCAGCGCCTGGTCAACGTGCTTGAGCTGCAGCAGGCCGAATGCCGCCTGCACTTCATTCATCTTGCCATTGATGCCGGGCGCGACGACGGTCGTTTCATCGACGATGCCAAAGTTTTTCAGGTGGTCGATGCGCTGCTTGGTCTTGGCATCGGGACAGATGATGGCGCCGCCCTCGAAGGTATTGAAGACCTTGGTGGCATGGAAACTCAGCACCGACAAGTCGCCGTAATTGAGCACGCTGGTGCCCTTGTGGCGCACACCGAACGCATGCGCAGCGTCATAAATGACCTTCAGGCCATAGGTGTCGGCGATGCGCTCGATCTCTTCCACGTTGCATGGCGTGCCATACACGTGCACGGGGAAAATCGCCGTCGTCTGCGGCGTGATGGCCGCCTCGATCTTCGCCGCGTCCAGGTTGAAGGAATGCGGATCGATGTCGACAAACACGGGCTTGATGCCATTCCACAGCAGGGAATGGGCGGTGGCCACGAACGAGTATGGCGTGGTGATGACCTCGCCTGAAATGCGCAGCGCCTGCAGCGCCGTCACCAGCGCGATGGTCGCATTGGTAAACAGGGCCAGGTGCTTGACGCCCAGGTACTCGGCCAGTTCACGCTCCAGTTCCTGGTGGAAGGGGCCGGCATTGGTCAGCCATTTGCTGTCCCAGATCTTTTGCAGATAGGGCATGAATTCATCAAGCGGCGGCAGGGACGGTTCGGTAACGAAGATTTTTTTCATAATGGCAACAATTATATAGGGCGTACGGTGGCTAGGCCTTCTGGTTGCGCTCGCGATAATGTTTCAGCAAGCGGTCGGGCGCACGCACGGCGCGCACGCCGAGGTAGCGGATCTTGCGAAAACGGTTCCAGTCGCCCGGCTCCGCATAGCGCCAGGCCGTGATATCCCAGGGTATCGAGGCCAGCCAGCGGTGGTAGAACACGGACGAGGTCGATACATTGTTCACCGCAAAATGCGGCGCCTGGTTCACGTGCCACTCATCGGGCACCCGTTCATAATCGAAGGGATGCCAGATGATGTCGGCGCGCGTGCTGCGCGCCAGCGCCAGCAGTTTGCTGATGCGCTCCGGCGCGTGCTCGTCATCGTCGTCGAGGTGCGTGACGAACTGGCCGCGCGCCAGCGACAAGGCATGGTTCAGGGCCAGGGTGCCGGCCACCATCCAGCGCTGGCGCGGCTCCGTCGGATACACGCCCCGCTCGGTCAGGTTGACGAACTCGATGCGCGGATCGTTCAGCGCCGCCACGCGTTCGGCCGTGTCATCGGTGCAGCAATCGCCCACCACCACGATCTGCAGGTGCGGATAATCCTGCGCCAGCAGCGACGGCAGGCAGCGCTGCGTCAGCAGCACGCCGCGGTTATAGGTGGCCACGCAGATGGTCACCAACGGCTGCGGCATCTCGTAAGCGGCCTGATAGGCTGCACTCTTGCGGGCGCCGCGAAAACCGGCCCGGGCGCCCAGGCCCAGGTCGCGCATGGAGCGCACCGGCTCCCTGAGCCGCGACCAAATTTTCCTGCCTTTATCTGCCAACCGCCGTAAACCCGTAATATTCGACAACCATTCCTCCCTGACTACACGCTGGCAAAGCAGCTCCACCGGCGCCGGCAACGGCGCCCCAAGTGCCACGCTTAATTGGCAAAGCCCATCAAGCGGCGCCGGCTATTTTCCGGCAGCGCCTTCACCATGGCATTGACAAAATCTTCCTGCATGGCAAACGAGCGCTGCGTATCGGTGTCGAGCGACGACACGCGGAACAGCAAGCCGTCCGGAATGTCGCCGGCCAGGCGATAGCGCATCTCCGCCATTTTCTTTTCATTCCCGCTGCGCACCACCACGTCGCCCACGGTGCTCCAGTAGGTCACCGGCTCGTAGCGTTCGCGCGACAGATTCGTCTGCAGGCGCTTGACCTTGATATCGCCCTGCGGCGTGGCCAGCACGCCATCCTGCTTGCCCGTCAGCTCGAAGCCCTGCGCCGGATAACACACTTCCGGATAGTGCAGCTGCATGCCGTCGCTCTGGTTGGCGCCGTAGGCGATCGACAGCATCACCCGGTAGCCTTCGTTATTGATATAGGTGCGCGACAGGGTCTGCGTGTAAATCGCCTTGAGCGCGTCTTCCGTGCTGGGATTGATCACGTTCGCGTGGCCTTGCGTCTCTTCGCGCCAGGCACCGAACTGCGTCGGCACCAGCGCCTTCAGCTCGACCGGCGGGCGCTTGTCGGCCAGGAAATGCGTCGGCGTGAGCAATTTCGCCGTCCCTGCCGAGGCCGCCATCAGCACGCCCAGGATGATGCTGCTCAGTATTGCTCGTTTCATGCGCCTGCTCCCTGCGTCTTTGCCGCCCTGCGCTGGCGCATGCCAGACAGCCATTGCAGCAGCGAATCGACGCCGATAATCAGTATCAGCGCGCTGATAAACAACACCATGCCGGCAAAGCCATGCAGGAAGCCCTGCCCCGCCGCGTCGCCATAATAATAGGTGATGAGCGACAGCACGCACACGCGGATGACGTTGGCCGTGAAGGAAATCGGCACGATCAGCAGGGCCAGGCCGACATTGCGGAAGGCCGAGGTATGGCGTACCACGTTGAGGTAAAACAGGCCCAGCGATTCAAGCGTCAGCAGGGTCTGCAGGCCGGCGCAGGCATCGGCCACCAGCAGCTGGTACTGGCCGATCTGCAGGATGACGCCGGTACGCGCGATCGGATAGCCGGCCCAGTACAGCACGTGTTCCGTGACGTAGGACACGGCCTGCTTCATCGGCATCGTCAGGGCACTGACGACGGAACCGGGCAGCGGCACCATGAACAACATGAAAAAGAAGGGAAACCACAGCGTGCGCAGGGCGCCAGGGCCGCGCTTGAGCAGCAGCAAGGCGGCCAGGGTCAGGATGAACGCCAGGATCTCGAACGACACGATCTGCTGCGAGCGGCCCAGAATGTACAGCAGCAGCGAGACGATGAAGACGGGCCAGCCCATGGCACTGCCGGCAGCCGGTGGCAATTCCTTCCAGCGGCGCGCAGCCAGCCACAGGGACAGTACCAGGATGATGGGACCATGGGCCTGCTCTTCGGTTGCCCACGCGCCATGAAACAGGCCATAGAACGTCGGCGCGTACATGCACAGGAAACCGATGGCCAGCGGCAGCCATTCGGGCGCCAGCGCCTTGATGCGCGGTAACGCCGCAGAGGCAGTCAGGCCAGTCATCAGAATTCGACCATGACGGAACCGACGACT
Source organism: Janthinobacterium amylolyticum (assembly GCF_051380655.1). Classification (NCBI taxonomy): domain Bacteria; kingdom Pseudomonadati; phylum Pseudomonadota; class Betaproteobacteria; order Burkholderiales; family Oxalobacteraceae; genus Janthinobacterium; species Janthinobacterium amylolyticum. Next base: position 93,962 of record NZ_JBNYXL010000003.1, read on the forward strand.
TCGGCACCCACCTGCGCCAGTTGTTCGCTGGCGGCATTGAGGTCGCCCACCAGCGTCGCGTTGCGGCGCGTGACGAGCAGCACGCCGCCGGCGCGCGCGGCGATGGCCATGGCATCGGAACCGGTGGTAAACGAGGCCACGTCGTACAGCACCACGTCGAAATGGCTTTCCAGGCGCGCATTCAATTCCGTAAACGCTGAACGGCTGAGCAACTCCTGCGGATTCGGCGGCAAGGTGCCCGCTTCCAGGATATGCAGGTCGACAAATTCATCGAGCTTGGCGATGGCGTCGAGGTCGGCGCGTCCGGCCAGCACATCGGACAGGCCCTGCTTGTTCTTCAGGTCGAAGACCTGGTGCTGCGTGGGCGCGCGCAGGTTCGCATCGACGAGCAGGGTGTGCTCGCCCAATTGCGAAAACACCACGGCCAGGTTGGCCGCGAACAGGCTGGCGCCGTCGCCGCTGTCGACGCCCATGATCACCAGGGATTTGCGGCCGCGCGCGAACCAGCGCAGCATCAGCTGGCTGCGGATGGCGCGCAGCACTTCGACTTGCGGGCTGAAAGGCTGGTAGGCAGCCAGCAGGCGCGGCGAATACTTGCCCTGCCCCTGCTGCAGATACGGATAGTCGAACTGGCGCGCCAGCACTTGCTGGATGTCCGCTTCCGTGATCAGGCCCAGGCGCTGAGCCGCTTCGCCGAAGCGGATGCCCAGTTCCTTTTGCATGCGCAGCACGCGCTCGGCATTTTCAGGGGTGATCTTGCCCGATTCCAACAGCAAGCCACCGATGCTGGAATCGCCGCCGCGGGCCTGTGGACGTATGGTATTGCTCAGCGCTGGGTGGTTCATGGGAGTATCCATCGATTAGTTGGCCCGCAAACGGCGGAAAGTCAGTGCATTCAGGAAGCTGCTGCGTTTTTTCGCCGGCGGATTCCAGTTGATCACGCCCAGCACCGGCACTTGCAGCACATCCTGCAAGTCGCCTTCGGAACGCACGCGGCGGTTCAGCATCTCGGCCAGCACGCTGAAGGCCAGGCCCAGCATGCCGCCCAGGAAGATAGCCAGCACGGTATTGACCATGATGCGCGGGCCGGCCGGCTTGATCGGCGGCACGGCAGGGTTCAATACGGAGATGTCCGACTGGTCCGACTGTCCTTCGATCTTGGTTTGCGAGAAACGCTGCGAGGCCACGTCGAAGGCGCGCTGCGCGCTTTCCACGTCCTTCGCCAGCACGCCCATTTCATCGCGCGTGCGGTTCAGTTCCAGCACCTTGGTCTTTTGCTCGGCCAGCGCGGCGCGGATCGCGCCTTCGCGCTGCTGCATGATCTGCGCATTGTTGCCCACGCTGTTAGAGGCGATGCGCAGCTGTGCCTGCAGATCGGCGCGCAGCTTGTCGACTTCGGCCTTGGCGCTCTGGTATTGCGGATGGTTCACGCTCAGGCGCTGCGACACTTCGGCAAACTTCGATTCCGCGCTGCCCAGGTTCACTTTCAGGCTCTGGATCAGGGGATTGGCCGCCACGTCAGGCGACTCGGTGGCATTGCTGCCCTGTGCCATGCGCTGGCGCGATGTCGCTTCCATCGCCTGTCCCTGCGCGCCCACCAGCTGCGCCGACAGGTCGTTCAGGCGGTTCGATTCCACGTCGAGGCGGTTGTCGATGCTGACGATGCCGTGCTCCTGCTGGTACTTGGAGAGGCGGCTTTGCGCCACTTCCACGTTGTCGCGCAGCAGCTTGATCTGGTCGCTGAAGTAGGCGGATGCCTTCTTCATGGGATCGACCTTCAGCTGGATATTGATTTTCTGGTATTCGTCGGCGAAGGCATTCGCCACGGCCGCCACGAATTGCGGATCGGCACCCTTGAAGCTGATGTCGACCACGCTGCTTTCGCGCGATGGCACGATTTCCAGCTTGGCCAGCAGCAGGTCGGCCAGCCAGTCGCGCACGGTGCCCTTGCCTTCCGTCGCTTCGTTGAACTGCGCCACGACGGCAGGACTGTCGGCCAGGCGCAGTGAATCAACCACATGCAGGGCCACGTTCTTGCTGCTGATGATATCGATCTGCGTGGCCATGTAGCCAGGCAACAGCTGCCCCGGCATCGTCAGCCCCGTCACCGGATCGACGCCCTTGTAGTTGAGCAGCAGCGAGCTGGTGGCCTTGTAGGTCTTGGGCAGCAACAGGCTGACGACCACGGTCACCGAGACGGTGACCAGCAAGGTCAGCAGCAAAATCCAGCGGCGCGCCCGTAGGATCAATAAAAATTGTGAAAAGCTCATGAATTGATTCCCATGCCGTAAAAAAAAGAAATACTGGCTAGCCGGTGAATGCCGCTGGCCATGGTGTTAGAACAGGCTTTCCTGCACATACACGACGTCGTCCACTTGCAGCAGGTCGTCGTGCTTGGCCGAAATGATTTCCAGCTTGCCCGCCTCGTCGCGGCGCTTGATGCGCACGCCGCGTTCGGTGCCGCGCTGCGTCAGACCGCCGCCCACGGACAGCGCTTGCAGCACCGTCATGGAGCGCTCGAGGCGGAAGGCGCCCGGACGCTGCACTTCGCCGTAGATATAAAAGCGCGGCGCGCGTTCGACATAGATGACGTCGTTGCCGGCCATGTCATAGTCGCGGTTCAGGTCGGCGCTACGCACCATGTCGACGATATCGACGCTTTCCTTGGTGGTCTTGCCGTTGCGCTTGCGGATCAGGCTCACGCTGTCGCCGCCATCGGCGCTCAGGCCGCCCGCCATGGCCAGCACGTCAAGCATGCTGCGGCGCCCTTCCAGCGGATAGCGTCCGGGACGGTTGACCTGGCCCAGTACCGAGACCTGCTGGCTTTGCAGCGCGGACACGATGATGTTGACCTGGGCTTTGCGGATGAAACCGCCGCCTTCCAGCAGGCCGCCGATCTTCTTTTCCGCCGCGGCCACGGACAGGCCGCCCACGGCCACCGCGCCGATCAGGGGGAAGGTGATTTCACCGGCCTCGCTGACGCGCGTTTCCAGTCCCAGGTCGGGACTGCCGTAGACGGACAATTTCAGCACGTCGCCGGGCCCCAGCAAGACATCAGCGGCGGACGCGAAGCCAGCACTGCAAGCCAGGACAGCGGCCATGATCCAGAGAGCGAGTCGTTTCATGTTAGTACCCAATTCTATTGATATGCTTCAGTTGAAAATGGTCTTGCCCACGCTTTACTTCAGACCGGCAACGCCGCGGTCATTGGCTTCGCTTGAGGTCGTCGGCGCCGAGGCAGGCACGGCTGGCGCGACCACCACTGGCGCGACCGGCGTCACGGCAGCGGCAGGCGCTGGCGCGGCAGCGGAGGCCGAGGCGGCGGCGCTGGCATCCTTGCCCGTGACGCTCTTGTTCAGGTACTCGATTTTGGCTGCCGCACGCAGGCGCGCCAGTTCCGCATCGGCCGCCTCCTTGCTCTTCTTGTTGTACAAGAACTGTTCAATCTGCGGCGCCGCCACTTCCAGGGTGACAGGGCTGTCCTTGACGTCGGCCAGCGAGATCAGCAAGGTGCGGTCGCCTTCGCGGATAATGAACAACTGGCCTTTCGGCATGCTCAGCAGTTTGCCCGTCAGTTCGGGCGCCAGGTCGGCGCTGGTGCGCGACAGCTGGGCACGGCCAAACTTGACCTTGTGCGCGTCCAGCCATGCCGCCACGTCTTCGAGCGACTTGGCGCTGTCCATGGCCGCCTTCAGCTCGTCATTCATGTCGGCCGTGGCAATGATCAGTTCGCGCATGTCGAATTGCTTGCGCTGCGAGAAAAATTGCGGGTTGCTGGTGAAGTATTTTTCCACTTCGGCCTTGGTCGGGCGGGCGATCGTGCCGACGCGCTTTTGCATGTAGGCCTGGGCGATGATCAGCGACTTGGCCCGTTCGATGGCTTGCACCACCTTCGGCTCGCGGTCGAGCTTTTCTTTCGCCGCTTCGCTTTGCAGCAGCTGGCGGTCGATCAGCGATTCGAGCAACTGCTTGCTGGCAGCCTCTTGCTGACTGGCCTGCACGTTGGCGCGCTGCAGCTCTTCATTGAGCTGCAGCACCGTGATTTCTTCGCCATTCACGCTGGCCAGGGTCTGGCCGGCTTTCTTTTCCTTGCTCCCGCCGCATGCCGACATGCCAGCTGCAATGACGAGAAAGGCACTGGCCCACAGCACGCGCCTGGGCACGCCAAGTTGAGGGACCGTCAGTCTTGCCATATCGAAATGCTTCAAAATTACTCCTTGGGGATTGGGAAATTGCCAGACGGAGGCCATGCCATTCCGCCACCAGCACAGTGAAAGGCCACCAATCCGGCGGCGTTTCACTGCGTAAAATGACAACATCATTGCAATATTATAAATAAACTACCGCTGGATGCATAGTACTAACAGAAATATTTGCTTAAAATATCATTAAATATCCATAAATACAACTATTCCCAGAGGAAAATTGTTTCAAAAAAAACATATTACACGGAAAAAACGACTGTTGCCGCACGCTGGCCAACGCTGTTTTTCCCCGCTGTTTTCTCTGGAACTGCCAACTGCCGCGGCATGGCGCCGGCGGCCGGCTCTTGCCGTGTGACTATCGAAGCAATAGGCCGCAGGGCGGCAAGCAAGCATTTGAAACACCGCTCAAAACCTGCCGCGCGTGGCGCTTTGCGCCCGGCGATGCTCGCCGTGCACAAACACAGCAGCGCTTCCCCGGCACAACGCACATCCGCCCGCGCCGGCTTTGCCAGGCGTCGCTATTGTCATGTTGTCTGGATGACGGGCACACTGCCTGCGCGCAGCCTTGCGGCGATTCGCGGGGCGCGCCCGGCATGCCTCATTTTATCGCTTATCTCTGGCCGACAAGTAAAACATTCACCCGAGTGTTGCGAGTGTGGCGCCTAGTGTGCATTGTCGCGTTTCAGCACGACCTTGACTGTACGCAAGATGATCCACAAATCCAGCCAGAGCGACCAGTTGCGCAGGTAATCGAGGTCGAAATGGATGCGCGCCTCCATCTTGTCGAGGGTTTCCGTTTCGCCGCGCAAGCCATTCACCTGCGCCCATCCCGTGATGCCCGGCTTGACCTTGTGGCGCAGCATGTAACCCTTGATCAGCTTGCGGTACTGCTCATTGTGCGCCACGGCATGCGGGCGTGGTCCGACAATGCTCATGCGCCCTTGCAGCACGTTGATAAACTGCGGCAATTCATCGAGCGAACTGCGGCGCAGGAAGCCGCCGATGCGCGTGACGCGCTGGTCGTTCTTGGTGGCCTGCGTCACCACGGCGCCATCCTCGCTGACAGTCATCGAGCGGAATTTATAGACGATGATTTCCTCGCCATACAAGCCGTAGCGGCGCTGGCGGAAAATCACCGGCCCCTTGGAGGTGGCCTTGACGGCGATGGCGATGACCAGCATCACGGGCAGCAGCATGATCTGGATCAGCAAGCCCAGCACGATATCGCTGCCCCGCTTGACCATGCTGTTAAAGCCCGTAAATGGCGACTCGCGGATGGCGATCACGGGCATGCCGCCCACGCTGTCGAAGCGCGCCTGCATCAGGTCAAAGATGTAAATATCTGGCAAGAAATACACGGAAGCCGTCGTATCCTGCAATTCGTCGAGCATCTTGCGGATGCGCGGCTGCGCGGAAATGGGCTGGCTGATGAATATCATCTTGATATTGTGGGTGCGCACATAGGCGGCAATATCGGCCATGCGTCCCAGCATGGGTTCGCGCATTTTTTCCGGCCAGCGGTCATCGGTGCGGTCATCGAAGAAGCCGCACACCTGCATGAACAGGTTGGGATTGCGCTCCACCGTGGCGGCGAACTTCAGGCTGGCGTCATTGGCGCCGATGATCACCACCGAACGCACCTCGCTGCCGCGCCCAGGATCGGCGATCAGGCGGCGTGCCGCCAGGTGGCTGGCCAGCAGCACGAACGGCGTCAGCAGGAACCAGCCCAGCACCAGGTCGCGGTCAAAATGAAAAGCCAGGCCCGTCGCCGAGCCCAGGAAGACCAGGATCAGCACCGTCACCGTCCAGCCAACGAGCACGTCGCGCGCATACGCGAGCATGCGCCCGCTGCGCCAGGTACGGTAGGGGTCGACATACTGGAACACGGACGACGAGATGAAGAACGCCAGTATCATCAGCACCAGCGAATAGCCGGTAAAGGGCGTGCCGCCCAGCACCGACAGCAGGTACAGCGTGCCCATGATGATGAGCGGATCGAGGACACGCTGGAAAAAGGAAATCAGGGGAATATCATTAACCGTCATGGGACTCTTCAGAACTGCGCACTGGCATTGAATGAAACACCTTTGGCCCGGTAGCTGCCTGTATTGATAATGGGCGCACCCGTACGCGAATCGCGGAAGGCGCTCAGGCCCAGCTGGATGTTCGGCCGGATATTATAGGTGAGGCCCAGCGAGGCGGTGCGCGTCGTGTCGCTGACGTCGCCCGGCAGGTTGAGCCCGCTCACTTCCGAGAAGTCGCGCTTTTCGCGGCGCAGCAGCGCATCGACGCGGATTTTCGCGGTGGCATCCCAGGTGGCGCCCAGACTGGCGCCATTGTTCAGGCTGCTGGTAATCAGCGAACTTTCCACGGCGGCAAATTCATGCCAGACGCTGCCCGTGAAACGCACCTTGCCCAGCGGCGCCCAGTACACCGTCAAACGGCCATTCGCGCCGCTCGAATCGCGGCCCGCGAACAGCTGGTTCTTGCGCTTGACCCAGCCGCCCAGCAGCTGCACCTGGGTGATGCCGCTGAAGCGCCAGTAGATATTCGCCTTCACCTCGTCCTGCTCATAGCCCGTGTCCAGCCCCAGGCCGGCGATATTGTTGCGGTAGGGATAGCTGCCTTTCAGGTGGCGCAGCTGCAGGCCGATGCGGCTGTCCGTCGATGGCAGATAGTCGAGTCCCAGCTCGGTGGCATTTTCCGTGCGGTCGGCGTAGCGCAGGGCCACGGAATCATAGGTATAGCGCTCGCGCGTGAAACCGCCGCGCACGCGCCAGCTGGGGTGGAAGCGCCAGCCGCCATTCGCATACTCGCGGTGCAGCACGCGCAGATTGCGGTCGGTGCTGCGCACGTCGCTGAACGGCGTCAGGGTTTGCGAATAGCTGGCGCCCACGTGGCCTTCCAGGTGGTTGGCGATATGCCATTCCAGGTCGGCCAGGTAATCCTTGCCGCTGTAATCGAGTTCGTCGAAATGGTCGAAATACACGCGCGACCATTTCGCCTGCCCCGTCAGGATCTGCCGCCCGATGGGACGGTTGAACAGGAAACCGGCCTGCACCTGCCGCGACGTATCCGAGCGCTGGCCCTGGAAGCCGGGTGCGTTGTCATCGAGACGGAACAGGTTGTCGTCATACGAATACGAGGTGGCGATGAACGGTGAAATCGTGTCGTTGAAGGCGGCGAAGGCGGACTGGCTGGCCGCCGCCCCACCGAGCAACAGCAGCGCGGCGGGCAGGTGCCGCAGGCGCAGGCTGGCGCGGCGCGCGCGGGCGAGGGCTACGGCGGGGGTATTCTTACGCGAAAAATTCAACATGGGCATTGTCTTTGAGAGAGCAAACAGTTGATTGGCAATATTACCAGTAAGTCCAGTGTCCACCGGAAACAATCCAGATGCCCAGCACGCCATTCGTCACGCCATGCGCGAGGATGGGCGACCACAGGTTCTGGCTACGCATGTACAGCAGGCTATAGGCGGCCCCTGCAACGATGCCGGCGAGCCACAGATTGTGCTCAAAGCCAAACAGCACCACGCTGATGACCAGCGCCTTGGCACTGGCCAGGCGCGGCTGGAAGGCGAGGAAATTGGGCGCATCGATCCAGCGCAGCAGGAAGGAGCGCCAGAACAGCTCTTCCATCACGGGCACCACCAGCGCCGCGCCGGCGATGCGCAGCAGCACCAGGCTCCATTCGATCTGGCCATCATTGCGCGGGTCGAAGCCGTCGGCGCTGCCGATCGTCATCCAGCCGGCGCTGAGGTTGATCCACAGCAAAAAAACAACAATCCCCGTGATCAGCGCCACGGCCAGGGTGCGCGCACCCATCGGGGTCCAGCGCAATTCCGTATAACTGCGGCGCCAATACAACAGCATGGCCAGCACGACGCCGATCTTGACGGCGTACAGCCAGCGCAGTTCCTGCGCGGCAAAGCCGGCGCGGCCCAGCATGTCGGCAATAAAAATGAAGGAGAGGTAGGCCAGGAATGGCGCTACCCGGGGCAAGGCGGCGCGGTCAAACATCGTGCGGCGCGCCCGGGACAGGCCTACGCGCCGGACGCACAGGCCCGGATCGCGTGTTTTTCATAACAAACATGCATCCCCCGATGTAAAAAATATAATTATATAATTATATCAAGCCGGACCGTTGCCGTGGCAAGTAATCCTAACTTAATTACAACAGGAGAGGGGGAAAACTATCAAGCGTTCGCGCGCGCCTCGATCTGTTCCCACTTTTCCAGCGCTTCCAGCAGCTCGCCTTCGATCTCGGCCACGCGGGCGTTCAGGCGCTTGCCTTCGGCCGGCGTCTTCTTGTAGAAGTCCGGATGCGACAGTTCGGCCGCCAGCACCGACTGCTCGTCTTCCAGCTTGGCGATCAGTTTCGGCAACTCTTCCAGTTCGCGCTGTTCCTTGTAGCTGAGCTTTTTCTGCTTGGCAACAGGGGCGGCCGCTTCGACCTTGACGGCCGGCTTGCTGGCCGGCGCCGTGGCGATCGGCAAGGTGCGCACGCGCTCCCAGTCCGTGTAGCCGCCGACGAATTCGCGCCACTTGCCCTCGCCTTCGGCGACGATCACTTGCGTGACGACGTTGTCGAGGAAGGTACGGTCATGGCTGACGAGGAACACGGTGCCGGTGTACTCTTCCAGCAACTCTTCCAGCAGTTCCAGGGTATCGATATCCAAGTCATTGGTCGGCTCATCGAGCACCAGCACGTTGGCCGGCTTGGCGAACAGGCGCGCCAGCAGCAAACGGTTGCGCTCGCCACCGGACAGCGACTTGACGGGCGAACGCGCGCGTTCCGGCGCGAACAGGAAGTCGTTCAGGTAGGTCATCACGTGACGGCGCTGGCCGTTGATCTCGACCCAGTCGCTGCCCGGCGCGATGGTTTCCATCAGGTTCGCTTCTTCGTTCAGCTGCGTGCGCATCTGGTCGAAGTACGCCACCTGCAATTTCGTGCCCAGGCGGATGGTGCCCGTGTCCGACTGCTCTTCGCCGAGGATCATTTTCAGCAAGGTGGTCTTGCCGGCGCCGTTGGCGCCGATCAGGCCGACCTTGTCGCCGCGCAGGATGGTGGCGCTGAAGTCCTTGACGATGACTTTGTCGCCGTAGATCTTCGAGACGTTTTCCAGGTCCGCCACGATCTTGCCCGAGCGTTCGCCGGCCGACACATCGAGCTTGACCTGCCCCTGCTGCTCGCGGCGCGCATTGCGCGTCAGGCGCAGCGCTTCCAGGCGGCGCACGCGGCCTTCGTCGCGCACGCGGCGGGCCTTGACGCCCTTGCGTATCCACACTTCTTCCTGCGCCAGGAATTTGTCGAACTTGGCGTTTTCCACTTCCTCGATTTCCAGCTGTTCGGCCTTGCGCACCTGGTAGGCCGTGAAGTTGCCCGGATACGACAGCAGGCGGCCACGGTCCAGTTCGATGATGCGCGTGGCAACATTGTCGAGGAAGGAGCGGTCATGGGTAATGAACAGTACGCTACCCTTGAAGTCGCGCAACAAGCCTTCCAGCCACAGGATGGAGCTGAAGTCCAGATGGTTGGTCGGCTCATCGAGCAGCAGCACGTCAGGCGCCGAGACCAGCGCGCGCGCCAACGCCACGCGCTTTTGCATACCGCCGGACAGGGTTTTCATGGCCATGTCGCCCGTCAGGTTCAAGCGGTCGAGTACGGTTTCAACCTTGTTCGGCAAGCTCCACGCATCGGCCGCGTCCAGTTTGACCTGGATGTCGTGCATGCGTTCCATCAGTTCGTCGTCATTGCCCTGGCCAAACTGGCCCGTCAGCGCATCGTATTCCTTCAGCCACGCCTGCGATTCGCCCATGCCGGAGGCGACGGCATCGAACACGGACATTTCCGGGTCGAATTGCGGCTCCTGCTCCACGTAGGCGATCTTGATGCCTTGCTGCATGACCAGCAAGCCATCGTCGAGCTTGAACTTGCCCGAAATGACTTTCAGCAAGGAGGATTTACCCGTGCCGTTGCGGCCGATCAAGCCGACCCGCTCCGAGGTTTCCAGTGAAAATTCCGCGTGATCGAGCAGCGCGACGTGACCGAACGCAAGTTGCGCCGATGAAAGAGAAATGACAGCCATAATGAGTAAAGGTGTTCGGGCGCCGTTCCCTGCACACCGCGTGGTGCGCCAAACAGCTGCCGATTGGATGAATGAAGCACGCATTGTACCGACAACTCGGCACCACCAGTACATTGCGGCCAGCATGAACTCAGGCCACCGGCGCGCGTTGCGTGGGAATGTGGTGTCGCCAGCAGGAATCGAACCTGCATTTAAGTCTTAGGAGGACCTTGTACTATCCATTGTACGATGGCGACACGCGCAGCGGCATTATACAGACAAGCGCACGCCATTGACAGCGTGGCAAGCGAAGCGCGTGCCAGGCGGCAATGCGTCAGGCCAGCGCGCGCTTGCGGCGGCGGGCCACGCCCAGCACGCCCAATCCCGCCAGCAGCAGCGCATAGGTGGCCGGTTCGGGGATGGCGCTGATGCTGAATACCTGGATGGCGCCGTAGGTGATGTTGGCGCCTTGCCAGACAGAACCGTCCAGCAGGCTGTAGCCCGTCGCCGGCTGGCCGTAGCGGTTATAGGTATACAGGTAGGAAGAACCGCCGTTGGTCAGGTCCTCGGGGACGTAAAGGTCATGGCCGACGCCAAAGGTCGGGCCAGCATTGGCGCTGTTGAAGGTCTGGTCCTTGCCCACACCGTCGCCGCTGAAATACTGCTTCAATTGCGGCAGCATGAAGCCGCTGGTCAGATTGAACAGGAAGGCCGTGCGGTCGCTGTCCGCCATGGTCACGTGCATGCCATCGGTGGAACTCCAGCTTTGCGGATTGTAGCCGCCGACCAGCCAGGTCTGCCCCGCCGCATTGCTCGCTTCCATGACGGAAAATGTACGGCCCTTGCCGTCGGATGCCTTGTGAAAATCAAGCGACGTATCGCCTGCCGACTTGGTATAGATCGCATCGAGCTTCAAGCTCCCCTCGCCCAGCCAGGATTCCAGCTGTCCCTGGTAGGCAGGAGACAGCAGCGATGGCCCGGAGGCGGCCTGTGCACTCAAGCAGAAACCCGCGCCAGCCACCGCCAGCAGGAAGACACTTGCCGTTCTGAATTTGTTTTGCATCTGCTACCTCGACTGTCAGTATTTGGAACCGGTGTATTTTCCGGTTGCTAAATATAACATAACAGATAATGTTTTTACATTCCTTATTTTATCGCAAAAAGTGCAATATTGATAAAAAAGAATTCAATCCGGCAATACAGCAGTCACTTCGATCTCCACTCTTGCTCTGTCCTCGATCAGCCCGGCCACCTGCACCGCCGTCATGGACGGGTAGTGCTTGCCGATGATTTCCTTGTACGCCAGGCCGATTTGTGGATACGCCGCCACATACTCTTTCTTGTCCAGCACGTACCAGGTCATGCGCACGATGTGCTCGGGCAAGGCGCCCGCCTCGGCCAGCACGGCAACAATGTTCAGCAGCGCCTGGCGCACCTGCCCCGCGAAGTCGTCCGTATGAAACTCGCCCTGCGCATCCCAGCCGATCATGCCGCTGACATAGACCGTGCGCCCGCTGGCGGCCACACCGTTCGCATAGCCGCGCGGCCGCGCCCATCCCGCTGGTTGCAGCACTTGCATCGTGTTCTCCTCGTTGTTCATGCGGTTCATGCGTGGCCCGCCTCGCGCAGCACTTCGCGCGCGATGATCAGCTGCTGCACCTCGCTGGCGCCTTCATAGATGCGCAAGGCGCGGATTTCCCGGTACAGGCGTTCGACCGGGTGGTCGCTGACCACGCCCATGCCGCCGAACAGCTGCACGGCCGCGTCGATCACCTGCTGCGCCGTTTCCGTCGCCGTCAGCTTGGCCATGGCCGCTTCCTTCGTCACCTTGCGGCCCTGGTCGCGCTGCCAGGCGGCGCGGTAGGTGAGCAGCGCGCAGGCATCGATGCCGGTGGCCATCTGCGCCAGTTTGGCCTGCGTCAATTGAAAATCGGCCAGGGTCTGGCCAAACATCTGGCGCGCCGTGGCGTGGCGCAGCGCCTCGTCAAACGCGCGGCGCGCGAAGCCCAGGGCGGCGGCAGCCACCGAGGTGCGGAACACGTCCAGGGTCGCCATCGCCACCTTGAAGCCCTGCCCCGCCTCGCCCAGGCGCTGCGTGACGGGCACGCGGCAGTGATTGAAACGCAGGCGCGCCAGCGGATGCGGCGCGATGACGGCGATGCGCTCGGCGATCTCCAGGCCGGGATTGTCGGCGTCGACGATGAAGGCGCTGATGCCGCGCGCGCCCGGCGCCTCGCCCGTGCGCGCGAAGACCACGTAAAAGTCGGCGATGCCGCCGTTCGATATCCACGTCTTTTCGCCATCGAGCACATACGCGTCGCCGTCCAGGCGCGCCGCGCACTGCATGGCCGCCACGTCGGAGCCGGCCTGCGGCTCGGACAGGGCGAAGGCGGCGATGCGCCTGCCGCTGGCCACGTCCGGCAGGTAGCGCGCCTTGTTCTCCGCGCTGCCGAACAGGCCGATGGCGCCCGAGCCCAGGCCCTGCATGGCGAAGGCGAAATCGGCCAGGCCGTCGTGGCGCGCCAGGGTTTCGCGGATCAGGCAAATGGCGCGCGTGTCGATCCGGCCATCGGCGCTGGCGGCATGCGCCAGCCAGCCACCCTGCCCCAGCAGCGCCACCAGCGCGCGGCAAGCCGCATCGACATCGCTGCCGTGCGCGCCGTCCAGGTGCCGCGTCGCCCAGGCATCGAATGCGGACTCAAGCTGCGCGTGCCGCGCGTCGAAAAACGGCCAGTCCAGATAGCTGGTATCACGCATGCTAGTTGCCCTCGAACTGTGGTGTGTCTTTCGCCACAAAGGCGTGGTAGGCGCGATGAAAATCATTGGTGGCCATGCAGATGGCCTGCGCCTGGGCTTCCGCCTCGATGGCTTCGTCGACGCCCATGTTCCACTCCTGCTGCAGCATTTTCTTGGTCATGCCGTGCGCGAACGTGGGGCCGCAGGCCAGGCCGGCGGCGAAGGTTGCCGCCGCTTCGGCCAGTTCTTCCGGCTCGACCAGGCGATTCAGAAAGCCCCAGCGTTCGGCTTCCGGTCCGCCCAGCGAACGGCCCGTGTACAGCAGTTCGGCGGCGCGGCCCTGGCCGATCACGCGCGGCAGCAGGGCGCAGGCGCCCATGTCGCAGCCGGCCAGGCCCACGCGGGTAAACAAAAAGGCCGTCTTGCTGCGCGGCGTGCCGATGCGGATGTCGGAGGCCAGCGCCAGCATGGCGCCGGCCCCCGCGCAAATGCCGTCGATGGCGGCGATGATCGGCTGCGGGCAGGCGCGCATGGCTTTCACCACGTCGCCCGTCATGCGCGTAAAGGCCAGCAGTCCGGGCATGTCGAGCTGCGTCAGCGGTCCGATGATCTCGTGCACGTCGCCGCCCGAGCAGAAATTGCCGCCGCTGCCGGTGATGACGAGCGCCTTGACATCGTCCGCATGCGCCAGCGCGCGGAACAGGTCGCGCAATTCCGCATACGAATCAAAGGTCAGCGGATTCTTGCGCTCGGGCCGGTGCAAGGTCAATGTGGCGACGCCTGCGTCGACGGAAAACTGGAAATGCCGCGCCGCGTAATGACCCAAGCTGGCGCGGTTGCCAGGCAGGTCTTGCGGCTGGCCGGGGAGATGGCGCATGGTGCTTCCTTTATTTATCGATGGTGTCACGATCGTGTTCATTCAAGTGCTGTTTCATCTGCGACAGCAGCTCGATCAATTGCGTCTTGTCGTCCGGCGTCACGCCTTGCAGCAGTTCCGCGATCCAGCCTTCGTGCACCTTGGCCATCTCGTCGAACGCGCGCCGCCCGGCCGCGGTCAGCTTGACGCTGTACGAGCGGCGGTCCTTCGGGTCGACCACGCGCACCACCAGCTTTTCCTGCTCCAGCTGGTCGGTGATGCCCGTGATATTGCCGCCCGTGACCATCATGCGGCGGGACAGTTCGCCCATGCGCAAGCCGTCGGGAAAGCGCTCGAGCTGCGCCATCAGATCGAAGCGCGGCAAGGTGATGCCAAAGCTGGCGCGCAGGCGCGTGCGCACCTCGTTTTCAATTTTGACGGTGCACGAAAGCATGCGCAGCCACAGCTTGAGCGACTGGTGATGGTCTTGCGTGAGCCGGCTGGCCAGGTCCAGCACCGGTTCTTCCTGCGCATTCGCGCTGTCTTTATCCATGATTTTCCGTCGTTACCTGATTCAGTTAGCTACATGACTTCGCCGCCGGCGACGGCGATCGATTGTCCATTCATGGCGGCCGACGCGGGCAGGCAGAGCCACGCCACCGCATCGGCCACTTCCTGCGGCTGCACCAGCCGCTGCTGCGGATTGGCGGCGGCCAGTTCCGCGCGCGCCGCGTCTTCGCCGCGCCCCGTCTTGCGCACGATATTCTGCACGGCCTGCGCCACCATTTCCGTTTCCGTATAGCCGGGGCAGACGGCGTTGACGGTGACGCCGCGCGGCGCCACTTCCAGCGCCAATGCGCGCGTCAGGCCGATCACGCCATGCTTGGCGGCGACATACGCGCTGACATAGCGGTAGCCTTTCAAGCCGGCCGTCGAGGCCACGTTGACGATGCGCCCCCAGCCTGCTTCCAGCATGCCCGGCATGGCCGCCTGGCAGCAGTGGAACACCCCCGTCAGGTTCACGCCCAGCATCTGCTGCCAGATGGCCGCATCCGTCTTGCCGAACGGCGCCGCATGCGCCTGTCCCGCGTTATTGACGAGAATATCGATGCGGCCGAAATGCGCGGCGGCCTGCGCGAAACCGGCCTGCACGGACGCTTCCACGGCCACGTCGAGCACGCAGATGGCGACCCTGCCCGCGTGGCCCGCCTCTTCCAGGGCGATACACGTGCGCGCCAGGCGCGCAGCATCGCGCCCGGCCAGGGTGACCCGGGCGCCAGCGCCCAGCAAGGTGCGCGCGCAGGCCAGGCCGATGCCGCTGCCGGCGCCCGTCACCAGCGCATGCCTGTCGATTAATTCTTGCGTCTTCATCTCATCCTTCCAGCAGCCGCGCGGCCACCTGTTGCGGGGTCAGTCCCGTGCTGGCGGCGGCCAGCTGGCGTTCACGCTGCAGATTGCGCTCGAGCTGCTGCTGGCCAGGCCGGTACTGCTTCGGCCAGGCCGCGCCAGCGCCGGCATAGCCGATGCGCGCCGCTTCCGTCAGGGTCCAGGCCGGGTTGGCCAGGTGCGGCCGGCCCACGGCGCACAGGTCGGCGCGCCCGGCGGCGATGATGCTGTTGGCGTGGTCGGCCTCGAAAATGGAACCGACAGCCATGCTGGCGATGCCCGCCTCGTTGCGCACGCGGTCGGCGAACGGCGCCTGGAACATGCGTCCGTACACGGGTTGTTCCAGCTTGCTGACCTGGCCCGAGGAGCAGTCGATCAGGTCCGCGCCGGCCTGCTTGAACAGGCGCGCGATGACGACGGCGTCGTCGGGCGTGATGCCGCCGTCGACCCAGTCATGCGCCGAGATGCGCACGCTCATGGGTTTATCCTGCGGCCAGGCCGCGCGCATGGCGCGCAACACGCGCAGCGGATAACGGCAGCGGTTTTCCAGGCTGCCGCCGAATTCGTCGGTGCGGCGGTTGGTCAGCGGCGAGATAAAACTCGACAGCAGATAGCCGTGTGCGCAATGCAGTTCCAGCCAGTCGAAACCGGCGACGGCGGCGGCCAGGGTGGCGCGCACGAAGTCCTGCTCGATGCGCGCCAGGTCGCTGTCGGTCGCCGCGCGCGCGGTTTGCGACACGCCCGGCAAATACTGCTGCTCCGAGGCCGAGACCAGCGGCCAGTTGCCTTCCTTCAAAGGCAGGTCGATGCCGTCCCACATCGGGCGCGTCGAGCCTTTCGCCCCCGCGTGGCCCAGCTGCAGGGCGATCTTCGCGTCGCTGTTGGCATGCACGAAATCGACGATGCGTCGCCATGCCTGCGTGTGCGCCTCGCTGTACATGCCGGGGCAGGCGGGCGTGATGCGCGCCTCGGCCGACACGCACGTCATTTCGGCAAACACCAGGCCCGCGCCGCCCATGGCGCGGGCGCCCAGGTGCATCAAATGGTAGTCGCCGGCCACGCCATCGACGGCGCTGTACTGCGCCATCGGCGAGACGGCGATGCGGTTCTTCAGCAGCACGCCGCGTAATTTGAACGGCGTGAACATGGGCGGCAAGGGACCGTCCGGCACTGCCACGCCAGCCTGTTCGGCGGCGCGCCGCGCCAGCCAGTTCTCATAGTCGGCCACATAGGCAGGGTCGCGCAGGCGCAGGTTTTCATGCGAGATGCGCTGGCTGCGCGTGAGCATGGAATAGGCAAACTGCGGCGCTTCCATGGCGCTGTAGCGCTCGACGTTTTCAAACCATTCCATGGAATTGCGCGCCGCGCTCTGGATTTTCAGCACCTCGACGGCGCGCGCCTGCTGGTAGGCGGCCAGCGCCGCACCAACCGCCGCATGCTGGCCGAAACAGCGCGCCAGTTCGATCGCGTCTTCCAGCGCCAGCTTGGTGCCCGAGCCGATCGAGTAGTGCGCCGTGTGCGCCGCGTCGCCCATCAGCACGACAGGCACGCCGTCGTGCACATGCACCCACTGGCGGCAGACGATGCGCGGAAAGGTGATCCACTGGGCCGAGCCGCGCAAGTGCGGCGAATTGCTCAGCAAACCCTGGCCCTCGAGTTCCTCGGCGAACAGCGCCTCGCAAAAGGCGATGCCCTCTTCCTGGCTCATGGCGTCCAGCCCCGCCGCGCGCCACACGTGTTCGGGCGTTTCGACGATGAAGGTCGAAGTGTCGCCGTCATACTGGTAGATATGCGCCTGGAACCAGCCGAATGGCGTCTGGCGGAAGGCAAACGTAAACGCCTCGAATTTCTTGCGCGTGCCCAGCCAGACGAAGCGGCAATGGCGCTGCTCGACCTCGGGCTGGTAGCTGGCCGCATAGCGCGTGCGGATACGGCTGTTCAAGCCATCGCTGGCGATCACCAGGTCGGCGCCGTACTGGCGCGCGATGGCCTGGTCGTCCTGCACTTCCGTCTCGAAGACGAGTTCCACGCCAAGTTCCTCGCAGCGCGCCTGCAGGATGTTGAGCAGGCGCTTGCGGCCGATGCCGCAAAAACCATGGCCGCCAGAGCGCACGGTCTGGCCCTTGAAGCGGATCTCGATATCGTCCCAGTGGTTGAACGCCTGCAGGATGGCGCGCGCCGTCGGCTCGTCGGCATTCGCCAGGTTGCCCAGGGTCTGGTCGGAAAACACCACGCCCCAGCCAAATGTGTCGTAGGGGCGGTTGCGTTCGATGACGGTGATGCGGTGATCCGGGTGCTGCTTTTTCATGAGCAGGCTGAAATACAGGCCGGCGGGACCGCCGCCGATGCAGACTATATTCATGGGGTGTCCGTGCGAAGTTTGAAACGCTGCAGCTTGCCCGTCTCCGTGCGCGGCAGGGCCGGCAGGAAGCGGATGGCGCGCGGATATTTGTAGGGTGCGATCTGCTGGCGCACGAAGTCCTGCAGTTCGGCCGCCAGCGCGTCGCTGGCCGTCTGGCCATCCTTGAGCACCACGTGCGCCTCGACGATCTGGCCGCGCTCCGCATCGGCGCGCCCGACCACGCCGCATTCGGCCACGGCCGGATGGCGCAGCAGCGCCTCTTCCACTTCCGGGCCGGCGATGTTGTAGCCGGCCGAGACGATCATGTCGTCGCTGCGCGAGCGGTAATAGAAATAGCCGTCGGCATCCATCTCGAAGGTGTCGCCCGTCAGATTCCAGCCATTGACGACGTAATCGCCCTGGCGCGGGTCGGCCAGGTAGCGGCAGCCGGTGGGGCCTTTCACGGCCAGGCGGCCCGTCACGCCGGGCCGCTGCGGTTCGCCCGCGTCATCGACGATGCAGGCCTGGTAGCCGGGTATGGCCTTGCCGATGGCGCCGCGGCGGATGCCCTCGCCCGTGGCGGCAATGAAAATGTGCAGCATTTCGGTAGCGCCGATGCCGTCTGTCATGGCCAGGCCGGTGGCCGCCTGCCAGGCGTCGCGCGTGGCCAGCGGCAGCGCTTCGCCGGCCGACACGGACAGGCGCAGGCTGCGCAAATCGTGCTGCGCGGCCAGCGGCGCCATCTGGCGGTAAAAGGTCGGCGCCGTGAAGCAGATGCTGGCGGCGTAGGTATCGATGGCGCGCAGCAGGCTTTCCGGCGTGAGCTTTTCCAGCAGCACGGCGGACGCGCCGAAGCGCAAGGGGAACAGCAGCAAGCCGCCCAGGCCGAAGGTAAACGCCAGCGGCGGCGTGCCGATGAAGATATCGTTGGGGCGCACCTGCAGCATGGAACGGGGAAAACAGTCGCAGATGGCCAGCAGGTCGCGGTGCATGTGCATGGTGCCTTTGGGAACGCCCGTCGTGCCCGACGTAAAACTGATCAGGCAGACGTCGTCGGCCGCCGTGTCGTGCGCCGTGAATGGCGCGGCATGGGCCGCCATGCGCCGCTCCAGTTCCGCGCCGTCGCCGCCAAAACACAGCATGGGCGGCAGGCCAGGCACGGCATCGAGTTCGCCGCGCAAGCCCTGCGCGCACAGCACGGCGTTCACTTCGGCCTTGGCCAGGATGGTGGACAGTTCGCGCGCGCGCAGCAGCGGCATGGTGGGCACGGCGATGCAGCCGGCCTTCAGCACGGCCAGCAGGCAGGCGGCCATCATCGGCGTGTTCGCGCCGCGCAGCAGCACGCGATTGCCGGGGATCAGGCCCAGGTCGGCCCGCAGCACATGGGCGATGCGGTCCACCTGCTGCTGCAGCCGGGCGTAGCTCCAGCGCTGGCCGTCCGCGTGGATGGCGATGCGCGCGCCGCCATCGCCGGCGACGGCCGCATCGAGCAGCGCGGCGACGCAGTTCAGGCGCGGCGGATAGCGCAGCTGCGGCAAGTCAAAACACAGCTCTGGCCACAGCGCGCGTGGCGGCAGGTGGGCGCGCGCAAAGTCGTCCTGGGGCGTGGCGGTGGTAGGCGAAGGGTCGCTGCTCATGCTCATCCTGGCTGGTGGCGGGCGCATGGCAATGCCCCCGGAAGCAGATACTTTAAACCTAAAGTATTTTTCCGGCAAGCAGAAAACGCGGGGATGCGCTAGCCGGCGGCGCCATCCTGCTGGCGCAGCAAGTGCGCCTGCTGCGCGGCGCTGCGCGCCAGCAGCGCCAGGACCAGCGGCAGCTGCGCGCCATCGAGCACCGCCGCCTGCAGCAGGGCCGCCATCGCTTCGGCCGCCCCATGCAAGCCCAGGGTGCGGCAGCCCAGGTGCAGGCGTTCGAGCTGCTGGCGCGCCTGTACCGGTTCGCCGCTTGCCAGCAAGGCCTCCACCTGCGCGCCGGCGGCGCCGATCTGGCCCTGGAAGCCGGTCAGGTAGGCCAGCAGGCGTTCATGGTCGATGGCCAGGCGCTGCACCGTCGCCAGCGGCGCCTCGGCTGGCAGGACATCCGTATCGAAACAGGCATCGATATGCTGGCGCACCTGCTCCGGCTGGAAAGGCTTGACGATGTAGCCGGCGGCGCCCGCCTGCACGGCGTCGCGCACGGTGTCCTGGTCGTTGGCCGACGACACCAGCACCAGCGGCATGGCATCGAGCGCGCTGTCGGAGCGGATTTTTTGCAGCAGTTCCATGCCCGACAGGCGCGGCATGCGCAAGTCGCAGAAGCACAGCGCCGGACGCAGCCCGCCTTCGAGCTGTTCCCAGGCAGCCGCGCCATCCTCGGCTTCCACGATATCGTGTACGCCGCAGCTGTCGATCAGGTGCATCAATACCATGCGCGAAACGACATCATCGTCAACCACCAGTACTTTCATTCCAGTCTCCATTGCCGGCACTATCGGGTGCCTGCACGTATTCTACCCAGTTTCGCCGCGTTGCCCCCTGGCGAAATTGCATATTTTACATTTCCGTGCCCGAAACGGCGATTTGCGCCAGCAAGGCGCACAGGCGCGGCAAGTGCAGGGCCACCTGTGTCCAGCGCCCGCCATCCGCCGCCTCCTCCATTTCCGTGCACAGCAGGTGCAGTTCCGTCTCGTCCAGATAGGCGGCGCTGCCCTTCAGGCCATGCAGCAAACGCCCGGCGCCGTCCTGGTCCTGCGCCGCCAGCGCGGCATCGAGTTCCTGCAGCCGGCCTTCCAGGTCGGCCACGAAGGCGGCGCGGATACGCCGCTGCAGATCGCCGCCACGCCCGGCGTGGGCTGCCGCCGGCGTCGGCTCGGCTGGCGCGATACCGAACAGGGCATCGAGTTCGGCCTGGCCGCGCGAGACCTTGCGCGGCACGCTGGACGGCATGCGCGGCAGCATGAAGCCGCGCTGCAGCTGGCGCTCGATGGCGCGCGCCAGCAAGCCATGCAGCGCCGCCTCGTCCACCGGCTTGCTGAGGAAATCATCCATGCCCACGCCCAGGTAGCGGCTGCGATCTTCTTCGCTGGCATTCGCCGTCAGGGCCACGATCATCAGTTCCTGGTCGCGCACGGGCTGATCCGGCCAGCCGCCCACGCGGATCAATCGCGTCGCCGTGGCGCCGTCCATCTCCGGCATGCGTCCATCCATCAGGATCAGGTCATAACGCGTGTGCACGCAGGCCGCCACGGCCAGCATGCCATTGGCCACCACGTCGACCCGGTGGCCCAGGTCCTCCAGCATGACGCGGATGATGATCTGGTTGGTCGGGAAGTCTTCCGCGCACAGCACGCGCAGCTGGTGGCTGTGCGGCGCCAGCGCCACCTGCGGCACCAGCGGCGGCGCCACGCCGTCGGCCAGCGGCAGGGTAAAGGTGAAGATGCTGCCCTGCCCCGGCGTGCTGGCCACCTCGATCTCGCCATGCATCAGCTCGACCAGCTGGCGGCAGATGGCCAGGCCCAGGCCCGTGCCGCCGTAGCGCCGCGTGGTGCTGGCGTCGGCCTGCTCGAATTTCTGGAACAGGCGCGCCATCGCATCGGCGTCGATGCCGATGCCGCTGTCGCTGACGGTAAAGCGGATCAGGTTGACCTGGCGCCCGCCGCCGGCGGCAAGGCCGGCCCGTTCCACGCTGACGCTGACGCTGCCGCGCTGGGTGAACTTGAAGGCATTGCCGACCAGGTTGACCAGCACCTGGCGCAGGCGCGTCGGGTCGCCCACGACGAAAGGCGGCAAGTCGGGCGCGAAGTCGATGGCAAAGTCGATGCTGCGCGCGGCCGCCTGCTCCTCGAACAGGCTGACCACGTTTTCCATCGTCACGCCGAGCGCGAAGTCGATGTTTTCAATACTCAGCTTGCCCGCCTCGATCTTGGAAAAATCCAGCAAGTCGTTGATGATCACCAGCAGCGACTGGGCATTGGCCTGGCCGCGCAGGATCTGCTCGCGCGTGGCGTCGTGCAGCTGTTCGTCGCGCAGGGCAAAGCCCAGCATGCCGATCACGCCGGCCAGCGGCGTGCGCATTTCGTGGCTCATGTTGGCGAGGAATTCCGATTTCTGCCGCGTCGCATCCTCGGCCTTGCGCTTGGCCTGGCGCAGGCTTTCCTCGTTTTTCTTCAGGCTGCTGTTGGCGCGCGCCAGTTCATCGGACTGCGCCAGCACCTCGATTTCCTTGATCTGCAGCTGGGCGTTCTTTTGCGACACCTCGGCCGTGCGTTCGCTGACCTGCTTTTCCAGCTTGGCCTGCTGCTGCCGCACGATGCGCATGCGCTGGCGGTAGATGCCATAGCCGGCGCCCAGCAGCAGCGCCGCCATCAGGGTGCGGAACCACCAGGTTTTCCAGAACGGCGGCAGGATGGTGATGGCCAGCGTGGTGCCGCTTTCATTCCACACGCCGTCCTTGTTGGCCGCCTTCACGCGGAACACATAGTTGCCGGGATCGAGATTGGTATAGGTGGCAAAGCGCCGCCCCGCATCCGTCATGACCCAGTCCTGGTCGAAGCCTTCGAGCCGGTAGGCGAAGACGTTGCGCTGCGGCGCGGCGAAGTGCAGCGCCGCGAATTCCAGCGAAAACACGCTTTCGCGGCTGGTCAGGGTCAGGTTGCGCGTGTGGTCGATGGCCGTCTTGAGCACTTGCGCGAACTCGCCGCGGCCGATGGCCACCGGCTTGTTGAAGATCTGCAGTTCCGTCACGGCCACCAGCGGCGGCACGCGGTTGTCGTGGATATCCTGCGGCACGAACGCCGTCATGCCGTTGAAGCCGCCGAAATACATGGTGCCGTCGGCCGCGCGCAGGGCCGCGCCATCGAAGTAGGAGCCTTCCACCGTGCCGTCGGCGCTGTCGTAGTTGCGGAACAAGCCGCTGCGCATGTCCAGGCGCGTGATGCCGCTGTTGGTGCTCAGCCACAGCTGTTCGTTGTCGTCGCCCAGGATGCTGGCAACGGCGTCGTCGGCCATGCCGTCCTTGCGCAGGTAGCGGCGGAAGCGGATCTCGCCCTTCGCATCGACATCCATGCGGTTCAAGCCATTCGCCGTGCCCACCCACAGCACGCCGCGCTGGTCTTCATGCAGGAAATGCACCTCGTCGTGGCTGAGGCTATGGGGGTTTTGCGGATCGTGGCGGTAATGGCGGAACTGGCCGCTGGCGCGGTCGAGCAAATCCAGCCCATGGAAGGAACCGATCCACAGCTGGCCCTTGCGGTCTTCCAGCACGGGCCGCACCATGTTGTCGGACAGGCTGTTCGGGTCGGCCGGGTCGTGGCGGAACGTGGTGAAGCGCTTGCTCACGGGGTCGTAGCGGTGCACGCCGCCGCGCGTCGAGACCCACAGCATGCCGCTGCGGTCGCTCACGATGTTGCGGATGGTGTCGCTGTTCGGATCGCCGGCGGCGAAATGCATGGTAAAGAAGCGCCCCAGCGCCGGATCGAAGCGGTGCAGTCCCGTGGAGCCGCCCACCCACAGCACGCCGTCCGGCGCCTTGTACAGGGTGGTGACCTGCTCGTCGCGCGACATGCCGGGCGCGCTGCGCAAATCGAACAGCCGCGAGCTGCCGTCGCGCGTGTCATACAGTTTCAGGCCGCCCTTGGTGGCCAGCCACAGCTTGCCGTTGCCCGCGTCGGCCACGGCGCGCACTTTCTTGTCGGCCAGCGCGCCTACGTCGCCGGGCGCGCGCACCATGCGCGAAAAGCCGCCGCTGCCCAGGTCGACCCGGCTCACGCCGTTGTACCAGGAGCCGACCCAGAAGGTGCCGGCGCGGTCGCGGTACAGCGACGACAGCTGGTTGTCGGCGACGCTGTACTTGTCGCCCGTCTGGTGGCGGTACTGGCGGAAGGTGTCCGTCTCGGGCACCCAGCGGAACAGGCCGTCCGCATTGCTGCCCAGCCAGACCGTGGCGTCGACATCCTGGTACAGGCTGGCCACGCGGATGGCGGCAAAGCCCTGCTGCTCGCTGAGGCGCAGGCGCGACTGCGGCGGCTTGCCGGCCTCGCCCAGGCGCCAGCGCTCGGCGCCGGCCATGGTGCCGATCCACAGGTTTTGCTGGCGGTCGACCAGCAGCGACTGGATGACGTTGTACTTCGAGCCGGGCACCGCGTCGACGGCGTAGTGCTCGAAACGCTCGCTGCCAGGCGCCAGCATGTCCAGCCCCGTCACGGTGCCGATCCACAGGCGTTTTTGCGCGTCCAGCGCCAGCGCCTTGATCTCGTTGTCGCCCAGGCTGTGCGGATTGCCCTCTTCATGGTGCCAGGTGCGGAAGAGGCCCGTGGCGGGATCGAAATGCTGCAAGCCGTCCGAGGTGGCGATCCAGAAACCGCGCGCGCCATCGTCAAGGATGGCATGGATATGCCGGTTGCCATTGCCGCGCTTGCTCTTTTCGGCTGGCGCATAGTGAATGAAAGTCTGGGTGGCGGCGTCGAAACGGTCGAGGCCATTGTCGGTGCCGATCCACAGCCGGCCCTGGCTATCGACGTGCAGTTCGCCGACCCAGTTGTCGGCCAGGCTGGTCTTGTCGCCTTCGATATTCTTGTAGACGACCATGCGGTAGCCGTCGTAGCGGCTCAGGCCGGACTGGCTGCCGAACCACATATAGCCTTGCCGGTCCTGGGCGATGGCCAGCACGGATTCCTGCGCCAGTCCGTGCTCGACGCTGAGCTGGTCGAAACGCAGGGTGGGCGCAGGCGCCGCCCATGCCCAGCCACTGAATAGCAGACTGAATAACAACACCACATCGCAAGCACGTCGGAATACCAGCACAATCGTCCTGTCAAAAAAACGCGAAATTTCCCGGCAAAGCGTCCGGGGGCCGTCTCAAGAACCAAAAAACGCCAGTACATCGTCCTTGCGGGCCTGCGTATCGCGCTGTCCAAGACGGATCAGCTCGTTAGTATACGTCGATTCAAACAATAAATACGATGCCAGCGCCGCGCCGCGCGCTTCGGCCGCGCCGATACCCGACAACATGGTGCGGATGGGACGGGGCAAACTGCCGATATGCCGGCTGGCGATGGCGTCGAGCCGCTCGGACGGCGCGATGACCAGCAGCTCCACCGGACGCAGGGCCGTCTTGCCCAGCAATTCGGGCGGCAGCATCGACAGGGTCAGGTTAATGCGGTTCAGGCGTTCGATATCGACGGCCAGTCCGTCGAGGAAGATCGACGACAGCGCATGGCCGGCGATCTGCGCCAGGCTCGGGTAGCGCGCCGATTCGGCCGCGCCCGGCGCCGGTTCCGTCATGCGGCCGGCGCCCACCACCAGCACCTTGTTCGCGCCCAGGTGGATGGCCGGTGAAATCGGCGCCAGCTGGCGCATCGAGCCGTCGCCGCAGTATTCGCGCTGGCCGCCCACGTACAGGGGCACGGCTGGGAAAATGAAGGGAATGGCCGCCGATGCCAGCAAGTGCTCGACGCCGATCTGGTCCGGCAAGGCCAGGCGCTGCGTACGCACCCACGGCGCGATGTCCTCGGCCGTCTGGTAAAACGTCATGTGACGGCTGCCCGAATACGAGGATGCCGTGACAGCCAGCGCATGCAGCAGGCCGTCGGCCAGCGCCGCGTCCAGGCGCGGCAGGTCGAGCATGCGGTGCAGCAGGCTGACCAGCGGGGTATTGTCGAGCAGGGAGTTGGGCGGCGACGCGTGCCACTGGCGCAGCAGCCAGCCGAACGACAGCAAGGACAGCCAGCGCGCGCCCGAGCGCAGCACGCCCAGCGAATCGGCGCGGTAGACTTGCTCGACTTCGATGTGCTGCCATACGTCGAGCAGTTTTTGCACGCCTTCGCCGAAGTTGTCGGCACGGCAGGCCAGCGCCGTGGCGTTGATGGCGCCGGCCGAGGTACCGCAGATGATGTCGAAGGGATTGCGCGCCGGCGCCCAGCCCGCTTCCCACAGAATCGCCGAAATCGCCTGCAGCACGCCCACCTGGTAGGCGGCCCGGGCGCCCCCTCCCGTGAGTATCAAGCCTGTTTTATTTTGCATTCCCATGCCGGCAGATTAGCAGGGTCAAGTAACCCTTGGGAAATTTTTACTAATTTATAGCAAACAGAAGCGCATGTGATACAAGGCGCCCGCCGCGACGCAGTGCAAGCACTGCTAGCGGTGAGCAACGCCGCAGCGCGCCGCTTATGGAAGCTGGAAATAATAAAAATTTATTAAGGATTACTTACATGCTTTGTGGAAAATTTTGAAAGGTAGAGGCCAGTTCCTGCAGGTCTATTGTTGTCAGCACGGCGCCGGACAAAACCGTAGCGAGCGGCAGGGAGAGGTGGCCAGGAAGCGCAACCGTACTCCAGTACGGTGAGCATCGCAGGCCGCCTGTACCGACGCGCAGCAGGTTTGGTCCGGTACCCCTAATCACCCCTGACCATGCCCTCACGCCGTGGATCCGCGCCCCCGAACCAGAAATCCTGGCCATGCGCGTTCAGGCGCATGATGCCCTGCAAGCCCGAGTTCTGCTCGATGACGCGCACTTCATGGCCCATGGCTTGCAGCGCCTCGACCTGGGCGGCCGGCGCGCGGCCCTTTTCCAGTTCCGTCGGACCATTGCGGCTGCCGAAGTTCGGCAGGCTGATGGCCTGCTGCACGTTCAAGCCCCAGTCCATGGTGCCGACCAGCACCTTGGCGACATAATTGATGATGGACGAGCCGCCTGGCGATCCCGTCGCCAGCACCAGCTTGTGCGTGCCCTTTTCAAATACCAGAGTGGGCGACATGGCGCTGCGCGGACGCTTGCCCGCCTCGACCCGGTTGGCGATCGGGCCATCGGCATCGCGCGAATCGAACGAGAAATCCGTCAGCTGGTTATTCAGCAGGAAGCCGTCGACCATCTGGCGCGAACCGAACGCGTCTTCCACGCTGGTGGTCATCGACAGGCCGCCACCAAAGGCGTCCACCGCTACCAGGTGCGACGTCGACGGGCGCTGCAGCGCGTTGTCCATGCCCCACGCCACCTGCATGCCGGGCGGCGTGCCGGGCAGGGCGCGGCCCATGGATTTGTCGCCGATCAGGGAAGCGCGCTGCGCCAGATAGGTTTTATCGAGCAGGGAGGCGACGCCATTGCCGGGCAGCGGCACGAAGTCCGTGTCGGCCACGTAGCGGTTGCGGTCCGCATAGGCCAGGCGCCCCGCTTCCGAGAACAGGTGAATCGCCTGCGCATCGAGCACGCCGTCGACGGGCGCGTACGGGCCGATATCCTTCACTTCCAGGATGCCCAGCATCTGCGCGATGGCGATGCCGCCCGACGATGGCGGCGGCATGCCACACACGGTCCAGGCCTTGTAGTCGCTGCACACGGGTACGCGCACCTTGGCCTTGTAGCCGGCGATATCCTGCGCCGTCAGCTTGCCCGGATTGCTCGGATGCGCAGCCACCTTGGCGGCGATGTCGCGCGCGATGCGGCCGTTGTAAAAGGCATCGGCGCCGCCACGGGAGATTTCGCGCAGGGTGCGCGCCAGCTGCGGGTTTTTCAGCACGTGGCCGACGGGCCAGGCCTTGCCTTCCTTGTCATAGAAATACGCGGCGGCGACAGGGTCGCGCTTCAGGGCCTGGTCCCAGTTCAGCAGGCCATTGAGGCGCTGGCTGACGGGAAAGCCGCCGTGCGCCAGCTTGATGGCGGGGCCGAACAAAGTCGCCCACGGCAGCTTGCCGTGTTCCTTGTGCGCCAGTTCAAGCATGCGCAGCACGCCCGGCGCGCCCACGGAGCGCCCGCCCACCACGCCCGTGGCGCGCGAGACGGGGCTGCCGTCGGCATTCTGGAACAGGTGTTCGTCGGCGGCGGCCGGCGCCGTTTCGCGTCCGTCGAACGCCTGCACGCCCTTGGCGGTGGAGTACAGCAAGAAGGCGCCGCCGCCGATGCCCGACGATTGCGGCTCGACCAGGGTCAGCACCAGCTGCGTGGCGATGGCCGCGTCGATAGCGCTGCCGCCCTTTTTCAGCATCTGGTAGCCGGCATCGGCGGCCAGCGGATTGGCGGCGGCAACCATGAATTTGTGCGCCGCCCAGCCCGTTTTTTCCGCATACGCGGTGGCGATTTCCGGCGCCTTTTGCGGCACTTCGGCAAAGGCGAAGGTGGCGGGAATGGCAGCCAGGGCTCCCAGCAAGGTCAGGCTCAGCGCCAGCGGCTTCAATGTGATCATGGATTCTCCGATAAAAAAAGGGCGCACAGCCGAGCAAGGCCGTACGCCCCATACGGGGGTATCCTACATCAAATGCCCGAAACGGCGCTGCCGCCATAAGCGTGCCTGGCAATGTAAGGGCCAGGCGCGTGGCCAAAGACAGTGCGAATGGCACGAGATCTGGCAAGTCCGGGGTCCTGCCTTCCCCCCCCCCCCGCAGCAAAAGTGCCGGGGTCTGCTTTCGGGTCAAGCCAGCTTATTTTGCGCGCTTACTTCGGCTGCATGCGGATGGCGCCGTCCAGGCGGATGGTCTCGCCATTGAGCATGACGTTTTCGACGATGGCTTTCACCAGTTGCGCGTATTCGCCGGGCTTGCCCAGGCGCGACGGGAACGGCACCATCTTGCCCAGCGCATCCTGTACTTCAGCCGGCATGCCCAGCAGCATCGGGGTTTCGAAAATACCGGGCGCCACGGTCATCACGCGGATGCCGTTGCGCGACAGGTCGCGCGCCATCGGCAGGGTCAGGCCCACCACGGCCGCCTTCGACGAGGCATACGCGGCCTGGCCGATCTGGCCGTCATATGCGGCCACGGAGGCCGTGTTGACGATGATGCCGCGCTCGCCTTCGGCCGTTGCGTCCTGCTTGGCCATGGCGTCGGCCGCCAGGCGGCACATGTTAAAAGTGCCCACCAGGTTGATGTTGACGACTTTCTGGAACAGCGCCAGCGGATGTGCGCCATCCTTGCCCACGGTTTTCACGGCAGGCGCCACGCCGGCGCAGTTCACCAGGCCGCGCAGGGTGCCCAGTTTCGTCGCTGCAGCGACCACGGCCAGACCATCTTCCTCGGACGTCACGTCGCACTGGACGAACACGCCATTGAGCTCGGCCGCCAGCGCCTGGCCCGCCTCGGTCTGCACGTCAGCCAGCACGACCTTGCCGCCCGCCGCCGTCAGCATGCGCGCCGTGGCCGCGCCCAGGCCCGATGCGCCGCCCGTGATGATGAATACATTGTCCTGAATCTGCATGAAATCTCCTGAGTGATGATGGCCGTGAAAACGGCCCGAAATGGATGCCGCATGACACGACAGCTATCTTTACGTTTACGTAAACGTAAAGATAGCCTCTGCCCCCATTGTAGCCACTTTTGCCGGGCAGATCAAAAGCTGGGGCGCGGACCGCTCAGGCCGGGCGCGACAGGACAAAGGCGCCGGCCGTGATCAGCACGATGCCGGCGATCTTGGACAGGCTCAGGCCTTCTTGCAGGGCGAGGCAGCCGAGCAGCGTCACCAGCAGCATGGTGATGGCTGTCATCACGGGGTAAGCCAGGCTCATCTGCAATTTTTCCAGCGCCACCGCATAGCAGACAAAGCCCAGCGCATACGCGCCGCCGGCGCCGCCCAGCCACAGCAGGCGCACCAGGCTCAGACCGCTACCATACTGGCTGGACATTTTGATCAGGAATGTGGCGGCGGCGCTGGCGACGGCGGCCAGCGCGCACCACAGATAGCCTGCGTGCACTGAATTCATACGCTGTCTCGATTCGGGTAAGGGAGCGCCCGTCTACAGGCTGGCGCCGACGGCCAGCAGCATGCTGGCGGCAATGATGCATAAACTGACGGCATCTTTGCTGACATACAACACCGGATCTTCATTGACTTCGCCGCGGAACGACAAGGTCCACAGCCGTCCCAGCCAGAACACCAGCAGCGGCACGATGCCCAGCAAGAAATACGGACGCGTGTACAGCACCAGCACGTTTTCGGAATTGAAGTACAGCATGAACACCAGCAGCGAAATGAAACCGCTGTTGACGCCCATGATGCCGATCGGCGCCTTGTCCGCCGTCGTGTAGTTGCGCCCGTTGGTCTTTTCCTTGCCCTGCCGTTCAAGATTGAACAGTTCGCTGTAGCGCTTGAGCAAGGCGAGGC
This sequence comes from Janthinobacterium amylolyticum, assembly GCF_051380655.1. Classification (NCBI taxonomy): domain Bacteria; kingdom Pseudomonadati; phylum Pseudomonadota; class Betaproteobacteria; order Burkholderiales; family Oxalobacteraceae; genus Janthinobacterium; species Janthinobacterium amylolyticum. The sequence continues at coordinate 123,619 of NZ_JBNYXL010000003.1, forward strand.
TGAGGAAAATGAAAAAGGAAAACGCCAGCAGCCAGAACGACGGCTCGATATGCGTGGCCGCGCTGCCGCCCAGGATGCGCAAGGTGTACAGCATGGCCAGGGTGACGATGTCGACCATCAGCATGCGCTTGAGCTGGATCGAATAGGCCAGCGTGGTGATGAAATACACGACCACGACCAGCAGCAGCAAGGGGTCGAACACGGCGCACAGGGCCAGCGCCGCGAGGGCCAGCAGCGGACTGGCCAGCATGGCGACGGGCAGCGGCAGCTTGCCCGAGGCGATCGGCCGGTGGCACTTGACGGGATGGCGGCGGTCGTCGGCCGCGTCGAGCGCGTCGTTGAGCAGGTAGGCGCTCGATGCGCACAGGGAAAAAGCGGCAAACGCCACCAGTGCCTGCACGAATGCGTCCAGGTTCAGCGCGTGGCCGGCCAGCATGGGCACGAAGACCAGCAGGTTTTTCAGCCATTGACGGGGCCGCATCGCCTTGAGCAGGGGCGCCCACCAGCCCGTGCGCGGGGTGCCGGCCGACTGCGTAATGAGGCCGCCGGCCAGGCGGAAAGGCTTGCGCGTGACGGAAAACGCGTCATTGCTGGCATTCCAGACGGCGATATCGACGCTGGCGTTGCCGATGTAGTCAAAGCCCTTGTTGCCAAACGCATCTTTCAGCTGCGCCGCCTTGTTGTGCGACGTCAGGTTGATGCCGCCTTCCGTCGCCAGCACCTTGCCAAACAAGCCCAGGTGGCCGGCGACGAGGTCGGCGAAACGGCGCTGCGAGCCCGTCGCCAGCACGATCAGCCGGCCCTGCGCGCGCTGCAGCATCAGTTCGGCCAGCAAGATCTTATCGTATGGCAAGGCGGCTGGATCGAGCTCGACCATGGAGGCGATTTTTTCCTTGAAGCCCGCCTTGCCGCGCAACAGCCAGAATGGCAGGCGCCACAGCTGCAAAAAGCGCACCTTGATGAAGATCAATATCGATTCCCACAGCAGATCCGAATGGATCAGGGTGCCGTCGAGGTCCACCACCAGCGGCACGGCCGCCGGCTCGCGCATCATGTATTCAGCCATGCTTACCTTTCGGGCGACATTTTCAGGAAACGGTGGGAAATCCAGACGCTATCCTCGTTGGCCGGCACGGGGGCGGCCAGCGCGCCCATGCGGGCGCTGAGGGAGCACAGCATCAGTGCCATGGCCACTGGAATGAAGGCATCGAACTGGCGCGCCTCGTTGAACTGCCCCACCAGCGCCGTCATGGCGACCAGGCATGGCAGGATCAGGGCGCAGCGGCGCAGGGAGGACGGCGCGTGGCGCCAGCCGGTCGCGGCCAGCGCATACCACAGCAGCAATGGCGCCAGGCTGTACACCAGGCCGCGCGTATCGTGCAGCAGCAAATTCAAATTGAAGGCCAGCTTGCCGCCCTCCCACGCCTGGTGGGCGGGCAGCAGCGAAAACATCAGCATGCGCACCATGGCGTACAAGGCCATTTGCAGCAGCAGGAAGGCGGCCAGCGAGCGCAAGCTCATGCGGCCGAGAAACACCACGGCGCTGGCGACGATCAGGAACAGGGTGATTTCATGGTTGAACGTGCCCGCCACCAGCATCGCCAGGTAGGGCACCAGCTCGCGGCGCATCAGGTGATACAGGCAGAAGGAATACACGAAGATGATGCCGATATCGTAGAAGGTGTAGTAGTTGAGGGTGGGCGCCCACATGCACAGCACGATGAACTGCCCGATGAAGGCCAGGTCGCGGCGGATGAACAGGGTGGCAAAGCGGCGAACCGACCACAGCATCAGCACCACGGCCAGCACCTGCGACCACAGGAAACTCTGGATGGCGCCCAGCTGCGGCATCGCGTATTGCAGCACTTGCGCCGGAAAAATGAACATCACGCGGTGCTGGAACGGCGGCGTACCCTGGTAAGCCATGATCTTGTCGATCACGTACCAGCTGCGCTGCACACCGAAATGCATGAGGATGTAGCCGAACACGGCCGCGTACAGGACGAACATCGCATGGTCGAGCCAGTCGCTGCGCTCGGCCACCGGACGGCGCAAGCGGTACAGCACCAGCGCGGCCGTCAGGGTAAAACTGGCCCACAGGATCAGGCACAGGCTGAGGAGCGCCTGCAGCTTGGCGATATAAAAGCCCAGCGGATGCCGGTCCGCATGCGCCAGCAGCTGGTTCAGCGGCGACCACGAACGGCCCTGGTAGGCCTGCGTCACCAACGCATCACCGGCCAGGAAACCCCAGGCAAACAAGGCAAGAGCACAGCAGGACAACAGTGCGAGCAGCAGACGAAGACGGGCAAGGTTCATTTCAGGTATCGGGAAGGGACTTGGAGCAAGAATTATAAAATAGGCATTTTTATTGTCTCATGATCTATATAAATAAACAATTAAATAAACGATGGCCAAGCGCGGCACCCTCCTGTTGCCGGCGCGGCCGGGCGCGCGCCGTCACGCAAGCCTGGCTGCACGCCGGCTTGTGCCCTACCTTGACGGAGAAACGCCGGCTGGCGTTAGACGTGGATCAGAAACATTGGATAAAGGCGCCGTTGCGGTGGCAGATGCGGCCATTGGCGTCCAGGGTGGCATTGCCGGCGCCGTTGTAGCGCGCGCCTGCCGCGTCGCGGCAACCGCCCAGGTCGCAGGAGCCGACCGGCCGCGGCAGGCCGGGCATGGGAACGGCGGGGCTGGCTGGCAGGGGTGGCATGGCCGCGGCGGGCGGCGCGGCGGGCGGCGCCGGCATGCGGCCGATCACCTGCGCCACGGAACGGCGCGGCTGCACGGGCGGCGCCGGGCGGCACGGTTCGACGGCCAGCTTGCTGCTGTCGTGCGGATCGAGGCGGCAGACGGGCAATGCCTCGGCGGCGGCCTGTTCCTCTGCGCGGGCAGGCAATCCCGCGGCCACGCCCAGCAGGCAGGCCAGCGCCAGGGCGGCGACCATGCGCCGCTGCACTACGGTCAGGCTATCCATGACGCCTCCGTGAAAGTGAGCTGAACATGCAATGCGCATGCTGCCTACATTATGTGCACATGCCGCGCCAGATGCCAGATGGCGTCACAATTTCTCACACCTGGACGGCGGAAAACGCCATGCCTGGCGCCGGGGAACACTGTTTTTATTTCCCTCTAGCACTTTCCTTCTTGCCAGGAAGGCATTACAATAAGAACGATTCTTATTCTCATTCGCAAAACACACCGTATTTTTCTTGCTTTTATTTACTTCATACCCAAGCCACCCGAAAGGCAGCCAGGAAATAACAACATTCGGGAAAGTTCACCATGTCCAACCGCAGTCCTGTCTTCGCCGCACCGCTTGTCATCCGCCCCGCCACTGCCCCACGCCGCGCCACCCTGCTCCTGCCCTGCCTGCTGTCGCTGGCCGTCGGCAGCGCCTGGGCCGAAGGCAATGCCGCCGCCGATCCGACCATGAACACCGTTGTCGTCACCGCTTCAGGCACGGCCATCGACATCAAGGATGCGCCGGCCAGCATCAGCGTCATCACGCGCGAGGAAATCGAGCGCCAGCCCGTGTATGACTTGAATACCCTGCTGCGCCGCATCCCCGGGGTGACGGGCGGCACCAGCCCCGTGGGCGAGGAATCGAAGATCAAGCTGCGCGGCCTGCCCGACAAGTACACGCTGATCCTCGTCGACGGCAAGCGCATGGGCAGCTCGGCCGACACGGCCTACCGTCCCGACCTGGGGCGCCAAGACTTGAACTGGATCTCGCCCGAGATGATCGAGCGCATCGAAGTGGTGCGCGGCCCCATGTCTTCGCTGTACGGTTCGGACGCCATGGGTGGCGTGATCAACATCATCACGCGCAAGGTGCCGGGCAAGTGGAACGGCTCGGCCACGGCCAACTATACGGAACCGCAGGACAGCGGCCGCGGCGCGGCGCACCAGCTGGGCGTGAACCTGGCCGGCCCGCTGTCGGAATCGGTCGGCATGCGCATCGGCGTAGCCCAATCGAAACAGAATGCCGATGAGAAAATCATCAAGAATGCGGGCGGCATCGGCGGCGAACGCAACCAGAGCATCACGGGCCAGTTGAACTGGGCCCTGAACAAGCAGCACAGCCTGTCGCTGGACGCCAGCTACGGGCGCCAGGAAGCGAGCGATTCGCCCGCGCTGGACGCGGACGGCGAGCCGCTGTTCTACGCCTGGGGTGCCAGCAAGCTGATACGCAAGAGCGCCAGCCTTGGCTACGAAGGCAAGCTGGACTTCGGCAAGGCCAGAGTCAATCTGTACCACAATGACTATGACAACCAGGTTGCCGGCTCGGTAGCGAAAGCCAAGGACAGCACCCTCGACGCCACCCTGGAAAAACGCCTGGGCTGGGGCATCGAGCAATTGCTGGTGGTGGGCGGCCAATGGAAGCACCAGGAACTGACGAATACGGACACGATCGGCACGATTCCCACCGATTACCTGGGCAATCCCGTCAGCGGCGCGACCCTGTCAGGCACCACCTCGGCCCTGTTCGCGGAAGACCAGCTGTTTTTGCGCGAAGACTTGACGGCCACGGCCGGCCTGCGCCTCGATCACCACAGCAAGTTCGGCAACCACTACAGCCCGCGCCTGTACCTGGTGTACCACCCGGCCCCTGCCTGGACCATCAAGGGCGGCGTCTCGCAAGGCTTCCGCGCGCCTAGCCTGAAGGAAAACTCGCCGTCGGCGGCCACCAATTCGGGCGGCCGCGGCTGCACCAGCCTGCGGCCCCTGGGCTATGTGAGCGGCACCTGCTACATGGCAGGCAATGCGGACTTGAAACCGGAAACCAGCACGGCCGGCGAGATCGGCGTAGCCTGGGAGCAAAATGGCTGGGATGTCGGCGTGACCTGGTTCCACACGGATTTCAAGAACAAGATCGACTACGCGCCGCTGGGCAAGTTCCAGGGCATCTGGTGGACCAGGATGACGAATATCCAGAAGGCGCGCACCAGCGGCCTGGAAGCGACGGCGACCATCCCCCTGACAAAAAACCTGAACTGGCGCAACAACATGACGTATATGCGCGAGGCGAAAAACCTGACGACGGGCGCCAACCTGCTGTCCACGCCCAAGCTGTCGTGGTACTCGGCGCTGGGCTGGCAAGTCAGCGACCAGCTGTTCGGAGAAGTGTCGGCCCAGTACACGGGCAAGGAACTCGATGCCGGCAAGCTGGCCAACAAGGCCTACACCATCGTCGATGCCATCGTGTCATACAAGATCACGCCAAACTGGACCGTGCGCGGCGGCCTGGAAAACCTGTTCAAGAAGGGTCCCAGGAACGATGGCCTGGTCGACTATTACGTGCCGGGACGCCGCATGTTTGTCGGTGTGACGTCGCGCTTTTAAAGCGTAAAGCCTAGTCGCGGGGCGGCGGCGTATTCGGCGGCGGCGTGGCGGCGTTCGCCGGCACGCCACTCAGCATCTGCCCCGCCACGGGCACCTTGTGGCCGCTCGCATACATGCATTGCTGGTAGGCATAGTCGTAGCGGCGCTGCATGCCGTACGCGGAACTGTCCGCCGCGCCCGTGCCCGCCAGCGCGCCAAACAGCAAGCCCGTGCCGGCACCCACGCCGGCGCCATGGCCGCCATCGATGGCGGCGCCCGCTGCCGCACCGAGGACCGTACCCAGGGCCGCGCTGCGCACGCCGCTGTCGATACCGGCCTGCTGCGGCGAACTGCCACCGAGCTGGCCTTGCGCATAGCCGCGGCATTGCAGGTCGTCGCTGCGGAACTGCGCGAAACTCTTGCCCGTGCCAGGCAAGACCATGGCCGACGGCCCGTCCGGCATCACCGTGCAGGCGGCCAGCAGCAAAGGCGCCAGTACGCCGGCGCGCCTGAACAACACTGTCGTGTTCATGTCTCCTCCCCGGCTTCAACGCACGCTGTCAGGCAGCACGGCACGCCAGGCCGTGCCGCAGTTTTTCACGTACGGGTAATAGCCCTGCGGCCGCGCGCAGTAGTACCACATCTGCGCCGTCGGCTCGCCGCCCTGTTCGATATACACGGGAGGCTGCTGCACGATGACCGTGCGCCCGTACGGGTAGCCGTAGGGAGTGCCATACCACGGGTCGCCATGCCAGCCCGGCCCATCACCGTAGCGCCAGGCCGATCCCACCCAGACGCCCACGTGCGGGCGGCCGTGAAAGTGGCCGTGGCCGCCGTGAAAACCGCCATGCCCCCGATGAAAGCCGCCGTGGCCATGGTGGCCGCCATGCCCGCCCGGCGCGGCCGCCGCGGCGCCGCTGAGCGCCAGTCCCGCCAGCAGCACCACCAGCCCCACGCCACGTCTCGTGTATTTGCTGTCCATGCCATTCTCCCGCCATCCACCGTCAACGGTGCCGATTACCCATTATTGGCCGCTGCGCGCGGAAGTCAAAGGTGCGGTAACAATTACTCACCGTTGATACGCGCGGGATATGGACTCCAGGAAATTTTCGCGTGTGCAAACAAAAACAGCCCCGCTGGCTGCGGGGCTGTGGCGTGGGCCGGTGCGCTGCCTTACTGGGCCGGCAAGACCTGCGGCGGCGCGGCCGGCGCCAGGATGGGCGGCAGCGGCGCGTGGATGGGCGCCGGGGCGGCCACGGCCAGCCAGCCCGTGGCCGGCAGCAGCGGCACCAGCAGCAGGGCGACGATATTGATGATCTTGATCAAGGGATTGACGGCCGGGCCGGCCGTGTCCTTGTACGGGTCGCCCACCGTGTCGCCCGTGACGGCCGCCTTGTGCGCCTCGGAACCCTTGCCACCGAAATGCCCGTCCTCGATGTATTTCTTGGCATTGTCCCAGGCGCCGCCGCCCGTGGTCATGGAAATGGCCACGAACAGGCCCGTCACGATGGTCCCCATCAACAGGCCGCCCAGGGCCGCAGGCCCCAGCAGCATGCCGACAACGATGGGCACCACCACCGGCAGCAGCGAAGGCACGATCATTTCGCGGATCGCCGACGCCGTCAGCATGTCGACGGCCTTGTCGTATTCGGGCCGCGCCGTGCCTTCCATGATGCCCTTGATGTCGCGGAACTGGCGCCGCACCTCGACCACCACGGCGCCGGCCGCGCGGCCCACGGCTTCCATCGCCATGGCGCCGAACAGGTAGGGAATCAGGCCGCCGATGAACAGGCCGACAATGACCATCGGGTTCGACAGGTCGAACGTGATGTGCTGGCCCACGGATTCAAGCGCGTGCGTGTAGTCGGCGAACAGCACCAGCGCGGCCAGGCCCGCCGAGCCGATGGCATAGCCCTTGGTGACGGCCTTGGTGGTATTGCCGACGGCGTCCAGCGGATCCGTGATGGCGCGCACGGAGTCGGGCAGGCCCGACATCTCGGCGATGCCGCCCGCGTTGTCCGTGATGGGGCCATACGCGTCGAGCGCGACGATGATGCCGGCCATCGACAGCATGGCAGTGGCCGCGATGGCGATGCCGTACAGGCCCGCCAATTGATACGAGACGAGAATGGCGACGCAGACGGCCAGCACCGGGTAGGCCGTGGACTTCATCGACACGCCCAGGCCGGCGATGATGTTGGTGCCGTGGCCCGTCGTCGATGCTTCGGCGATGTGGCGCACGGGCTTGAAATCCGTGCCCGTGTAGTATTCCGTGATGTAGACCATCAGGCCCGTGAGGACGATGCCGACGACGGTGGCGCCCAGCATCTTGTAGCGCATGGCGTCGTCGGGCCACAGCAGCCACGTCACCACGGCGAAGCCGACCAGCGACAGGCCGGCGGCCCACCACAGGCCCGTGTACAGGGCCGACATGATTTTCGCGCCCGGCTTGGTCTTCACCATCGAGCAGCCGACGATGGAGGCGAGAATGGAGACGGCGCCCAGCAGCAGCGGGTAGATGATGGCCACGCTGCTCGCTTCAGCCATCAGCAAGGCGCCCAGCAGCATGGTGGCGATCAGGGTCACCACATAGGTTTCAAACAGGTCGGCCGCCATGCCGGCGCAGTCGCCCACGTTGTCGCCCACGTTGTCGGCGATGACGGCCGGGTTGCGCGGGTCGTCTTCGGGAATGCCCGCCTCGACCTTGCCGACCAGGTCCGCGCCCACGTCGGCGCCCTTGGTGAAGATGCCGCCGCCGAGCCGCGCGAAGATGGAAATGAGCGAGGCGCCGAAGGCCAGGCCGATGAGCGGCTTGATCAAATCATGCTGCGTCAGGCCGGGCGCGCCCGTCGTCACCAGCAGCCAGTAGAACAGGGTCACGCCCAGCAGGCCCAGTCCGACCACCAGCATGCCGGTGATCGCCCCGCCCTTAAAGGCCACGTTCAGCGCCTGGTTGATGCCGTGCGTGGCCGCCTGCGCCGTGCGCACATTGGCGCGCACGGAGACATTCATGCCGATGAAGCCGCAGGCGCCGGACAGCACGGCGCCGATCAGGAAGCCCAGCGCCGTGTGCAGGCCAAGCAGCACGTAGATGGCGATCAAGAGCACCACGCCGACGATGGCGATGGTGCGGTACTGGCGCGCCAGGTAGGCGGCCGCGCCCTGCTGGATGGCCAGGGCGATTTCCTGCATGCGCGCGTTGCCGGGATCCTGGCGCAGGATCCAGCTACGCGACACCAAACCATACACCACGGCGACCACGCCGCAGGCTACCGCAAACCACAGACTGGCTGCCATATCGTCCCCTTCTGTTTTTATCCGACGTCATTGCCAACAGCTGCAGACCGCACCGGGTAGGCACGCGCAGCCAGGAAAACACGACCTGCAAAAAAACTGAACCACGAAAACGCTACGGCACCCGGCTCAAACGCGGGCACAAAAAAAGCGGACACTCAGGTCCGCTTTTCAATACTGCTTATTCCGCCAGGGCGGCAAATGCGCTGTCGCGGATTTGCTCGACCGGACCGACGCCGGCGATGCGGCGGTATTTCGGCGCGCCTGGCAGGCCGGACTTGGCCCAGTCATTGTAGTAGCCGAGCAAGACCTTGGTCTGGTTGTGGTACACGTCCAGGCGTTTTTTCACCGTTTCGGCCTTGTCGTCGTCGCGCTGGATCAGCGGCTCGCCGGTGATGTCATCGACGCCTTCGACCTTGGGCGGATTGAATTTGACGTGGTAGACGCGGCCCGAACCCGGGTGGCTGCGGCGGCCATCCATGCGCTCGATGATCGACTCATCGGGCACGTCGATTTCCAGCACGTAGTCGACATTGATGCCGGCGTCTTTCATGGCGTCCGCTTGCGCGATGGTGCGCGGGAAACCGTCAAACAGGTAGCCATTGGCGCAATCGGCTTCCTGCAGGCGATTCTTGACCAGGCCGATCATGATGTCGTCCGACACGAGGCCGCCCGCATCCATGACTTTTTTCGCTGCCAGGCCCAGTTCCGTGCCTTCCTTGATCGCCGCGCGCAGCATGTCGCCCGTGGAGATTTGCGGAATATTGTATTTTTCTTTGATGAAGTTAGCTTGGGTGCCCTTGCCGGCACCGGGTGCTCCTAAAAGTATCAGACGCATTGAAAAGTTCCTAAAAAACAGATTTTGGATGGTGGTATGTGTAATTTTTTTTAGATGATGTTGCTATGGCTATCTTTCCCTACGAAACTTACCACAAAAAATCCCCGAAACGCCAGTTTGCTGTCGATTTGCCATGCCCTGATTGATCAAAGCCAGCAATTAGCGAAGCGGACGTTTCAAAATGTGGTTTTTTGTGGCAGGCCCCGCATAAAGTTTTCTTGCGCACGCACGGCGCCTGAAAAACGTTCAGGGCAAGGCGCCCCGCCGCAGGCAGTACGAATGTACGGCAAGGCGGGACAACGCAGCCATGGACGTTTTTCAACGTTCAGGACACGGTGCCACGCCACAGGCAGTACTAAATGTACGGCAAGGCGGGACAACGCAGCCATGGACGTTTTCTCAGGTGGCGTGACGGTAGTGCGCCTGCACTCTTGCCAGATCTTCCGGCGTGTCCACGCCGGCGGCCGGGGCCGAGTCCGTGACATGCACGGCGATGGCATAGCCATGCCACAGCACGCGCAACTGCTCCAGCGCCTCGATGGCTTCCAGCGGCGACGCGGAAAGGCCAGGATACGTTTGCAGGAAGGCATTGCTGTACGCATACAGGCCGATATGCCGCAGCGGCACATAATCTGCCGGCAGGCTGTCTTTCGACTGCGCGAAGCCGTCGCGGTGCCACGGGATGGTGGCGCGCGAGAAGTACAGGGCGCGGCTGTTCTTGTCCAGCACGACCTTGACGACGTTCGGATTGAAAGCGTCAGCCACCGCGTGCAGCGGGTGGGCGCACGTGGCCATGGGCACGGTGCTGCTGATCTGCGCGGCGCAGGCGGCCAGCAAGGCCGGGTCGATCAGCGGTTCGTCGCCCTGCAGGTTGACGACGACGGCGTCCGGCGGCAAATCCAGGGTGCGCGCCACTTCGGCGATGCGGTCCGTGCCCGACGGGTGGTCGGCGCGCGTCATGCACACCTCCACGCCATGCGCGGCGCAGGCGGCGCGGATATCTTCGTGGTCGGTGGCGACGATGACGCGCGCGGCGCCCGACAGGACAGCCTGCTCGGCCACGCGCACCACCATGGGCTTGCCGCCCAGGTCAGCCAGCGGCTTGTTGGGCAGGCGCGTCGACGCCAGGCGGGCCGGGATGATGACGATAAACGCCATCGTTATTCCACTGCGTCTTGCAGGGTGCGCGCCTCGTCCGCCCACATGATGGGGATGCCATCGCGGATCGGGTAGGCCAGGCGGTCGGCGCGGCAAATCAGTTCCTGCGCCTTCTTATCGTGTTCAAGCGGGCCCTTGCAAACAGGGCAGACCAGGATATCAAGCAGTCGAGCGTCCACGACATTTCTCCACAATTTGTTGGGCCAGCGCGCTATCGATGCGCGCACTGACCGGGACGACCCACAGTCTCGGGTCATCTTTGAGATGTTCAATTTGCGCACATTTTACTGCATCCTTCTCGGTGATCAAGATCACATCCGTGTCGAGCGCGGCAAATGGCTGGTCGAGGAAGTCGTGATGGTCGGGCAAGGGCAGTTCCGTGAAATCCAATCCCGCGCCGCGCAGCATGGCAAAGAAACGCTGCGGATTGCCGATGCCGGCCGCCGCCACGATGCGCTGGCCGCTGGCCGCCAGGGTTGCCAACGGCAGGCGTTCGCCGCGCGCCACCATCCGTTCGGCCACGCCGCCATCGAGCGTCATCTGCACGACAAGCGAACCTGCCGGCGCCACCTGCGCCACCAGCGCCGGCGCCAGTTCGGGCGCATTGATCACCGTCACGTCGCGGCGGCGGCGCGGCGATTCGCGCAGCGGCCCCGCCGGCAGCAGCCAGCCGTTGCCGGCACCGCGGCCGTCGAACAGCACGATTTCCACGTCGCGCCGCAGGGCGTAATGCTGCAAGCCGTCGTCCGTCACCAGCACGTCGACGTCGGGATGCGCGGCCAGCAGCGCCCTGCCCGCTTGCGCGCGGTCGCGCCCCACCATCACGGGGCAGCCGCCGCGCTGGAAGATCAGCAGCGGCTCGTCGCCCACCTGCTGCGGCGTGGAGCTGGCGCTGACGGCGCGCGGCGCGCGGTCGGCGCTGCCGTGGCCGCGCGAAATCACGCCCGGGCGCATGCCGGCGTCGCGCAAGGCTTGCACCAGCCAGATCGTCAGCGGCGTCTTGCCGGTGCCGCCAATAAAGATGTTGCCGACGACGACGACGGGCACGGGCAGGCGCTGAGATTTCAGCAGATTGGCGCGGTACAGGCCGCGCCGCACGGCGCTCAAGCCGCCGAACAGCAGGGAAACGGGCCACAGCGCGCACGCCAGCGGCCCGCGCGACAGCCAGGCGCGGGTAAGAGTGGTTTCAAGCTTGGCGGGGGAGGATGTGGGCATGGGGTATTCATGAAAGGGGAGCGCAAAGGAAGGCTGGGGTCAGACCCGGCGGGTCTGACCCCGTGCTGCGAACGCTACTTGCTGCCGCCCGCCTGCGCCGCGAACGTCAGCTTTTCATAGCCGGCCACGCGGGCCGCTTCCATGACGTGGATGACCATCTGGTGCATGGCGAACTGGTCGGCGTTGACCACCACTACCGGCGTCTGCGCGGGCGCCTTGCCGCCGTTGGCCGCTTTCGCCGCCGCCTGCAGTGCATCGGCCAGGCCGGCCACGTCGCGGAACGACACCGGCTCGCGGTTCACCGTGTAATTGCCCTTGGCGTCGATGGTGACGTCGATCTGCTGCGGCTTGTCCTTGGCCTGCTCGGCGTCGGCCGTCGGCAAGGTGATCTGCAGTTCCGTAAACTTGCTGTAAGTGGTGCTGACCATCAGGAAGATCAGGATCACCAGCAGCACGTCAATGAACGGGATCAGGTTGATTTCGGGGTCTTCACGACCCTTGCCTTTGCGGAAATTCATTTGCGGCCACTGTGGACGATGTCGACGAACTTGACCGCTTGCTGCTCCATGTCAATGACGAAGCTGTCGACGAGGGCGCGGAAGTGGCGGTAGAAAACCAGGGTCGGCATGGCGATGGCCAGGCCGAAGCCCGTGTTGTACAGGGCCACGGAAATGCCATGCGCCAATTGGGCGGGATTGGAGCCGCTGGCGTTTTGCGAACCGAAGATCTCGATCATGCCCACCACCGTGCCAAACAGGCCCATCAATGGAGCCAGGGTGGCGATGGTGCCCAGGGTGGTCAGGTAGCGCTCCAGCACGTGGGCTACGCCGCTGCCCGCCTCTTCGATCGATTCCTTCATCACCTCGCGCGGCGCGTCGACATTGCGCAGCGCGGCGGCCAGCACTACGCCCAGCGGCGAATTGTCTTCCAGCTTGGCCACCGTGTCCGGCGTGATCTTGCCGTTGCGATACACCTGCACCACCTCATCGAACAGTTTGCGCGGCAGGATCTTGGCGCGGCGCAAATACAGCAGGCGCTCGATGATCAGGGCCAGGGCCACGATGGAAGCGATCAGTAACAGCCAGATGGGCCAGCCAGCGGCCTGGAAAATAGCGAGCAAAAGAAACTCCTGGTAAAGGGAAGGCGGTGGTCCGCCCGGACAAGCCGTATTGTACCGAGCGCCGGCAAGCGATTGCGCATCGGCGGCGGAATGGCGCAATGTAGCGCGTTGCCACGCCGGCGGCAAGTGGCGCCTGCGTGGCCAATGCGCCGCGCGCTTGTCCACATGGTGCAGCGGCAGTGGCTGGCAAGCGGCGGGTTTTGCACATTTTATGTGGATAAGATTGTGAGCAAGCATGAAGTCCAACATGCAAGTCATTGATTTACATGAAGAATACGGGACTGCGCAAAATACAGGCATAGCAGCTAATCGCAGGTAGTCAATGATAGAAAATCAACAAAATAAAAGTTCTGCACATTTACTGTGGACAAGATTGTGCGCAAGGTGGCAAAAAACAGTCAAGTCCTTGATTTATAAGGACAATAGTTCGCTGAGCAAAAAAGTGGCAGTGTGCCGCGCAGCATGGCCAAACGGGTGCGCAAAGTTCTGCACACAATCTGTGGACAAGATTGTGCGCAAGCGCAAAGGTAAGCGCTAAGTACATTGATTTATATCGTTTTTATCGCTCCGCACAAAAATGTGGCAGACGCGACAAAACGGTATTTTTCAGGCCGGATTGGCCGCGTAAGCGGCGCTTTTCCCGCATGCCGGCAGTTCCGCACATAAAGTGTGGATAAGATTGTGAGCAAGCGGATTGACTCCGTGCAAGACCCTTGATTTTAAAGGCCTTTTTTTTGATGCTGAAAAATGAGGCAGCCGCATGGCATCGCGCGTCGGTGAAAAACCCGGGAAATTGGCGAAACGATTTATGCGGTTTTACACACATTCTGTGGATAAGATTGTGAGCAAGGCGCCAGATCCTACGCTATGCCATTGATTTATATAGTACTTTTTTCACTGCGCAAAAACAAGGCAAGCCGCTCAATGGACCTGGCGGTAGATAAATGCGCGGGCAGAGCGGAGTTCTGCACATTTTTTGTGGATAAGATTGTGCGCAAGGCCAGCCATGCGATACTAAGCCCTTGATTTCAATTGGGTTTATTTCCATGCGTAAAAATGTAGCAGGGCATTTTTTGGCCACCACGGCGGGGAAATCCAGCGGCCTTGTGCAGGACAAAAAGTTCCGCACACTTTCTGTGGATAACTTTGTGCGTAAGTGGCGGCGCCGTCACTGATGTGCTTGATATTAAAGGACTTTTTCCTCGTGCATGCAAATCAGGCACAGAGAAATTCATCATGAAATCAAATACTTAGAAATAGAACTTGTTGTTTTGCACGATATATGACATAAGCATGACCTCGCCGATAATATGTGGACAGTTCCCTCCCCCATAGCACCAGATGATGACCGATACTCCAACTGACAGCGGCTTTGCCGCCCCGCCCGTGCTGACCGTCAGCGCCCTGAACCAGGCCGTCGCGCGCCTGCTCGAACGCTCGTTCCCCCTGACCTGGATCGCCGGCGAGATTTCCAACTTCACGCGCGCCGCTTCCGGTCACTGGTATTTCACCTTGAAGGACGATGGCGCCCAGGTGCGCGCCGTGATGTTCCGCGGCCGCGCCCAGTATGCGGGCTTCACGCCGCGCGAAGGCGACAAGGTGGAAGTGCGCGCCCTCGTCACGCTGTACGGCGCGCGCGGCGATTACCAGATCAATGTGGAAGCCATCCGCCGCGCCGGCGTGGGCGCCCTGTATGAAGCGTTCCAGCGCCTGAAGGAAAAGCTGGCCGCGCAGGGCCTGTTCGACCAGGAGCGCAAGCGCGCCATCCCCATGTTCGCGCGCAGCATCGGCATCGTCACCAGCCCGCAGGCGGCCGCCCTGCGCGACGTGCTGACCGCCTTGCAGCGCCGCGCGCCGCACGTGGCCATCATCCTGTATCCGACACCCGTGCAGGGCCAGCAGGCGCCGGAGAAGATCGCCCACGCCATCCGCACGGCATCAGCAAGGGCCGAGTGCGACGTGCTGCTGGTGTGCCGTGGCGGCGGCAGCATCGAGGACCTGTGGTCATTCAACGATGAAGCCGTCGCGCATGCGATCGCCGACTGTTCGATGCCGGTGATCAGCGGCGTGGGCCACGAGACGGATTTCACCATCGCCGACTTCGCGGCCGACTTGCGCGCAGCCACGCCGACGGCGGCGGCCGAACTGGCGGCCACGCCGCGCGCCGACTGGCTGGCCTCCCTGCGCGCGGACGCCACGGACCTGCGCCGCGCCATGCGCCGCCGCCTCGACGACGCGGCGCAAACGCTGGACCGCCACAACCGCCGCCTGCTCAACCCGACAGCCCAGTTGCAGCAGCAGCGCCTGCAGCTGCTGGCCCTGTCGACGGCCATGACGCATGCGGCGCGCGCGCCCGTGATCCAGTCGCAGCATGCGCTGGAACGCCTGCGTTCGCGCTGGGCGGCCTTGCGGCCCGACGCCACGGTGCCGCGCGCGCGCCTGGCCGAAGCCCAGCGCCGCGGCGGCGCGGCCATGGCGCAGCTGCTGACGCAGCGGCGCCACCGCCTCGACGGCCTGGCGGCGCAGCTGGAACTGTTGAATCCCCAGCGCACCCTGGAGCGCGGCTACGCGATCCTGCGCGACGAGAAAGGGGCCATCGTGCGCTCGCCGGCGCAGCTGCAGGCGCGCCAGAACGTCAACGTGCGCCTGGCCAAAGGCAGCGCGCAAGTCGGCATCGCCAGCGTGCAGGCGAGCCTGGAATAAGCGCTGGAATAAGCGCTGGAACAAGCGGAATAAAAAAGGCCGGGGAAAGCTCCCCGGCCCAACACCTGCCCTACTGAGTGGACTGCAACTGCGACTGCTCTTTCCCCCTACGCCATCAGAACTTCATCGACACGCGCGCGCCAAAGGTGCGCGGCGCGTTGTAGAAGGCGCCGTAGATCTGCTGCGTCGGCTGGCATGGCATGCCCACGTCCGTGCACAGTTCCAGCACGTCGAGCTTCACGGCCTTGTCGGTGGCGTTCTGCACGAACGCCTCCACCGTGTACGCCTTGTTCGCCGGCTGGAAGCGCAGGCTCAAGTCCAGGGTAGTGTAGGCTTCCTGGCGCTTGACGCCGGCATGGCCCGGTACGTCGCCGTTGAACGCGCCCGCGCCGACGTACGACATGGTTTCGTAGTGCACGGAGGCGCGCGGCGTCAGCTGCCCGCCGCCGACCGCGAAGTCATGCTCGTACTGCACGGTCGTGGAAAACTTCGGCGCATGCTTCATGGTGCTGCCGCCCACGTTCACCAGCGGCGCCGTCGAGCCGCAAGCCTGGCCATTCGCGCGCGCCGCATCCACGTCGCACGACATGAAATCGTCGTACACGGCTTTCAACCAGGTGGCGTTGCCGGTCAGCCGGTCCGATTTGGTCGGACGCCAGACCCATTCCGCTTCCAGTCCCTTGACGGTGGCGCCGGCCGCGTTGAAGTTGGCCAGCACGCTGTTGACCACCTGCGATTCGAGCTTGTCCTTGTACTTCATCAGGAAGGCGTCGAGGTTCAGGGTCAGTTCGCGGTTCAGCAAGTCGGATTTGAAACCGATTTCATAGCTGGTCAGCTTTTCCGGCTTGGTGGTGGCGCCGCCGTCACCCATGGCGGGCGAGTGGAAACCCGTCGTCACGGAGCCAAATAGCAAAATGTCCGGGCGCAGCTTGTACTCGATGCGGCCCAGCCAGGTGGCCTGGCCATATTTCAGGTCCGCCGTGTTGTCGCCCGGCGTGTTGCCGCAGGTGGCGGCCGTGATGGCGCCGCCCGGTCCGATATTGTGCGTATTGGCCAGGCCCGTGCCCGGCGTGACCAGCTGCGCCATCTGCTCTGGCGTGAGCACGGTGGTGCCCAGCGGCGTGTTGGCGGGCCAGTTCGGGCATGCCCAGTTCTGGCCGCCGATATCGAATTTATGGTCTTTCGTATAGCGCGCGCCGGCCGTCAGCTTGATCTGATCGGTGACTTGCTGGCTGACCTGGCCGAACACGGCTTTCGATTTCAGCTGGCGGTCGCCCTGGATGAAGGACATCGACGACGCATACTGGCCCACGGTCGGCTGCACGAAGATCACGGCGCCGTTGGCGATATCCTGCTGCACGGCCGCCTGCGAAATCTGGCTGCGGTCGATATCGAAGCGCACCTTGTTCTTTTCATTGAAGAGGAACAGGCCGGCCACCCACTGGAATGGCGCATCGTCGTCCGAGCGCGCCTGCAGCTCGTGCGAATAGCTGTCGAACTGCGCCCAGTCCGTGCGGTTTTCCGACTTGAAGCCGGGGAACAGGCCGGCGTCCGCGTCGTTGCTGTTCTGGCGCTTGTAGCGGCTCCAGCTGCCCAGGTAAGTGAAGTCAAGCGCATCCGTCGGCTTGTAATTGAGCTTGCCCTTGTAGGTCAAAATAGACTGGTCCAGGGTGCCTGGCGTATCGATCAGGGCCGAGCGCAGCTTCGTTCCCGGTGCCGGTTCGGCCGCCAGGAAGACATTGCCGGCGCCCTGGTCGAGGAAGTAGTCGGCGATGAAGGTGCCGCGCAGCTGCGGCGTGAATTTCCACAGCAGCGAGGCGCGCACGCCCATCTGGTCGCCGGCGCCATACTTGGCCGTGCCGGGCATGACGTTCGAGCCGCGGCGGAAGTCCACCGTGCCGTCGTGGCTATCCTTGATGGCGGCGATGCGCAGCGCCACATCGTCGGAGAACGGGATGTTGAGCATGCCCTGCGTCTGCAGGTGGCGGTAGTCGCCCACCGTGATGCCGGCCGAACCCATGAACTTCGACGTGTTCGGCGCGGCCGACACCAGGTTGACGGCGCCGGCCGTCGAATTGCGACCATTTAAGGTACCCTGCGGTCCGCGCGCCACCTCGACGTGGGACAGGTCGTACATCAGCGCCGTGGCGCCCTGCGGACGCGGCGAATACACGCCGTCGACATAAAAGGCGACGGCCGGGTCGCCCAGCTCCGTGTGGTTGGCCGAACCGACGCCGCGCATGTAGACGTGCACGCCGCCCGAGTCGCCATGCTGTTCGACGACCAGGCTGGGCACCATGGTGGCCAGCGAGGCCAGGTCCTTGACCTGGTTGTTTTGCAGCGTGTCCTGGTTGAAGGCGGTGACGGCCAGCGGCGTCTCCTGCACGAAAGTATTGCGGCGCGTGGCCGTGACGACGATGCGGTCCATTTGCTCGGCCGCCGGCTGCGCCGTATTGGCGGCCGCCGTGGCCTTGTCGGCATCTTGCGCCAGGGCGGCGCCGCTGCCCAGCAGGATGAATTGGGCGAACGTCGCATGCGCCAGGCTGAATGCAATGGTGTTTCTCTTGAACGGCTTCATTGTTATTGTCTCCTCTACCACTGGTTGAATGATGATCACATAGCTCTATGGCTACTGCTGCACATTTTTTGGGTGTCAAGCTCGGTTCATGGGGCCTCCGTGCGGGTCAATGGGTGGCCACGGCGCGCCCGCCCGTGTCGAACAAAAAGGCATGGCCTTCTTCCGGCGCGAAGCCGATGCTGCTGCCCTGCGCCAGCGCATGGCGCGCTTCGCCATGCAGCTTGATGGCCACCGCATGCGCGCTGCCATCGAGCGTGGCATGGATGATCTGCGCGTCGCCCAGCTGCTCGATCAGGCTGACGGTGGCGGCGTACCCCTCCCCGCGCGGCACCAGGCGCAGGTGTTCGGGACGGATGCCAACCAGCATGCCCGCCTCGCCACCGAGCTGGCTGGCCAGCGCCGGCACGGCGGCGCACGGCAAAAAATTCATGCGCAGGGCGCCGATGAAGCCGGCCACGAACTGGCTGGCAGGATGGCGGTACAGGTCCAGGGGCGCGCCAACCTGCTCCAGGTGGCCGCCGTGGAAGACGGCGACCCTGTCACCGAGCGTCATGGCCTCGACCTGGTCGTGCGTGACGTAGATCATCGTCGTGCCCAGTTCCTGGTGCAGCTTGGCCAGCTCGATGCGCGTCTGCACGCGCAGCGAGGCGTCGAGGTTGGACAAGGGTTCATCGAACAAAAACACCTTGGGCTGGCGCACGATGGAGCGGCCGATCGCCACGCGCTGGCGCTCGCCGCCCGACAGGGCCTTGGGCTTGCGTTCGAGCAGGTGCGTGATCTGCAAGATCTCGGCCACCTTGCCCACGGCGGCGCGCACCTCGGCTTCCCCCTTGCCGGCCAATTTGAGGGCAAAACCCATGTTCTCGCGCGCCGTCATGTGCGGGTACAGCGCATAGCTCTGGAAGACCATGGCGATGCCCCGCTCGGCCGGCGCCACGTCGTTGGCCAGCAGGTCGCCGATGCGCAGCTGGCCCGCGCTGATGTCTTCCAGGCCCGCGATCATGCGCAGCAGGGTCGACTTGCCGCAGCCTGACGGTCCGACAAAGACCATGAACTCGCCATCATGAATATCGAGGTCCAGGCCCTTGACGATTTCCGGGCCGTCGCCGTAAGTCTTGCGGATGCCGCGCAGGGAGATGGCGGCCATGTCAGTGCTCCCCTGCCAACACCGGCGCATCCGCATGCGCGGCCCGCTGCGCGGCAATGAAATCGCGGTACCACAGCGCGCTGTCCTTGAAGCTGCGCTGCTGCGTGGCGTAGTCGACGTACAGCATGCCGAAGCGCTTGGCGTAGCCGGAGTTCCACTCGAAGTTGTCCATCAGGCTCCAGTAGAAATAGCCGCGCACGTCGATGCCCTGGGCGATCACGGCGCGCAAGGCGTCCAGGTGCAGCTGCACGTACTCGATGCGCGGCGCGTCGTGGATCCTGCCGTCGACGGGCTTGTCGGCCACGGCCATGCCGTTTTCCGTGATGTAGACGGGCGGCAGCCGGTATTCGCGGTGCAGGCCCACCAGCAGTTCCGTCAAGCCCTGCGGATAGGTTTCCCAGCCCATGTCGTTGACGCCGAGCTTGCATTCGGGCTTGCGCGGCGGCGTCTCGGCGCTCATGAAAGCGCGCGTGTAGTAGTTCACGCCGAGGAAATCGATGGGCTGCCTGATATCCATGAAATCGTTTTCAAATATGCATAAAGCGGAAGCGTCGATGTGTTTCAGGGCCAGCGCCGGGTAGCGGCCCTTGAAGATGGCGTCCATATACCACTGCACCGAGCGCGCATATTCGAGTTCGGCCAGCGCCTTGTCCTGGGCGCTGTCGGTGGCCGGGGTGGCCGTCCACTGATTGAGCACGATGCCCAGCTTCGCCGGTGCGTTCACCGTGCGCATGGCTTGCATGGCCAGGCCGTGCGACAGCAGCAGGTGGTGCGACACCTGCACGGCGGCGGCAGGGTCGGCCATGCCGGGCGCGAACTGGCCCGTGCCGTGGCCCAGCACGGCCGTGCACCACGGTTCATTGTGCGTGGCGATGCTGGCGACACGCTGGCCGAAGCGGCGTGCCACCTCGGCAGCGTAGGCGGCGAAGTGATAGCAGGTGGCGCGGTTGAGCCAGCCGCCCTCGTCCTGCAAGGCTTGCGGCAAATCCCAGTGGTACAGGGTCAGGTGCGCGTCGAGGCCCCTGGCGGCCAGGGCGTCGAGCAGGCGCGCATAGAAATCGAAGCCCGCCTCGTTCCAGGCGCCGGAACCGGTGGGCTGCACGCGCGACCAGGACATGGAAAAGCGGTAGGCATTGACGCCCAGGCTGGCGATCAGTTCCACGTCCTCGGCATAGCGGTGGTAGTGGTCGCAGGCCACGTCGCCATTGCTGCCATCGATGATCTTGCCTTCCGTGTGGCTGAAGGTATCCCAGATGGATGGGCCGCGGCCATCGATGGCCGCGGCGCCCTCGATCTGGTAGGCGCTGGTGGCCACGCCCCAGGTGAAGGTGGCGGGAAAGTTGTTGTCGGTATCGTCGTTATGCATGGTGGTGGTATCAGTGTGAGGGGTTGAAATAAATGCGTGCATCAGCCTTTGACGGCGCCCTGGGTCAAGCCTTCAATTAAGCGCTTGGAGGCGACAAAAAACATCAGCAGGAGCGGCAGCACGGCGATGGCGGCGCCCGTCATCAGCGCGCCCCACTCCGTGTTGTTCGGCGCCTGCATGCTGCGCAGCGCCAGAGGGATCGTGTAGTTCTCGACCGAGCGCATGACCACCAGTGGCGTAATGAAATTGTTCCACGAGTTGATGAAGGTGATCAGGCCCAGGGTACCCATGGCGGGACCGATCAGCGGCAGCACGACTCGCCAGTAGATGGCGAATTCGCCGCAGCCGTCGATGCGCGCCGCCTCGATCAGGTCCTTCGGAATGGCCGTGCCGATGTACTGGCGCATCAGGAAGATGCCCAGCGCGCCAGCCGCTCCCGGCACGTACAGGGCGCGTGGCTGGTCCAGCCATCCGAGAAAATCCATCAGCATGAACGTCGGAATCATGTTCATGAAGGACGGGATGATCATCGACGCCATCACCAGGGTAAACAAGGGCCGCTTGAAGCGGAACTCGTACATGGCGAAGGCATAGCCGCCCAGCGAGCAAAAGAACAGGGTCAGCGCCGTCGTCATCAGGGCCACGTACAGGCTGATGCCGATATTGCGCCAGAACGGCAGGCGCTCCTGCAGCAGTGCCAGGTTGTTCAGCAGGGCCGTGCCGAACCAGCGCGGCGGCGGCATGCTGTAGATCTCGGCGCTCGTGTGCGTGGCGAAGACGAACATGAAGTAGAACGGCGCGACCATGATCAGGGCGCCGATGGCCACCATGGCGTAGGCCGTCCAGCGGGTCGTGTTCATTTGGCCTCCTTGCGTTCTGTGCGTTCGTTGCGGCTGAAGATGCGGTTGTTCACCCAGGTGGTGCTGGCGATGATGAGGAACAGCAGCCAGGAAATGGCCGACGCCGTGCCGAAGTCGCCCGAGGAAAACGCCGTCTTGTAGACGAAGATGGCCGTCGTCATCACGGACTGGCTCACGCCGCTCGATTCGGCCACCAGCACGAACGGCTCCTCGAACAGCTGCAGGTTGCCCATGATGGTGAGGGTCACGGCCAGGTAGATCATCGGGCGCAGCTGCGGCAGGGTGATGTACCAGAACTGCTGGCGCGTCGACGCGCCGTCGATGGTGGCCGCCTCGTACAAATCCTTCGGTATCACCTGCAGCGCGGACAGGTACAGCACCAGGTTCCAGCCAAGATAGCGCCAGAAAATCACGAAGGCGACGGCCGGCTTGATGAACAGCGAGCTGCCCAGCCAGTCGATCGATTCCGCCGGAAACAGGCCGCCGACGAGCGGCAGGCTGGCGCACCACTCGATCAGCACATTGATCTGCCCGTAGTCGCGCGAGAACAGGGTATTGAAGACCATGGCGATGGCCACGCTGGAGGTGATGAACGGCAAAAAGTAAATGCCGATCACCAGGTTGCGCGAGCGCTTGAAGCTGTTGTGGATGAACGCTGCCAGCGGAATGGCCACCAGGTGCTGCGGCACGCCCGAGGCCAGCGCCAGCCACACGGTATTGCCCAGCGAACGCAGGAACCACGGGTCGCTCAGCGCGTACTTGTAGTTGTCCAGTCCCACCCACTGCATGGCTTCCACGCCGCTGGCCGCTTCCCACTGGTTGAACGACAGATAGATGGAAAACAGCAGCGGAAACAGACTGAAGACGGCGAACAGGATGAAGAAGGGACTGATGAATATATACGGCGCCCACTTCTTCATGTTGAAGCGCTTCCTGGCCGGCCGCATTGCAGCGGCGGCGGACGCGCCCTCGGTACAAGGCATGGAGGTAGTCATGCTGCTCCTAGCGCCGCGCGCGGTGGGTGATCAGGGCCTTGGCGTCGGCCAGCGCCGTCTTGACATCCTTGTTTTGCGCCAGCACGCTTTCCAGTTCCATGTTGACGATATCGCGCGCCACGGCGTCGAACTTGTCAACGCGGATGACGGGGATTTTCGCCGCCGTGTCGCGTGCCAGCGCGCGCGTCTTCTGGCCGCCGAAATACGCTTGCGGCTCGTCCATCATGGGGTCGGCATACGCGGCCTTGAGGGCCGGGAAGGCGCCGATCTCTTTCAAGGAATGCAGCTGGATATCCTTGTTGACGGTCATGAACTTGATGAATTCCCACGCCTGCGCCTTGTTGGCGGCTTTCTTCGGGATGCCGTAAAAGGAGCCGCCGTAGGACGCCAGCGCGCCGGCCGGCAAATTCGCCGCGCGCCACTGGCCGGCAGACGCCGGCGCCAGCCACTTGGCCAGGTGGCCGCTGAGCCATGAACCCATCATCTGGCTGGCCACCTTGTCGCGTTTGAAGCCTTCGGCCCATTCGCCCGTCCAGGCCACGGTGCGCGCATCGATGCCAGCGACCCTGGCCGCCTTGGCCAGCTCAAACGCTTTCACGAAGCGGGGCGAGTCGACCAGCACCTGCCCCTTGTCGCCAAAATAAATGCCTTCGCCGTCTTTCAGATTGGCGCGGATAACAATGTCGGCCAGGTCGCTGGCGCCGGCCAGCAGATAGGTGCCGGTGGCGGCCTTGAGCTTCTTGCCGGCGGCGATATACGACTCCCACGATTGCGTCAGGTCGGCCTCCTTGATGCCCGCCTTGTCCATCAGGTCCTTGCGGTAGAACAGGGTGCCCGGCCCCAGGTCGGCCGGCATGGCGCCCAGGGTGCCGCGCGAGCTGGTGGCCTGCACGAAGGTGAAGGGCACGAACTGGGCGCGGTACTGCCCTGCCCCGTACGGCGCCTGCAGCAAGTCGTCCATGCCCTTCGATTCGGCGAAGCTGCCGACATAGCGGAAGTCGATGGCCATCACGTCAGGCAGGCGCGCGCCGGCCGCCAGCGCCGTCGTCATCGAATTATGGTGGTCGTCGATCTGCAGGCTGACCAGCTTGACCTTCACCTGCGGATACAGCTTTTCCCACAGCGGCAGGGCCGTTTTCACGGCACGGTCCAGGTCGGGAAACGAGGCCACCGTGATGGTGGCGGGGGCCAGCACGGGCAGGGCCACGGCAGGCGCAACGGCAGGGGCCACGGCGGCAGGGGTGGCGGCGCTGGCCATGCCGCTGGCAAGGCAGGTGGCCACAGCGGCCAG
The DNA here is from genome assembly GCF_051380655.1 of Janthinobacterium amylolyticum. Taxonomy (NCBI): domain Bacteria; kingdom Pseudomonadati; phylum Pseudomonadota; class Betaproteobacteria; order Burkholderiales; family Oxalobacteraceae; genus Janthinobacterium; species Janthinobacterium amylolyticum. The sequence continues at coordinate 147,509 of NZ_JBNYXL010000003.1, forward strand.
GCTTAGCGCGGACAGCAGGGACGCGGCAGGCAAGGCTGCGCCAGGGGTGCTTGACTTCATTGATTCATCTCCGATTATTAGCGTCTTCTATCTTGAAAACGTTTTCACAACATGTGTTCATTTAACACCGCATCGAAAATGAAGTCAATCAGAAATGTTGTCATTTTTATGGATGCAGTCACGACAAGACGCACGCCACGGCGCGTGCTCTCCTATGAAAATCCCCGCAAATCGGCCAGTTGACGCGCTGTTGTTTTTCGTGAAAACGTTTTCAGACGTAGAACGTAGGTCGGCTTAGCGCGCCAGCGCGCAAGCCGACACGCGGTTGGCGGCGCACGCAGCATTCCCAGGCATCGTAGGCTGTGCTGTGTCGGCTTACGCCCTGCGGGCTAAGCCGACCTACGCAAGCTGTTGTTTTTCGTGAAAGCGTTTCAGACGCAGAATGTAGGTCGGCTTCGCGCGCCAGCGCGTAAGCCGACACGGTGTTGGCGGCGCACGCAGCATTCCCAGGCATCGTAGGTTGTGCTGTGTCGGCTTACGCCCTGCGGGCTAAGCCGACCTACGACAACCTGTGCCAACCTGCGCCCACCTGCGGCGCCGGACCCCATTTATGGTAATCTTTCACTGAAAAGGTTTTCAGAGCACTGGAAACTTGCCATCTTGATACACGGAAATCACCTTGACCGATAGCGCCCACGCCCCCCCTCCCTCCACCCTGCTTGACGTCGCCCGCCAGGCCGGCGTGTCGCCCAGCACCGTTTCACGCATCCTGAATGGCACGGCCAAGGTGTCGGACGACAAGCGCGACGCCGTGCTGGCGGCGATCACGCAAATGAAGTTCGCGCCCAACCAGATGGCGCAGGGCCTGAAAAAGGGCCGCTCGATGACCATCGGCATCGTGGTGCAGGATATTTCCAGCCCCTTCTTCGACGAAAGCCTGCGCGGCGTGGACGATGGCTTGAAGGATACGGGCTACGCCTCCGTCATCGTCAGCGGCCACTGGAATGCGCAGGAAGAGGCGGACCGCATCCGCCTGTTGCTGGCGAGGAAAGTCGACGGCATCATCCTGCTGTCGGGGCGCATCTCGGACGAAAGCGTGCTCGACTTTTCGCAGCAGCGGCCCATCGTCTCGACGGGCCGCCTGCTGGCGACGAAAAGCGCCATCGGCTTCAAGCTCGACAACGAATACGGCGCTTACCTGGCCGTGCGCCACCTGGTGGAACTGGGGCACCGGCGCATCGCCTTTGTTTCCGGTCCCGCCAACAACACGGATGCGGCCGAACGCCTGACGGGCTACCAGCGGGCGCTGCGCGAAGCGGACATCGCCATCGATCCGAAGCTGATGGTGGAAGGTGATTTCCATGAAGCAAGCGGGATGCTGGCCATGAACCATTTGTTTGATACGCATCAGCAGTTCAGCGCCGTCTTCGCCGCCAACGACCTGTCCGCCTATGGCGTGCGCCTGTGCCTGTACCGCAAGGGCATCCGCGTGCCCGACGATATCTCGCTGGTGGGCTTCGATGACTTGCCCGGCTCGTCCTACACGACGCCGCCGCTGACCACCATCCACCAACCCCTGTACGACATCGGCCGCATCGCCACGCAAGCGCTGCTGGGACTGATCAATGGCGAAGCCGTGCAGGCGGCGATCCCGCCGCTGGAACTGATCGTGCGCGAGACCACGCGGCGTTTCCGCTAGGGCTGGCGCTGAACGAGAATCACTACGCGCAACAGCGCGGAACACGCGTGGCGGAATCTGCAGCAATGGCGCATCCGCTTTACAATAGTGGCTCGTTCAGCAAGAATGCTTGGTTCAAGCACGCATGGCTCAACCTCCGGCCGCAGGCTGGAAGACTCCGAACACTCACCACAAAGGGACATCACATGGAACATACTCTGCCACCACTGCCGTATGAAATGGACGCTCTGGCGCCGCATATTTCGAAAGAAACCCTGGAATACCACTATGCCAAGCATCACCAGGCGTATGTGACCAACTTGAACAACCTGATCAAGGGTACCGAGTTCGAGAACCTGTCGCTGGAAGAAATCATCAAGAAATCGTCGGGCGGCATCTTCAACAACGCGGCGCAAGTATGGAACCACACCTTCTACTGGAACGGCATGAAGCCGGCCGGCGGCGGCGCACCTACCGGTGCCGTGGCTGACGCGATCAACGCGAAATGGTCGTCGTTCGACAAGTTCAAGGAAGAATTCACCAAGTCGTGTGTGGGCAACTTCGGTTCGGGCTGGACCTGGCTGGTGCAAAAAGCCGACGGTTCCGTCGACATCGTCAACACCTCGAACGCCGGCTGCCCGCTGACCACCGGCGACAAGCCGCTGCTGACCTGCGACGTGTGGGAACACGCCTACTACATCGACTACCGCAACCTGCGCGCCAAGTACGTGGAAACGTTCTGGGGCCTGGTCAACTGGGACTTCGTTGCCAAGAACTTCGCGTAAGCGCGTTCCTGTCAACGTGAAACGGACGCTCGCGCGGCACGCGCCGCGCTGACGCCCCGCAAGAAGAAGCCCGCGCTCGCCTGCGCGGGCTTTTTTTTGTCCGCGAAAGGCCGCTCCCCTGCGCTACAATCAGCACTTCTCCACCTCGCCCCTCCCCGATGTCCGCTCGCCCGCTGCGTCACCTGCCCGCCCTCCTCCTGGCGGCGCTCCACCTGCATGCGTCCGCAGCCACAGCCACAGCCGCGCCCGTGGCGCCGCTGCTGTCCGATTACACGCACAATGCCTGGGGCGCCCTGCAAGGCGCGCCCGTCGATGTACTGAAATTTGCCCAGGGCCGCGACGGCTGGCTGTGGATCGCCACGGCCACCGGCTTGTACCGCTACGACGGCGTGCGCTTCGAGCGCACGGACACGGTCTACGGCCATCGGCTGCCATCGAGCAATGTGCTGGGACTGGCCACACCGCCGGACGGCGCCGTCTGGGTCGGCTACCGCCTGGGCGGCGTCAGCGTCTTCCGCCCCGGCGGCGCGCGCACTTATACGCCGGCCGATGGCCTGCCCACGGGCGCCGTGTTCCACATCGAGGCGGCACCGGACGGCGCCATCTGGGTCGGCACGCGCGATGGCGCGGCCCGCCTGGCGCCCGGCGCGGACCGCTTCGTGACGCAGGCCGCCGATGTGGGACTGCCCGACAAGCGCGTGTACCAGATCCTGTTCGGCCGCGATGGCACGCAGTGGATGGGCACCATGCATGGCGTATTTTTCCGCAGGCCGGGAGAAACGCGCTTTTCCCATGCCTGGCCGCGCACCATGCTCACCAGCATGGATGAAGCGCCCGATGGCGCCATCTGGGCCGTCGACACGCAAAGCAATTACTATCGCGTGCGCACCAGCGCGCCGCGCGGCGATGCGCCCATCCGGCCCGACGCCAGAGGCAACAGCATCCGCTTCGACCGCGCCGGCACCATGTGGCTGATGCAGGCCGATGGCATCGAGCGCAAGTTCGACCCGTCCGGCCCCAGCCTGCCGGCCCAGCGCCTGACGCGCCAGAACGGCATCAGCGGCCCGCTGCCGCAAACGTCGTTCCAGGACCGCGAGGGCAATCTGTGGTTCGGTACCTCGACTGGCCTGGACCGGCTGCGCCCGAACCGCCTGAAGACCCTGGCCGTTGCCGCGCCCTTCGACCATCCCGGCATGCTGCCGGGCCCCGATGGCGACGTGTGGATCGGCGACTACGTCAGCGACGTGCGCAGCTTTACCGCCGGTGGGGTGAAAAAAGTGGTCTTGAAAGGCGCACTGGCGGCCAGCCACTGGGCGCCGGACGGCACCCTGTGGCTGGGCAACGAGCAGGAGCTGCACCACCGCGCGCGCAACGGCGCCATGACGCGCGTGGTGCCGCCCGTGCTGGGACTCGATCCGCAGGCGCTGCAGCAGGAACGCTCTGGCGCCCTGTGGGCCTCGTTCTCGGGCGGCGGCCTGTTCCGCCTGGACGGCGCCAGCTGGACGCGTGATGGCGGCCTGGCCGGCTTGCCCGACGCGCTGACCACGGCGATGGCCATCGATGGCCAGGACACCGTGTGGCTGGGCCACGCCAACAACCGCGTCAGCCTGGTGGCCAACGGCCAGCGCAGCGGCGCCGTGCGGCAGCTGGGCGCGGCCGACGGCTTGCAGCTGGGCACGGTATTGCAGCTGTACCGCGACGCGGACCTGATGTGGGCCGGCGGCGAAGGCGGCGTGGCCGTCTGGCGCGCGGGCCGCTTCATTGCCCTGCGCGGCGCGCGCGGCGAAACCTTCCGCGGCGTGTCGGGCATCGTGCGCCTGCCCGGCGGCGACCTGTGGCTGCATGGCGCCGACGGCATCTACCACCTGGGTGCGGCCGCCATCGCCGCTTGGCTGAAAGACGGCGGCGCGGCGCCGCTCGAGTACGAACGCTTCGATGCGCTCGACGGCCTGCAGGGCCACGCCTCGCAGCTGCGTCCCGTGCCGTCGCTGATCCACGCGCCCGACGGCCAGCTGTGGTTCGCCACCTCGGCCACCATCGCCATGCTCGATCCGGCGCACATCGCCCGCAACGCGCTGCCGCCGCCCGTGCAGATCACCGCCGTACTGGCCGACGGCGCGCCGCACGCCATCGCTGCGGGCAAGCCGCTGCGCCTGCCCGAGGGCAGCAAGCGCCTGCAGCTCGACTTCACGGCGCTGAGCCTGTCGATGCCCGAGCGCGTGCGCCTGCGCTACCGCCTTGTCGGCGTCGACGAGCACTGGCAGGAAGCCCCCGGCCGGCGCGAAGCCTATTACACCAACCTGGCGCCCGGCGACTACCGCTTCGAAGTCATGGCGGCCAACGAAGACCAGGTGTGGAACCGCGAAGGCGCGGCGCTCGAAATCCATATCGCCCCCACCTTCGTGCAGAGCCGCTGGTTCACGGCGCTGCTGGTGCTGGGCGGCGCGCTGCTGCTGTATGCCGCCTATGTGCTGCGCATCCGCCACCTGACGCGGCGCATGCACGAGCGCCTGCAGGAACGCCTGGCCGAACGCTCGCGCATCGCCCGCGCGCTGCACGACACGCTGCTGCAAAGCGTGCAGGCGCTGATCCTGTCGTTCCACGCGCACACGGGCATGCTGCCGAAAGGCACGCGTGAACGGGCGCGCCTGGACGGCACCTTGAACCTGGCCGAGCAGCTGCTGGTCGAAGGCCGCGACCAGATCCTCGACCTGCGCACGGTGGCCTCGCCCGATGAACTGGGACTGGCACTGCAGCAGTTCGGCAAGGGCTTGTCCGAGCACCGCGCGCATGCGTTCCAGGCCACCACCACCGGCAACTGCCGGCGCCTGCAGCCGCGCGTGCACGATGAAATCTATGCGATCGCCCGCGAAGCGCTGTTCAATGCCTCGCGCTACGCGGAGGCGGCGCTGATCGAACTGGAACTCGACTACGCGCCGCAGGCATTCACCCTGCGCGTGCGCGACAACGGCCGCGGCTTCGACGAGGCGCTGGCCAGCACGGGCCAGCGGCCCGGCCACTGGGGCTTGCCGGGCATGCGCGAACGCGCCGCCGCCATCGGCGCCAGCCTGCGCATCGCCAGCGAACCGGGCCAGGGCACGACGATCGAGGTCACGCTGCCCGGCAAGCTGGCCTACTAGCATGATGGCGCCAGCTGGCAAGCAGGACGCGCGGCGATAAGCGGATGTTGTAAGATGGGCAAGCGCCGAGGCGCCGCGTCTGCCTGGCCGCCGGCCGGCGCCGGAACGTTCTCCTCATTTACCTTCGGAAAGAAAACCATGAAAAAATTCCTGCTCGCCTTGCTCGTCCTCGCTTCCGGTTCCGCCTTCGCCAACTCGGCCTGCGACACGCCGCGCAACGACTTCGACGGCCTGTACTGCCTGAACAAGGTCTACCAGGAAGCGGACAAGGAACTCAACGCCAACTACAAGACGCTCGCCGCCAAGCTCGATGCCGGCGGCAAGCAAAAACTCAAGGCGGGCCAGCTGGCGTGGATCGCCGCGCGCAACCAGAACTGCTCCAAACGCGAATCCTCGGGCTTCTACGTGAACCTCGATTGCGCCACCCAGACCACCATCGAACGCGCGCAATTCCTGCAGGACCGCGTGCGCGAATGCGTGAGTGCCGGCTGCCAGAACAGCAAACTGTAAGCCAGGAGCCCGTCCCGCTGGCGAGCATCTTCCACCGGCAGCCCACCAGCAGCGCGCACAAGGGGGAATGCACATGGCGGGCCGCGCGACGGCGAAGTAAATACCGCGACGGCCAGTGCCCGCTGCCTGGGGCGCGGGCGGCGCATGCATTCCGCTACCGAGACAGACGCCAAGCCTGCGCTGGCGCAAACGATGACTGGCGGCGCCCGCGCATACTGGTGGACCCGATGCCGTCCCTGCGTGGCGCCCATGAGCAAGCTCATCGATCTTCCCGTCCTCCAGTGGGACGCTCCCTGTCATCCCGCCTGGCAGGTGGCGGCGCGGCAGGCGCTGGAAGATGGCCAGGTGGTCGTCCTGCCGGCGCTGGCCTTTGGCTTGCAGCCTGCCGAATTGCCGCTCCTGCAAGGCGCGGCCGGCGGCGCCAAGAATATCAGCTGGGACCCGGCGCGCGGCGTGCGCGGCCATGGCGACGCCCGCGACGCGGCCCTGCTGGCCGCGCTGATGCGGCGCTATGCGGGCCAGACGCGGCGCTTGCTGGCCAGCCTGCTGCCCGCCTACCAGCCTCATTTTCAGCAAGGCAAGACCAGCTTTCGACCGGTAGAAATCGCCGGGCGCGTCACGTCCTGGCGCAAGGACGACACGCGCCTGCATGTCGACAGCTTCCCCGCCTCGCCCACGCAGGGGAAACGCATCCTGCGCGTGTTTAGCAACATCCACCCGCAAGGCGCGCCGCGCGTGTGGAAACTGGGTGCGCCATTCGAACAGGTGGCGCAGCGCTTCCTGCCGCGCGCCGCCCGTCCCCTGCCCGCCACGGCGGCCCTGCTGCGGTGGCTGCGCGTCACCAAGTCCCGGCGCACGCCCTACGATCACTACATGCTGCAGCTGCACGACGCCATGAAGGCCGATCCCGCCTATCAGGCGCAGGCGGAGCAAGTCACCCACGCATTCGCGCCGGGCCAGACGTGGATCGTGTTTTCGGATGCCGTCTCGCATGCGGCCCTGCGCGGACAGCATGCACTGGAGCAAACCTGGCTGCTGCCCGTCACTGCCATGGCCGCACCCGAAAAATCGCCGCTGGCCATCCTCGAACGCCAGCTGGGCCGCGCGCTGGCGTAGCGCAACGACGCCAACCTGCGTCAGCCCAGCACAAGCCTGGCGATGCCCGGGAATGCATGGGCAGGCATGGGAGGGCCTGGCAATAGCCGGCGTGGCGCGCAAGGAAGCCGCGCCGCTGGCTTGCCGACCGGCTGCCTGGCGTAGCCATGGCACGAGGCACCCGGCACCAGGCACACCGCAACAGCAACGGCAACGGCAACGGCAACAGCAACAGCAGCAGCAAAACCACAAGCAACAGCAACAGCAACAGCAACAGCAAGCGGCGCGCAGCACCGTGCACGGCTGCCGACGCGCAGCCAGTAGTGGCGAGCGTGCTATGCCGGCAAGCGCGCCGCCTTGAAGCGCCGCCAGGCCTTGCGCATGCTGCCATCGGCCACCTGCGACTGTGCGCGTGCCGCCAGGTAGCCGCGCAGGAAGGCTGCGTGCAGGCGCAACTCGGCGTGATCCGGCTGGCCATCTGGCAGCGCCTGCAGCAGGCGGTCCGCCACCTGCGCATCGTTAAGCCAGCCCAGTTCATCCTGCAGCGCCGACAAGCGTCCCACATACGGCTTCACGGCGCGCGCGGCAAACAGCGAGGCAAAGAATTCCGTCGCATAGCGCGTCTTCTTGGCGGCGATGCGCACGCGGTGCCGCTGCTGCGGCGTGGCGTGCAGCAGGCGCTTGCCGCGCTTCATCAGGCGGCGCTGGTCCTTGCGCAAGGTACGGCGGGCAAACGGCGACACGCCCGCGTCCAGCTGGCGCAGCTGGCGCGCCGTGGCCATGTCGCGCCAGCCGCGCGCCTGCAGCCAGCGCTGCAGGCCCAGCATCCAGGCCGTATAGCGCGTGGCGTTGACGGCCTGCGCCGCCTGCGCATGCCTGATGCGCGCCTGCTCCTGCGCCGCCTGCACCAGTGCCGCCGCATCGGCCTTTGCCTGGCCATCGAGCTGCGCGAGGGTATGGCCGGCCAGCACATCCCAGTCGCGCGCCTCGCCCAGTGAACCGCCCAGCCAGTCGAGTTCCGTCTTCAGCGCGTCCGGCAGCGCCAGCAGGGAGTTGAACATGCCCAGCGCCGAGCGCAGGCGGCGCAGTCCCACGCGCATCTGGTGCAGGCTTTCCACGTCCTCGCCCGCCGCCACGCCATCCTGGTTGCCGCTCACCTGCTCCAGGCAATTGCCGAGGATGGCCTGGAAGCTTTGCTCCACCGTCATGCCCTCATCGAGCCGCAAGGGCTGCGCCTTGACGGCGCGCAAAGGCTGTGATGCCGCGAGACGGTAGCCGCGCTCCGCCTTGCTCATGTGGCCCAGGCGCAGCGGCACGTCCTGCAGCAGGGCCAGCGCCACCTCGAACAGGCTGGCTGCCTGCCCCTGCTTCAGCTCCAGTTCGATTTCGCTGACGGGCACGCTGCGCGCGGCGCCGTCCACGCCGTGCTCGATCACGCCCTGGTCCAGCACGCACTCGATATGGTCGCCCTGCGGCGTGCGCAGCTGCCATGCCGTGCGCTCCATGCGCGTGCTGAACACGGGCTGCAAGCCATCGCGGATGGCATCCTTGCGCAGCAGCGCGCGGATCGGCTGCTTGCGGCCGATGGCCGCATCGAGTGCGTCAAGCTCGGGCGCGGGGCCGGCCACCTCGCCCTCCCATTCGTGGCGGCTATGCAAACCGCCGCTGCCGCTGCCGCCCGCCTTCAGGGTCTGCACCCAGTGCCCGTCCACATGGCGCACGCGCAAGCCCGCCTGGTGGCGGCACAGCTGCAGGTCGGGCGTATCGACATAGATATCGTGCATGTTCAGCACCTGCGGTTCGCCCGGCGCGCTTTGCGCAGTCGGCGTGTCGTGCGCAGGCTGTGCATATTGCGCCAGCAGCGGATGGGCGCGCAGGCGCGGCACGTCTTGCGGCGCCACCAGCAATTTCAATTCGATTTCCATGACCGCTCCTCGCTCGTCGCCTTTTCGTGAACAGTTATTGTAAGACGCGCCGCGCCTGGCGCAAGCGGCACGCATGCGGCCATGCACGCACCGCTTGATTTTGCGCGAAAATAGGCGCTTAAAACATTCTGGAGATGCCATGACCTACCACGCCGCCGAGAACCGCTATGACACCATGCAGTACCGCACGTGCGGACGCAGCGGCCTGAAACTGCCGCTGCTGTCCCTGGGCCTGTGGCACAACTTTGGCGACAGCAACAGCCTGGCATCCCAGCGCGACATGCTGCGCACCGCGTTTGACCTGGGCATCACGCATTTCGACCTGGCGAACAACTACGGCCCGCCGTACGGCAGTGCGGAAAGCAATTTCGGCAAGCTGCTGCGCGACGATTTCCTGGCCTACCGCGATGAGCTGATCATTTCCACCAAGGCAGGCTGGGACATGTGGCCCGGCCCGTACGGCCAGGGCGGCGGTTCGCGCAAATACGTGCTGGCCAGCCTCGACCAGAGCCTGCGGCGCCTGGGTCTCGACTACGTCGACATCTTCTATTCGCACCGCTACGACGCCGACACGCCGCTGGAAGAAACCATGGGCGCGCTGGCCACCGCCGTACAGCAGGGCAAGGCGCTGTATGTGGGCCTGTCCTCGTATTCGCCGCAGAAAACGGCAGAAGCGGCAGCCCTGCTGAAAGACTGGAAAGTGCCATGCCTGATCCATCAGCCGTCCTACAACATGCTCAACCGCTGGATCGAGGAAGATGGCTTGCTCGATACCTTGCAGGCAGATGGCATCGGCTGCATCACCTTCACGGCGCTGGCGCAGGGTTTGCTCAGCGATAAATACCTGGACGGCGTGCCGCAGGATGCGCGCGTCAACCGCCCCGGCGGCGGTTCGCTGATGCAACAGCACCTGAGCGCGGAAAACCTGGCCCGCGTGCGCGCCCTGAACCAGATCGCCGCGCAGCGCGGACAAACCCTGGCGCAGATGGCGCTGGCCTGGGTGCTGCGCGACCCGCGCGTCACCTCGACCCTGATCGGCGCGAGCAGCAGCGCGCAAATCCGCGAAAACGTGGCGGCGCTGCAGCAGCTGGCATTCACGGCCGACGAGCTGGCCGCCATCGACGTGCAGGCGCGCGAAGGCAACATCAATCTGTGGGCAGGGCCGTCGCGCGCCGTCTGAGCGACCGCTTGCCGGTACTTGTGAAAGCGGCAATCTGGCGCTAGACTGCCGCCTTCACAACACGCCACCGGCCACCCGACCCATGAAGTTCTTCCCTGCTGCCACTGTCTGCCTGCTGCTGTGCGCGCCCAGCGCCGGAGCCGGCGCCGCCAATTATTGCGACGCGCCGTCATGGTCAATCACCCATAACAAGAGCTACGACGAGGTGATGAAGATCGCGCAAAAGCGCGACAAGATCCGCGACGCCGAATGCAGCTTTACGGATGTGATCCTCAGGATACAGAACGAGGAAGCGGGCATCAGCCGCTATCCTGGCATCCTGCTCATTGCCGACGAGCGCGATGAACGCTTCGTCGTCACCAGCCGCGTCGGCGCCTACACCATCTTCACCTACCGCTACAACGACAAGCGCCTGCTGCAGTTCGCCATGAAGGATCACAGCTGGGAGGAAGGCGAACCGTTCCAGGCCGGCGCCTACAAGATCACGGGCGTGAAGGAATTCAAGACCTTCACCGGCTTCCCCGTCTCCCTGCTGGTGGTACAGACGTTCCAGTTTTACGGGCCGAAGTAAGCCCCGCATCCTTCACGGTCCAGCGGCGGCAGCCAGGCCAGCAGCTCCTGCGCCACCTGGCGACGCCGTTCCGGCGTGGCAAAGGCGCCCACCTCGACGCGCGTGCCGCCGCAGCTGATGCGTATCAGCTGGCGCGGTCCCTCGGGCACGACGATGCGCGTGCACCAGGGACGAAAGCTGCTGCGCTGGCGCCGCCCGGCGCTCACCTGCTCGACGACCAGTACGCCGTCGCGCAAGGCCAGATGCTCGTAATCGCGGGCATGGCGCAGGTAGTACAGCAGGGCGATGGCCACCAGGGCCAGCTCGGCAAATGAAAAGACGGGGATATACCAGTAGCCACGCAGCGCAAAGGCCAGGGCGATGGCGGTGGAAAACAGGCACAGCACGGCATAGGCGCGCAGCAGCTGGCGCACCGTCAAGGCACTGTGGCGCGTAAACAGCCATTGCGGCTGTTCCCGTGCAGTATCGCGTGGCATCTCGCCTCCCGCAACAGGAAGGGCGCCGCGTGCTCGCTGCCGCGGCGCGCCCTTCAGGATTGGCTTGCGCCGCTCAGGCGCCCATCTTCAGCAGCGCATGGCCCACATGCTGCCACCAGTGTTCGCGCGACTTGACCTGTTTCAGGCAGGACATGTCGATTTCCGCCGGGAACACGTGATCCTGGCAGACCCCGGTCTGCAGGGCATAGCGCTGGTTTTCCGCCGCCGCCAGGGCCACGACCAGCCAGAAGACCAGCGCCAGCAAGATCACCAGCAAGCTCCAGGCCAGGTGATTGGTCGTGCTTTTTTCGCCAAAAAATTCACGTGGCCGCGTCTCGCGGTACATCGACATCAAGTCTTTTTCTTTGTCTTCCGACATCTGCGTGTGCATCCCTGGTGACATCCTATCCTGTGCGGGCCGGTCGGCCTTGGCGGCGCCGGCGCCGCCCTGCCCGCATTTTACGCTGATGGCGCCAGAGCGGCAGTAATTCCGGCGCCCGTGCGCGGACAGGAAGGCGGCTCAGCTGGCTGAGCTGGCTCAGGGACGCCGTGCCGGCGCCGGCGCGGGCGATTCGCTGTCGGCACCGGCTGGCGGCTGCGCAGGCGCCACGCTTTCCACGTGGTCGACGTCGATGTCGCCGCCGTCGGGCGCCGTGTTGAGCGGCTCCACGCCGGCCCGGTCGCCAGTACCGGCCGCATCGCTGTCGCTGTCGAGCGCTTCGGCGTCCTGGCCCGGCACGCCCTGCATGTCGCTGCCGCTGTCGGAACTGTCGCTGGGGCCGAGCGCCCCCTTGCCGTGGCCGCTGCCCAGTACGCGGTCGGGGGTGACGGGCAAATTGTCCGGATCAAGGCTGCTGCTGCTCATGGCTGACTCCCTTCACAAAAAATCTCGAACAACCATCGTACCCGCCTCGCCATGCCAACGGCGCACGGCTGCAATGCATTTCCGTCAAGAAAATGTCGCACCGCACAAATATTTTCAGAATTTACTTCACAAATGTACTATTCATTGCTATAGTTAATCCAAGTAAGCAAGTTCTCATCCAGAAATGCTTGATCGCTCCTGCGGCGCCCACCCGCGCCGCAGGAGCGAACCGACCGGTACGTGGCGATCCGGCCCATCCACCCAGCCATCATGTCTATATTGGAGTCTTATCATGCAAGCCAAATCACTGATCGCAGCATTGTTCGCCATCACCACCGCCAGCGCTGCCTTCGCGCAAAGCACCGCGCCAGCCGCCGCCAGCCAGCAGTTGACGCGCGCCGACGTCACGGCCGAATACATCCGTGCCCGCAATGCCGGCGAAATCGCCACCAGCGAAGTGGACTATCCGAAAACGCCTGCCATCGCCGCCAGCAACGTGACGCGCGAGCAAGTCATGGCCGAGTTCTACGCCGCCCGCAAGGCTGGCCAGATCCCGCAAACGGAAGCGGACTTTGACGTCGCGCAAACGGCCAAGCACATCGCGAAATAAGAAACCAGTCAGCCGGTTTCAGCAAGTCAGTATGTCTGTAATACACCTCAGTTGCGGCGCAGCACCCCGGGCCACTCCCGGCGCTCACCGCGGCGAGCTGTGATTTTTCCCTGCCCCCCCAACACCATCGATTTCCGGAGTCTTGCATGTCCCTGCACCGCCGTCTGCTTGCCGCCAGCCTGATCCTTGCCTTGAGCGCGTGCGCCGACATGGGCCACATCGCGCCGCAATCGGCCATGCTCGACGCCAACAAGCTGCAGGCGAGCAAGGCCATGGATGCCGCCGCCAGCGCCGCCATCCAATGGCCGCGCGCGCAATGGTGGCAGGCGCTGCAAGACCCGCAATTGAACCGCCTGATGGAGCAGGCGCTGGCCGACAGCCCCACCCTGCGCGGCGCCCAGGCGCGCGTGCGCCAGGCCGAGGCGCTGGCCGGCGCGGCGGAAGACAAGACCCGCCCGCAGGCCGAGGCCAGCGTTTCCATCAACCGCGAACTGTATTCGCTGCACGGCAGCACGCCGGCGCCGCTGGCCGGAAACTACGCCTGGCGCAACCAGGCCACCGTCACGGCTTCGTACGACCTGGACCTGTGGGGCCGCAACCGCGCCGCCCTCTCCGCCGCGCTGGGCGACGTGCAGCTGGCGTCGGCCGAATCGCAGATGGCCCGCCTGGCGCTGGAAACGGCGCTGGTGCGCACCTACATCCAGCTGTCGTATGAATTCCAGCTGCAGGACGTGATCGAACGCAGCCTGGCGCAGCGCGCCCGCATCCTCGACATCACGCGCCAGCGCAAGGCGGCCGGCATCGGCACGGACATCGACGTGGCGCAAATTGAAACCACCCTGCCGGCCGGACGGCGCCAGCTGGAGCAGTCGGCCGAATCGCTGGCCCTGCTGCGCAACCAGCTTGCGGCCCTGGCGGGCAAGGGTCCGGCGGCTGGCGCGGCGCTCACGCGTCCCGTGCTGCGCCTGGACCAGCCGCTGGCCATTCCCGCCGCCCTGCCGGCCGACCTGATCGGCCGCCGTCCCGACATCGCCGCCCAGCGCTGGCGAGTGGAAGCGGCGGCGCAGCGCATCGACGCCGCCAAGGCCGAGTTCTACCCGAACGTGAATCTGGTGGCGTTCGCCGGCTTCCAGGCCTTTGGCTTCAGCCATTTTCTCGATGCCAACTCGGACATCCGCGGCGTTTCGCCCGCGCTTAGCCTGCCCATCTTTGCCGGCGCCCGCCTGCGCGCCCAGCTGGGCAGCCAGACGGCCATCTACGACGGCGCCGTGGAGCAGTACAACGCCACCGTCATCAACGCCATGTCGGACGTGGCCAATGCCGTCACCAGGGCGCAGTCGCTGGAAAAGCAGCACCGGCTGACGGCACAGGCGCTGGCCACGGCACAGCGCGCGCGCGACCTGGTGGAACAAGCCTACAAGGCCGGCATGAGCGACGCCATCAACATGCTCAACACGCAAGTGGCGCTGCTGGCGGAAGAACAGCAGCAGGCGCAAAACGGGGCACGCGAACTGGATCTGTACGTTTCCTTGATGAATGCACTGGGAGGCGGCATCTGAGCTTGCAATCCTGGTATGGCGCTAGTCCAACAAGATACAATCGGAGCTTTATTCACACATGAAGGAATACGACATGACCGCTTTTGACGCTACCGCCAAGCGGCTGCAAAACATCCGCACGCGCATGCCAGGCTTCCCCATGGAACTGATGCGCTTGTTGCGCATGACGTACCACATCCAGAAAGGCATGAAGGATCTGACCAATGCCGCGCTGAAAAAGCACGACCTGGTCGATGCCAGCTACATGGTGCTGGCCGTGCTGTACGGCACGGACGATGAAACCTCGAATGCCTGCACCCTGGGCATGGCTTGCCATGAAAAACCGGCCAACCTGACGCGCGTGTGCAACGACCTGGAAGCGCGTGAGCTGATCCACCGCGGCACGCGCCCCGGCGACCGCCGCTCCGTGATGATTTCGCTGACCGACAAGGGCCGCAAGCTGATCGAAACGGCGTTGCCCGACGTGTACCAGGAAACCTCGGCCCTGTACGAAGGTTTCACGGAAGAAGAACTGCAAGTGCTCGACAAGCTGTATGCGCGCCAGCTGCGCAACCTGAACAATCTCAACAACCAGAACTGATAGCCTATCGATGACGCCAGCCACAGCAACAACATATACACACGGCCCCCTGTCGCGGGCGGCCCACTGGCTGGCGCTGGCGCTGCAGGACTGGCGCACGACGGAAGGCGAACGCTGGATCTACGTCGGCAAGACCCTCATCGCGTCCTTCTGCGCGCTGTGGCTGGCCTACCGCCTGGGACTCGATTCGCCCAGCACGGCCATGACCACCACCATCATCCTGGCCCTGCCCAGCAGCGGCATGGTGCTGGAAAAAAGTTTTTACCGCCTGTGCGGCACCCTGCTGGGATGCACGGCCGCGCTGACCCTGATCGGCCTGTTCCCGCAGCAGCCGGTGCTGCTGTTCGGCGGCCTGGCCCTGTGGGTCGGCCTGTGCACCAGCGGCTCGGCCCTGCACCGCAACGCGCAGTCGTATGTGTACGTGCTGGCCGGCTACACGGCCTGCATGATCGTGCTGCCCGCCATCGAGCAGCCGATGCAGGTGTTTTCGCTGGCCGTCACGCGCGTGGCCGAGGTCAGCCTGGGCATCATCTGCTCGGCGGCCGTCTCCAGCGTGCTGCTGCCGCGCCACCAGGGCACGCAGGTGATGCGCACGGTGCAGGCGCGCTACGGCAAGTTCCTCACTTTCTGCCAGGACGTGCTGCAGCAAAAGCTCACGCCGGCGCAGGTCGAACTGACGCACCTGCAGTTCGCCGCCGACGTGGCGGCGCTGGAACTGGGCCGCTCGGCCGCCCTGTTTGAAGTCACCAGCAAAGTGGGCCACGTGCGCGCGCAAAACCGCAAGCTGCACGCCTTCAACGCCACCTTCATGACGGCGCTGACCACCTTCTATACCTTCCACCGCCTGTTCGACCGTTTGCAGCGCGACGGCGAAACGCAGGTCATGCAAGCGTGCGCGCCCCTGTACGCCATCGTTGCCGAAGCGCTGCAGACGACGCCATCGCAAGACTCGCTCGACACCATGCAGCAGCATCTGCAAACGGCGCTGGCGCAGGCCCGCGCGCAGATCGATGGCGCCGCCATCACGCATGCGCAGCGCATCGATTTCGACACCGTGTGCGAACTGCTGGAGCGCTTCGCGCGCGATATCAGCCGCTTTCACGAAGTGTATTTCAGCCTGGCCCACGATACGCCGCTGGAAGTGAGCACGCCGCAGGCCTACGCGCCGAAGACGCCGCCCGCGCTGGTCATCGCCAGCGGCGCGCGCGCCGGCATCAGCCTGGCCCTGCTGGCCCTGGGCGCGTATTTCCTCGCCTGGCCCTACGCCAGCACGGCCATGCTGATGGCGGCCGTGTTCTGCGCGCTGGCTTCGTCCTCGCCACGTCCCATCCTGATGATCCGCCAGGTACTGGCAGGCTTCCTGATCGCCATGCCGCTCTCGCTCGTCTGCGTGTATTTCGTGCTGGTGCATGGCGACGGCTTCCCCATGCTGGTGCTCAGCTTTGCGCCCTTCCTCGCCGTCGGCCTGTACCTGATGACCAACCCGGCCAAGCTGGGCGTGGGCCTGGGCGTGTCGACCTTCATTACGCAGATGGCGCCGACAAATGTGATGCATGTCGATGGCGCGGCCTTTTTGAACACGGGCATGGCGCTGATCGTGGGACTGATGCTGGCCGCCCTGGTGTTTGCCGTGCTGCTGCCCGAGCACACCATGGGCCACAAGGACCATATCGGCCGGGCCCTGTGGCGCGAAGCCCTGCATGCGTGCACGGCGCCAGCGCGGCGGGTGAAGCACCGTTTCGACAACCGCGTGCGCGACCTGCTCAGCCAGCTCAACGCGGCGGCGGGACCGGCGCCGGGCGAGGCCACGCGCGCCGTCGTGCGCCAGGCCTTGACCCTGCTGGAAATCGGCCACTCGGTGATCGAACTGCGCGAACTGATCGCCACCGCCCGGCCGGGCGCCACGCGCCACGCGCTGCAGCAGTGCGTGGACCACATCGCCGGCTGGCTGCGCACGCGCGCCGACCCGCAACTGCAGGCGGCCCTGGCGGCCACCCTGCAGGCAGGCGCCGTGGTGCGCACCGCGCAAGCCGAAGCTGGCATGACGCCGGAACGCGGCGCGCGCCTGCAGACGGCGCTGGCCGACCTGCACTCGATCTATACCTCATTGCTCGACCATATGGCGCCTGGCGCCGGAGACCACCATGCCGCGTGAATTCGCCCTGTTCGGAATTCTGATTCCTACCCTGCTGCCCCTGTTCATCCTCAGCATCGGCCTGCAAACCCTGCTCGACCGCGTGCTGGGCTGGCTGGGCGTGTACCGCATGGTGTGGCACCCGTCGCTGGCGCGGCTGTGCATCTTCATCGCCATCTTCGGCGCGCTGGCTTTATCGCTTTACAAATAGCGCTGCAAATAAAAAAAACTGTTCAACCAATCAAGGAAAGGCTGCCGCCATGGTAAGCAAACTGACCCGCTATGCAATCACCCTGCTGCTCCTGGCCGCAGCCCTGTGGATCGGCAAGACCGTCTGGGACCGCTACATGGAATCGCCATGGACGCGTGATGGGCGCATCAAGGCCGACATCGTCAACATCAGCGCCGACGTGGCCGGCACCGTCACGGACGTGCTGGTGCGCGACAACCAGGTGGTGCAAAAGGGCGATATCCTGTTCGTCGTCGACAGGGAACGCTACGCCAGCGCGCTGGCCCAGGCCGACGCCGTGCTGGCCGCGCAAAAAACGGAACAGGGCCGCCGCGGCAAGGAAGCGCAGCGCCGCGCCAACCTGGACGCCAGCATCATCTCCACGGAAAGCCGCGAAAGCGCGGCGTTCGCCGCCACCTCGGCCACCTCGCAAGTGCAGGCCGCCGTGGCCGCCCGCGCCCTGGCGCAACTGAATCTGGAACGCACCACCGTGCGCGCGCCCGTCAGCGGCTACGTGACCAATCTGAATGTGCACAAGGGCGATTTTGCCGCCGTCGGCGCGGCCAAGCTGGCCGTCATCGACAGCGCCTCGTACTATGTGGTCGGCTACTTCGAGGAGACCAAGCTGGGCATGCTGGCGCAGGACGACAAGGCGGAAATGAACCTGATGAGCGGCGGCACCCTGCACGGCCACATCGAGAGCATCGCGCGCGGCATCACCGACCGCGACGCCGCCACGGGCCGCGAACTGCTGGCCGACGTCAATCCCACCTTCAACTGGGTGCGCCTGGCCCAGCGCGTGCCTGTGCGCATCCATATCGACGAGCAGCCGAAGGGCCAGCTGCTGGTGGCCGGCACCACCTGCACCGTGGTGGTGACGCCGCATTCGGCGCCGGCAAAGGCGGTGGCCGCCAAAGCCTGAGCCTAGCCTAGCCTTTCAAGCCTTGCAAGCGCCTAGCGCCCGCCCGCCACATCTAAAATGCTGCCCGTGATGTAGCTGGCGCCCGGGCCCAGCAGGTACAGGATGGCGTCGGCGATTTCCTCGGGCTGGCCGCCGCGCTGCATGGGCACGCCGGAGGCCAGGCGCGCCACCCGGCCCGGTTCGCCGCCCGAGGCGTGGATTTCCGTGTAGATGATGCCGGGCCGCACGCCATTGACGCGGATGCCCTCGGCCGCCACTTCCTTGGCCAGGCCGAGGGTCAGGGTGTCGACGGCGCCTTTCGAGGCCGCGTAATCGATGTATTCGTCCGGGGAACCGATGCGCGCGGCCGCCGACGAGACATTCACGATGCGCCCGCCCTGCCCGCCATGGGCCGTCGACATGCGCCGCACGGCCTGCTGGCAGCACAGGAAATAACTGATCACGTTGGTGCGCAGCACGCGCTCTAAGCGCTGCACGGACATGTCGACGAGCCGGCATTTCTGCTCCAGCACGCCCACATTGTTGACCAGCGCCGTGAGCGTCCCCAGGCGCGCGTCGATTTCGCCGAACAGGCGCGCCACGTCCGCTTCATCGCTGGCGTCGGCCTGCACGGCGATGGCCTCGCCCCCGTCGGCCACGATGCGCGCGCACAGCGCCCCGGCCGCCTGCGCATCGCGCACATAATTGACACACACGGCATAGCCCTGGCGCGCGGCCAGCAGTGCCGTCGCCGCGCCGATGCCGCGGCTGCTGCCGGTAATCAGGATTACTTCCTTCATCGTAACGCCCTCGCTTCATTTAATTGATGTGATGGCCCGGCTCTTTGCTTGCGGGGTTCGGCAGCAATATCCGCATGCCATCGCTGAATAGTTGTAGCTTCATGATACCCGCAAGCCGCAGACGTAAAAAAGCCCGCACAAAGCGGGCAGTTGACCTAGCCATCCGTCAGCGTCACGACGCCGGAGAAAATCGTGGCGGGCGGCAGTGATGCGTGGCCGAGAAGCGCGGCGCGCAGTAGATTTAATCCGGCGTTCTACGACCTGAAATGCGTCATGGCGTAAGTCAGATGCTGCCACCAGTGCTCGCGCGACTGCACGGATGCCAGGCATGTCGCGTCGACCTGGTTCTTGAACGCGGGGTCGACGCACGCCTTGCTGGCCAGCGCATTGCGCTGGTTTTCCACGCTGACGATGGCAATCGCCAGCCAGGCCACGAGGGCCACGGCCAGCGCGCACAAGGTCCAGGGCAGCTGTTTCATGAGCAGCTACGCTTACTTCTTCGCCGGCGCCGGTGCGCGCTCTTTCAGGACGCGGGCCACCAGCTCATCCATCACGCGCAGGGTCGCAGCCTGGGTTTGCGGCTCGGACTGGCCGGGACGCGACAGCTGCGCCGGCGACGTCACGAAGCGGCCATCGATGACGATGGTCGGCGCGCTGTCGATCTTGCTGGCCGTGATCAGCTGTTCATTGCGTTTGAGCTTGGTCTGCACGCCGAACGAGTTGAACATCTCCAGGTATTTCGCCTTGTCGATGCCGTTCTTGACCAGCAGGTCGAGAATGGCGTCATCGCGGTTCAGGCGGTTGCGTTCAACGTGGATGGCGCGGAAGATCTTGTCGTGGAACTGCTCCAGCTGGCCCATCGCTTCCAGGGTGGCGTAGGCGTGCGCCTGCGGATCTTTCGGCCCGGAGAAGGCCAGGTGGATGCGGCGGAAGGCGATCTTGTCGCCCTGCTTCTTGACCCAGTCGTGCATCAGCGGATCGAGCGCGTAGCAGTGCGGGCAGGAATACATGAAGTACTCCACCACTTCCACCTTCTTGCCCGTGTCCGTGCGCACTGGCGTAGGAAGCGTGGTAAAGCCGGTATCGGCCGCCATGGCGCCGCCGGTGGCGGCTACCAGGGTGACAGCGGCGAGCAGGGGACGCAAGAAACGCAGAAAACGCATATTAATCCTTCATCATAAAGTGGTCGTGAACGGGGCGAGATTACCACTTTTTGCGCCCGGCCATGCAGCCCTGGCGGAAAAAAAACGCGTTTGCCTGTCCTTCTTGCGACCGATTAAGCCGCGCTTAAGCCCCGCCCGCGCGCCGCCGCGCCCGCGCCTCAGAAATGGTAGCGCGCGGAGAGGCGCAGCTGGCGCCTGTCATGCTGGTAAATGCTGGAACGGCAGCCCGGCGCATCGCCGTAGTGGCGGCGGTTGGCCAGGTTGCTGCCCGACAGTTCCAGCTCCCAGGCGCCCAGCTTGCGCGCATAGCGCCCATCGATAGTGGCGAAGGCCGGCACCTGCGCCAGGCAGCTGCCGCTGAAATCCTGGCCATAGCGCAGCGCCCGCAGCCACTGCACGCCGACGTCGGCACTGGCGCCGTGCCGGCCCGTCCAGTACAGGCGCAAGGCGGCCAGGGTTTTCGGTACCAGCGCGATATCCGGGCCGTCGTAGGCGTAGTCGTCATAGCGCGCATGCACTTGCCGCAGCTGTGCGTCGAGGCGCCAGTCGGGCGCCAGGAGCACGCTCGTCTCGATGGCGATGCCGTCGCGGCGCGACGGTTCGAGGTTGCCCGCAAAACCCAGCTGGCCCAGGCTCTGGTCGAAGACGATCTGGTTGCTCAGCTGCTCGCTGAACACGCGCACGGAGGCGCTGCGCAGGTGATCGCCATAGGTGGCGCCCAGCTCCGTCTCGCGCCGCAGCTGGCCCGCCAGCGGGCGGTAGCCGGCGCTGGTATAGCCATCGTCATCGATGCGGTAGCTGCGCGCCGCCTTGGCGTACACGCTCAGCTGAGAGCGCAGCAAAAAACTGCCCTGCACATCCCAGGCATTCTGGTTTTCCCAGTCGCTGCCACCGGCCGGCATGTCGGCAGGATCGAGCTGGAACTGCTCATGCCGGAAGCCCAGCAGCAGGCGTGGCGCATATACGCCGCCAAAGGCCAGTTCCTCGCGCAGCAGCAGCGCGCGCGAATGCTGGCGGCGCTGCGCGGCGCCGTCGCCGCCCCGCACCGCATTGCCCGAGCGCCGCTCCCACTGCATCAGGTCCAGGCCCACTTCCGTATCCGTGCCGACGCTGCCCAGCTTGCCGTAATGGCGCACGCGCGGCGACAGCTGCAGGCGATTGCTGCGGTACACGGACTGCGTGCTGCCCGCTTCGCCCGCATACAGCGCGTGGGCGCGCTTGGTGCGCTGCGACAGTTCCACGCCCAGCTCGAAATTGCCCACATAGCGCTGTACGAAGGCGCTGCCGCGCCGCACTTCATAACGGTACAGGTCTTCCGGCCGCGCAGCCAGCAAAGCCAGGTAGGGCGCCTCGGGCGCGGGATAGCGCGTGTCCTGGTGCAGCTGGTCGGCGCTGAAGCCGAAACGTCCCTGGCGGATCTTCCATTCCGCGCCGCCGCTGAAGCCCCGCTGGCGGAACACGCTGCCATCGCGGTAATTGCCATTGCGGTGCTCGTCGAGCGCCGCATCGAGCGACATGCCGTCCTTGGCGTATGACAAGGCACTGCGCACGCTGTGCTGTCCGCCCTGCGCCAGCTCGGCGGACAGGTCGCCATGCGTGGCGCCGGCCGCGCCGGCATCAGCCGGCACGGCGTCCGCCCCCGCGCTGAGCCCGGCTTCTGGCAGCGCGTCAGGCAAACTTTCTTGCGCGCAAGCCGGCATGGCCAGCGCGCACAGCAGCAAGGCGCGCGTGGCAACAGTCAGGGCAAGGGGGGCTGGCATCATGGGGAAGGCTG
This sequence comes from Janthinobacterium amylolyticum, assembly GCF_051380655.1. Classification (NCBI taxonomy): domain Bacteria; kingdom Pseudomonadati; phylum Pseudomonadota; class Betaproteobacteria; order Burkholderiales; family Oxalobacteraceae; genus Janthinobacterium; species Janthinobacterium amylolyticum. Next base: position 169,484 of record NZ_JBNYXL010000003.1, read on the forward strand.
GCGTGCGGTACCGCGTCGCATGTGCGCGGAGTGGGTGGCGAAAGGATGGCAAAAGCGAATCATTATACGCACGGCGCAGCGCGCCGCAAGCGCCGGAAAGACAGGGCTTATCGAAATAAAACCATTGTTATGCATTTGGTACGCGCGCAGCCGGGCCAGCGCAGCCGGCCTGGCCCGGCGCCTGGCGGCTCAGCTTCCCAGGCGCGCCTCGTCGGCCAGGAAGTCGATGAAGGTGCGCACTTTCGACGACAGGTAGCGGCGGCTGGTATACACGGCGTACACGCTGCCGCCCGCCAGCTTGAAGCTGTCGAAGAGGCGCACCAGCCGCCCCGCCGCCAGGTCCGCATCCGTCTGCCACGACGGCAGCAGGGCGATGCCCATGCCGTCGAGCGCGGCCGCGTGCAGCAGGCTTTCGTTATTACATTGCAGCACTGGCGAGAATTTCACGGTGTCGCGCCCCTGCGCGCCGTCGAAGACCAATTCGTTGCCATTAAGCAACAGCGAATAGCTGATCATGGCGTGCTGCGCCAGTTCCTGCGGCATTTGCGGTGTCCCGGCGCGTGCCAGGTAGGCGGGCGCGGCCACCAGATGAAAAGCGATGCTGCCGATGGGGCGGGCGATCAGGCTCGGCGATGGCGCCTGGCTCACGCGCAGGGCCAGGTCAAAGCCCTCTTCCACCAGGTTGACGACCCGCCCGCTGAGGTCGATATCAAACGTCACTTCCGGAAAGCGTTCGCGGTAGGCCGCCAGGGCGCGCGTAAAAATGGCGTTGGCGAACCAGACGGGCGCACTCAGGCGCAGCATGCCGCGCGGCACCACCGTCGTGCGTCCGACCGTCGCTTCCACCTCGTCGAGATTGTCGAGCATCTCGCGGCACTGTTCAAAGTACACCTTGCCGATTTCCGTCAGGCTCAGGTGGCGGCTGCTGCGGTTCAGCAGACGCGCGCCCAGGTGGCGCTCCAGGTGCATCACATGCTTGCTGACCATGGCCGGCGACAGATCCAGGCGCTCGCTGGCGCGCACGAAACTGTCCAGCTCCACGACAGCGCGAAACACGCGCATGCTGCGCAAGGTATCCATGGCATCCCGATCATCAACAAAACGGAAATGATATATCAATAATAGCGATCTTGATCAACTCATCGCGCATGACTATCATGGCTTCCATCCACAGCCATTCCATCAGGAGCCGCCATGCAAGAGCACACCTTCCCCACTTACTTCCTGTCGCACGGCGGCGGCCCGTGGCCGTTCATGAAAGAACAGTTCGGCGGCCGCTACGACGTGCTCGAAGCGTCCTTGCAGGATATCCCGCGCCAGATCGGCGCGCGCCCGAAAGCCGTGCTGGTGGTGACGGCGCACTGGGAAGGGCCGCAGTTTCTCGTTTCGGCCAGCCCGCGCCCGGGCATGATCTACGATTATTCGGGCTTTCCGCCGCACACCTATCAAATCCAGTACCCGGCGCCTGGCGCGCCGGACCTGGCGACGCAAGTGAAACAGTTGCTGGATGCTGCCGGCCACCCGGCGCGCCTGGACCATGAGCGGGGCTTCGACCACGGCACCTTCAGCGCCCTGTTCCCCATCTACCCGCAGGCGGACGTGCCGCTGGTGCAATTGTCGCTGAAACACGGCTACGATCCGCTCGCCCACGTCGAGGTGGGCCGCGCGCTGGCCAGCCTGCGCCGCCAGGGCGTGCTGATACTGGGCAGCGGCCTGTCGTACCATAATCTGCGCCAGTTCGGCCAGGCGGGCGCCGCCGCCTCGCACCATTTCGACGCCTGGCTGCGCCAGACCATGGCCCTGCCGCCGGCGCAACGGCTGGCGCAATTGCTGGCCTGGGACCAGGCGCCGGGCGCGCGCCAGGCCCATCCGCAGGAAGACCACTTGCTGCCGCTGATGGTGGCGCTGGGCGCCGCCGAACAGGAAGCGGCGCAGGTGGTGTACCACGAGGAGGATTTCTTTGGGGCGCTGGCGGTGACGAGTTTCAGGTTTGGCTAAGGCGGCAACATAAACCTCCACGGCGAAAATGCCGGGGTCGGACGGGGACACCGAGTCCCTGAGGATCCGACCCCGGTCGTCGCTGTTGGGTTAAAAAAAGCCGCTAACTAGCGGCTTTTTTAGTTACGTGCCGCGCTTGCCGCGCGCCGCATTTTTCGCCTTCTCGGCTGCGATCTCCGCCGCCTTCGCCGCTTTTTCCGCCATCTCGGCCGCGTGCTGGGCCAGCAGGGCGGCGCGCGTGTCCGGCGTTTCCAGCGAGATGCGTCCCAGGATGCCGCTGCGGTAGTCGAGCAGCAGGGTGTGCGAGGCTTTCTCGAAATCGTAATCGCCGCCCTTGATGCGGAAACCGCGCTTGGCGGCGATGCCTTCGACCACGCCGATGGCGTCGACTTCATCGACCTTGGTGCCGTAGCGGGCAGCCAGCAAGTCCGGGTAGCGCTTGAGCAATTCCTCGGCCAGGAACACGGCCACTTCTTCTTCGATCAGCGCGTTCGAGCCGATGGCGTGGCTGGCCGCCAGCATCAGGCCGTCGCTGGGGATGGCGATCTTCGGCCACAGCATGCCGGGCGTATCGACCAGGATGGTGTTCTTGTCCAGGTACAGCTTTTGCTGCATTTTTGTCACGGCCGGCTCGTCGCCCACTTTCGCCACGCGCTTTTTCAGCAGCGCATTCATCAGGGTCGACTTGCCCACGTTGGGGATGCCCATGATCATGATGCGCAGCGGCTTCGTCGGCACGCCGCGGTGCGGCGCCAGCGACTTGGCCAGTTCCGGAATGCGCGCCACGTCGCCCGGTTTCTTGGTCGTCATCGCGTACGCGGTCACGCCTTCCTGGGCATTGAAATACGCCACCCAGGCGGCCGTGGCGGCCGGGTCGGCCAGGTCGGTCTTGTTGAGGATTTTCAGGCAGGGGCGCTGGCGGAACAGGCGCAGCTCGTCCACCATGGGATTGCAGCTGGCTGCCGGCAGGCGCGCGTCCACCACTTCAATCACCAGATCGGTGTTTTCCATGGTCTCGGCCGCTTTCTTGCGGGCCGCGTTCATGTGTCCCGGGTACCATTGTATCGCCATGCTCTTGCCTTCAAAATCGTTCAGTCAATCCGCTATTTTACGTGGTTGCCGCCACAGCGTCCCGTTTACTAGCTGCAATGGCTGGCGTGCGACACGAACGAGACAATTGGTGATAATTTGGCAGTTACATGAATGATAATATCCGGCATCCGTTTTCCTGCACGGCACGCTTCCCCTGCAACGCTTACCTGGCCCTTCCCATGCATTTGTCCCGCATCGCCCTTGCCGCCGCCCTCGCCGCCTGCCTGACGCCTGCCCTGGCACAGGAGCAGCCCGCGCCGCCAGGCGAGCCGGCACAAGACGAGATTGCCCAGGTGGTCGATGTGCAAAGCACGCGCGATCCCGAACTGCGCTCCTACCGCACCATGCTCAAGGGCGTCGACGCGTATGCCGACCACCTGCGCCTGGCGCCCGACGCGCCGCTGCGCTTCATGCTGATCCCGGCCACGCCATCGGGCAGGCTCGATGGCGTGACCTTGCACCTGGAAGCGGACAATCTGTCGATTCCGATCCCGCTGGCGGCGAACGGCAGCTTCCAGCTGGCGCGCGACAAAACGGCCTACGATGCGAATGCCGACCTGGTCAGCAACAAGAAGCGCGATACCCTGCGCTGGCGCGCCGACATCCATACGCCGGGCTTGCCAGCCAATGTGCGCCGGCTGGGCGATTTGCGCCTGGAATGCGAAATCCGCTGGGCGGTGGAACAGGACCGGCTGTCGTTTGTCCGCCGCAACCTGTTCCGCATGGCGGGCGGGCCGTGCCATTCGTCGCTGATCCACGTGCCCTTCCCCACCTTCCGCGCGCTCGCTGCCGTGCGCGCCACTTCGGGCGGGCGCACGGCGGACATCCGCATCACCGACGACCGCCTGCGCTATGTGCCGCCCCTGCATGACGGCAGCTGGGACAACGACACGCTGCTGACCCTCACCTATGCCGACGGCAGCACCCTCGCCAACGCCGCGCCACCGGCGCCCGCCCCCGCCCACGCCCAGTAAGTCAGGAATACCGCGCCATGGTGGCGCGGAAAAACCACAAAATCTTTCCGCGTGGATTCTTTAATTTACTTAAAGCAATAAAAGCTGTGCTTTATGTGCTTTAATATCGCCTCTTAAATGAAAAGCAATTATTTTCCAGGCAGGCAGCGCCTTGCCGGGAAGATAGGCAAGGGAAAGTGCGATATGACGACGGAACAGACTGGCATGGCACCAGCGGTGCGGCCGGAGCCTGCCGGCCTGCGGCCTAGCGGCTGCAAGGGCGCCCGGCCCAAGCGCGCGCCGCGCAGTGGCAGCGTGCCGCAGTTGAAGAAGGAATGCCGGCAATTGCAGCTGCACATCACGCAACTGGAAGAGCGCCTGAAACGCCAGAGCGCCGACAGCTACGGCTTGCAGATGCTGTACGACCAGCTGGTCAATGAAATCAAGCACCACCGCGACATGCTGCAGCTCGAAAGTTTCGACGCGGAAAAATCCGCCGCCGTCTACACGCAAGCCTGGCGCCGCTTCATGGCCGGCAACGCGCTCGATTACCAGACCCATCGCCACACCAATTCGCGCAGCCGCCCGAGCCTGCTGTAATCAGCGTTCCATGACTACAGCTCCGCCAGCGCCTTCACGTGCGCAGCCACGCTGCGGCCCAGCGACGACAGGTTGTAGCCCCCCTCCAGGCAGCTGACGATACGCCCCTTGCCATACTGATTGGCCACCGCCATCATCTGCTGCGTCAGCCACGCATAGTCGGACTCCACCAGGCCCATGCCGCCCACGTCGTCTTCACGGTGGGCATCGAAGCCGGCGGAAATGAAGATCATCTGCGGCCGCTGGCGGTGCAGCGCGGGCAGCCAGTGGTCGAGCACGAGCTGGCGCACGGCATCGCCTTTCGAGCGGGCCGGCACGGGCACGTTGACGCGCGTGTCCGTATACGATTCCACATCGCTGTACGGATAAAACGGGTGCTGGAAAAAGCTGACCATCAGGATGCGCGGATCGTGCGCCACGGATTCGGCCGTGCCATTGCCGTGATGCACATCGAAATCGACGATGGCTACGCGCTCGAGCCCGCGCACGTCGAGCGCATGCTTGGCGGCGATGGCGACGTTATTGAACAGGCAGAATCCCATCGGTTCGCTGGGCCGCGCATGGTGGCCGGGCGGGCGGATCGAGCAGAAGGCGTTGCTGATCTCGCCATCGATGACGGCGTCCGTGGCGGCCACGGCCGAGCCGGCCGCCGCCAGCGCCGCGTTGTAGCTGTGCGCGTTGAGCAGGGTGTCGCCGTCGAGCGGGTAATAGTCGCCCACCGGCGGCACATTGTCGCGCACCAGGCCGATGGCCGTGGCGCTGTGGTTGCGCTCGATATCGGACAATTGCGCGCGCACGCCGTCGCGGTGCTCGACCAGGTCGCTGATGTGCGCGAGGATCAGCTGATCATTGATGGCCTGCAGGCGGGCCGGCGATTCGGGATGCCAGTCGCCCATTTCGTGGCGCTGGCAATCGGGATGGGTATAAATGGCTGTGCTCATGCGCTGTACTGGTTACCTCTGTCTCTGTCCATTCTCTGTCCGCACGGTGTGCAGACGGGAATGCCGCATCGCATTCCCGCCTGCCTGGCGCGTTCTCGCATAAAATCATTGGCTGGTCTGTGCCGCCCTTGCTTCCACCCTAATCTACCACGTGCGCCATGCGGGCGGGCGGCGCGGTTTGACCTGGCCAAAGCGATTGTAAATTAAATAATCCGACTTACTGTGATAGAAATAGCATGTTTTCGAAAATACACCAGGCCGCACACCAGATCGGCGAAGTTCTCGTCGGCAAAGACTTGCAGATCCGCCAGACCCTGGCCTGCGTACTGGCCGGCGGCCACCTGCTGATCGAGGATGTGCCCGGCGTCGGCAAGACCACCCTGGCCCACGCGCTGGCCATCTCGCTGGGCCTGCAATGGAAACGCCAGCAATTTACCAGCGACCTGCTGCCCGCCGACGTGGCCGGCATGAGCGTGTATGACCGGGGCAGCGGCAGTTTCATCTTCCACCCCGGCCCCCTGTTTACGCAAGTGCTGCTGGCCGACGAGATCAACCGCGCCACGCCGAAGACGCAATCGGGCTTGCTCGAAGCGATGGAAGAGCGGCAAGTGACGCTCGACGGCGTCACGCGCGCCCTGCCGCAGCCGTTTTTCGTCATCGCCACGCAAAACTGCGCGCACCAGCTGGGCACCTTTCCCCTGCCCGAATCGCAGCTCGACCGCTTTCTCATGTGCGTCACCCTCGGCTACCCGGACCCGGCCGCCGAACGGGCGCTGCTGCTGGGCGCCGAGCGCCGCGCCATGCTCGATACCTTGCCGGCCGTGATGGATGGCGATGAACTGCTGCGGGCGCAGGCGGGCTTGCGCAGCATCCATGCATCGGCCGCCGTGGTCGATTACGTACTGGCGCTGGTGCACGCCACGCGCGCGCCGGGCGTGTTTGCCGACGGCCTCAGCCCCCGCGCCGCGCTGGCCCTGCTGCAGGCGGCGCGCGCCTGGGCCGCCCTCGAAGGCCGCGACCATGTCACGCCCGACGATGTGCAAGCCGTGCTCTTGCCTGTCTGCGCCCACCGCCTGCATGCGGCGCAAGGCAGCACGGACAGCCGCACGCTGCTGCGGCAACTGCTGCTGACCATCCCCGTGTGAACGGCATGCATCCTGGCGGCAAACTTCACGGCGGTAAAGACCCAGGCGGCAAGCATGCCGGCGGCATGCGTGCGCGCAGCCGCCCATGGCTGCCGGCGCGCCCGTGGCTGGGCGCGCAGCGCGTGCACATCCGTCCTTCGCGCGCGGGACTGGCTTTTGCCGCGCTGCTGCTGGCGCTGTGGATCGCCGCCGTCAATTACCACCTGGGCCTGGGCTACGCGCTGACGTATTTGGCCGCGGCCTGCGCCATCGCCGACATGCTGTTTGCCAGTCGCAACCTGGCCGGACTGGCCCTGGCGGCCACGCCGGGCCAGCCCGTGTTTGCGGGCAGCCAGGCGTTCTTCCACTTGCGCCTGATTAACCGCAGCGCCCGCCCGCGCCATGCTATCCACCTGGGCGCGACGGCCGCCGCCAGCGCGCCTGCGGCACCGAAGCTGGCCGACATCGTCGCCCACGGGGAAACCACCGTCGCCATCGGCCTGACGGCGCGGCAGCGGGGCTGGCTGCACGCGCCAGCCGTGCGCCTGTCCAGCAGCTTTCCACTGGGCCTGTTTTATGACTGGTGCCATTGGCAACCGGAAGCGCGCGTGCTCGTGTATCCGCCCCCGGAACAGGACGCGCCGCCCCTGCCCGTACACGTACACGCCGGCATGGCACACCCGGCCCGGCAGCCTGCCGCGGCCGATGGCGCGCTGGAACTGGCCGGCGTGCGCGCCTACCAGCCCGGCGATCCGCTGCAGCGGCTGGCCTGGCGCCAGATCGCCCGCCATGACGGCGAACACGTGTTCAGCAAACATTTCCAGCCTGCCGCCGATGCGCGCACGGGCGCCACCCCTGGCCAGGTCATGCTCGACCATGCCACCCTGCACGCCCTGGCGCCGGAAGCGCGCTTGTCGCGCCTGGCCGCCTGGGTGCTGGCAGCGGAACGCGGCAGCGTGCCATATGGCTTGCGCCTGGGCCCGCTGACCATCGCCCCTGGCCTGGGCGCCAGCCACCGCGACGCCTGCCTGCGGGCGCTGGCCCTGCATGGCTTGCCGCAGGAGCAGGCAGGCACGCAGGCAAGCGCGCATGAGACGGCACGGCAGACGGCAGCAGCCACCATGCAGACAACTGCAATGGGGACCGCATTGGCAACTGCACTGACAACAGCACTGGCAACAGCGCAGACACCGGCACTGGCAACGGCGCAGGCAACAGCGCAGACACCGGCACTGGCAACGGCGCAGGCAACAGCGCAGACAACTGCACTGGCAACAGCACTGGCAACAGCACTGGCAACGGCGCAGGCAACAGCCCAGGCAGCTCAGCCGGCAGAGTCGGCAGAGCCAGCGCAAGCGGCACAGCCAAGCCCAGCGGCGCAGACAAACCGGACAACTCATGCCGCGCAGGCCACGCAGACCACGCAGGCGGCGCCATGATGGGCCGGCTGCGCAACTTGCCACGTGACAAGGCCGACATCCTGCTGCTCCTGTTGGCGGCCGCCATGGTGCTGGCGCCGCACGCGCTGCACCTGCCGTGGTGGCTGTCCATGGCCGCTGCCGCCCCCTTGCTGTGGCGCGCCAGCATCACCGTGCGCGGCCAGCGCCAGCCGCGACTCGTCCTGCTCCTGCCGCTGGCGCTGCTGGGTATTGCCGGCGTTTACGCCAGCTACGGCACCCTGTTAGGGCGCGATCCCGGCGTCGCCATGCTGGTCTTGCTGCTGGCCTTGAAATCGCTGGAAATGCACGGCCGGCGCGACGTCTTCGTATTTGTTTTCCTGAGTTTTTTCCTCCTGCTGGCCAATTTTTTCCATACGCAAGGCATCCTCAGCGCCGCCTGGATGCTGGCGACCGTCATCGTCCTGCTGGCCGCCCTGCTGTCGGCCCAGTACGGCGCCATGCAGCCGCGCCTGGCGCAAAGACTGCGCTTGCTGGGCCGCATGCTGGCGCTGGCCATGCCTCTGGCCGCCCTGATGTTCATCTTCGTGCCACGCCTCGACGCGCCCTTGTGGGGCAAGGCGCAGGATGGCACGCAGGCGCGCACGGGTTTGTCGGACAGCATGCAGCCGGGCGCCATCGCCTCGCTGGCCCTGTCGGGCGAACCCGTCTTTACAGCCCGCTTCAGCACGCCGATCCCGCCGCAAGACCAGCTGTATTGGCGCGGCGTGGTGCTGGGCGACTACGACGGCAGCACCTGGACGCGCAGCGGCGCCGCCCCCGGCCAGCGCCAGCGGGCCATCAACGGCAAGATCGACATCGCGCTCGACGGCAGCCCCAGCAATTATGAAGTGACCTTGCAGCCCAGCGGCCAGCGCCGCATCTTCGTGCTCGACGTGCCGCGCAGCATCGAACGCCTGCCCGGCAACCCGTATGTCGTCTCGCCCGCCCTGGAAGTGCTGACAGTGCAGCCTATTACTTCGACCGTGCGTTACCGCGCCAGTTCCATGCCGCGCTACCGCTTGCAGGCGGGTCTGTCGCCGGCGCAACGGCAGCCATGGCTGTCCTTGCCCGCCGACAGTAACCCGCGCAGCGTGGCCTGGGCCCGCGCCCTGCGCGGCAGCGGCGCGCAGGCGCTGGCACCGCAGGCGGCCATCGCCGCCGTGCTCGACCACTTCCGCCGCGCGCCGTTCCGCTACACCTTGCAGCCGCCGCTGCTGGACAAGGAGAATAACGTCGATGCCTTCCTGTTTGGCACGCAGGCGGGCTTTTGCGAGCATTACGCGGGCAGCTTCGTCGTGCTGATGCGCGCCATGGGCATTCCCGCGCGCGTCGTCACCGGCTACCAGGGCGGCACGCGCGGCGCCGCAGCAGCGGGCGACGGCGCCAGCCTGACGGTGCGCCAGTCCGATGCCCACGCCTGGAGCGAAGTGTGGCTGGCCGGCCAGGGCTGGGTGCGCATCGACCCCACCAGCGCCGTGGCGCCCTTGCGCACGCAGCGCAACCTCGATTCCGCCCTGCCGCCCGCGCCCGTGCCGTCGCCATTGACCGCCTGGCGCGCGCTGGTGGGACTCGACGGCGGCAGCGGCGGCGCCATCGCTGCCTGGCAGCAGCAGTGGCAGCAGGCCCAGCACGCGTGGAACAACTGGGTGCTCGATGCCACGCCGCAGCGCCAGCGCGCCATGCTCGATGGCTTGCGCAGCCTGCCGGCGAACAGCATCGCGCTGGCCTGTGCCGTGCTGGCCCTGGCCGCCGCGCTGGCTGGCGGCCTCGTGTACCGGACCCGGCACCGGCCCGGCGATCCGCTCGACCGCCTGTATGCCCGCTTTTGCCGCCTGCAGGCACGGCGCGGCTACAGCCGTGCGCCACACGAAGGCCCGCACGGTTATGCTGCCCGGCTGGCGGCGGGCACGGCCACGCCCGAGGCGCACGCCGCCATCGCACGCTTTCTGGCAATCTATGCCGCGATGAAGTATGGTAATGCCAGCCCAGACGACCACCTCCGCGCGCGGCGCAGCTTGCGCCGCCTGTTAACCCAATGCCGATGAGACGCTCCTTGTTACCGATCAAATACCCCGCCCTGTCCCTGCTGCTCTCCCTTCCCCTGTGCCTTGCCAACGTGCATGCCGGCGAAAACAGCAATATTTCGGCCGCCGACCGTGCCAAGGCCGTGCGCGCGGCCAAGGCCCAGCCCGTGAAGAACGCTGCCGGCAAACCTGCCACAAAGAAAGCGCCGGCGAAGTTCGACTTCGAAGGCGAGTTTGTCGACTATGCCAACTGGAAAGAGGTCCGCGCCTTCCTCGACGACATGTCCGCCAAGCATGGCTTTGACCGTGCCGAGCTCGACACGCTGATCGGCAAGGTGCGCTATGTGGAATCGACGGTGCAGCTGATGAAACCGGCGCCGCCCGGCAAGCCGAAGAACTGGCAAGCCTACAGCGCCCGCTTCATCGAGCCGGTGCGCATCAATGCGGGCGTGAAATTCTGGGAAGAAAATGCGCAAGCGCTGGAGCGCGCCGAACGCGAGTATGGCGTGCCGGCCGAGATTATCGTCGGCATCATCGGCGTGGAAACCGTGTATGGCCGCAACACAGGGCGCTTCCGCGTGCTCGACGCGCTGACCACCTTGGCATTTTCCTATCCGGAAAGCCCGACGCGCGCGGCACGCATGGAATTTTTCAAGGGCGAACTGGAAAACGCGCTGCTGTTCGCGCGCAAGGATGGCATCGATCCGCTGACCTTGCTCGGCTCCTACGCGGGCGCCATCGGCCTGCCCCAGTTCATGCCGAGCAGCATCATGAAATATGCGGTGGACTTCGATGGCGATAGTCACATCGACCTGCGCAATTCGACCACGGATGCCATCGGCAGCGTGGCGCATTTCCTCGTCGAACACGGCTGGCGCCGCGACGATCCGGCCATCAGTGTCTACCCGGTCAACGTTTCATCCAGCCACGCATGGGAAAAATTCATCGGCCAGGGCTTGCAGGCCAAGTACCGGCTGGACGAGTTGCAGGCGGCCGGCGTCAGCCCCGTCTCGCCGCCGCCACAAAACATGTTGTTCGGCTTGATCGATTTACAAAATGGTTCGGAAGCAACTGAGTATAGCTTGGCAACCAATAACTTCTTTGCTATAACTCAGTACAACAGAAGTTATTTTTATGCCATGTCGGTGATCGACTTGGGCAAGGCTATCCGGCAAGTGCGCGCACGCTAACCGAAAGTCAGTGTAAAGTTATAATATTACTTGTAAGAAAGCGTAAGCGATGTTGAAGCGGCCTGCAAAGAGGTCTATGGTGGAGTCGCTAACATCGCGCCAGCCTCGTTCGCCAGCCTGTTGTGCGGCACGGGATACAAAAATGGTTTTATACTTAACTTTTGTCAAAGTACAATTTTTGTTCTATCATAGAGCATATTAAAGAATAAATAGGTGTTGCAACAAGACAACACGTATTCTGTGCCAGGCAAGATTGCAGTGCTTTCCAGCCTGAAATTGAATCCTGCTGTACAATTGTGTATATATTATGAAAAACTGTATCCCGGATCGTACCGTGTGTGAATTCGTTCCTTTTAGTAAAGAATGAACATGAACGCAGCAAGAGCGAGCTCCGAGTGTTTTTTACTTTGCAGTGCAACTACAGAAGGAACAATAACATCATGACAAACCAAGTCGGCATTGATATGAACAGCGATTCGGACTCCGACGATCTGCTGCAGTACAACCCAAACAGATTGCTCGATACTCTGATCGAAAACCTGCGCCTGAAAAACGACGCAGCATTGTCCCGCGCACTGGAAGTGGCGCCACCCGTCATCAGCAAAATCCGTCACCACCGCCTGCCGGTCGGCGCATCGCTGTTGATCCGCATGCACGAAGTCAGCGACCTGAGCATCCGCGACCTGCGTTACCTGATGGGTGACCGTCGCAACAAATTCCGCATCAGCGACAAGCAATTCAAGCCAAAAGAAGGCGAAACGCCACAAGGCTGATCCTGCCAGTTGCGCAGGTTTTCCCTCCCCGCCGCGGGGAGGGGGTATTTCAGTAGTTCTCAGGCCGTCCTGGCCGATATATTTTCCACCAGGCCTTATTCTCCAAGCTGTATCGACGCCCGGCAAAACCGTAGCGAGCGGCATTCATTTGTGGTCAGGAAGCGCACCCTAGCTCTGCACGGGGACGCCGAGCCGGTGCGCATCGCAGGCCGCACAGCGCGCCGCGCCGCAGGTGTCGCTGGACGTCCTCTATCAGGCAGGAAACACGCCGGTGGACAGATAGCGGTCGCCGCGGTCGCACACGACAAACACGATGGTCGCGTTTTCCACCGTTTGCGAGATGCGCAGCGCGATCTCGCAGGCGCCGGCCGCCGAGATGCCGCAGAACAAGCCTTCTTCCGCCGCCAGGCTGCGCGCCATGCGCTCGGCCACGCCCTGGCTCACGTATTCCACCTGGTCGACGCGGCTCTTGTCATAGATTTTCGGCAGATACGCTTCCGGCCATTTGCGGATGCCGGGAATCTGCGAGCCTTCCTCGGGCTGTGCGCCGATGATCTGGATGGCGGGATTCTGCTCCTTCAGATAGCGCGACACGCCCATGATGGTGCCCGTCGTGCCCATGGCGCTGACAAAATGCGTGACCTGGCCATTCGTATCGCGCCAGATTTCCGGCCCCGTGCTTTCATAGTGGGCGCGCGCATTGTCTTCGTTGGCGAACTGGTCGAGGATGATGCCGCGGCCATCCTTCTGCATCTGCTCGGCCAGGTCGCGCGCATATTCCATGCCGCCCGTCTTGGGTGTGAGCAAGATGTCGGCGCCGTAGGCGGCCATGCTCTGGCGCCGCTCCACGCTGAGGTTATCGGGCATCAGCAGCAGCATCTTGTAGCCGCGCAAGGCGGCGGCCATCGCCAGGGCGATGCCCGTGTTGCCGCTGGTCGCTTCGATCAGGGTATCGCCTGGCTTGATGACGCCGCGCTCTTCCGCGCGCTTGAGCATGGACATGGCGGCACGGTCTTTCACGGAACCGGCCGGGTTGTTGCCTTCCAGCTTGCCGAGGATGACATTGTTGCGCGCCAGCGCATCGGCGCCCGGCAAGCGCGTCAGCTGCACCAGCGGGGTATTGCCTATCGTATCTTCCAGTGTCTTGTAAGCCATCGTGTCTGTTTGAGTGTTTTCAAGAAAGACCCATTCTAATATGAGATGCCCGCAGGCGTATGGCTAAAACCCGCGCCCGCCAGGGCCGGAAGGCGCGCAGGCCGGCCCGGCGCAATGCCGCATGACAGCACGATTTCCACCCTTGCAAGGGCGTGCGCCTGGGTTTTTTCCACGCCCTGCGCGCGCATGCGCTAGACTCGTGACATTAGTTATTTTAGTAATTTGCTTATTCATTCAATGGACTAGCCCATGGCCAGCACTCCCCCTGAATTCATTCCCGAAAGCACCACCGACGACGCCGTGCAAGCGCCCGCCATGGATCTGGCGAACCGGCGCCACCAGATCTGGCCCGTCTTCAGCGCGGCCGAACTGCGCCGCCTGGAGCGCTTCGGCCACCACGCCCGGCATGCGGACGGGGCAAGCATGTTCCAGGCCGGCAGCAGCGATTTCGGCATGCTGGTCATTCTTTCAGGCAAGGTCGCCATCAGCCGCCACGAAGGCCTGGGCAAGACGTCGCCGATGAGCGAACTGGTGGCGGGCCAGTTCATCGCCGAAGTGGCGCAGCTGTCGGGCCGTCCCGCCCTCGTGAACGGCGCGGCCGTAGGCGAAGTGGAAGTGCTGGTGATCAGCCCCGAATCCTTGCGCGCGCTGATCGTGGCCGAAGCGGAGCTGGGCGAACGCATCGTGCGCGCGCTGATCCTGCGCAGAGTCGGACTGATCAATGTCAACTCGGGCGGTCCCGTGCTGGTGGGGCCACGCGGCAATGGCAATTTGTTCCAGCTGCAAAGTTTCTTGGCCAGCAATGGCCACCCGCACACGGTGCTCGACCCGGCTACGGATGCGGCCGCCGCCGCGCTGGCCGCAACCTACCAGCCCGCGCCGCAGGAATGGCCGCTGGTGGTATGCCCCGATGGCAAGGTCATGAAAAATCCCGGCAATGCGGAACTGGGGCGCTGCCTGGGCATGCTGCCCGACCTGTCCGGCGACAAGATTTTCGACGTGCTGGTGGTGGGCGCCGGTCCGGCCGGGCTGGCCACGGCCGTGTATGCGGCGTCGGAAGGGCTATCCGTGCTGGCGCTGGAACAGCGCGCCTACGGCGGCCAGGCCGGCGCCAGCGCGCGCATCGAAAACTACCTGGGATTTCCAACGGGGATATCCGGCCGCGCGCTGGCGGGACGCGCCTATGTGCAGGCGCAAAAATTCGGCGTCGAGATCGCCACGCCGGCCAGCGCCGCCAACTTGCTGTGCGACAGCTGGCCGCTGCGCGTCAACTTGTGCGACGGCACGCAGGTGCGCGCCCGCACGGTGGTGCTGTCGTGCGGTGCGCGCTACCGCCGCCCGTCGCTGGCGAACCTGAAAACCTATGAAGGACGGGGCGTGTATTACTGGGCTTCGCCGATCGAGGCCAAGCTGTGCAAGCAAGAAGAGATCATCCTGGTGGGCGGCGGCAATTCGGCCGGCCAGGCGGCCGTATTTCTCTCCGGCCACGCAGCCAAGGTCCACATGGTGATCCGCGGCGAGGGGCTGGCGGCCAGCATGTCGAGCTATCTGATCGACCGCATCGCGGCCACGCCCAACATCACCTTGCACACGCACACGGAAATCATCGCCCTCGAAGGCGACGAAGATGGCTTGACGGGCGCGCGCTGGCGCAACAACCGCACCGGCGAGAAATGCGATTGCAAGGTGCGCCGCGTCTTCCTGTTTGTCGGCGCCGATCCGAACACGGACTGGCTGCGCGACTGCGCCGTCGCCGTCGACGAACAGGGCTTCATCCGCACGGGCTTCGACGTCACGCGCGCCGAATGCCGCGCGCATGGCCACACTGCGCAGTTACCTTACCCGCCGCCCGGCTTGCCGGAGCGGGCCGCGCTGGAAACGAGCGTGCCGGGCGTGTTCGCCATCGGCGACGTGCGCGCCGGCTCGACCAAGCGCGTGGCCGCCGCCGTGGGCGAAGGCGCGGCCGTGGTCTCGCAGATCCACGGCTTCCTGGCCAGATTGCCTGTCGGCAGCGCCTAGCGCAGCGGCATCGGGTACGTTGCCACGCTGACGTTGCCATCCTTGTCGATGGCCTGGACGCCGAAGAAATAGTTGTCTTTCGACAGGTTCAAACGGGCTTCCGTGACATTGCCCACGTCTTGCGCGCCCTGCCATTGATCGGCGGTGGTGGCGCGCCAGACGACGCGGTAGCCGGCCAGGTCCGGCTCCGTGTTCGGCTGCCACTGCAAGGTGGTGGCGTTTTCCAGCTGCGCCGTGCGCACCTGGACCTGCGACGGCGCGGCCGGCGCCAGGGCCAGCGAAGCGAGCGCAGCCGCATTCACGCGCGCCACTTTCGCCACGTAGCCGTAATCGACGAATTGCGGCAAATCGCCATATTGCACACCGTTTTCCACGCGCACATCCTGGTGCTGGTGAGCAAAATCCTCATGCGGTTCCGTGAAGCGCAGGGCCGCATAGCCTTGCGCCAGGAAAGGCATGTGGTCGCCGCCGCGCAGATAGCGGTCGGCGCGCTGGATGACGTTGACCTGGAAGCCGGGCACGTAGCGCTCGCCCACCTGCTTCACGTGGCGCGCCAGCTGGCGCGAAATGGAATCATTTTCGCCGCCCGTCGCCACCAGGGCGCGCACGCCATCGCTCATTTCCTTGACGGCGGGAATGCCTTCGGCAAACAAACGCACCTGGCCGCCATCGACCGTGCCGTCGTCGGCGCGCGAGCTGCCGATGATGTCGTTATTGAGCATGCCGGCGATATTGAGCTTTTTCAGTTTCGCCTGCTGCGCCCAGTGGCCGGAACCCAGCAAGCCCTGCTCCTCGGCCGCCACCGTCATGAAGACCAGGGTGGCGTCGAACTGCTGGCGCGCCATCACGCAGGCCATTTCGATCACGGCCGCCGTGCCCGAGGCATCGTCGTTGGCGCCCGGCGCGTCGCCCTTCGCATCCATCACGTCGGTGGCGCGCGAATCATAATGGCCGCTGACGACATAAATGCGCTCGGCAGATTGCGGCTGGCTGCCCGGCAAGGTGGCCACCACGTTGACGATTTCCGTCGGCCGCGAAATGCGTTTCGACACGGGCGCGATGTGGCTGTCGAACGCCACCTGCAGGCGCCCGCCCGCCTGCGCGCCGCAGCGCTCCAGCTCGGCCTTGATCCAGCGCCGCGCCGCGCCGATGCCTTGCGTGTCGGAGACGGTATCGGACATGGTATGGCGCGTCTGGAAGCTGACCAGCTTGCGCACATGCGCTTCGATGCGCTGCGGCGAGATGTCCGCCACGATCTGCTGGATCTGCTGGCTTTGCTGCTGCGTCGCCGGTGCCGCCACCACGCCCGCCGACAGCAAGGCTGCCGTCACTCCCGTCAATATCCGTACCATGCCGCCGTCTCCCGAGAATATAAGTAGAGGTGCATTCTCGCATTTTTGACCGCAGGCAAGGATGTTCCAGGATGAAAATCGTGCATTATAGAAACTGCTACAATCGGCCACTCCCGGCACCGATCACGAAAGACTTCCGCATGCGCCCGACTTTTTCCCTTGCCGCCCGCCGCCGCGCGTGCGCGATCCGCTGACGGTGCGCCGCATGCTCGTCAAACTGCTGCTGTTCGCCACGCTGTTCACCCTGCTCAGCATCGCGGCCCTGTACAGCTATGGACGCTTTGCCGAGCGTTCGCTGGGCGCGCCAAGCACGGCCTTGCCCGTGGCGGCCGGCGCCACCATGCTCGACCGCGTCATGGCGCCGCAGCTGGCACAGCGCCCAAACCAGAGCGGCACGGCGCTGATCGACGAGAACCTGGAAGCGTTCGCCCTGCGTGCCCTGAGCGCGCGCGAAGCGGGCCGCAGCATCGATGTGCAGTACTACATCTGGCATAACGACGTGACGGGCCGCTTGCTGGTGCGCGAATTGCTGCGCGCGGCCGACCGCGGCGTGCGCGTACGCGTACTGCTCGACGACATCAACGCACGGGGCCAGGACGCTGCCATCCTGGCGCTCGACAGCCATCCTCTGATCGAAGTGCGCATTTTCAATCCGGGCCGCAACCGCGATGGCGTCTGGCGGCGCGGCGTGGAAATGGCATTGCGCGCGGTCAGCCTGAACCGGCGCATGCACAACAAGGCCTGGATCGTCGATGGCAGGGTCGCCCTCGTCGGCGGGCGCAATATCGGCGATGAATATTTCGATGCGGCCGAACAAGTCAATTTCCAGGATGCCGACCTGCTGCTGGTGGGACCTGCCGTGCAGCAGACGAGCGACATCTTCGACCGCTTCTGGAACAGCCGCGCCGTCATTCCCATCCGCGCCCTGCACGTGGGCAAGGATGCAGGCGCGCCGGAACTGCAGGCCGTGCGTGCCAGCCTCGACGCCATGGCCGGCGACTATGCCGCCTCTCCCTATCTGCGGCAGCTGACCGATACGCAGCAATTGCAGGCGCACCTGGATGGCCGCCTGCGCCTGCACTGGAGCGAGCAGGTGCAGGTGCTGTCGGACCCGCCGGAAAAAGCCGCGCCCTTGGCCAGCCTGCAGCGCAGCGAGCACTGGCTGATGCACAGCCTGCTGCCCCTGCTGACGCAGGCGCGCCAGGAAGCCCTGCTGACCTCGCCCTACTTCGTGCCTGGCGCGGCCCTCAGCGCCACCCTGGGCGAGAAAGTGGCCGCCGGCGTCCGGGTCAGCGTGCTGACCAACTCGCTGGCCGCCACCGACGTGGCCCTCGTGCATGCGGGCTATGCGCGCTACCGGCAAGTGCTGCTGGACGGCGGCGTGCAGCTGTTCGAATTGAAGACCCTGCACCGCAAGCGCATGAGCCTGACGGGTTCCAGCCGCGCCAGCCTGCATACCAAGGCCGTCGTGGTCGATGGCGAACGGGGCTTTGTCGGTTCATTCAACCTCGATCCCCGCTCGGCCCAGCTGAACACGGAAATGGGCGTGCTGTTCAGCGATCCGGCGCTGGCGGCCGACATGCGCGCGCTGTTTCTGCATTCGACAGCCAGCGATACCAGCTACCGATTGTTCCTGGCCGACGGCGCGCTGCGCTGGTCCGATGCCACCGAAGAACCAGCCAAAGTGTGGACGCATGATCCGGAAGCGGGATTCTGGCGCCGCGCGCTGGTGTCCGTGATGCGCTGGCTGCCGATCGAATCGCAACTGTAGCGGCACGCGGCGTCGTTGCCATGTAAAAACTTTAACCGTGACAAGATTACCATTTAAAAATATTTGTTGTTTCCAGAACATGTTAGATGGCTTTTTGCCAAACGCTGCTATAATCGCTGCAGGCATACGTGATCGTTGCCATAGAAATATATTTTTTGCCTCTTCCGCGAAAAATCCACCGCCGTTGGCCAAAAAGTTCGCCGACAGACTTGCAACATACCCTGTCACTTTTTGGAGCTTTATCATGCATAAATCATTGGCAATGCTGGCGCTGGCCGCCGCTTCCCTGTGCGCCGCCGGTGCCCAGGCATCGACCAACCTGGTCAAGAATGGCGACTTCGAACTGACCAGCAATGGCACCTCGAAACAGCTGAACGAAGGCAACTATGCCCGCGACGACCGCACCTACCTGACGGACTGGTCGAGCAAGGGCTATAACTTCGTCTTGAACGGCAACAACATCGACGACACCAACGCCAAGACGGCGCTGGCCTTGTGGGGTCCAAATTCCTACAGCGGCCGCGGTCCGCAAAATGGCCTGGGCGTGAGCCCGACGGGCGGCAATGTGCTGGCGGCCGACTGGGATTATTTCCCGGGTCCCGTGACGCAACTGGTCAGCGGCCTGGTGGCCGGCCAGGCCTATACCCTGAGCTTCTCGTATGGCGCCGGCCAGCAAGTGGGCTTTCGCGGCGATAACCTGGTCAACTACTGGGACGTTGCGCTGGGCAACAGCAAGCAGCAAACGGCCTCGCTCGCCAACGTCAGCCAGGGCTTCACGGGCTGGCACCAGACCAGCATGACCTTCACCGCCACGAACAGCAGCGAATTGCTGTCGTTCATGGCCAAGGGCAGCCCGTCGGGCGCACCGCCGTTCATGCTGCTCGACGGCGTGTCGCTGGTGTCGGCCGTGCCGGAACCGTCGACCTGGGGCATGCTGCTCGGCGGCCTGGGCCTGCTGGGCTTCATGGCGCGCCGCCGCAAAGTCTCATAGAACCTGCTGCGCGGCGCGGGGCGCGCCCTGCGATGCCCGCTGTACTTTAGTACAGCTGCGCTTCTCAGCCACGCCGCGCACCCGCTCGCTATGGTTTTATTACGCCTTTGTGCGAACGGATCCGGACAAGCATTTCCTGAGCGGATTTTTCAACGCCCAATCACGCCCCTCTCATGAGCCTGCTACAAACCCTGCAGACACACTTGCCCGGACTGGCCGTCGACGTTCTGCGCCTGAGCCTGTGGCTAGTGCTGCTGGCCATCATCTTCGTGCCGCTGGAGCGCTACTTTGGCGAACGCCATGCTGGCCGCTCGCGCACGGAACTGGGAAGCGACCTGGGCTTTTACTTCATCAGCAGCCTGCTGCCGGCCGTGCTGCTGGCCGCGCCGCTGGCCCTGGTGGCCATTGCGGGACAGCGCCTGCTGCCCGATGCCCTTCCCGCCGCCATGACGGCCCTGCCCCTGTGGGCCAAGCTGCTGCTGGGCTTGCTGATCGGCGAAGTCGGCACTTACTGGGGCCATCGGCTCAGCCATGAGGTGCCCTGGCTGTGGCGCTACCATGCCGTGCACCACAGCACGGAACAGCTGTATTTCCTGGCCAATACACGCACCCATCCCGTCGACATGGTGGTCACGCGCCTGTTCGGCCTCACGCCTTTATACCTGCTGGGCCTGGCCGGTCCCAACGCTGCCGGCAGCGCAGCGCCCGTGCTGCTGCTGTTGATCGGCACTGTTTGGGGCTTCTTCATCCACGCCAACCTGCGCTGGCGCTTCGGCCCGCTCGAATGGCTGGTGGCCACGCCTGCCTTCCACCACTGGCACCACAGCAAATTCGAGCACATCAACCGCAACTACGCCTCGACCTTGCCCGTGCTGGACCGCCTGTTCGGCACCCACCATCTGCCGCCGGAGTGGCCGGCCAGCTGCGGCATCGAAGCGCCCATGCCTGTCGGCCTGGGCGGCCAGCTGCTGGCGCCATGGCGCCGCGCGCCTGCCGCCGTGACGCCGGCAGCGGCACCCGCAGCCCCGCCCGCATCGGCAGACTGAGCACTTACTCTCCGGCATAAAAAAACCCCGCGCGGCCGGTACCGCGCGGGGTTTTCTTGCAATGCTGCGCGGCACCACCACGCGGCACGCTTCACAACAACACGCTTACTTTTTCTCGGCTTCCGCCTTCTTCGCATCGGCCGCAGCCAGCTTGGCTTCCTTCTTCGCGGCCGCTTCCGCAGCCTTGGCTTCTTTTTTCGCCGCCGTTGCCGCCTTTTTCGCGGCCGCCGCTTCCTTCTTCGTTTCGGCAGCCGGTTTCACGGTTGCGGCGTCAGCCGCGGCTGCCGGCACGGTAGCGGCGGCAGGAACCACCTTGGCGGCGGCCGCTTCTTTCTTCGCGGCGGCAGCGGCGGCCTTGGCTTCTTTCTTCGCAGCAGCAGCTTCCTTCTTCGTTTCAGCGGCCGTCTTGGCTGGCGCCGCAGCGGTGTCGGTCACAGCAGCTGGCTTCGGTGCGGCTTCTTTCGCTGCAACTTCCTTCACAGCAGCGTCCTTTTTTGCCGGGGCCGCTTTCGCCACCGGTGCCGGGGCGGCCGGCGCGCCGGACTTGGCCTGGCCATTCACCTGCAGGCCCGCTTCCGACAGCTTCACGGAGCTTTTCGGGCCGATGCCCTTCACGCGGCTTTCAAAGTCGGCCCAATCCTTGAAGGCGCCGCCCTTGGCACGCTCGTCGATGATGGCTTTCGAGGTAACGGGGCCGATGCCCTTGACGCTGTCGAGTGCCGCCTGGTCCGCCTTGTTGACGTCGACCTGGGCAAAGGCAAAGCCCATCGTCGCTATCAGGGTGGCAATGGCCAGCAGTATTTTTTTAAACATGGGTATCTCTCCGTGATGTGGTTTCAAGGTGACTCGAACGCAATGGAGGAACAGCGCCTTAACGGCTTTAACGGCTGGGACGTGATACGGTTGACAAGACGGGAGCACAGCAGGAGGGGAAAGCCTGCGCCAGATCAAACGAAGGGGCGCAGGCGCAATGCGAAAAAGGCGGCGGCTGAGAGCCACCGCTTCAAAGGTGTGGCTCTTACTGCGGGAACAGCTCGTCGCGCGTGACGGTGGCCGTGCCCAGCTTGCCGACGACGATGCCGCCGGCGCGGTTGGCCGTACGCACGGCGTCGCTCAGGCTCATGCCGGCGCCCAGCATGGCCGCCATGGTGGCGATCACCGTGTCGCCGGCGCCCGAGACATCGAACACTTCGCGCGCGTCGGTGGGCATGTGCAGCACCTCATTGGCCGTATACAAGCTCATGCCTTCTTCCGAGCGGGTCAGCAGCAAGGCTTCCAGGCCCAGCTGCGCGCGCATCTGCTGCGCCCGTTCCGTGAGCTGCTCTTCCGTGCTCCAGTTGCCGATTACGCGGCGCAATTCCGATTTATTCGGAGTGAGCACTGACGCTCCCGTGTAGCGGCTGAAATCATCGCCTTTCGGGTCGACCATGACGATCTTGCCGGCGGCGCGCGCCGCCTTGATCATCTCGGCCACGTTCACCAGGCTGCCCTTGGCATAGTCGGACAGGATCACCACATCGTATTGCGGCAACAGGGCATTGAATTGCTTGAGCTTGTCGCGCAGCACCGTATCGCTGGGGGCATCCTCGAAATCGATGCGCAGCATCTGCTGCTGGCGGCCGATCACGCGCAGCTTGATGATGGTGGAAATGGCCGCATCGCGCTGCAGATAGCTGTGGATGCCGCCGCCTTCGAGCAGGCGCTCGACCTGGCTGCCGGCCTCGTCGTCGCCGACCACGCCCAGCAAGCTTGTCTTCGCGCCCAGCGCGGCCGCATTGCGCGCCACGTTGGCCGCGCCGCCGAGGCGCTCTTCGCGCTTCTCGATACGCACGATGGGGACGGGCGCTTCCGGCGAGATACGGCTGACGTCGCCAAACCAGTAGCGGTCCAGCATCACGTCGCCCACCACCAGCAGGCGCACCTGGGCCAGTGCGGCCGGCGCCGTCAAGGCTGCCACCTCACGGGCGCTCATGCGCGTGTCAGGATCGAGCGACCGATCCCGTGGTATTCGATGCCATTCTCGGCCATGACGGCCGGCTCGAAGAGGTTGCGGCCGTCAAAAATCACGGCCTCCTTCAGGCGTGCCTTGATCTGCTCGAAATCGGGGCTGCGGAAGGCTTTCCACTCGGTCACGATGGCCAGCGCATCGGCGTCCAGCAGCGCATCCTGCGGGCTGTCGGCAAAGCGCACACGGGCCAACTGTTCCGGCGCCAGGTCCAGCTGCAGCACGCGGCGCGCCTCGGCCATGGCAACGGGGTCATACACGGCCACCGTGGCGCCGCGCGCCAGCAAGTCGCCCAGCAGCACGCGCGCCGACGCTTCGCGCATGTCGTCCGTATTCGGCTTGAAGGCCAGGCCCCAGACGGCGAAATGCCGGCCCGTCAGGTCGGCGCCGAAGCGCTTGACGACCTTGCCGCCCAGGATGTGTTTCTGCTTGTCGTTGACGGCTTCGACGGCGCGCAGGATCAGCAATTCCTGGCCGTGGCCGCGTGCCGTGCGCTCGAGCGCCTGCACGTCTTTCGGGAAGCACGAACCGCCATAGCCGCAGCCCGCATACAGGAAGCTGTGGCCGATGCGCGGGTCGGAACCGATGCCGTGGCGCACGGCTTCGATGTCGACGCCCACCTTGTCGGCCAGGTTGGCCAGTTCATTCATGAACGAGATGCGCGTGGCCAGCATGGCATTGGCCGCATATTTCGTGAACTCGGCCGAGCGCACATCCATCCAGTAGGTACGCTCATGGTTGCGGTTGAACGGCGCGTACAGGCTTTTCAGCAAGTCGCGCGCGCGCTCGCCCTCGGGCGTGGCATCGACGCCGATGACGATGCGGTCCGGGCGCATGAAGTCTTCGACGGCCGCGCCTTCCTTGAGAAATTCCGGGTTCGAGGCCACCGAGAACGTGGCGGCCACGCCGCGCGCGTCAAGTTCGCCCTG
This sequence comes from Janthinobacterium amylolyticum, assembly GCF_051380655.1. Classification (NCBI taxonomy): domain Bacteria; kingdom Pseudomonadati; phylum Pseudomonadota; class Betaproteobacteria; order Burkholderiales; family Oxalobacteraceae; genus Janthinobacterium; species Janthinobacterium amylolyticum. The sequence continues at coordinate 192,886 of NZ_JBNYXL010000003.1, forward strand.
TATGGCGGCGCGCACTTTTTCAGCCGTGCCGACGGGGACGGTGGACTTGTCGACGATGACCTTGAAGTCTGTCATGTATTTGCCGATGCCGCGCGCGGCGGCCAGCACGTATTGCAGGTCGGCCGAGCCGTCTTCGTCGGGCGGCGTGCCGACGGCGATGAATTGCATCACGCCATGCGCGGCCGCCGCTTCCACGTCCGTGGAAAAGGTCATGCGGCCGGCGGCGCGGTTGCGCGCCACGACTTCTTCCAGGCCCGGCTCATGGATGGGGATGCCGCCGCTGTTGAGCAGGGCCACCTTTTGTGCATCCAGGTCGAGGCAAAAAACGTCATTGCCCAGCTCCGCCAGGCAGGCGCCGGTCACGAGGCCAACATAGCCCGTGCCGATAATGGTGATTTTCATGGTTGTGCCGTATTTCTGAAATATAGATGTTGCAAACGAGTACACGCCACGTTGCGCGGGGCAAGGTGGCGTGTACGGTTAATTCATGACGTTGAGTTCTTCGGTGCGGCGCGGTGGATACGTTTCCCACTTGTTGCAGCCCGGGCAGTGCCAGTAGAACTGGCGTGCCTTGAAGCCGCAATGGCTGCACTGGTAGCGGGCCAGCTTCTGCGTGTAGCCGTGCACCAGGTTTTTCACCATCGACAGCTCCGACCAGATGGCTGCCGGGGCATCCATCATGCGCGCTTCCAGCAACTTGTCCAGGCCCAGCAAGGTCGGCGTGCGGCGCAGTTCGGCGCTGACCAGCTGCTTGGCCGCTTCCACGCCGTCGAGTTCGATGACGGCCTTGAAGACGACTTCGATCAGGTCGATCGACGAGGCTTCTTCCAGGTAAGAGCGCAGCAGGTTGACGCCTTCCTGTGCACGGCCCACTTTCGTGTAGCCATCCATCAGGCGCTGCGCCACCAGGGCCACGTGCGGCACGCTTTGCTGCTCCACGCGGCGCCAGGTGGTCAGCGCGCCTTCCACGTCGCCGCGCGCCAGCAGCACGTCGCCCGTGAGGATGGTGGCGCGCACGCTCTTGCGGTCCGTCTGCAGGGCTTTTTCCAGCAGCGGCATGGCGTCGTCCGGCTTCATGTGCACCAGCGCGTCATGCGCCAGTTCGCAATAGAACTGGGCGATTTCCTTCTGGCGCGCACCGGCGCCCGATTCCTGCAGACCGACGGCCGCTTCGATGGCGCGCGGCCATTCCTTTTCGCGCTGGTAGATTTCCAGCAGTGCGCGGCGCGCCTGGGCCGCATATTGCGTGTCGACCAGGCTGTTGAAGGTTTCCTCGGCGCGGTCCAGCAAGCCGGCCTTCAGGTAATCCATGCCCAGCTCGTAGGCGGCATGGCCCTGCTGCTCCAGCGGCAGGTCGGGACGCGCCAGCAAGTTCTGGTGCACGCGAATGGCGCGCTCCGTCTCGCCGCGGCGGCGGAACAGGTTGCCCAGCGCGAAGTGCATGTCGGCCGACTCCGGGTCCAGCTTGACCACTTCGATGAAGGCGTCGATGGCCTTGTCGTGCTGCTCGTTGAGCAGGAAGTTCAAGCCCTTGAAATAATTGCGCGGCAGGCTGCGCGATTCGGACACCAGTTGATGAATGTCAACACGCGCGGCAATCCAGCCCAGCGCGAAAAACACGGGGATACCCAAGAGCCACCAGAGTTCAAATTCCATGCGATTGTTTTTATTCGTGTAAGAGAGATAGGAGCGACGGCGCCGCTTACTGCGCGCTCACGCTGTCCGGTTGCGGCTGGACATTGCTGGCCACGCCCACGGTCTGCAGCGCGGCGATGGTGGTTTTTTGCTTGCTCGCTTCGCGGCGGTGACGGAACACGGTCGGCGTCAGCGCCAGAACGCCCAGGCTGGCGCCAGCGACAAAAAAGCCCAGCAGCATCAGCACCAGGGGACCGCGAATTTCATAATTGAGGAAAACATGCAGGTCGACAACCTGCGCATTCTTCAGCGCAAAACTGAAGAACAGGACGAAAAGAACACAGCCAACGATGGTGGAGATGATTTTCATCGATACGCCCAGAAAGTACAAAAAATGCCGTACGGCACAACCTTGGAATGCCTGGCAGAAGCGTAGCGAGCGTCAGTGATTTGTGGCCAAGAAGCGCAACCGTACTTTAGTACGGTGAGCATCGCAGGCCGCAAAGCGCGACGCGCAGTAGCTTATGTCAGGTATTCTCAGCATATTAACAAAAAAAAGCGGCATCCAAGGACGCCGCTTTCTATGTCGCCTTCCAGCAGACGATTAATCCTCGATGATCGGTTGTCCGACCATCGCGTCCACCCGCTCGCGCAACTGTTTGCCCGGTTTGAAGTGGGGCACCCGTTTTTCAGGAACCATCACTTTGTCGCCGGATTTCGGGTTGCGGCCAATGCGCGGGGGCCTGCTGTTCAGGGCAAAACTGCCAAAACCGCGGATCTCGATGCGCTGACCAGTCGCCAGGGCGTTGGTCATCGCATCGAGAATGGTCTTGACGGCATACTCCGCATCTTTCGCCACCAGCTGAGAATAACGCTCAGCGAGGCGGTTGATCAGCTCGGACTTTGTCATCTGCCGTATCCGCAGTCTTAGTTCTTGTTATCGAACTTAGCTTTCAACAAGGCGCCCAGGCTGGTGGTGCCCGAAGCTGCGTTGTTGTCGGTAGCTGCCATCTTCTGCATGGCTTCCTGGGTTTCAACGTTGTCTTTCGCTTTGATCGACAGTTGGATACCACGGGCTTTGCGGTCGATGTTCAGGACCATTGCTTCAACGGTGTCGCCGACTTTCAGGTGCGTACCAGCATCTTCAACGCGGTCGCGCGAGATTTCGGAAGCGCGCAGGTAGCCTTCAACTTCTTCGGACAGTTGGATCACGGCGCCTTTAGGCTCAACCGATTTAACGGTACCGGTAACCAGCGAACCTTTGTCGTTCATGGCTGCGAAGTTGTTGAATGGGTCACCTTCCAGTTGCTTGACGCCCAGGGAAACGCGCTCGCGCTCAACGTCGATGGCCAGAACGATGGCTTCCAGTTCGTCACCTTTCTTGAAGCGACGCACGGCTTCTTCGCCGGTTTCGGTCCAGGACAGGTCGGACAGGTGCACCAGACCGTCGATGTTGCCGGCCAGGCCGATGAACACGCCGAAGTCGGTGATCGATTTGATCGCGCCGCGGACTTTGTCACCTTTCTTATGGGTAACACCGAAGTCGTCCCATGGATTGGCTTTGCACTGTTTCATGCCCAGCGAAATACGACGACGCTCTTCGTCGATTTCCAGAACCATCACTTCTACTTCGTCGCCCAGTTGGACAACTTTGTTAGGAGCAACGTTTTTGTTCGTCCAGTCCATTTCGGAAACGTGTACCAGACCTTCGATACCCTGTTCCACTTCAACGAACGCGCCGTAGTCGGTCAGGTTCGTTACTTTACCGAACAGACGGGTGCTTTGTGGGTAACGACGGGACAGACCGGTCCAAGGATCGTCGCCCAGTTGTTTCACGCCCAGCGAAACACGGTTTTTCTCTTGATCGTACTTCAGGACCTTGGCGGTAATTTCCTGGCCAACCGTCAGAACTTCCGACGGGTGACGTACACGGCGCCATGCCAGGTCGGTGATGTGCAGCAGGCCATCGATACCGCCCAGATCCACGAACGCGCCGTAGTCGGTGATATTTTTGACGACGCCGGTCACGACCGTGCCTTCTTTCAGCGTTTCCATCAGTTTCTGACGCTCTTCGCCCATCGAAGCTTCGATGACGGCGCGGCGGGACAGAACCACGTTGTTACGCTTGCGATCCAGCTTGATCACTTTGAATTCGAGGGTTTTGCCTTCGAATGGGGTGGTGTCTTTGACAGGACGGGTATCAACCAGCGAGCCCGGCAGGAATGCGCGGATGCCGTTGGTCAACACGGTCAGACCGCCTTTGACTTTACCATTGACGGTACCGACGACGATTTCGCCCGATTCCATCGCTTTTTCCAGAGCCAGCCACGAAGCCAGACGCTTGGCTTTATCGCGCGACAGGATGGTATCGCCGAAACCGTTTTCCAGCGATTCGATCGCCACGGAAACGAAGTCACCAACTTTGACTTCCAGTTCGCCGTGGTCGTTCTTGAATTCTTCGACAGGGATGAATGCTTCGGATTTGAGGCCAGCGTTCACGATCACGAAATTGTGGTCGAGGCGCACGACTTCAGCGGAAATAACTTCGCCGGAGCGCATATCTTGACGCGACAACGATTCCTCGAAGAGCGCAGCAAAACTTTCCATACCGGTAGATTCGTTAGTTGTAACAGTAGACATAGGGTTCACACAGGTTATCCAGCAGAGATCGCACGATGCGACTTAAACTGGGTTAGGTTTTTGACACACCCGGACAGGCCAGGAGCCGTCAACGGGCACCACATAGCATAGTAATCACACTATTTTGCAACTGACGCATACCATTTCAACACGGTTTCAACGGCTTCATCAGCCGTCATTGCCGAGGTATCGAGGACATGCGCCCCTTCCGCGGGAACCAGCGGCGCAATCGCACGGTGAGTATCACGTTCGTCCCGCGCCTGCAAATCCATCAGAAGGTCTTCCATATTAGCAGAAAAACCCTTGTCTATCAATTGCTTGTAGCGCCGTTGCGCGCGCGCCTCAACGCTGGCCGTGAGAAACACCTTCAGCGGGGCGTGCGGAAAGATCACCGTGCCCATGTCGCGCCCGTCGGCCACCAGGCCCGGCGTCTTGCGAAAGCCCAGCTGCAAACCGACGAGCGCATGGCGCACCGTTGGCAACACGGCAATTTTCGACGCCGTATTGCCCACCTCTTCGGCACGGATCTGCTCGGTGACGTTTTCGTTGGCCAGCAGGATTTCGCCACCGGCGAAGTGGCATGGCAGGTGCTCGGCCAGCTTGGCCAGCGCGTGCTCATCGCGCAAGTCCGTGCCGCGGCGCAGGGCCGACAGGGCCGTCAGGCGGTACAGCGCGCCCGAGTCCAGATAATGAAAGCCCAGCTTGTCGGCCACGCGGTGCGCCACCGTGCCCTTGCCGGAAGCGGTGGGGCCGTCGATGGCGATGACTGGGATGTGAGAGGTCGGCATTATTTTGTCACTTTAAAAAAACTAAACCCGTTAGGGCTGGGGTCAGACCCCCACTCGAGTCAACGCCTGAACTGGCGTTACTGGTGGAGAGGGTCTGACCCCGGATTTCGGTTAAATAAGACTATCCTTGGCAATCCCCGCGAACGCGGCGAAATACTCGGGGAAGGTCTTGGCCACGCATTTCGGGTCGTTGATGCGCATCTCGTTGCCGCGGCGGGCGGCACCGTCCAGCGAAGCGAGCGAAAAGCACATGGCCATGCGGTGGTCGTCATACGTGTCGATGGTGGCAGCCTGGATTTCAGCCGGCGGCGTCACGCGCAGGTAGTCGGCGCCCTCTTCCACTTCCGCGCCCAGCTTGCGCAATTCCGTCGCCATGGCGGCCAGGCGGTCCGTTTCCTTCACCCGCCAGCTGGCGATGTTGCGCAAGGTCGAGGTGCCGTCCGCATACAGGGCGGCCACGGCGATCGTCATGGCCGCATCGGGAATGTGGTTGAAATCCATGTCGACGGCTTTCAAGGGGCCGTTCGAGCGCGCCTCGATCCAGTTCTCGCCCATGGTGATGGTCGCGCCCATCTGCTGCAAGGCTTCGACGAAACGCACGTCGCCCTGGATGCTGTCGCGCCCCACGCCTTCCACGCGCACGGGACCGCCGCCGATGGCGCCGGCCGCCAGGAAGTACGATGCCGACGAGGCGTCGCCTTCGACGTGGATGGTGCCAGGGCTCTGGTATTGCTGGCCCGGCTGCACGGTGAACGACTGCCAGCCGTCATGCTCGACCGTCACACCGAAACGGCGCATCAGGTTCAGGGTGATTTCAATGTAGGGCTTCGAGATCAGCTCGCCCGTCACGTCGATAGTCACCGCATGGTCGCGCGCCATCAGCGGCGCCACCATCAAGAGGGCCGTCAGGAACTGGCTCGACACATTGCCGCGCACGGCGATGCGCTGCGCATGAATGTGGCCGCGGCGGATGCGCAGCGGCGGGAAACCCTGCTCACCCGTGTATTCGATCTGCGTGCCGACGGCGTTCAGCGCGTCGACCAGGTCGCCGATGGGGCGCTCGTGCATGCGCGACACGCCGTGCAGGGTGTAGTCGCCGCCGATCACGGCCAGGGCCGCCGTCAGCGGACGGATGGCCGTGCCGGCATTGCCCATGAACAGGTCCGCCTCGTGGTGCGGGAAGACGCCGCCGCAGCCTTCCACGTGGTGGATCTGGTGCGCGGTGGCCGGGTCGCCCTGCAGCTCGTCCTGCGTCCATTTCACGCCCAGCGACGTCAGTGCCGTGAGCATGACGAAGGTGTCGTCGGATGCCAGCAGGTCGACGATCTTCGTCTTGCCCTTGGCCAGCGCGGCCAGCAGCAGCACGCGGTTGGAAATGCTTTTCGAGCCGGGCAGACGCACCGTGCCTTCGACGTGCATTACCGGTTTCAGATCGATGTGGTGGGGGTAGTGCTTGGTCTGGGTCATGCTGGAATCCTTGAGTATTTATCGTGTGGGCGCGGCTGGAACTTCCGCCGTTTCAATCGCCTCGATCCATTGCTGCCGCGCGTGCTGGGCGTTCGCGTACACACCCTCGATGGCGGCGCCGTCGTTGGCGGCCAGATGGGCGCGCAAGGTCGTCAACTGCGCCAGGTAGGCGTCCAGTTCGTGCAGCAGCGCCGGCTGGTTGGCCAGGCTGATGTCGCGCCACATTTCCGGCGATGAGCCGGCGATGCGCGTAAAGTCGCGAAAGCCGCTGGCCGCGTATTGAAACAGCAGGCCCGCGTGCGGTTTGTTGGCGATGTCGTCGACCAGCGCAAAGGCCAGCAGATGCGGCAGGTGGCTGACGGCGGCAAACACCTTGTCATGTTCTTCGGGGCTCAAGATGTGCAGGATGGCGCCGCAGGCGCGCCATGCGGCCGCCACCCGCTCCACATCAAGCGCGGCGTTTTCCGCCAGCGGCGTGAGCACCACTTTCTTGCCTTGATACAGGTCGATGATGGCGGCATCGGGACCGTTCGTCTCGCGGCCCGCGATGGGGTGGCCGGGCACGAATTGCCCGACCTTGCCACCGAGGGCCGCGCGCGCGGCCGCCACCACGTCGCTCTTCGTGCTGCCCGCATCGGTGACGATGGTGCCCGGCTGCAGGTGCGGCGCGATGGATGCCAGGATGGCGCCCGTCTGCGCCACGGGCGCAGCCAGCAGCACCAGGTCGGCGCCATGCAAAGCTTGCGCCATGTCGCCGCCGATCGCGTCGATGATGCCCAGTTCGAGCGCGCGCGCCATCGACGCCGGCGAGCGGCCCATGCCAACTACCGTGCCGACCGCGCCCGCGTGCTTGAGGGCGCGCGCGAACGAGCCGCCGATCAGGCCTACGCCAAAGATAACTACCTTGTTCAGTGCAGGCGTCGTCATATCGTCAGGCCAGCGCTTTCGTCAGCGCGGCGATGAAGATGGCGTTTTCCTGCGGCAGGCCGATGGAAATGCGCAGCCATTGCGGCAAACCATAGCTGCCCACGGGACGCACGATCACGCCCTGCTTGAGCAGCGCGAGGTTGACGCGCGCGCCCGCTTCATCGTCGTCGCCCACTTTCACCAGCACGAAATTGCCGTGCGACGGCACGAATTCCAGGCCCAGTTGCGCAAACGCCTCCGTGAACTGCTGGTAGCCGGCAGCGTTGTTGCGCGCGCTCTGCTCCAGGAAGGCCTTGTCGTTCAGGGCGGCAATCGCGGCCGCCTGCGCCAGCGAGTTGACGTTGAACGGCTGGCGGATGCGGTTCATCAGGTCCGTCAGCGCCGGCTGGGCGATGGCGAAACCGATGCGCAAACCGGCCAGGCCGTACGCCTTCGACAGGGTGCGCGACACCACCAGGTTCGGATACTGGCGCACCCACGCCGTCGACTCGTACTGGTCGTCGGCGGACAGGAATTCGTTGTAGGCCTCGTCCAGCACGACGACGACGTGCGTCGGCACTTTTTTGAGGAACGCTTCCAGCTGCGCGGCCGTCAGGAAGGTGCCGGTCGGGTTGTTCGGGTTGGCGATGAAGACCAGGCGCGTGTCGTCGGCAATCGCCGCCGCCATGGCGTCGAGGTCATGGCCGTAGGCTTGCGCCGGCACGACGATGTGGCGCGCGCCCAGGCCTTGCGTGGCCAGCGCATACACGGCGAACGAATACTGCGAATACACGACGGACTGGCCATGCTGCACGAACGCGTGCGCGGCGATTTCCAGGATATCGTTGCTGCCGTTGCCGAGGGTGATCCAGTCGGCCGGCACGTCATAGCGCTTCGACAGCACGGCCTTCAGGTCAAAGCCGTTGGCGTCCGGGTAGCGGCCCAGGTCATCGATGGCGGCGATCATCGCCTGCTTGGCCGATGCCGGCATGCCGTACGGGTTTTCATTCGACGCCAGCTTGACGATGGCTGCCTCGTCGAGGCCAAATTCACGCGCGACTTCCGCGATCGGCTTGCCGCTCTGGTAAGGGGCGATGGCGCGGACGTATTCTGGACCGATATTTTTAGACATGGTGTTCTTTAAAAGTTGGTGAATGATCAGGCTGGTGGTTTTTATTGGGTTACGCTGCGCTAACCCAACCTACAGCTTACCGTATGTCGGGTAGGTCGGATTAGCGGAGCGTAATCCGACACCACCACCGGCATCAATCGAAGTCACAGACTGACCGGATACGACCCCAGCACCTTGAAAAATGCCGCATTGCTCTGCAGCTCGCCCAGCGCCTGGGCGACGGCGGCGTCGTGCACGTGGCCTTCCACGTCGACATAGAAATAATACTCCCAGCTGCCCATGCGCGCCGGGCGCGACTCGAAGCGCGTCATCGACACGCCGTGCCTGGCCAGGGGCGCCAGCAGCTGGTACACGGCGCCCGCCTTGTTCGGCACGGCCAGTACCAGCGAGGTCTGGTCCTTGCCGGACGGCGCCGTCTGCAAGGTGCCGACGACGGCAAAGCGCGTGCGGTTGTGCGGGTCGTCCTGGATATGCCCTTTCACCACGCCCAGCTTGTACTGCGCGCCGGCCAGTTCGCTGGCGATGGCGGCCACCGTGCCATCTTCGCCGGCCATGCGCGCCGCCTCGGCGTTCGAGGCCACGGCGCGGCGCTCGATGTGCGGGTAATTCTGGTTCAGCCACACCTGGCACTGCGCCAGCGCCTGCGAATGGGCGCAGATGGACGTGACGCCATCCATGTTGCCGCTCTTCGTCATCAGGCTGTGGTGCACGGCGATCGCCACCTCGCCGCTGATGATGAGACTCGTCTGCAGCATCATGTCGAGGGTGCGGTTGACGGCGCCTTCCGAGGAGTTCTCGATCGGCACGACGCCGAAGTCCGCCGTCCCCGCTTCGGCGGAACGGAATACTTCATCGATGGACGCGCACGGCAAGCCTTCGACGGCGCTGCCGAACTGCTGATACACGGCCTGCTCGCTGAAGGTGCCGGCCGGGCCAAGATAGGCCACGGTAACCCGTTTCTCCAGCGAGCGGCAGGACGACATGATTTCGCGGAAGATGGTTTGCACTTCGCGGTCGCCCATGGGACCGGGGTTGCGCTCGGCCACGCCGCGCAGCACTTGCGCCTCGCGCTCGGGACGGAACACGGGCGCCTGGGTCTCGGCCTTCACATGGCCCACTTCCTGGGCGATTTGCGCGCGGCGGTTCAGCAGCTCGAGGATTTGCGCGTCGATCACATCGATCTGTTCGCGCAGCGGTTTCAATTTATCGGTCATGGTTGGTTTGTTTGGTCAGCTGTACTTCAATCATTGCCGCGCGGCCTGCGCCGGCGGCGGGCCGGCGCGCATATTCATGAGAATGCCGGACAAAATGATCAGGGCTAGGCGCGTTGCCGCTGGCAGTACGAAGGTACGGCAAGGCAATGCAACAGCGCCCTGGACTTTTTGGCAGGCGTTCTAGCGTCCGGCAAACTCGTTCAGATAATTCACTAAGGCTTGCACGCCCTCGATCGGCATCGCGTTATAGATCGATGCACGCATGCCGCCGACGGACTTGTGGCCCTTCAGTTGCAGCAGGCCGCGCTGCTTGGCGCCGGCCAGGAATGCGTCGTTCAGACTTTCATCGCGCAGGTAGAACGGGATGGTCATGCGCGAGCGGTATTCAGGGGCGACCCGGTTCTGGTAGAAGTCGTCCGCGTCGAGCGCCGCGTACAGCAGAGCCGCTTTCTCAATATTACGCTGTTCCATGGCTGCAACGCCACCCTGGCGTTTGAGCCACTGGAAAACCAGGCCGGCGATATAGATGCCGTAGGTGGGCGGCGTGTTGTACATCGACTCATGTTCGGCCACGATGGTCCAGTCGAAAGCGGACGGGCAGATCGGCAGCGCCTTGCCCAGCAAGTCTTCGCGCACGATGACCACCGTCAGGCCGGCCGGTCCGATATTTTTTTGCGCGCCGCCGAAGATGACGCCGTACTGCGACACGTCGATCACGCGCGACAGGATGTGCGAAGACATGTCGGCCACGATGGTGGTGCCTGCCGGCACGGCTGGCGCCTGCTGGAATTCCACGCCATCGATGGTCTCATTGGTGCAGATGTGCAGGTAGGCGGCGCCTGGCGTCAGCTGCCATTCGGAGACGGGCGGCACGCCCGTGAAATGGGCGGCCTTGGACGATGCCGCCACGTTCACGTTGGCATACTTGGCCGCTTCCTGGATCGACTTGCCCGACCACGAACCCGTGTGCACGAAGTCGACGGTCACCGGCTGGGTGGCGCCATGGCCCACCAGGTTCATGGGAATGATGGCGTTCTCGCCCAGGCCACCGCCCTGCAGGAACAGGATCTTGTAGTTCTGCGGCACGGCCAGCAGCTCGCGCAGGTCGGCCACGGCCTGTTGGTAGATGGAGATGAACTCGGGACCACGGTGGCTCATTTCCATCACCGACATGCCGCTGCCATGCCAGTCCTGCATCTCGGCTGCCGCTTGCGCCAGCACTTCCTTGGGCAGCACGGCAGGGCCGGCGGAAAAATTATAGATGTGGCTCACGATACGGTCCTTGGCAAAAATGGGAATTATTGAGGCGACTGCGTGGCCGCCCGCATGACCTGGTCCAGCACGGCGTTCACGCGCGGAATCAGCACGCGCTGGCTGATGGCCATCGATTCGGCCGACAGCTGCGGCATGGTGGAGAGCATCTTGCGTCCCAGCGGTGTCTGGTAGAACGCTGTCAGCTGCTCGACTTCCTGCACCGTGTAAAAGCGCGCGTACAGCGGCACCATCTCGTCGCCCAGTTCCTCGATCAGGGTCGGGTCGGCCAGCACCTGCGTCAGGGTGGCGATGGCCAGGGGGATCTCTTCCTCGGCGTTGGCCAGCGCGCGCGCCTTGCGCTGCGCATCGAGCTTCGGATCCATGCTGATTTGCTGCTGCGCCGACTGGCGGATCATGGCCGGCACCGATTGCAGCATCTGGTCGAAGATATTGCGCGTCAGTTGCGGGAACTGCATCGCGTCGAGCATGCGCCGCACGGCCACTTTCATGGCGGGGCTGGGCGCTGCCTGGCGGGCCGGCGTGGCTTGCGCGCTCTGGGCCAGGGCCGGCAGGGTCGCAAGGAAGGCCAGCGAAAACGCGGCGAAGAAGGTGGCGACGATTTTTCTCATGGCTTGCGGGATGTTGAGTGACTTGTAAATAGACAGTGCCGGCGATGCATGTCGGGTTACGCCCGACGGGCTAACCCGACCTACGAAACGCTGCTGGCGGCGCACATGGCGCGCCAATAGCAATTGGGGCTCCCGAAAGAGCCCCAATCATCTTACTCCGGCTGGGCCGGGTCGACAGGTTCGGCTGGTTCAGCCGGCGCCGGCGCGGCATCCGTGCCCGCCTCCGTCGTCAGCTCGACTTCGTCGATATCCGTCTCCACCACGCGCTGCAGGCCGGACAGCTTGGTGCCGTCTTCCACGGCGATCAGGGTCACGCCCTGCGTCGCGCGGCCCATCTCGCGGATTTCCGACACGCGGGTGCGGATCAGCACGCCACCGGTGGTGATCAGCATGATTTCATCGCTGGTGTCGACCAGGGTCGCGGCAACCACTTTACCGTTACGCTCGCTGGTCTGGATGGCGATCATGCCTTTCGTGCCACGGCCATGGCGCGTGTACTCGGTGATCGGCGTACGCTTGCCGTAGCCGTTTTCCGTGGCCGTCAGCACCGACTGCTGCTCGTTCTCGGCCACCAGCAGGGCGATCACGTGCTGCCCTTCTTCCAGGTTCATGCCGCGCACGCCGCGCGCCGTACGGCCCATCGGACGCACATCGTTTTCGTCGAAGCGCACTGCCTTGCCCGAATCGGAGAACAGCATCACGTCGTGCTGGCCATCGGTCAGCGCGGCGCCAATCAGGAAGTCGCCGTCGTCCAGGTCGACCGCGATGATGCCGGCCTTGCGTGGATTGCTGAAGTCCTTCAGCGGCGTCTTTTTCACGGTACCCAGGCTGGTCGACATGAAGACGTAATGGTCTTCCGGGAAGGTGCGATTCTCGCCCGACAGCGGCAGGATCACGGTGATCTTTTCGTTGTCCTGCAGCGGGAACATGTTGACGATCGGCTTGCCGCGCGAGTTGCGCGAGCCTTGCGGCACTTCCCATACCTTCAGCCAGTACATGCGGCCACGATCCGAGAAGCACAGGATGTAGTCGTGCGTATTGGCGATGAACAGCTGGTCGATCCAGTCTTCCTCTTTCGTCGCCATCGCCTGCTTGCCGCGGCCACCGCGTTTTTGCGCGCGGTATTCGGAAATCGGCTGCGCCTTCATGTAGCCGGTGTGCGACAGGGTCACGACCATGTCCTGCGGCGTAATCAGGTCTTCCGTTTCCAGGTCGGTCGCGTTCAGTTCGATCTGCGAGCGGCGCACGTCCTTGTTGCCGACGCCGTATTCGTTTTTCGCCAGGGTCATTTCATCGGTGATGATGACGGTGACGCGCTCCGGCTTGGCCAGGATGTCGAGCAAGTCGGCGATGTGCGCCATCACGTCCTTGTACTCGTTGACGATCTTGTCCTGCTCCAGACCGGTCAGGCGTTGCAGACGCATCTGCAGGATTTCCTGCGCCTGGTCGTCCGACAGCTTGTACAGGCCATCGGCCTGCATGCCGTAGTGCTTCGGCAGGTTTTCCGGACGATAGGCATCCACGCCGCCTGGCGTATTGCCGTCGCCCGTGCGGGCCAGCATTTCGCGCACGACGGACGAATCCCATGGACGCGCCATCAGCTCGACCTTGGCGATCGGCGGCGTCGGCGCGGCCTTGATGATGGCGATGAAGTCATCGATGTTGGCCAGGGCAACGGCCAGGCCTTCGAGCACGTGGCCGCGTTCGCGCGCCTTGCGCAGTTCGAACACGGTGCGGCGCGTGACGACTTCGCGGCGGTGCGACAGGAAGCATTGCAGCATCTGCTTGAGGTTCAGCAGCTTCGGCTGGCCATCGACCAGCGCCACCATGTTCATGCCGAAGGTGTCTTGCAACTGGGTCTGCTTGTACAGATTGTTGAGCACCACTTCCGGCACTTCGCCGCGTTTCAGCTCGATCACTACGCGCATGCCCGACTTGTCGGACTCGTCGCGGATGTCGGAAATGCCGTCCAGCTTCTTGTCGCGCACGTTTTCGGCGATGCGTTCGAGCAAGGATTTCTTGTTGACCTGGAATGGCAGCTCGTCAACGATGATGGCGATGCGGCCGCCATCCTTGCCGTATTCTTCAAAGTGCGTCTTGGCGCGCATGACCACGCGGCCACGGCCCGTGCGGTAGCCGTCGCGCACGCCGGACACGCCGTAGATGATGCCGGCGGTCGGAAAATCGGGCGCGGGAATGAGCTCGATCAGTTCATCGATCGTGCATTCCGGATTGCGCAGCACGTGCAGCGCGCCATCGATCACTTCGGTGATGTTGTGCGGCGGAATGTTCGTCGCCATGCCGACCGCGATACCGGACGAGCCATTGATCAGCAGGTTCGGGATCTTCGTCGGCAAGACCGTCGGTTCCTTTTCCTTGCCGTCATAGTTGGGCTGGAAGTCGACGGTGTCCTTGTCGATATCGGCCAGCAGCTCGGCGGCGATCTTGTCCAGGCGGCACTCGGTGTAGCGCATCGCGGCGGCGGCGTCGCCGTCAACGGAACCGAAGTTGCCCTGGCCATCGACGAGGGTGTAACGCAGCGAAAAATCTTGCGCCATGCGCACCAAGGTGTCGTAGATCGAGGCGTCGCCGTGGGGGTGATACTTACCCATGGTTTCGCCGACCACGCGGGCGCACTTGACGTAAGGGCGGTTCCACACGTTGTTCATTTCATGCATCGCGAACAAGACGCGGCGGTGCACTGGCTTCAAGCCATCGCGCGCATCCGGCAAGGCGCGCCCGACGATCACGCTCATGGCGTAATCGAGGTAACTCTTGCGCATCTCTTCTTCGAGGGAAATTGGAATTGTTTCTTTTGCGAATTGATCCATTGGCGGTTCGACTGCTCTCAGGCTGTGGTTAACTTATCTGCTACGCAATGTATGACGCAATACTGCATATCCTGGGTGGCTGTTATGGCGGAGTGCCAAGCAAAAAATGGACAGGACAGGGACAAAGCCGCCAGCCGTACCGTCGGTACGTCCAGGCCATGCCGCGCCGCCGTGCACTTTTTGTTTGGTAATCGTAACAGTCAAGCGCACGATTTTAGCATGCGCGCCCCGCTCACTGTACAAATTGGCCAGACCAGCAATATTGTCAGTTTGCACCGTCAGTGTGCGTGGCTGCTTGTCGATAATGCACAATGGCAATATCAGTTCAACACTTCTGCCCTTAAAAGTGGCAAAAAAAGCGATCAATTGTTACAGACGCGTTACAAATGGGCATTTCCGTTGCGCAAAAACAACGTGCGGTCTAAAATCGGGCAAGCTTTGATTTAACCACGGTCGTGTGCCCCTGATGCGTGTGGCAAAATGACTGGGAAGTTAATTGCTAGTTTCGCAATCTGAAACGAGCGCATATGGTCTACATGATAAAATCTTGGCACGTAGCACCAGTAGCGCAGTGTTGTTCTGCGGATATCACCCCCCGAAAGGAAAAAAGAATGAATAAATTTGTAACGCTGTTTTTCGCTGCATCCGCAGTGATTGCTGGCTCGGCTTCGGCCCAAACCCCAACCTCCCCACCGTTCGCGCCAGTTACTACTGACATCAAAGCACCAAGCCCAAAAAGCGCTTACGTGCAAGATGCTCGCGGCGTTATCGTGCGTGACCCATTCGGCCTGTGCTGGCGTACCGGTTACTGGACACCTGCTGACGCGGTGCCAGGTTGCGACGTACCCCTGTGCGTAGAGCCAGAAACTCTGCAAGACGGCAAATGCGTGGCTCCACCTCCGCCACCAGTCGTTGCTCCAGCACCAGCCGTCGTGGTACCAGCACCAGTCGTCGTTGCTCCTACCTCGGAAAAAGTCAGCTTCGCTGCTGATGCATTCTTCGATTTCGACAAAGCGACGCTGAAGCCAGAAGGCAAAGCCAAGCTGGACGAGCTGACCGCACAACTGGGCGGCATCAACCTGGAAGTCATCATCGCTGTGGGTCACACCGACTCCGTCGGCACCGATGCTTACAACCAAAAACTGTCGGTACGTCGTGCTGATGCTGTCAAAGCCTACCTGGTTTCCAAAGGCGTTGAAAGCAACCGCGTGTACACCGAAGGCAAAGGCGAAAAACAACCAGTCGCTAGCAACGCTAACGCTGAAGGCCGTGCTAAAAACCGTCGCGTGGAAATCGAAGTTGTCGGTACCCGCAACAAGTAATAGCTGAGCCGCTAACCGGACGCTTGCCGCAAGTTACCGCGCAAGTCAAGGACTGCATGAAAAAACCCCGCTACGGCGGGGTTTTTTTTCGTCCGTGGCTGCCCAATTGTAAAATTGCCGCTATTATTCGACCTATGAACGCCGACCCTCTTGAAATCCAAAAATTCAGTGAGCTGGCCCACCGCTGGTGGGACCCCACTTCCGAGTTTCGTCCCCTGCACGAAATTAACCCCCTGCGCCTGGAATGGATCAACGCGAAAGTGCCGCTGGCCGGCAAGCGCGTGATCGACATCGGCTGCGGCGGCGGCATCCTGGCCGAATCGATGGCCCGCAAGGGTGCCGACGTGACGGGCATCGACCTGTCCGACAAGGCCCTGAAAGTGGCCGACCTGCACAGCCTGGAATCGGGCGCCAAGGTGCGCTACAAGCTGATCGCCGCCGAAGCCATGGCCGAGGAAGAGCCGGGCCAGTACGACGTCGTCACCTGCATGGAAATGCTCGAGCACGTGCCGGACCCGGCCGCCATCGTCAAGGCCTGCGCGACGCTGGTGAAGCCGGGCGGCCACGTCTTCCTGTCGACCCTGAACCGCAACCCGAAAGCCTATCTGTTCGCCATCCTGGGGGCGGAATATATCCTGCGCCTGCTGCCCAAGGGCACGCACGACTACGACAAATTCATCACCCCGGCGGAACTGTCGCAGTACGTGCGCAGCGCCGGCCTGGACGTCAACAGCATGCGCGGCATGGGCTACAATCCCTTGACCAAGATTTACTCACTTAATAACGACACCAGCGTCAATTATTTGGTGGCCTGCACCCGGCCCGTGTAACCATCACGCACAAAACAAGGCGGCTGCGGCCGCCATTTTTCATTCCTACTTGACACAATTGCCGCCATGACCACAGACCTCCTGCCAGCCCCGCGCGCCATCCTGTTCGACCTTGACGGCACCCTGGCCGACACCGCGCCCGACCTGGCGGCCGCCATCAACCTGCTGCGTTCGCGCGCCGGCCTGGCGCCGACCCCGTACGACATCCTGCGCCCCACCGCCTCGGCCGGCGCGCGCGGCATGATAGGCGCGTCGTATGGCATCGCGCCCGGCGAAATCGGCTACGAAGCCCTGAAAGACGCTTTTCTTTCCAACTACGAAGCGGCCCTGGCGGTGGAAAGCCGTTTGTTCGACGGCATCCCCGCCCTGCTGGAAGGGCTGCAAGCCTTGGGCCTGGCCTGGGGCGTGGTCACCAACAAGGCGGCCCGCTTCACCGATCCGCTGGTCGGCCAGATCGGCCTGGGCGCGGCCGGCTGCGTGATCTCGGGCGACACCATGGCGCACCCGAAACCCCACCCCGCCCCCCTGCTGGAAGCGGCCCGCCGTCTGGACCTGGCGCCGCAGGATTGCTGGTACGTGGGCGACGACCTGCGCGACATCCAGGCCGGCCGCGCCGCCGGCATGCGCACGGTGGCCTGCGCCTGGGGCTACTGCGGCCCCGTCGAGCCGCAGCACTGGAACGCCGACCACCTGCTGGACACGCCGCAAGCCTTGCTGGAACTGGTGAGCGTGGTGGTGAAGGCGGCGCAGGAGCGGCAACTGGCAGCTTGAGGCGCATGCCTTTTCACGGCGGAAAGCCGGAGCCTGATCCGTCGGTTCAGCCCCCTCACGTCGATGGCGCGAATGCATCATGCAAGAGTATGAAGATTGCGCTACAATGAAGGTTCTGTGGGGACGACCTGGTTTCGACGTGGGTTGCAAAGCAGCGCAGGGCATACCGAGGGCTGGTTACCTCGTAAATACACCCAGAAAAAACTTAACTGCAAACGATAACTCGTACGCACTGGCAGCTTAATCGCTGTTAGCTCTAGAACACCTCGTCCCTGGGGTGGGCCGTCAAAAGCTCTAGAGTCATTTACAGGGACTCGTCGTATGCTGGGTTACTTAGCGTCCGACTAAATAATAGGTAACTCGCTTGCCCATAACGTGCACATCCGTGCTGGCTGAGTTAAATTAAATGATAGTGCTAAGTATGTAGAACTGTCTGTGGAGTGCTTGCGGACGCGGGTTCGATTCCCGCCGTCTCCACCACTGAATTGTTTAAAATCAAGTAGTTAGCAAGAACAAGGCTGTCATTATTTGGGTTGTTTTTGGGCTGTATTAGCCTAGGAATGACAACAAAATGACAGCCTTTTTTTCACCTAACGATTGTCTCCATGCTTACTTTAAGCGCACGAATCCAATAGCTTCAGAATTTCATTCAGGTCGGCTGGTTTCACTAGATGATGGTCGAATCCGATAGCTAATGTTTGAGCCCTCGTCGACTCATCCCCCCATGCCGTAAGTGCAATGAGCCGGACATCCCGAAATTTTGAAGTCTGCTTTAGAGCGAAGGCCACTTGCAAACCATTCATCTTGGGCATACCCAAATCAAGAAATATAACATTGGGGTCGAATGTCTCTGCCCTCTCAAGGGCATCAATTCCACTATAAACGGGTATCGCTTCATACCCTAACATCATAAGGAATTCAGATATCAGATCAGCGGCATCACGATTATCGTCAACGATCATGACTCGTTGCGGGGAGCGTTGGGTTACCATGGCCATCTGTCTTGAATTTAATTGACTAGTTACAACGAGAATGCCTATGGCAAACATACTCTAATGGACAATACTTTAGCTCATCGGTGGCGGTAGCTAGAGCAATTGTAGTATTTCAATACCAATTATACATACAATTAAGGGGCATCATCAGCACGATGTCCTGGACACATCGCCAAACAGACCACTCCAGTTGAAGGCGAACGACAGGCGCATACACGCTCTCAGAGCAAAAAATAACGCCGTTTCTACGCGGCAGCACTACCCGCACGAAAAGTCGCTCAAAGTGCGTCAAAATGCGTCAAATCGCATGCCCCCTCTTCGCCCCGCCGCGCCAGTCCTCATGCGCCTTCGGCCATGGCGCAAATTTGAGTCAAAAGAGCCCTATATAGCGGGCAGGTGTGGAGGGGGGACAACTGCGCGCGCCGGGCCGAAATGGGGCTTTTTCTTGCATCCATAGCAACATCAATCGTCAGGTCGTGAAAAAGCCGCCTCATGGGCGGCTTGCGCGGTGGCTGGGGTGCTCTGGCGCGGTGGAACTGTCGCTGCCCTGCCCTGCCAGCTATCGAGGCGTGGCGGTCACCCCGCGCGGCCGGCGCGCGCCTTGGCCGCCTGTTCCTTCTCGTAGTCATCGCGGCAGTCCACATCGCAGAACAGTAGCGCGGGCGCCAGTGCCTCGTCGCAGTAGTGGCAGCAGCCGTGCGCCACCAGGGCGGGCCGGCGGCGCACGGCAGCCAGGCCCCGCGCCACCTCCGCGAAGATGATCTTGTCCGTGTTGTCGATATGATCGCTCATGCCGCGCCCTCCCCGCCTGTGGCCAGGTCATACGGGGCGAAACGCACCACTTCCACGCCGGCCCACTCGTTGATCGCTTCGAACTGCGCCTGCAGGGGCACCAGCTCATTGCGAGCGAATACGCGCGCGGCCGGTTCGACGGCGCCGAAGCCGCCGGCATTGTTTGGCAAGATGCCCATCAGCTGCGGCGGCACGCGGTGCGCGGCCAGCTGGTCGTCGCGCGTGACGCTCTTGATGTTGAAAAACTCGTCTTTCGCGGCCACGTCCGACACCGGCAAAATCTGGATACCGTCCTTCTTGCCGTTCGGCGCGTACATGAACAGGTTGCGGAAGTTGCCCGGCCCCTTGCTGTCGCGCATGGCCTGGCGCAGGTTGTCCACGTCCTGCGTGTTGGCCGCGGCGTCCGTCATGTAGAACACGAAACCGGCGTGCGAGCCGTTCTTGTAGTACTTGCGGCGAAACAGGGTGGCCGCCTCGTTGAGCCAGGCCGATTGCAGCGCGCTCAAGTACTGCGGCACGCCGTACAGCTCCTGGTTGACGTCCGGTTCCATGAGGTGAAACACGCGGCCCTTGTCGAATTCGTGCACGGCCTGGTACACGCCCGTGCCGCCGCTGGAAAACCTGAAATTCCAGCAGCGCATTACCGACCGCTACCTGGCCGACTTCGCCTCGCGCATCGCGGCGTAATCACCATCACCACCCTGCCCGCGCCAGCGCGGGCGCTTGGCCGTGGGCGCCGAGGTTGCCGGTTTTTTGGCGAGCAAAGCCGATCGTCTTTCGGTATCCCCGGCGAAGTAGAAGACGCCATGGCCGACATTGCCGGCGTCTTCCACTGGACGCCGGCAGCAATGGACGGCTTTACGATTGATGAACTGATGGCCTGGCGCGAACGCGCCAGGCAGCGAAGCGGAGCGGAATAGATGGCTGGTCGGGATTTGAAGTTACAGGTGACGTTTGCAGCGCTGGACAAGCTGACCGGCCCGCTGAAAAAAATCATGGGCGGGTCCAGCGAGACGGCCAAGGCCTTGAAGGCGACCATACAAATCCTTAAAGCCATTTCGGCCGTTGTTTTCTAAAAACAATTTGCCAGGGGTTGGCGAATTATATGCACCTGAAACAACGAACTGTGGATAATTCAAACTTCCCGCTAATTTTGGTGCCAAATCTGGCACTATTCAATAATGGAAGACAGATTCAATTTTCCAAACGGTGTTGAGAGCCATGTAGTGAGGGGCCGCCTTGCGGATCTTGTACGACTTGAACGAAAAAAATTATCACTAAGCCAACGAAAGTTTGCTGAATATTGTGATATTCCATTGCGAACTTACAAACGGTTCGAGCTGAATGAGTGCGATTCAATTGCTATATTTATAAGAATAATTCTGACTTTTGAGTCAATTAGCGGATCTAAACGATTAAGTGCATTTTCCCTACTCTTTCCGCCCCCTCTCCCTACCGCTCAGCCTCGAACCCCCATCGCAGCGCTGGAGCGTCTTCAGTTGCATCGGCGGCAACAGGAGAAAAAAGGATGATTTTGGAAGCACTGACGGACAACTCAAGCCCCTAAGGCAGATTGCCTTTGCTTTGCAAAAGCTCTGCTATATTGCAATGAAAACACTTGATTAATTACAAATAAAACTAGGGGAGTAGAAGATGGCGACGCTGGACTTAGATGCCGATAAACTGCAAGAAAATGCTCTTACGTCTATACGTCTGGGAATAGAGGACTTTCAACGTAGCCAGGTGGCACTGGATCAAGGAGGTGATCCGGCAAGGGCATTGTCAGCCGTACGCAACCTTTTTGCTGGCGTACTACTATTATTCAAATACAAAATCGCTATCTCAGTTGATGAGCCAAGTGATGCATCTTCACTCATCTTCAATCCACCAGAAGTTCTTCCACACTCGGATGGAAATGGAGGCGTTGAATGGAAACCCTCAGGCAATTTTAAGAGAACAACGATCGATGTCGCCACAATACAAAAGCGCTTCAAAGGCTTCAATATCGATGTGGATTGGAAAATAATCAATAAATTACAGGATTGTCGAAACCATCTGGAACATTTACACCCAGCCAATACGCTGGGCGAAGTTGCCGGATTCGTTGCTGAACTTTTTCCCGTGTTGCGAGATTTCGTTCAAATACAGCTTAACAAGCAGCCAGCTGAACTCTTGGGCGCAGCTTGGCCCACCATGCTAGAGAGCCACAATTTCTACGTGAAAATTAGCGCTGAATGCGCCGCTGCTTGGGCAAATGCTGATATTCCAGAACAGATGCAGCCATGGCTTTACGCGTGCCGATGCGAAGAATGTGGATCATCGTTGTTGAGTCCTCATCCAGAAGACTTAGAAGAAGGTTACGGTGTCGACCGACAGGATGACATATTTAGATACCAATGCATGGCATGCAGTCACGTTGACCTGATAGCGCCACTCATGATCGACGCATTGAACGACGCTTATGACTACGATCCGCGCGATGGCGGTGAGCCTGGCGTTGAGGATTGTTACGAATGCGGCCGATCCACCTTTATAATTCAAGAGCAAGAATGCAGTTGGTGTCATGCGACTCTTGATTATTCTCAGTGTAAAGTCTGCGAGGAACCCCTGAATCAAGATGATCAAATGAATGGCGGCCTTTGCGGCTACCATCTTCATGTGTACGAAAAGATGCGTGACGATTGATTTTCACAGCTTGAGCAATGAAATTTCGGTATCGCAGGAGAGTATCAATCAGCTAAGTGGTTTCCTCCATCACATTGACACCACCTTCGGCGATTGCCTGCATTTTGACAGCAAAAGCCTCAAAATGCTCAAGAAATATAGGTTTACGGTAGGTTCGATTCCCGCCGTCTCCACCACTGAATAAATAAAAAGGGCTTCCCCGTTTTGGCGGGGAGGCCCTTTTTATTTATTCAGTGCATGCAGAACGCGGGCGTCGCATCCGCGTCCGGGACGGGCGCGGGGGTTTTGCGGGCCTTCGGCGAGCGCAGCTCGGCGCCGCAAAACCGGGTTGCGCCTGCAAGCGCAACCTCCTCCGATTCCTCTGACTGGCTCTTGCGCCGCAGGCGGTTTCCTAACGACGATATCAATAGCTCAGGCCGTGTATGAATAACGGACCTGACCCTCGCCCTGCTCCTTCCCCCGGACTCAGGTCTGCCCTCGGGGGGACGCTTCATTATTCAAGAATCACCGTTAGGGCGATGCCGCTCCGTCAGCAATGCCTATCGAAAAGCAAACATGTTTTCCGCCTGTCCTGTACTCCAGGACGGCGCCTGGGAACAGACCTGATTGCGTCCTGCATCCTTCGCCTTATACAAGGCCTTGTCGGCAAGTTCAACCAGTTCAACTGCTTCATTTTTCAGATGCACCGGCGTCAACGAGGCCACGCCTATGCTCACGGTGACGACACCGAGGAGATTGCCACTATGCGCGATGCCCAGCGATTGCACGGCCTGGCGGACGCCTTCGGCCACCGCCAGCGCGCCCGCCAGATCCGTACCCGGCAATAACACCACCATTTCCTCGCCGCCATAACGCGCTGCCAGGTCACCCGGCCGGCGCATGCTGTAGGCCACCACCTTGCCAATTTTTCTCAGGCATTCATCCCCGGCCACATGGCCATAGATGTCGTTGTATTGCTTGAAGAAATCGACATCGAGCAATACCAGTCCAAGCGCGCTATCTTCACGCTGTGCACGGCTAAATTCGGCGCTGAGCGACTGGTCGAAATGGCGCCGGTTCGCCAGTCCGGTCAATCCATCCTGGTTGGCAAGACGCGCCAGGGTTTCATTAATCAATTCCAGTTCGTTACGCGCCTCCAGCAGTCCCGCTTCGCTCTTTTCCCGCAAATCGATTTGCCGCACGACGCGATAGCCGATGAAGGCAATCAGCAATACCAGAACCCCGCCCACCGCATTTTGCAGCACCGCGTCAAGGCGCCACTCGGCCAGCACTTCATCCTGCGAAAATGCGGCAGACACCACCAGGGGGTAGCCGCTGATTCTGCGATAGCTGTTGATACGGGTCACGCCGTCCACCCCCGACTTGATGACGGCGGTTCCAACCGGGCTCTTGGGCAAATAATCATGGAATACGGGAAGCTTTGAAATATCCCTTCCCAGATAACTCTCGTCGAATGGCCTTCTCAACAAAAGAATGCCATTACCGCTGGCAATAAAAATCGCGCCGTGTTCGCCTATGGCAAAACGCTCATAAAACTCCCTGAAATACTGCATATTGATCGTTGCCAGGACGACGCCGCCGAAACTGCCATCGGACAGATTGATACGGCGCGACACCGTCACGATCCAGTCGCCGGTGGATTTACTGCGCACGGGCGGGCCGACATGGGGGGCCGCAGTCAGCATGCAGTTGATGAAATTTGAAATACTCCCGATCGGCATTATTCAGGTTCTTCAGCAGCGTCTTCTGGGAGTTCGCCAGCCAGTTGCCGTCTTTGTCATAGATAAAAATCCCATGCAGCTGCGGCAACTCCGCTACCCGCAGCACCAGTAAGTCATGCAGACGCTCAAGCTCGGCGTTGCCAACGCTGTCGACGCTGTCATGTTCCATGCGCTCCACCAACCCCACCAATACGGTATCGGCCTCCTTGATGGTGTCATAAGCATGCTGAGCAACGGATTGCGCCAGATTGGAACTTCCCCGGGCGGCTTCGTCCAGCTGTACTTCGCGTGCGCGCCAGGTCATCCATAACTGGATCGCCAGCAGCGACAGGCACACCAAGACGACAAAAGAGATAGCCAGGGTCTGCAGCGAAAAACCCCGGGAGCCGCTGCCTGGCAGGCGTTGCGGCAGGCGATGTGACCTGGTCATGGTGCAGCTCCCGGTTGGATGACCGGCAAAGTGTGCACCAAATTCGCAGCCAGAAACTCACACATCGTCACAAGAGGCTGCAAACGCCCACGCCGGCTTGACGCGGTTTCAGGACGAAGGCAATCTCGGGCAATGCCTGAGATACGCGCAGTGCCGGCCTGGCGGCGGCGCAGGTCGCGGGCCGTTCCGGCACGGGCATCGCAGCGAAGGAAATGGGCCGGGCCCATCCGCGCTGCGCGATGGGAAGCGTACCCTCTAGCGCCTGCTCAGCGGCACATATTCCCCCGGCTGCCCCGCCACCTCCAGCGCATCGGCAAACGCCAGCAGGAACTTCGCCGGACCATGCTCGGAAACCAGCAGGGACGCGCCCTTGTGGCGCAGCAGCTTCAGCAGTTCCTGCTGATGCGCCTGGTATTCGGCGGAGTGACCGTAGAAGGTCTGGTACATCTCCAGGGTTTCCATGGCCTTGGCGGCCAAGATGAATTCGGGCTTTTCCATGATGTCTCCTCGTTGTCGTTACTGCCAATGAATGCCAAAACCACGAAAACAATCAGTCACTCCGCCGGCGCATGCAGCGGCGGATACAGCTCGCTCAGCCAGCCGTCGAGCCACGCGAAGCCGCGCAGGATGTCGCTGCGGCGCGCAATACCCGTGCCGGGTGCGCCGTCTGACGGCAGCCACATCTGTGTTTCCATCATACGCTTGAACTCGTCCATTGCGCCGGCCAATCGTGCATCCCGCGCACCCTGTCCGTCCAGCATCGCTTGCAGCGCGGCTTGCATGGCGGCATGGCAGGCGCGCGGATCGCTCCAGAATGGCGCAAAGGCGCGCTGCAGCGCTTGCTGAACGGCGGCGGGCACGGCGTGACGGAACTGGGCCGTCGTCAAAGGCAGTGCGGGATGAAAATAACGGGGGCTGAAAAAATCGGCATACGTGACACCATCGCCCTCGGCTTCCGCCCCGCCATCGCCACCCATGGCCACCACGTCGCCGCAGGCGCCGCAGCGCAGCAGGCCGCTGCAACGGTATTGCACGCAGTCGGGTGTCCAGCCGTCCATCCGCCTTTGCGCCAGGCTGTGGGCCGTTTCCATGCAATGGAACGATGCGCGCAGCAGCGCCAGCGCCGCCGCACCGCAGTTCGGACAAGGCCAGGCGGGCGCGCTATCGAGGGCGACATCTTCGCGAAACACAATATCCATGGCCTGGGCCGTCATGCATCCACCTTTCATCAAAACCGCATTATCCCTCAGCGCACGCGCACGCTAGCCGTATGGCCAGGCGCGTGGCATCATGCGCGTTGCACATTTAATCTTGAGCACATGGACCAATATCACTTCCTGGTAGGCGAATTCAAGAAAAATACCGCCTTTGATCCCGCGGCCGCCAGCGTCCAGCTGTTCGCCTGGTTCGCGCAGATCGGCGAACCCGTCGAGCGCTACGGCAACAAGCGCGGCAAGGTCGTCAAGTTCTCACAGCGAAATTACGAGAAGATGCTGTTTGCGCCAGAGACCGACAGCATCGAGCTGTTTTCACCGCGCATCGTGCCGCCCGACGAAGCCGACGAAACCACCAACTGCGACGCGCTTGTCGTGTATTCATCGGGCTCGTTGTTCGTACTGGCCATACGCGCCAGCAAGCTTGCGCTGGCGCCGTTGTTCGACGCTGCGCGGGACATACCCGGCCTGTTCGAGCATTGCGAGTATGTGTACTGCTACGCTGAAACGCAGGGCTATGGCACTGGCTACGCACTCGGCTACAGGCAGCTCGATGACGCCCATCCGATGACCTTTGGCATTCCTTGCCCCGCAAATAACTGGGCCGCCATCAAGCGGCGCGGTCTGCTAGATGCGCACCTGCGCGATGTCTATCCCATCAATGGTTTCACGCAAGCCAGACTGGATGCGCTGCCGCACGGGCGCCGCCAAGCGCTGCGCGACGCGATGCACGCCTATGGCCGCTGCGAAGCGCACGCCGGCCTGACCTTCTGGCACGTGCCGCCCGAAGAACTGGAAGCGGCCCGCGCAGCCCTGAACGCGCACGCCATGCTCGGCGCGTACATCAACAATTGATCCCCATGAACCCACACCTTTCCCTGCATTGCTACTTGCAAGATACGCGGTCCGAGCAGGCGCTGCCCTGCTCCGACGTGACCATCCACGCCGATCCGGCCACCCTGCGCGCCATCGCCCATTTTCTGCTGGCCAGCGCGGACACGTTTGATCAGGCGCAGGAACGTGCCGGCATGCACGCGCATCTGCAAGACGAGTGGGATGGCTGGCAGGACGATTTCCCCGACCTCGTCGTCGTGGCGGCCTAGGGTGGCGGCATAGACTGGCGCCCCGGCCGGCGCGCCTCGGG
Organism: Janthinobacterium amylolyticum; assembly: GCF_051380655.1. Lineage (NCBI taxonomy): Bacteria > Pseudomonadati > Pseudomonadota > Betaproteobacteria > Burkholderiales > Oxalobacteraceae > Janthinobacterium > Janthinobacterium amylolyticum. The sequence continues at coordinate 219,286 of NZ_JBNYXL010000003.1, forward strand.
TAACATACGCCACCGCTGATTTACAGAGAACTCTTGATGCCCGATTCCCGAACCGCCCTGCCGTGGCTGCGCGCGGCCTTGCTGGCCATGCCGCTGGCCACCTTGTCAGCCTGCGCCAGTCCGCCCGCGCACGAAGCGCTGTTTCTCACCACCACCTTGACGGCCCCGCATTCCTTCACCAAGGGCATCGAGGGCCCGGCCGTGGATGCGGATGGCAATATCTATGCCGTGAACTTTGCGCGCCAGCAAACCATCGGCAAGGTGCGTCCGGACGGCAGCGGCGAAGTGTGGCTGACCTTGCCCGGCACCAGCATCGCCAACGGCATCCGCTTCGGCAGCCGTGGCCAGATGTACCTGGCCGACTACATGGAGCACACGATCTATCTGGTGGATCCGGCCACGCGGGCGCTGACCGTCCACGCGCGCGAACCGCGCATGACGCAGCCCAACGATATCGCCATCACGCGGGACGACGTGCTGTATGCGAGCGACCCGAACTGGAAGGAAAACACGGGCCGCGTGTGGCGCATCGCGCAGGATGGCACGGTCACGCTGGCGCTCGACACCATGGGCACGGCGAACGGCATCGAGGTGAGCCCCGATGGCAAGATCCTGTATGTGAATGAAAGCGTGCAGCGCAATATCTGGATGTATGACATCGCCGCGGACGGCAGCCTGAGCGGCAAGCGCCTGCTGATCAGGTTCGATGATTTCGGCATGGACGGCATGCGCGTGGACGTCGACGGCAACCTGTACGTAACGCGCTACGGCAAGGGCACGGTGGTGAAACTGTCGCCGCAGGGACGCATCCTGCGCGAGATCAGCGTGCCCGGCGCCAAGCCCAGCAACATCGCCTTCGGCGGTCCCGATGGCCGCACGGCCTACGTGACGGAAGTGGTGCAAGGGCGGCTGCTGCAATTTCGCGTCGACCGGCCGGGGCTGGAGTGGCAGCGGGCGCAGGAACGGCGCAAGCCCGAATAGCAGTGGGGATGTCGGCTTACGCGCTTGCGCGCCAAGCCGACCTGCGCAACTGCGACGATTGCCGCGTAGGTCGGCTTAGCCGGAACGGCGTAAGCCGACAACATGGTTGGCCGACAACCGGATCAGCGTGGAATGATGCGCTGCGCCTTCAGCTTCTCGAACAGGTTGAAGAACGCTTCCGGCGTCTCCTGGTAATCGAGAAAACCCGCCTTGCGGCTCTTGCCCATGTCTGTCATGACTTCCATCGGCCGTCCCAGGTCGGCATCCGTGTGCCACCATGAGGCGAGGCGGCTGATGTCCGCTTCCACCAGCTGGTGCTGCTGCGCGATGGCGCGCCACTGCGCCGGCGCGTCCTGCATGCGGCCAGCCAGGGGCGCCATCGTCGCGGGCAAGTCTGCCGCTTCGACGCCGAAATACGCGGCCAGGCGCGGCCAAAGCCACTTCCAGCGGAAGACATCGCCGTTGACGATATTGAAGTCCTCGTTGCGCGCGGCGGGGCTGTCCGCCGCCCATGCCAGGTGGCGGGCGATCTGGCCTGCGTCCGTCACGTCGGAGATGCCATGCCACTGCGCGGAGGAACCGGGGAAAACGAAAGGCTGGCCGCTGGCCTTGCACAGGCTCGCGTACACGGCCAGGGTCAAGCCCATGTTCATGGCGTTGCCCAGCGCGTAGCCGATGATGGTGTGCGGGCGGTGCACGCTCCACGTAAAACCATATTGCGCGGCCGCCGCGAACAGCCGGTCTTCCTGTTCATAATAAAAATTCTCCACGTCCTGGCGGCCCTGCTCTTCACGGAATGGCGTGACGGGCACGCTACCCTTGCCGTAGGCATCGAACGGCCCCAGGTAATGCTTGAGGCCAGTCACCAGCGCCGCGTGGCGCAGGTGGCCGGCCGGGCCCAGCGCGGCCAGCACGTTGGCCACCATGGCGCCATTGACGCGGATGTTTTCCTGTTCATTTGCCTGGCGCGCCCAGGCCGTGAAGAAGACGTGGCTGGCATCGAGGCCCGCCAGGGCGGCGCTGACGGCCGCGCCATCCGTCGCATCGAGCTGCAGGGAGGCGCAGCCGGCAGGCACGGGCGTGCGCCCGCGCGAGACGCCCGTGACGGTCCAGCCTTGCGCCAGCAAATGGCTGGCCAGATTGCTGCCGATGACGCCGCTGGCGCCGATGATGAGGGCGTGTCGTTGCATGAGAGCGTACCTCCAAAGAAAACCCCATCATATCCGCGACCAAAATTCTTATCCGCGATACTATTTCACCTTATTCATGAATAAAATTCCCGAATCATGTTTTCATCGGAACATTTAAAGGGCATCACGCCATTTCTCGCCACGGCGGACGCGGGCAGTTTTACCCGCGCGGCCGAGCGCCTGCACCTGAGCAGCTCGGCCGTCAGCAAGAGCGTGGCGCGGCTGGAAGAGCGGCTGGGCGTGCTGCTGTTCGAGCGCAGCACGCGCCGCCTGAAGCTGAGCGAGGCGGGCCGCGCCTATTACGCCACCTGCAAGCGCGTGCTGCAGGAGCTGGCGGATGCGGAAGACGTGCTGGGCGAGCACGCGGCGGAACTGGCCGGCAAGGTGCGCATCGGCGTGCCCGCCTCGTATGGCCGCCTGTGCGTGATGCCGGCGCTGCTGGAATTGTGCGCGCAGTATCCCAAGCTGCAGCCGTCGATCGCCTTCAGCGACCGCTTTGTCGACCTGTTCGAGGAGCGCATCGATATCGCCGTGCGCATCGGCGCTCCATCGCACTGGCCCGCCGCGCTGGGGCAGATGCAGCTGGGACAGGAACGCCTGATCCTGTGCGCGGCGCCCGCCTATCTGGCGCGGCGCGGCACGCCCACATCGCTGGGGGAACTGGAGCAGCACGACTGCATCGCCTACGGCCGTGGCGACGGCTCGCCCATGCCCTGGCTGTTCCCGGACGTGGACAAGGGCGGCCAGCAGGAATACCGGCTGGCGTCGCCGCGCATGACGGTGGGCGACGCCGAGGCGCGCACGGCCGCCGTGCTGGCGGGACTGGGCGTGGCGCAGCTGGCCACCTGGCTGGTGGAAGAGCACCTGGCCACGGGCGCCATCGTGGCCGTGCTGCCGCAGCTGGCCACGCCAGGCTTGCCTTTGTATCTGGCGTGGCCGCTGGCGCGCCAGCTGACGCCGAAAACGGGCACCCTGCTGCAGGAACTGCGGCAGCGGCTGACGATACAATGAAAATACTTGTTGACCCTGACGTTGCGTCAGGCGTGATCCTGCTTGCACGTACCAGAAAAGGAGCATGCGATGCTGTTGAAAATCGGTGATTTGGCCAGGCTCACGGGCCTGACCATCCGCACCCTGCACCACTACGACAGCATCGGCCTGCTCTCGCCTTCGGCGCGCACGCAGGCTGGCTACCGCCTGTACCAGCACGGCGACATGGACCGGCTGCACCGGATCATGGCGCTGCGCAGGTTCGGGCTGTCGCTGGCCGATATCGCCACCGCCCTCGCCGGCCCCGAGCTGCCCCTGGCATCCATCGTGGCGCGGCAGATCGCCATGCTGGAGCAGCAGATCGCGCAGGCATCCACCTTGCGCGATCGCCTGCGCACCTTGCAGGCGCAACTGGCACAGGGACAGCAACCGGCGCTGGCCGAGTGGCTCACCACCATGGAGTTGATGAGCATGTACGACAAATACTTTACCCCCGAAGAACTGAAGCAATTGCCGCTGCTGTCCGATGCGGCCGTGGAACAGGAATGGCAGGCGCTCGTCGCCAGGGTGCGCGCGCTGCAGGCGACGGGCGCCGCTCCCGGCGACGCGCGGGCGCAGGCGCTGGGCACGGAATGGATGGTCAAGCTGGTGCGCGACACGGGCGCCCACCCGGGACTGTTCGCGCGCCTGAACGCCATGCATGCGCAGGAGCCATCCATGCAGGCGACGACCAGCATCGATGCTCACGTGATGGAGTTCATCCTCGCCGCCTTCAATGCCTCGCGCATGGCGCTGTACCACCCCTTCCTCGATGAGCACGAATACGCGCACCTGGTGGCCAACTATGGCAAGCGTGCGGGCGAATGGCCGGCCCTGATCGCCGCCGTGCGCGCCGCCATGGATGCGCGCACGGCGCCCGCCGATGCAGCCGTGCTGGCGCTGGCGCGGCAGTGGCTGGAACTGTTCCGCTCCTACGCGGGCACGAATCCGGCCACGCAGCTGAAATTTCGCCAGGCGCACCAGCAGGAACCGCGTTTGATGGAAGGCAGTTTCGTCGATGCCGCCATGCTGCGGTACCTGGGCGCGGCGATGGCCATCGTGGCGCTGGAAAAGCCAGCGAAATAATTGGCGTGTGGCATTTCCCGGGCGTGGCCATGTAGAATCGGCCATCGCCCACCACAGGAAAACCCGATGCGCCGCTTTCTACTTGCTTGCCTGACCCTGCCCGCCTTGCATACCGCCCTGGCCGGCGACATGCCCGTACAAGGCGTCTGGCAGGGCACCGTGGGCAAGGCCAATATCGTGGCATGCTTCAACCAGCCCAGTCCCACGCAAGGGTCGGACCGCAGCGGCAGCTATTACTACACGCGCTACAAGACGCCCATCATGCTGGCCAAGCCGAACGGCAAGACCCTGTGGCAGGAACTCGACGCCAAGGGCAATACGACGGGCACATGGAGCCTGGGCGCGCCGCAGGGCGGCAAGCTGGCCGGTACGTGGACGGAGCCGAAAAGCGGCAAGACCCTGCCGCTGGCCCTGACCCTGTTGGAAGCGGCGGGCGACCGCGAACACCCGTCCTGCGCCAGCGATGCCTACAACCTGGCACTGGAAGATTTTCCCGCCACCAAGGTAAGCAAACCCGTTGCCTTTGAAGGCAAGCAATACCGCAACCTGCAAGTGGGCGACACCATCACCGTGGAATTGCTGGCGCAGGGCGACGGCATCGCGAAAATCAATGCGCAGCTGCGCGGCGTGCTGGCGAAGAATAAAAAAGACCTGGAAGACTACTATGCCACGCGGCGCGAATACCTGGGCCGCAACGGTTTCGCGACGGAGGACGAAGTGTATGCGGAGCCCACCTACTGGTCGCCGCGCTGGGTGACGATGAAGTTCTACCGCTGGGCGGCCGGCTATGGCGCCAGCGGCATTTCCATCAAGTTCCGCACCTGGGACGTGAAGACGGGCCAGGAAACGGATGTGTGGAACTGGTTCGGCGCCAGCGCCAGCGATGGCGACGACAAGGCCGAATTGCCGGACCGCCTGCGCCAGGCCCTTTTTAAAAATGTGACCATCGACGCCGAATGCAAGGGCACGGATTACGACGGCCGTGGCCGCTTCCACCTGTCCTTGAAGCCGGAAGGCGTGTCTTTCTGGGAAGACCCGAACGGCAGCGGCTGCGAAAACGACTTTTTACTGCCCTACAACAAGGTCGGCCCTTTCCTCACCGTCAAGGGGCGCGCCGCGCTCAGCGATTTATTGCCGAAGAACTAGCCACCCGCCTTGTCCACCGCCTCAGCCACCATCTGCGCCGTGGCGGCCGCCAGGGTCCAGCCCAGGTGGCCGTGGCCCGTGTTGTAGTACACGCCCGGCGCCTTGCCGCGTCCCACCTTCGGCAGCATGTCTGGCAGCATGGGGCGCAAGCCGGCCCAGGGAACCACCTTGCGCGTCTGCACGCCGGGAAAACACTGTTCCACCCACTGCAGCAGCGGGCGGATGCGGTCGGCGCGGATGTCGTGGTTGATGCCGTTGAATTCGGCCGTGCCCGCCACTCTTAACCGGTCCTCGCCCAGGCGGCTGCTGACCAGCTTGGTCGCATCGTCGAGCAGGCTCACGGCCGGCGCCGCCGCGCGGCTGCCTGCGTCATCGAGCTGCACGGTAATCGAATAGCCTTTCACCGGATACACATTGACATGGTCGCCCAGGCTTGCCGCCATGGCGCGGCTGGCCGTGCCCGCGCAGACGACGACAGCGTCGAACAGGTCGCTGCCCTCGCCCGTGGCGACACGCACCTTGCCGTGCTCGCGCGCCAGTGCCGTGACCTGGGCGCCATAGCGGCAGGCCACGCCCAGGCGCGCGCAGGCATCGGCCAGGCCGCTGGTGAACTTGTGAATGTCGCCCGTGGAATCGCTGTCCGTGTAGTAGCCGCCGTAAAAATTCCCTTGCAGGGCCGGTTCGATGGCGCGCATTTCCTCCAGGTTCACGGCGCGCCGCTGCAAGCCGCCCTGCGCCAGCAGGCGCGAGACGCCAGCCGCCCGCTCGAAGCCGGCCTTGTCGCGGTACACATGCAGGATGCCGGCGCGGCGGTGGTCGAAAGCGATGTTCTCTTCTGCCGCCCAGGCAAACAGATGCTCGCGCGCGGCGAGCGCCATGCGCGCCGTGGCGACGGTGTTGCGTTCGTAATGCGGCATGGCGGCGAGAAATTGCGCAAACCAGCTCAGCTTGTGCCAGCTGGGCCATGGATGCAGCAGCAGGGGCGCATCGTGCCGCGCCATCCATTTCAGGGCGTTCAGTATGGTTGCCTTGTGGTTCCACACTTCCGCATGGCAAGCCGACAGTTGCCCGCCATTCGCGAACGAGGTTTCCATGGCCGCGTAGCGGTGGCGCTCGATCAGGGTCACGTCCACGCCCCGCTTGGCCAGCGCATACGCCGTCGTCACGCCCGTAATCCCCCCACCCAGCACGGCCACGCGCCTCATTGCGGCAACACCTTGTGCACGACCGTGTCGTCCGCCTGCAGCACGCGGCCATCGGGCGCCAGCACCTCCATGCGGCGCACGGGCAGGTTCGAGCCGCGTTGCAGCAAGGTCGAATGCGCCTCGCCCGCGTCGAACAGCTGCGCCTCGCTCCACTGGCGCAAGCCGACCACGACGGGGAACAGCGCCAGTCCCTTCGGCGTCAGCACGTATTCCTGGTAGGCCGTGCCATCGGAGGCGGGGGCAACCGAAAAGATGCCCTCTTCCACCAGGGTATGCAGGCGGTCGGCCAGGATGTTCTTCGCCACGCCCAGGCTTTTCTGGAATTCGCCAAAGCGGCGCATGCCGTCGAAGGCATCGCGCACGATCAGCAGCGACCAGCGCTCGCCGATCACGTCGAGCGCGCGCGCCACGGGACAGGGGTCGGTTTTCAGGCTCTTGCGCTTGGCCATCGTCGTGCTCCAGGATTAAGTGGTTGCATTTTAAAACTCTTCGCCGTAGACTCCAACTAGTTTTAATTTGAAACCACTTAACCCACATCCATGCGCGATACAAATCCCGCCATCACGACAGCCCTTCCCCCCACCCTCGTCTGGCTGTTTGCCACGGCGGCCGGCCTCAGCGTGGCCAATGTGTATTACGCCCAGCCTTTGCTCGCCACTCTCGCACACGAGTTCGGCATGACGGAGGCGGCCAGCGGCATGGTCATCACGGCCACGCAGATCGGCTGCGCACTGGCCCTGCTGCTGCTGGTGCCCCTGGGCGACATGCTGAACCGGCGCCGCCTGACCCTGTTCCAGCTGGGCATGCTGGCGCTCGCCCTGGCGGCGCTGGCCGGTGCCCGCTCCACGTCTGCCTTGCTGGCCGGCATGCTGCTGGTGGGCTTGCTGGGCACGGCCATGACGCAGGGCTTGATCGCCTATGCGGCCAGCGCCGCGGCCAGCCATGAGCGGGGGCGTGTCGTCGGCATGGCGCAGGGTGGCGTGGTGATCGGCTTGCTGCTGGCGCGCACCCTGTCCGGCGTGGTGGCCGACGTGGCCGACTGGCGCGCCGTGTATATCGTTTCGGCAAGCATCGCTGGCGCCCTGCTGTTGCTGCTGTGGCGCATGCTGCCGCCCCCGGCTTTGCCGCAAAAAAAGCTCGCGTACGGCGCCCTGCTGCTGTCCATGCTGGCCATGCTGAAGCACAACAAGGTCTTGCGCGTACGCGGCATGCTGGCCCTGCTGATGTTTGCCGTCTTCAATATTTTCTGGAGCGCGCTGGTGCTGCCGCTGACGGCGCAAGGCTATACGCACACGGCCATCGGCGCCTTCGGCCTGGTAGGGGTGATCGGTGCGTTGGGCGCGGCGCGCGCGGGCGCCATGGCCGACCAGGGCCGCGCGCAGTGGACGACGGGCGCGGCCCTGCTGCTGTTGCTGGCCGCCTGGCTGCCGCTGGGATTTGCCGGTACGGCCCTGTGGCCATTAATCGTCGGCATTATTGCGCTGGACCTGGCGGGCCAGGCCATCCACGTGACGAACCAGAGCCTGATCTTCAAGGACGACAGCGATGCGCACAGCCGCCTGGTGGCGTGCTACATGCTGTTTTATGCGGTGGGAAGCGGACTCGGTGCGATTGCCGCCACCAGCGTGTATGCGCTGGCGGGCTGGCATGGGGTGTGCGCGCTGGGCGCGGCGGTCAGCTTGCTCGCCCTGCTGTTCTGGCGGCTGACCCTGCCGGCTGAAAAAGCTGAACGTTAGACGCTTAATTCAACGCTTAATTCAACGCTTAATTCAACAGCGCCGTGGCGGAGCCATGGCGATACGTCTTCAAGGCATCGGGCTGGATCTGGATCAATGAACCGCTGACTTTAATCAGGTGCAAGTCCGTCAGCTGGTGCAGCACGCGCGACAGGGTGGCGGGCGCCAGGTTCAGGAACGATGCCAATAAACTTTTCTTCAGGTCCAGCTTGACCTCGTTCGAACGCTGCTGGTCCGATGCCTGCAACAGGTACTCGACCACGCGCTGGGTGGCATTCTGCACGGAGCAGCGCTCCACGTTGCGGATGAAACCCATCAGATGGTGCGACAGGCTGTTCATCATCTGGCGCGCAATGCGCGGCGACTGGTCAAGCAGGCGCAGCAGTGCGTGCGGCGGGATGCGCAGCAGCAAACAGTGCTCGAGCGCTTCGGCGCAGAACGGATACGGTTCATCGAGGAAAATCATGGCTTCGCCGAAACTCTGACCCGGACGGATCAGTTCCAGCACCTTGTCCGTGCCTTCCATGGAAAACACGCTGAGCTTGACGAGGCCGAAGACCACCACATAGGCGCCTTCCGCCACTTCACCCTTGCGGAACAGCACTTTGCCTTTTTCCACTTCGACGCGCACCACATCCTGGCGCAATTGCTCTAATTGCGAAGGGGAAATATGGCGGAACAGAGCCTGGCTCGATAGCAAGCCATCGACGTTGACCTTATGCATGACACTCTCTTATTAGATTAGCGAATGACTAAGAGTGTAATGCGCACGCACGGTCAAGGCCATACGTCAAAGGAACTAGGGTTGTCTAGGCCGGAACGCCATGCAGGTCAAATAATCGCGCATTCTCTGCGAAATATTTGCGCATTGTTTGACATTTACTTGCCCAGCTCACGCTCGACGGCGTAGACGGCGATCTGCACGCGGCTGCTGAGCTTAAGCTTCTTGAGGATGTTTTGCACGTGGATTTTCACCGTGCTTTCGGCCACGTCCAGCTGGCGTGCGATTTCCTTGTTGCTCTGGCCGCGCGCCAGGCAGGCCATGGCTTCGCGCTCGCGCGGCGTGAGTTTATCGTAGTCCGCTTCGGGCGCGCTCTGGCCGGCGCGGAACTGCGACACCAGCTTGGCCGTCATGGCGTCGGCAATCACGGATTCACCGGCGGCGGCGCGCAGGATGGCCTGGCCCAGCTGCTCGGCTTCGATATTTTTCAGCAAGTAGCCGCGTGCGCCCGCGCGCAGGGCCGCGCCCAGGTCGGCCGCGTTTTCCGACACGGTCAGCATCAGCACCACCATCTGCGGCAGGTCTTGCAGAATCAGCTGCAGCGCTTCCACGCCGGACACGCCAGGCATGTTCAAGTCCATCAGCACCACGTCAGGCTGCAGCTCGGCCGTCAGGCGCACGCCGTCGAGTCCGTTCGATGCCTCGCCCACCACCTGGAACAAAGGATTGCGCTGCAGCAGCAGCTTGACGCCGCTGCGCAGCAAGGTGTGGTCGTCGACCAGCAGGATTTTGATTGGTGCGTTCACTATGTTGAGTTCTTCTGCTTGATAAGTTTGAGTCATCTGTTACGCGGCCTGGCGCCGGGCCGCCGGCAAGGCCAGCGAGATCGTCGTGCCGCCGCCGGGCGTGCTGTCGATGGCAAATTGCGCACCGAGCCGCTCGGCCCGCTCCTGCATGATACGCAAGCCGATCTGCAATTCCGTTTTCTTGTCGCGCAGGTTGGCCGCGAAGCCTTCGCCATCGTCACGCACCTGCAGCGAAAAATCGCGTCCGTTTTCCACGCGCAGGGCTACCGTGCCCGCTTGCGCATGCTTGCGGATATTCGACAGCGCTTCCTGCACGATGAAGAGGATCTGCAGCTGCTGCTCGGGCGCCAGCGGCGCGCCATTGCCGCTCATGTCCAGGGTGCCGACGACGCCCGTCTGCAACTCGAACTTGGCCAGCACTTCCGCAAGCTTGCTTTCCAGGTCGCTGCCATGCCAGCGCGTGCGGAAATTGACCAGCAATTCGCGCACATCCTGGTAGCTTTGCTCGACGCCCATGCGCATCAGCGGCAGCACTTCGGCCGCTTCGTCGAGCTGGCCCCGGCGCACGGAATCGTCGAGCATCTGCACTTGCAGGCTGATGAAATTGAGGCTTTGCGCGATGCTGTCATGCAAGCCTTCGGCCAGCAGGCTGCGTTCGCGCGCCACGGCGAATTCCTTTTCGCGCGCAATCAGGCGCTGGTTTTCAATCGCGATGCCCAGGCTCTGGCCCAGGGTTTCCAGCCAGCCCTGCTGCTGCGCCTGCGCGGTTTGCGGGCGCGCAAAGTGCAGCGAAAAACTGCCCACCACTTGCTCGCGCGCGAGGATGGGGAAGACGGCGATGGCGATGAAACCTTCATCCTGGCAACGGAAGCGCTGCAGCGCACCGGCCTGGCGGAAATCGCGGATCTGGATCACACCCTGCGCCACGGCCGCGCCGCACAGGCAATCGTTGTTGCGGATGCAGTGTTCCTCTTCCACCATGGCATCGGAAATGCCTTCGTGCACGATCATGTGCACCGTGTCCTGCTGCGGATCGAGGATGCGCACGGTGCCGCCTTCGGCCTGCGCGAACTGCATCACGTGGCGCAGGAAGCCGCGGCACAGGTCATCGATGGCATGCTGGCCTGCCAGCAAGGTGGAAATGTCGTGCAGGGTGGCCAGCTGGCGCTCCTGCGCGGCGCTCAGGCCCGACGATTGCGCCAGGCGGCGCTGGCGCCAGCGCGAAGCGGGAAGTTGTTTGCGGGAAGGTTGACTGCGCGGCGCATGCATGAAAAGCTCGAATCTGAAAAGTGAAACGCCCGGCCGGCGCGACTGCGGCTCGCCGGGCAAAAACGTTATAAATGAATCTCGGTACCCAGCAGCTTGACGAACTGCGCCAGCCAGGCCGGATGCGCGGGCCAGGCGGGCGCCGTGACGAACTGGCCATCCGTGACGGCGTCCGTGACGGCGATGTCGGCATACGTGCCGCCTGCCAGTTTGACTTCCGGCGCGCAGGCGGGATAGGCGGAAATGCGCTTGCCACGGATGACATCGGCGGCGGCCAGCAATTGCGCGCCGTGGCAGACGGCGGCGACAGGCTTGCCCGCCTCGGCGAAATGGCGCACGGCGGCGATGACTTTCTCGTTCAGGCGCAGGTATTCGGGGGCGCGGCCGCCGGCGATCATCACGGCGTCATAGCCGGCAGGGTCGATCTCGTCGAAGCTGGCGTTCAGGGTGAACAGATGGCCCGGTTTTTCCGTGTAGGTCTGGTCGCCCTCGAAATCGTGGATGGCCGTCTTGATCGTCTCGCCGCTTTTCTTGCCGGGGCAGACGGCATGCACGGTATGACCCAGCATCAGCAGGGCCTGGAATGGCACCATCGTTTCATAATCTTCTGCAAAATCGCCGGTCAAAAACAGAATTTTCTTCGCTGCCATTTGGTTCTCCTATGAAAGTTTGATCCCGCATCCTGGCCTGCCGGACGCACCGCAAGGCGTATCTTAGCGCGACTTGGCAGCCATACTGGATATTTATCAAACTTTTGCGCCTTAATGCAGGAATTTAGAGGCTGAGGCAGAATTATTTCAAGGCTCGCCGGTCAAATTCAAACGACCACCTTTGAAAGCCGGGCCATGAACAGCAGCCATAGCGTCACCCTGATACGCATCTTCGACCATTTCGCCGATGCCGAACGTGCCCGTACGGCCTTGCTGGCCGACGGTTTTGCGGCGCATGCCGTGCAGCTGCATACGGCTGACGACGAGGCGGGGCCGGTGCAGGGCAATTTCACGGTCGGCAACTACGACACCATCACCAGCTGGCTCGGGCGGGCCGTCCATGCCGTGTTCGGGGGCGACAACCATGCGTACCAGCGCAACGATGGCAAGACGGCGTTTCGCGGCATGTCGCGCCTGATCGTGGCCACGCGCCACGCCGAGGAACAGGCGCGCGCGCAAGCCATCCTGCACGCCTGCGGCGGCAGCGATATCGAGCAGCGCACGGCCCAATGCCATGCGGCGGGCAGCGGCCTGGGCAACCAGAATGGGCATGGCGGCGCAGCGTCTTTACGCCATTAGAGAAATCAGCGAAATCAGCAAAATCAGCGAAGGCAGGCGCGTGCAACAGGAACCGGCATGGACATCACATGGACATCGCAAAGACAAGGCAAGGAGGACGGGCATGGACGCAACCTGGGTAGTGGTGGCCGACAGCAGCAGGGCGCGGTTCTTTGTGCTGGGACAGCAGAACCAGCTGGGCGAACTGCAGGACCTGGTCAACCCCGCCGGCCACGCCAACGACAACGCACTCAACAGCGATGAAAGCGGGCGCTTCGGCGGCGGCATGCGCTCGGGCACGCAAGCAGGTACGCAGGCACACACGACCGAGCCCCGGGTCACGCCGGTCGAGCACGAAAACGAACGGTTTGCCCGGCATATCGCACAGCTGCTGCTACAGGGCTTGCAGCAGCAGCGCTACAGCAAGCTGTGCCTGGTGGCCGCGCCCAAGTTCCTGGGACAACTGCGCCACAGCCTGGACACCCAGGTGGAAAAACACGTGCGCCATGCGCTGGCCCGCGACGTGGCCAGCATGAACGTGCCGCAACTGGAAACGTACCTGCGGCAGACCCTGGACAAGCCGGCCGCCGCCAACTGAGCGGCATGGGCGCCATCGCCCGTCCGCAAGCGGGCACAATCTGTGGCAAGATCAGCGTTCTTTCTTTCAGAACCGGAACTTGCCATGATTTTTGAAATTGCCCATATCCAGATCAAGCCCGCCACGCACGCTGCCTTCGAGGCGGCCGTGACGCAAGCCGTGCCCCTGTTCCAGCGCGCACGCGGCTGCGAGTCGATGCGCCTGGAGCGCTCGATCGAAAATGGCGATGCCTACCGCCTGGTGGTGGGCTGGACGACACTGGAAGACCATACTGTGCATTTCCGCGGCAGCGACGATTTCCAGGCATGGCGCGGCCTTGTGGGCGAGTTCTTTGCCGCGCCGCCGCAGGTGGAGCACATGAATACGGTGGTGACAGGGTTTTGAGTCGGCTTTTTAGCCCGGGAGCGTGAACGGCGGGCCGGCACGCACCACCGTCGCGGGCCGGATCAACTACGCTGGGCACACTGCGTGGCGCCCGCCTTAGCGGGCTTAGCGGGCTTGGCGGGCTGGCGAGCTTGTCGGGCTTGTCGGCTTACGCGCGGCTTTGCCGCACCTCGGCGGCCCCGCTAATCCGAGCTACCCTACTAGACAGGCGAACGGCGGGCCGGCACGCATCACCATCGCGGGCCGGGTCAACTACGCTGGGCACACTGCGTGGCGCCCGGCTTGCCAGGCTTGGCGGGCTTGGCGGGCTTGTCGGCTTACGCGCGGCTTTGCCGCACCTCGGCGGCCCCGCTAATCCGAGCTACCCTACTAGACAGGCGCCTGGATGGCAGGATGGTGAAACACTTGCCGCAGGTACGCGAGGAAGGTTTCATCCTTGCACAGGGTCTTGCCGGGCGAATCGGAGAGTTTTGCCACCGACTGGCCATTGCAGCGCACCAGTTTCATGACGATGTTGAGCGGCGTCAGGCCGACATCGTTGGTCAGATTGGTGCCGATGCCAAAGCCCGTCATGATGCGGTCGGCGAAGTGCTGGTACAGGGCAAAGGCCTTGTCCAGGTCCAGGCCGTCCGAAAACACCAGGCGCTTGGTGTTGGCGTCGATGCGCAGGGCCGCGTAGTGCGCCAGCGCCTTTTCGCCCCACTCGACGGGGTCGCCCGAATCGTGGCGCAAGCCGTCAAACAGCTTGGCGAAATACAGGTCGAAGTCGGCCAGAAACGCATCCATGCCGACCACGTCCGTCAGGGCGATGCCCAGGTCGCCCCGGTACTCCTGCACCCAGTCTTCCAGCGCCGCCTTCTGGAAATCGCGCAGGCGCACGCCAAACGACTGGAACGACTGCATGTACTCATGCGCCATGGTGCCGATCGGCACGATACCGAGCTTTTTCGCCAGGTAGACATTCGACGTGCCCTTGAAATACTCGGGCACTTCGCGCGCCAGGCGCTGTACAACCTCGTCGTGCCAGGCGCCGGAGAAGCGCCGGCGCACGCCGAAATCGGAAAACTCGAACGGGTGCTTGCGGCGCGGCAGTTTGCCGAACTCCTTGACGGCCGCCACTTTCAAGCCCAGGCGATGGCGCCCTTCGCGCATGGCCGCGTCCAGGTCGAAACGGCGGAAATACAGTTCGTTGATGATGTACAGCACGAAAATCTCGAAGCCCATCACATGCACCTGCGGCCCGGCCGCGTGTACCAGCAAGGTGTCGCCATCCGTGCTCACGTCGATGAACTTGCGCTGGAAGCGGAACACCGTCAGGAAATCAACGAAATCGCTCTTCATGAAACGCAGGGTGCGCAGATAGGCCAGTTCGTCGTCGGCAAACGACATCGCGCACAGGTGGTCGAGCTGCTCTTCCAGCTCGGCCTTCAGTTCGGCCAGCGGGAAGGCGGTTTTGTTGCGGCAGACAAATTCGTATTCGGTATGGGTGTTCGGATGACCGTGCAGCAAGGCTTGCCACATTGTAAATTTATACAGATCGGTTTCCAGCAAACTGCGCACTATCGGGGTCATGTGTGTTTTCTCCAACTTCCTGAAGCCAGAATAGTACGCCACCGCCGGCGTTTCGGCTGGGCCTGCTGAAGAAATCCCCTCAAGCGTCCGCATTGGCCAGCCATTCAGGCAAAACCTGAGCCGCCGTGGCCAGCCGTGCGCCACGCGCTTGCATGGCTGAAAGGAAGTCGCGCTGCTGCGTTTCAAAACCTGTCACCGGGCTCATGCAGTCCGTCAGCAGCACCAGGCGCGCCACGGCCTGCGGCCCCTGCTGGTCCTGCAGGTAGTCGGCGATATGTTCCGTGCTGGCCTTCACGCAATGGCTGCCCGCCTCGCCGCCGATATAGATCTGCTGCGCCGGCAGCAGCGTGTCGAGGAAGGGACGGTTGAGCTGGGTGGCGGCGTCCTGCGCATCGGGCACTTCCGCCATGACGGCCGAGTAATGCTCGGTCCAGGGATTCGAACCCTTGCTCAGTTTGGCAGCTACTTGCAGCTTTGCCACTTCCCAGCCGTTGTAGGCGGCGCGCACGGCCGCATGGATATTCTGTCCCCAGGAACCGATCTCGCAGTGCACGGGCCACACCATCAGGCGGTAGCGCCCGGCCTGCTCCAGCGCATCGAGATAGGCCAGCGCGCGCGGCAAGGCATCAGCGGCGGCCGGCAGATACAGGCGGTCGCGCACCTGCTGCGCGCTGATCTGCGTAAATGGCGCCACGGCGCCGCCATCGCCCGTGCGCCAGAACGTCGGGTGGGCGATGTCATAGCGGTGATGGGCGTCGAGGGTGATGCTGATCTGCGTCAGGCCGGCGCCGCCTTCACGGATCAGCTGCGCCACGCGCAGCATGTCCTGGTGCGCGCCGGCCACGGGCAGCGCGGGCGCGTCCCCCGTGGGCAGCCAGTCGGGCGGCAAGTCGCAGAAATCGTTTTGCGGGTCGATGACGAGCAGGTGCAGCTGGCGTTTCATGGTGATCCTCGTGCGTGGCGGGAACTTGCATGATAATGGCAACTTCGCCATCTCGCCATGCCAGTGTCCGCCATGAACCTTCCAAATCGCAACGAATTGCGTCCAAACAAGTTATTGAACAGCAAGTGGACGGCTGTCACGCCCGTCAACAAGGAAAAACATTTCCTGGTCGTCAAGGTCTGCGCGCCGGATTCAGCGGAGTCGCCGGATGCTCCCGTCACGCACGTGGCGCTGGAAGCCGTGCATTCCGGGCGCGTGCAGATCCTGCCCTGGCGCGCCCTGCAGGATGGTGCGTTATGGCATCAGGGGTGGAAGACATAGCGGCGCCGGCGCCGCTCGACCAGCTTGACCGCCACGTCGCCCGCTTCGGCGACGGCGTCCGCTTCCGTCGCAAATGGCTGGTCGGCCGAGACGCGGCGCTTTTTCACCAGATTCATGCGGTGCATGGGGTTGGGCGACGGCGCATAGATGGCGACGTAGGCTCCCCACAGCTTGCAGCCCCGCAAGGGCTCCGCCGTGTAATTCACCTCATAAAAATCAACATACTTTATCGGCACGATGTTTGCTCCAAAATTGGCATGGCCGGACAGCTTGTCTCTACGGACTGACGCGGTAAAAAGTAAAAACCATGTGCGCGCGCTTGCTCAACGCTTGCTCAAGATACTCATTGAGCTCTTTATTTTTATCATGCGACACAGGAGAAAACAGATGAATGACTACATCATCTTCATGCACGATGATACGGAGACACCGGTGGATGTCGCCACGCCCGCATGGGACAGCTACTTTGCCATGCTGCGTGCCAGCGGCCGCTTCTGCGGCGGCAGTTCCATCGGCGCCGGTGTCTGCGTGCACCGCTCCGGCCAGGCCAGGGAGGTGACGCCACACTTGTCTGGCTATATCCGCGTGCAAGCTGAAAGTATAGACGATGCTAAAAGATTGTTAATAGGAAACCCCGTACTGAACGCAGGTGGTACGCTGGAAATTCGCGAATTGCCACAGGATTAAGCCGCCGATGCACACCGAAGCACTGATTACCGCCATCGAACGGGCCTTTGACGGCGTGCCGCGCACCGACACGTCGCTGCGCCAGTTCCAGCTGACCGACCTGCACGGCATGGACGACGACTTCCCCGAACGGGAATGGAGCGCGGCGGGCCGGCAGCGCACGGACGCCGCCTGGCAAGACATCGCCGATGCCGAACTGGAAGCCGGCCAGGTTGTGCTGGCACATATGCCGGCTGACGATTTCCGCTACTTCCTGCCCGCCTACCTGCGCCATGTGCTCAGCCATTTGCACGTGCCGTTCTGGCAGTGCGACGTGGCGGGCATGACGCTTGCCGCCCTGACGCCACCGGCGCGCGCGGGATCCTCGCGCAATGACAAGCTGGCCCGGTTTGCCGCACTGGACGAAGGCCAGCGCATGGCCATCGCACAGGTCCTCGTCTTTCTCGCCGAAAGCGATACGCAGGCCAATGTCGCGCCCGAAGCGTCGCAGGCGCTGGACAGTTACTGGCGCCAGGCCGCGCCTGCGGCGGATACCCGCGGCCTGCGGCAGGCGTAGC
The DNA here is from genome assembly GCF_051380655.1 of Janthinobacterium amylolyticum. Taxonomy (NCBI): domain Bacteria; kingdom Pseudomonadati; phylum Pseudomonadota; class Betaproteobacteria; order Burkholderiales; family Oxalobacteraceae; genus Janthinobacterium; species Janthinobacterium amylolyticum. Next base: position 236,782 of record NZ_JBNYXL010000003.1, read on the forward strand.
GCATGGCGCTGCCCGGTGCTGCTGATGTGGTGGATTTTTTGCTGCCGCGCCGGCATGCGGCGGGCGAAGAGCAATGCGCTGGCGGGATGGCCAGCCCCGGTGCCCGGCATGAGCGGGCTTGACTGGACAGGCATGTCGCCCGCCGGGCTGGCACGGGCGTGCCGCCGGCAAGCCGATGCCAGCCGCGCCGGGCTGGCGATTCCGGTGCCGGCGGGATCAGGCGGCCAGGGCTTCGATCGAGGCGCGCCCCTTGGCGATGGCACCGGCCACGGCTTCCTCGCCCATGGCCACGCCTTCGGCTTGCACGAACTCGATGTCGGTGATGCCGATGAAGCCCAGCGCCGTGCGCAGATAGGTGCTCAGGTAGTCATACGCGGCGCCCGGGCCTTCGCTGTAGACGCCGCCGCTGGCCGTGAAGATCACCGCTTTCTTGCCGGTCGCCAGGCCGACGGGGCCCGTGGCCGTGTACTGGAAGGTGCGGCCCGCGCGCGCCACGTGGTCGATCCACGCCTTCAGGGTCGATGGCACGGAAAAATTGTACATGGGCGCGGCCAGTACCAGCACGTCGGCGGCCAGCAATTCATCGACCAGGGTATCGGACAGCTGCACCGCCGCTGCCGCCTGCGCGCTGCGCTGGTCGGCCGGCGTGAAGAACGCGCCCATCACTTCTTCCGTCAGGTGGGGCACGGGGTTCTGCGCCAGGTCGCGCTCGACGACGCTGGCGCCTTGCGCGGCCAGTTTGGCGACGAACTCGCCAGACAATTGACGCGACAGGGAACCGTTGTTGCGGACGCTGCTATTGATGTGTAGTACCTTGGCCATGCTGCACTCCTTCAGAGACGATAGATGGGGGTGCGGCGTTTGCTGCACTTGCACACATCATAGTTCGGGTCTAATATCGATGAAACCGTGTAAATATAAATGAATAGCATCGAATTTTTAGATATGGACGCACCATGAGAGAACCGGGTCAACCTTCGCTCGACCAGTTGCGCGTGTTTGTCGCCGTCATCGACGCCGGCGGTTTCGCCCATGCGGCGCGCCAGCTGCACCGCACGCAATCGGTCATCAGCTACACCATCGCCAACCTGGAAGACCAGCTCAATGTCATGCTGCTGGACCGGGGCAAGCGCAAGCCCACCCTGACGGATGCGGGACGCGCCCTGCTGGCCGACGCGCGCGCCGTGGCCCTGAAAGTGGACGGCATGCGGGCCCGCGCGAAAGCGCTGGCGGGCGGGCTGGAAGCGGAAGTGTCGGTGGTGGTCGACGTGATGTTCCCCACCTGCGTGCTGGTGCGCATACTGGAAGCGTTCCAGGCGCAGTTTCCCACCGTCGCCCTGCGCCTGCGCATCGAAGCCATGGGCGCCGTGGCGCAGCTGGTGATGGATGGCAGCTGCCACCTGGGCCTGGGCGGCTGGATGACGGCCACTGCCAGCGTCTTCGAACGCCTGGCCGTCGGCCATGTGCGCCTGATTCCCGTGGCCGCGCCCAGCCACGCGCTGGCGCAGCTGGAAGGACCGATTCCTTCCAGCCTGGCCCGCGAGCATGTACAGCTGGTGCTGAGCGACCGCAGCGTGCTGACGGAAGGCCAGGATTTCGGCGTGCTGGGCCTGCGCAACTGGCGCCTGGGCGACCTCGGTTCCAAGCACGCCCTGCTGCGCGCGGGCCTGGGCTGGGGCAACATGCCCGAGGCGATGGTGCGCGACGACCTGGCCGATGGCCGCCTGGTGCACCTGCCGCTGGCCGTCGACAATGGCGAGAATTATCCGATCTACCTGATCCAGCGCGCCGACACGCCGCCGGGCCAGGCGGGCAAATGGCTGGCGGAGCGGTTTGCACAGCAGTTGCCGTTGCTGGTGCAGGGGTTTTAAACGCCGAACAAAACCTGCTGCGCGTCGCGCTTTGCGGCTGCGATGCTCACCGTACTAGAGTACGGTTGCGCTTCTTAGCCACAAATCACTGCCGCTCGCGACGGTTTTGTTAGGCGTTGTGAGCTGGCAATGGAGACAGGTATGATGCGGGTAACACTTTCACAAGGAAACACCATGGCCGGCATCGACGACTTCGTCAACAAGCAAAAACCTGGCGCGCGCTTCGTCATCACGGCGCAAATGCTGCGCATGACGCCGCAGCAGTTCGACTCCCTGGCGCAGGAATGGATGGAGGACGGCGGCCCCGGCTTCGACGTGGCCGGCATCCCGCACCGGGTCGTCGTCGACGGGCAGTTTTATATTGCCAGGCTCACCGTGTCACGCCACGGCGAACCTGAATAAAAACTACTCCACGCCCAGCACGTGCAGGCGGCGCCGCAAACGCGCCACTTCTTCCGACAGGTCGACCACCAGCGCGGCCAGATCCGCGTTGGCGTCGAACACGGATTCGATCTCGTGCAGGCGGCGCGCGCGCACCAGGTCCAGGCTGGTGAAGCGCCAGGCAGTCAGCTGCCCCGGCGGCGGGCCATCCTGCAGCAGCACGCCCGTCTGCACATGCTGCACCACCCAGTCCGGCTCCACGGCGCAGGCGCGCGCCAGCTCTTCCAGGCTCAGGGCGCGGTCTTCGAGCAATTCGCCAATTACGTTGTTTGCCATGATTTACCCTCCCAGCTTCTGACGCGGATTGAAAGCCATCTCGCGCGCCATGGTTGCATACAGTTCGCGCGCCTTGTCGTCGTTCGCCGGCGGCAGCACCACTTCCAGCAGCAGATACAGGTCGCCCGGCTGGGCGGCGGGAATGCCGCGCCCTTTCAGGCGCAGCTTGCGTCCCGTCTGCGAATTGGGCGGCACGGTGACGGCCACGGTGCCCGATGGCGTGGGCACGGCGATTTCGCCGCCCAGCGCCGCTTCCCATGGCGTGACGGGCACGGTCTCGAAGACGTCGCGCCCTTCCACCTTGTAGCGCGCATCGGGCTGGAAGCGGATTTCCAGATACAAGTCGCCGGCCGGCGCGCCGCCGCTGCCAGGATGGCCCTGGCCTTTCATGCGCAGCTGCTGGCCTTCCGTGACGCCTTTCGGGATCGTCACTTCCAGCGTGCGTTCGCGCGTGACGACATGGCCTTGCGCATCCGCTTCCGGCACGCGCATGACGATGTGGCGCTTGGCGCCCTGGTAGCTGTCCTGCAAATCGATGGTGACGGCGGCGTGGCTGTCTTCGCCCTGCATCTGGAAGGTGCTGTTGGCGCGGCGCCGTCCGCCCACGTGGGCGAACAGGTCGGCAAAGAAATCGCTGTCGTCGACGCCCGACGATTCGTAGCCCGATCCCCAGTCCGGCGGCGGACGGAAAGGCTGGCCCTGCGCGCCCTGGTTGCGGCCCAGTTCATCGTAGGCGGCGCGCTTTTCAGGGTCGCCCAGCACGCCGTAGGCTTCATTCAGGGCCTTGGTGCGCTTGTCGGCGTCCGGTTCCTTGCTGACGTCGGGATGGTATTTGCGTACCAGCTTGCGGTACGCCTTCTTGATCTCGGCCTCGGTCGCCGTTTTCTCGACGCCGAGTTCCTTGTAGTAGTCCTTGTATTCCACCGTGCTTGCTCCCCATGGTTGAACCGCCTGTGGGAAGAGTACACGAATTGCCCGAAGCACAGCGTGCGCACAATACAACGGCGCCCGCGCGGGCGTATCAGCGCAGGCGGCGCACCGAGGAGATGCGGCGGTCCAGGCCATTGTGCAGGCGGCCGTAGCTGCCCGGGCCCATGACCACGCAGCGGCCGCGGAAGTCGGCATCGACGCAGAATTCCCAGCGGCCGTAGTTGACGACGATCGATTCGGCGCGGTCATTGAAGCCGTAGCGGCTCAAGTCGCGCACCTCGCGGTCCAGGCGCACGGGCCGGCCACGCATGCCCGCATCGGGGAACATCAGCACGGCGCCGTTGGCGTCGGGACGGTGGCCGCCGCCATGGCCGGGATAGCCGGGATGCGGACGCTCGGGTTCCGGACGCGGCGGGCGCGGCGGATACGGGCGGTGATCGCCGCCGTGGCCGGGACGGCCCGCTTCGCGCACCGAGGAGATGGCGTCGTTCATGCCCGGCATGCTGCTGTAGCGGCCCGGACCGAGGGTGCGGCAGTTGCCGCGGTAGTTGGCGTCCTTGCACACTTCCCAGGTACCGGAACGCACGATGATGCTGGAGGTCTTGTCGTTAAAGCCCATGCGCGACAGGTCGCCCGCGTCGGAGCGCAGGGTGACGGGACGGCCACGGAAACCGGCATCCTCGAACAGGGTAATTTCGCCCGCGAACGCGCAGGCCGGGGCAAGGAAGGTAGCCACGCATAACAGCGCGGGACGGAAAGATCGAACCATGACAACTCCAATACAGATTACATTTTCGCCAGTGTAGACCAGGCGGCAGGCGGCGAGTGTAACAAAGGGCAAGCAAATGTCAGCACACGGCAGGGAATGTAAAAGCCGCACGGCGGGATGCACCCGGCAGGCGGCCAGTCAGCACGGTGGCGCCATCAGCGCACGCGGCGCAGCGAGGAAATCTGGTTTTCCAGGCCATTCAGGCGGCCATACTCGCCCGGCCCGATCACTTCGCAGCGGCCCTGGAAATTCGAATCGCTGCACACTTCCCACTGGCCCTCATTGACGACGATGGACGAAGCGCGGTCGTTGAAATTGAAGCGCACCAGGTCGTCCGCGCTGCGCTCCAGCGCCAGCGGCTCGCCGCGCATGCCCGCATCGGGGAACAGCAGGATGGCGCCGCGCTGCTGGTACTGCGGCTGCTGGTACTGCGGATATTGCTGCTCGTGCGGCCGCTGGTACTGGTTCTCGTATTGCTGCTGGCGCCGCGCTTCGCGTTCATCGACCATGCGCGCCGACGAGACGCGCCCATCGAGGCCGCGCCCCAGGTCGTCATGGCGGCCTGGGCCAAACACGCGGCAGGTGCCGTTGTAGTTCGAATCGCTGCACAGCTGCCAGTAGCCGTTGTAGATGACGATGCTGCTGGTGCGGTCGTTGAAACCGATATTGACGAAATCGTCCGTGTCGCGGTTCAGGCGCGCCGAACCGCCATTCTGGCCGGCGCCCGAATACACTTCCAGGGTCGAACCACGGCCATAGCCGCCGTTGCCACGGTCCGGATCGCGTCCGGGGCGGCCCGGGCCATCGCCGCGTCCCGATTCGCGCACCGAGGTGATGGCGTCATTCATGCCCGGCAGCGAACGGTATTCACCCGGTCCCAGGGTGCGGCAATTGCCACGGAAGCCGGCATCGGTGCACACGTCCCAGGAACCCGAACGCACCATGATGCTGGACGCCTTGTCGTTGAAGCCCATGCGCGACAGATCGTCCGTCGTTTCGCGCAGGGTCACCGCGCGGCCGCGGAAGTTATCATCCTCGAACAGGGTGATTTCGCTCGCATGGGCGCCCAGGTGGGTGAACAGGATGGCGCTGGAAAACAGCGCCAGTTTCAGGCTAGGGGATATCATTTTCAGCTCCGGTTAATCTATCGTCATTCTTCATGTATTGCGGTGCCGTGTCAACGCAGGCGGCGCAGCGACGAAATGCGGCCGTCGAGTGCATCGAGCGTATTGTAGATACCCGGCTCGAGCACCTCGCAGCGGCCGCCGTAATGCGCATCGGCGCACACTTCCCAGTCGCCAGTATTGATGACAATGGAGTTGGTCTGGTCGTTAAAATTCATGCGTACCAGATCGCTCATGTCGCGATTCACCGGCAGGCCCCGTCCGCCCATGTGGGAGCGCGGATACAGCAGCAGCATCGGGTCGTCGCTGGCCGGCTGGTTTTCCTCGCGCGGGTCAACCAGGCGCGCCGATGAAGTCTTGCCTTGCAGGTTGCGCGGCAATTCATAGCTGCCCGGAGAATACACGCGGCAGCTGCCGTGGAAATTGGAGTCGCTGCACAGTTGCCAGTAGCCGTGGCGCACGCGGATGCTGGCGGAACGGTCATTGAAGCCGATATCGACAAAGTCGTCGCGGTCGCTGTTGATGTCGACCGAGGCACCGCCCTGCGCCGCCTTGTCAAACACTTGCAGCGCCCCGCCGCGCTCGCGCTCCGGCGGTGGCCGCGACGGCTCTGGCGACGGCGACGGTTCTGGCGACGGCGATGGTTCCGGCGAGGATGGCGAGGATGGCGTTCCGGGCCGGCCGCCGCCCCTGCCGTCCGCCAGACGTACCGAGGAGATCTTGTCATTCATGCCCGGCATGGAGCGGTAATCGCCACGCTCGAAGGTCTTGCAGTCACCCTTGAAGTTGGCATGCGCGCACACCTCCCAGCTGCCCGAAGCGACCTTGATGCTCGACACCGTGTCATTGAAATTCATGCGCGACAAATCGTCCGTCGTGTCGCGCAGCACCACCACCCGGCCCTTGAAATTATCATCGGTATACAAACTGATTTCGGCGGCATGCGCCGGGAAATGGAGCAACAGCGAACTGGCGCACAGCAGTGCAAGGCGCAGCGGACGATACATGGGGCGAGCTCCAGTGTGGATAAGTGCGTGATTAAGCTGACAACTGATGCCAGTGTAGCCATCCATAGAAAAAACGGTGTAACAAAGTATGGGAAAAGGACAACAAATTGTTACCAAAAGCAATGGCCAGCCCTGACAGGGGCCGGCCATTGCGCGTTTCCAAGGCTGCGGCCCGCGTCAGCGCACTTCGCGCACCGAGGAAATACGGTTGCTCATGCGCTCCAGGCTCGCGTATTCGCCCGGTCCCAGCGTGCGGCAGCGGCCGCGGAAGTCCGTGTCCTCGCACACTTCCCAATAGCCGGCGCGCACGCGCACGCTCTGTGCCGTGTCATTGAAATCGCGTTCGCGCAAGTCGCCCGCCCGATTGCGCACGGTCAGCTGGCGGCCGGTAAAATCGTCGCGCGTGTACAAGGTCAGTTCGCCCCCCAGCGAGCGCCCCGGACGGTGGCCGCGCCCACGGTCCCAGTCGCCGTCCTGCTCGCGCTCGCCATCCCGGTCACGGCCCCGGTCATGCTCGCGCTCACGCCCCGGATAGCCGCCGCCCCAGCCGCCGCGCACTTCGCGCAGCGAAGTGATTTTGTTGGCATGGCCATCCAGCGACGGATATTCGCCCGCCTCGAGCAGGAAGCAGGCGCCGCGAAAATCCGCTTCCTCGCACGCCTCCCACCTGCCCGAACGCACGCGGATGCTTTGCGTCGTATCGTTGAAACGCACATCTTCGAGGTCGGCGACGGCGTCGCGCACGGTCTACGAGCGGCCGTGATAATCGTCGCGCGAATACAGGGTCAGTTCGCCGGCGCCGGCCAGTTCGGCCGTCATGGCGGCGCCCAGCAGCAGGGCGCAGTTCAAGGCTTTCTTCAACATGGTCATACTCCATAGTCAGGGTACTGCGGTGTGACTATTTGGTCATCTTGCCAAATAGAACACGCAGTCTAGCCGCGGCCGCCCTTCTTAGCTGTAACAAATGATTACCGCGCCGGCACGCCGGGGCGCGGCGGCGGACAAGCGCGCTGAAAATCAGTAGAATCCCGTGTTTAGTCCAGCCCGCGTCCCCATGCCCCACACTACCTCGTTCACCCTGCCCGCCGTCCGCAATGAAGTCTCGTCGCTCTGGAAGCTGGCCTGGCCCATCCTGATCGGCCAGCTGGCCACCGTCGGCATGGGCGCGGCCGACGTGGCCATGACCGGGCATACGAATCCCGAGGAGCTGGCGGCCGTGTCCCTGGGCGCGGCCATCTGGTCCATCGTGCTGGTCACCGTGAGCGGCATCATGATGGCGATCAATACCCTGGTGGCGCATGAAATCGGCGCCGCGCGCCACGACAAGGTGCCGCACATCGTGCGCCAGTCGCTGTGGAAGGCGCTGCTGGTCGGCCTGGTGGCGTGCCTGCTGACGAACATGGCGGCACTGGTGTTCGACCACCTGATGCTGGAACCGGCGGTGGCCGCCAAGGCCAAGCTGTTCGTGCACATCATCAGCTGCGCCCTGCCGCCGTTCGCCGCCTACCGCGCGCTGTATGGCTACAGCACCAGCATCAACCAGACCAAGCCCGTGATGGTCATCGCGCTGGCCGCGCTGGCGCTGAACATCCTGGTCAACTACCTGCTGATCTACGGCCACTGGGGCATGCCGAAACTGGGCGGCGTGGGCTGCGCCGTGGCCACCACCTGCTGCGTGTGGATGATGCTGCTGGCCATGCTGGTCTGGATCCGCATCGCTCCTGCCTACCGCGCCACCTACCCGTTTACGCACTGGGAAGGTCCGCAGATGTCGTCCATCGGCCCCATGCTGCGCCTGGGCCTGCCCATCGGCGTGACTTATTTTGCCGAGGTAAGCGCGTTCGGCGTCATCAGCCTGCTGGTGGCGCGCTTCGGCGTGATCCAGGTGTCGGCGCACCAGATCGCCCTGAATTTTTCGTCCGTCGTGTTCATGGTGCCGCTCACCTTCGGCATCGCGCTGGTCACGCGCGTGGGCCACGCCGTGGGCGAGGCCAATCTGCGCCGCGCGCGCTTCATTTCATGGGTCGGCGTGGGCATGTCGCTGACGGCGGCCATCGTCTCGGCCACCCTGATCACCGTCTTCCGCCACCAGATCGCGCAGGCCTACACGTCCGATCCGCAAGTGCAGGCCCTGTGCGCGCAGCTGCTGCTGTTCGCCGCCCTGTTCCAGCTGTCCGACGCCACGCAGGTGGCCACCTCGTGCGCCATCCGCGGCTACAAGGTGACGCGCCAGCCGATGCTGATCCAGCTGCTGGCGTTCTGGGGCTTCTCGCTGCCCATCGGCTATGTGCTGGGCCTGGCGCCGGCCGGCTTCCTCTGGTCGCCGGCCGAGCCGATGGCCGCCGCCGGTTTCTGGATCGGCCTGGTCACGGGCTTGACGGTGGCCGCCGTGCTGCTGACCTGGTATTTGAACCGGCTGTCGCTGCAGCGCCTGCGCGCAGCGCACCAAGTTTGCTAAGTCAACCAGGAGTTCCCATGCCGCAGCCGCGCCCCTTCAAGCAGGTCGATGTCTTCAGCCAGGTGCCGTTCATGGGCAATCCGCTGGCGGTGGTGCTCGGCGCCGATGGCCTCGACGGCGCGCAGATGCAGGCGATCGCGCGCTGGACGGGCCTGTCGGAAACCACCTTCGTGCTGGCGCCGCGCGACCCGGCAGCCGACTACCGCGTGCGCATTTTTTCACCCGAGATGGAATTCCCGTTCGCCGGCCATCCGACCCTGGGCACGGCGCACGCGCTGCTCGACGCGGGCATGCAGCCGAAAGGCGCGCGCATCGTGCAGGAGTGCGGCGTCGGCCTGGTGCACATTGAACGGCAGGCCGGCGGCGTGCTGGCGTTCCAGGCGCCGCCCTGCACCGCGCGCGCGCTCGACCCGGCGCTGCTGCCGCTGCTGCAAGCGGCGCTGGACGGCATGCCGGCCACCGGCGGCGTGATCGTCGAGATGGGCATCCGCTGGCTGTGCGTGCCGCTGACGGACGCCGCCGCCTGCCTGGCCGTGCGCGCCGACATCGCGGCGCTGACGGCCTTGCTGGCCGCCTGCCGAGCGGACGGCCTGGCGCTGTATGGCGCCCACGCGGCGGGCGGACCGGCCGACTACGAAGTGCGCGCGCTGCTCAGCGAACACGGCGCGCTGGTGGAAGACCCCGTCACGGGCAGCGCCAACGCCTGCATCGCCCACTTGCTGGCGGGTGCCGACTACCGCGTGCGCCAGGGCACATGCCTGCAGCGCGATGGCCGCGTGGCCGTCAGCTTTCGCGCTGGCCATGCCTGGATAGGCGGTGCATGCCTGACAGTGGTCGATGGGTCGATATTAGCCTGAACCGGGCAAAGCGCCATGAAATACGCGGCGCCTGGACAATTTTCACGAAGGAAATACGGCCAGCAAGGCCTTATTCCGTGGCTGGCGCTATCGCATAAACGCGCACGCTCTGGTATCGTCTTACGCTTGGGCAAGGCTCAAGCCCGGCTTCCCGGCAAGGCAGGCAGCGCCCTTCATTCTTCCAACTACCGAGACATCCATGCGTTTTATTCTTTGTTTTCTGGCCGCGATGGCCAGCGTTCCCGCATCGGCTGAAAAGCTGACCCTGGAACGCATCCACGCCGATCCGGCGCTGGCCGGCCCCGGCGTGCGCTACCTGAAGGTGTCGCCCGACGGCGAGCGCGTGACGTTCCTGCGCGGCCGCGCCGACAACCAGTTCCAGCTCGACCTGTGGGAATTCAAGCTGAAGGACAAGAGCACGCACCGCCTGGTCGACTCGAAGGCGCTGGTGCCGAATGAAACCATCTCGCCGCAAGAGCAGGCGCGCCGCGAACGCGAGCGCACGGCCAGCCTGAACGGCATTCTCAGCTACAGCTGGTCGCCGGACGGCAAGCAGCTGCTGGTGCCGCTGGCCGGCAATCTGTACCTGGTCGACGTGGCCCACCCGGACAAGGCGCGCCTGGTCGCCAAGGGCAATGTGCTGGATCCGAAAATCTCGCCGAAAGGCCGCTATGTGTCGTTCGTGCGCGATCAAAACATCCATGTCATCGACCTGAAGTCGGGCCAGGAACGCCAGCTGACCAGCGATGGCAAGGGCACGATCCACAACGGCGAAGCCGAATTCGTGGCGCAGGAAGAAATGGGCCAGCGCACCGGCTACTACTGGGCGCCCGACGATTCCGCCATCGCCTACAAACGCTATGACGAAGCACCGGTGCCCGTCGTGCGCCGCTTTGAAATTTTCGCCGACCGCACGGACGTGGTGGAACAGCGCTACCCTGCCGCCGGCGACCCGAACGTGCTGGTGCAGCTGCTGATCGTTTCGCCGGAAACGGGCGTGCAGCGCCAGGTGGAACTGGGTGCGAACCCGGACATTTACCTGGTGCGTGCCGACTGGAGCGCGGACAGCAAATCGCTGGTCTACCAGCGCCAGTCGCGCGACCAGAAGACCCTCGACCTGGTCGCCGTCGATGCCGGCACGCTGGCGCAGCGCACCCTGCTGACGGAAACGTCCAAAACCTGGGTCAGCATCCATGACGACCTGCGCTTCCTGTCGAACGGCACCTTCCTCTGGTCGTCCGAGCGCACGGGCCGCAACCACCTGTATTTGTACGACATGAGCGGCAAGCTGCTGCACCCGGTCACTTCCGGCGAATGGGGCATCGACAGCGTGCTGGCCGTGAACCAGAAAAGCGGCAAGGTTTTCGTCGCCTCGAACCGCGACGCCGTGATCGACAAGCAGACCTACGCCCTGGCCATCGATGGCAGCACGGCCGACAAGCCGCAGCGCGTGACGCAAGCGGACGGCTGGCACGACACGACGTTTGCCAGCAATGGCGCCGTCTTCGTCGACACCTATTCCGACCCGGCCACGCCGCCGCAGGTGAGCATCCGCCGCCCTGATGGTTCGATGGTGGGCTGGCTGGAAGAAAATGCGCTGAACGCGAGCCACCCGTACGCCAAGTACAAGGCCGACCACCTGCCGACGGAATATGGCACCCTGAAGGCCAACGATGGCCAGACCCTGTATTACTCCATCGTCAAGCCGTCGAACTTCGACGCGGGCAAACGCTATCCCGTCTACCTGTCGACGTACGGCGGCCCGCACTCGCAGCACGTGGCGCGACGCTGGGGCAACAACTTCGACCAGTACATGGCGCAGCAGGGCTTTGTCGTCTTCCGCCTCGATAACCGCGGCTCGTCGCGCCGCGAGCGCGCGTTCACGGACGCCATCTATCACAACCTGGGCGCGGCCGAAGTGGCCGATCAACTGGTCGGCATCGACTGGCTGGGCAAGCAACGCTTCGTCGATGCGAAACGCATCGGCGTCTTCGGCTGGAGCTACGGCGGCTTCATGACCTTGCGCTTGCTGTCGGCAGCATCGGACAAAATCGCCATGGGCGTGTCCGTGGCACCCGTGACCGACTGGTCGCTGTATGACACCCACTACACGGAGCAATTCCTCGGCATGCCGAAGGAAAACGTGGATGGCTACAGGGACAGCACCGTGTTCGCCCACCTCGACGGTCTGAAGTCGCCGCTGCTGCTGGTGCACGGCATGGCCGACGATAACGTCTTGTTCAGCAACAGCACGCGCCTGATCGACGCGCTGGTGAACCGTGGCGTGCAGTTCGACCTGATGACGTATCCGGGCGCCAAGCATGGCATCTCGTCGCGCGCGGGCCAGCGCCACGTGTACAAGAAAATTGAAATGTTCTTCAAGCAGAACCTGGGCGTGGCCAAGTAAGCGGGGCGCCCAACGAAAAACCGCCGCCTGTCTCGCGACAGGCGGCGGTTTTTTTATGCGTGCAGCAGATTATGGCTTGCGGGTCACAGTCTCAACTGCGTCCTTCACATCGCCAACCTTCTTCTGTACTTTGCCTTCGACCTGGTTTGCCAAGCCCTTGGCTTGCTGTTCTTCGCTGCCGACGACCTTGCCAGCGGCTTCCTGGATTTTACCGCCGACTTCCTTCAGTTTACCTTCGACTTGATCTTTGTTCATGATAAATCCTCACTGTAGTTGGTACATCTGTTGTCCTGCCCAGAAGGGCTGGTACTGCGGCTCACACGCTGTTGCAAACTGCTTGCTGCGTGTCGATGTGTCCATACTACGCCCGAGGTCGCAAAAACTATGTACGGTTCCTAACACATAGCCAAAGTGCACTAATTTCCGTCCTCACGCAGGTTTGCGCCAAACCGTGGCCAGCCACGGCTGCTGTTCGCGCGGCAAGCCTGGCGGACGGTAATACTGCTCGACCAGGGTAAAACCGGCGTCCTGCACATACGCAGCCCAGCGCGCCTCGTCGTGGTAGCTGCCATAGCGGGCGCCGTTCCAGCCTTCCTGGTTCTGCCCGCGCGGATTCGAACTGAACAGCACGCCGCCCGGCTTCAAACACGCATGCAAGGCGCGCAGCACGCCAGGCAAGGCGGCGCTGGGCACGTGAAACAGCACGGCATTGGCGAACACGCCGTCGAACTGCGCGGCGGGCAAGTCGAGGTCGACAAAATCCTGCTGCCACACCTTGCAGCCGCTGTAGGCGCGCGCCATCTCGACGAAACGGGGACAGCCGTCGACACCGGTGGCATGGTGGCCCATGGCCGTGAACGCCTTCAGGTCGCGGCCCGGGCCGCAGCCCAGGTCGAGGATGGCCAGCGGCGCCGGTTTGCCGATGGCGTCCAGCAGCGCGCGGATGTTCTGGCTGACGTCGTGGTCGCGCGTACCCTCGAAAAACTGCTCGGCACTGGCGTCGTAATGGGCCAGGGTGCGATTGGTGATGGCGTGGATGGGATCTTGCTGAGCTTGCTGGTCTGGCGTGGTCGGCTTCATGGCGGTCCTGTCGGTATGTTCCGCCATTTTACGGTGCCGGCGCTTTCGGCGTGCGGCACCGTCCAGCGATCAGCCGCCCGCTACCAGACGCGCACGCGCTGCTCCGGTGCCAGATACAACTGCTGGCCCGGCTGCACGCCGAAGGCCGGGTACCAGGCGTCGAGGTTGCGCACGGTGGCGGCGCGGTATTGCGCGGGCGCATGGCCATCCGTGAGGATCTGCTGGCGCGCTGCCGCTTCGCGCGCCTTGCTGCGCCAGCTGATGCCATAGCCGGTGAAGAAGGCCCTGTCCGCCTCCGCCTGCACCGGCTTGCCTTGCTGCGACAAGGTGAACGCGTCATGCGCGGCCGCCACGCCGGCCAGGTCGGCCAGGTTTTCGCTCAAGGTCAGCTGGCCATTCACGGCCAGGTCGGGGAATGGCTGATACGCGGCAAACTGCGCCACCAGTTGTTTTGAGGCGGCCTGGAAATGCGCCAGGTCGGCCGGCGTCCACCAGTCGCGCAGCTTGCCCTGGGCGTCGAACTGCGCGCCCTGGTCGTCAAAGCTGTGGCTGATTTCGTGGCCGATGGTGGCGCCGATGCCGCCATAGTTGGCCGCATCCGACGCCTGCGGGTCGAAGAACGGCGGCTGCAGGATGGCGGCGGGGAAATTCAAGGCATTTTGCAGCGGCAAGTTGACGGCATTGACCAGCTGCGCCGGCATGGCCCAGGCCTTGCGGTCAGGCGCTTGGCCCAGCTTGGCCAGTTCCTGCCGGTAATGGAACGCTTCCGCCCGCTGCGCATTGCCCAGCGCATCGCCGCGCACCACGCGCAAACCCGCATAGTCTTCCCAGCGTTCCGGATAGCCGACGCCCACGTACAGGGTCTTGAGCTTTTCCTGCGCCTGCGCCTTGGTTTGCGGCGCCATCCAGTCCAGCTTGTCGATGCGGCGCGAGAAAGCTGCCACGATGTTCGTCACCATGTCCTGCACCCGCGCCTTCGATTCAGGCGGGAAATAGCGCTCCACGTACAGCTTGCCGACGGCGTCGCTCAGGGCCGCATTGGTTGCCGCCAGCGCCCGCTTGCTGCGCGGCGACTGCTGCGGCGTGCCGCTCAGGGTCTGGCCATAGAAGGCGAAGCGCTGGGCGGCGGCCGCTTTCGGCAAGGTGGTGCTGAAATGGTTGATCGTGTGAAAGGCGAGGAAATCTTTCCAGGTAGCCAGCGGCACGCTGGCCACCAGTGCCGCGCTGCCCGTCATGGCTGTCGGATGCCAGACGATGAAGTCTTGCTGCGCGCCCAGGCCGGCCGCCTGGAAGAAGGTTTTCCAGTCCAGGCCCGGCGCCTTGCTGGCGAAGTCCTGCGCGCGCCAGGCGTTGTTGCCCTTGGCGACATCGGCCGAATCCTCGCGGCTGGCGTGGCTGGCGGCAATTTGCTGCTCCAGCGCAAATACGCGCGCGGCGCGGGCCGGCGCATCGCGGTAGCCGGCCAGGGCAAGCATGGCGGCGATATGCGCCTGGTAGCCCGTGCGCAAGCCCTGCATGCGCGCGCTGTCGCCCTGGTAAAAGGCGCGATCAGGCAAGCCCAGCCCGCCTTGCAGCAGATAGGCGACGTTGCGCGTGGTGTCGTTCAAGTCTTGCGCCACCCACAGGCCGAACAAGTTTTCCGTATAAAAATTGGTGGAATTGAGGGGGTCGACATCGGCGCGCAAGCTTTCGCCCAGCGCGCGGGCCAGGCCAGCCTGATCGCGCACGGCGTCAATTTTCTTCAATAGCGGCTTGACGGGCGCCCAGCCTTTCGCTTCGATAGCCGATTCATCCATGTAAGTGCGGTAAAAATCGCTGACCTGGCGCGCGCCGGCGTCGGCCTGTTGCGTGGCCGACAAGCCCTCGATCAAGCCGATGATGCGTTCGTTGGTGGCATTGGCCAGCATGGCGAACGAACCCCAGCTGCTGCGGTCGGCGGGGATCTCGGTGGCGCGCATCCAGTCGCCATTCACGTAGTCGTAGAAGTCGTCGCCGGGCAAGACTTTCGCCGGGGCGGCGGCGGGAGCGGCGGTGGCCGCCTGCTGGCCGTGCGCGTGGGCCGGCAGGCTGGCCAGGGCGGCGCCAGCAAGGACGAGGAGAATGGCAGCCTGGACTGGCGTCCGGCGCCAGGAAAAACGCAAACCGTGCATGGCGATCCTTTCAATGAAATAGCCAAAATCATAGCCTGTTTTCAGCGTGCTCCCAGCGAAAAAAGCGGCCGTGAACTTTTTTGCATGCCCGCAAAAAATCGGCATATAGTTTGACGACCCCGCACCGTGCCGCGCGAACGCCCAGGAGATTGCCATGCAACTTGAAGCGCTGTTCCAGCATCCCCATGCCCTGCCTGCCGCCCCGAAGATCGTCGATGAGCTGGTACGCAGTTTCGACAATCCCGCCATTGCCACGGAAGACATCGCCCGCAAGCTGGGCGCGGACCCGGCCCTGAGCGCCAAGCTGCTGCGCCTGGCCAACTCGGCCTACTATCACGTCTCGCGCAGCATCGGCACGGTGGAAGACGCCGTGCTGATGCTCGGCTTTGTTACCGTGCGCACCCTGGTCATCAGCTCGGGCCTGGTCAGCGGCTACAAGGCCGTGCCCGGCCTCAATCTGCAGCAGTTCTGGCGCTACAGTCTGCACAGCGCCGTGTCGGCCCGCTGGATCGCCAGACAGACGGGCGACAACCAGGAGCTGGCGTTCACCATCGGCATGATGCATGCGATCGGGCAACTGGTGATCCACGCCGCCATGCCCGAGCAAGCCATGCAGCTCGACAAGATCGCCCCGCCCTTCGACGCCCGCCGGCTCGATGCGGAACGGGTGTCGCTGGGCTACAGCTATGCGGACGTTGGCGCGGAGCTGGCGCGCCGCTGGAAATTCCCCGCCGCCTTTGCCGACACCATCGCCGCCTTTCCCGATCCGCTGGCCAGCACGCCATTCAACCGGCTGGCCGCCATCATCCACCTGGCCGCCTGGCGCGCGCGCATTGATGAAAACCAGTTCAGCAATGAAGAAATCATCGCCTGCTACCCGGGCGACGTGGCGGAAGCGCTGGGCTTGCCGCCCTCGGTGCTGGTCGACAAGATGCCGCCGCCCGCCGAATTGAGCGCGGGGCTGGAAGAACTGGTCAATTAAGGCGGGCGGCGCCGGTATCGCCCCTGCCCAGGCATCGCGCAGTCATGCGGGCTGGCGGGCTGGCGGGCGATTCCGGCGGGCAGCCCAAAAAAATAGTCCAATTATATTCATTTATTTTCAAAAACACCCTCAAGTTCCTGCTGGACCTGCCGTTAATCTGGACAAGCGGTAATCCATTCACTAGTTACGGGTGTGCTCATGACCTCCAACGACGTTCTCTCGATGTACGAAAATATTGCAGGAATGACCAACAAAATGGTCGTCGCCGCACGAGCGAGTGACTGGGATGGCTTGAACACCCTGGAAAACCAGTGCGCCAGCGCCGCCAGCGCCACCATCGCGGGCGTCCCTGCCCTGGCCGGTGCCTCGCGCATGCGCAAGATCGACTTATTGAAACAGATCCTGGCGAACGACCGCGAAATCCGCACCATCACGGAACCGTGGATGGCGCAAATGGCCAGCGTCATGCCCGCGTCGCGCGCCAGCATGTAAGCATGCTTGCAGCGCAGTGCTATTGCGGCTGTGGCCGCGGAATGAAAAAAGCACCCGAGGGTGCTTTTTTTACGCCTGCCGGCATGGCCATGCCGCGCGGGCTGGTGACTGCTTGTCATCAATTCGCGGCGTGCAGGCATGGCGGGGAATGTGGAAGGCGAACCCCAGGTATCTCCTGGCGTCGCCTCGCTGCCGGTTGCATCCGGCGTTCGCGAGCACATCGTCGGCATCGCGAACCGCTTCCAGGCCCAGGCGTTTATGCAACGCTACACCTGTTTGCCGCGCCACACTATCGTTGGTGACTGCGCCAGGCTGGGGCTGTTTTGTCGTAGAGCAAGTCCACTGAATTAATCATATCACCATCTTTGAAAAACAGGCAACACCGCTATCCGCTGTTTTCCCTGTATTTTTTGATTATCTTTTTTTATATCAAGTTTCAGCGGTGCCGCGCACCGCGTCAGCGCGAAAACGGCTCCGCTTCCGCTTCCGGCGCTGCCTCCCCGTCGACCGCTTCCGTCAATACCGGCACGGCCTTCTTGCGCCCAAACGGCTTGCGCAGCAGCACCCAGTATTTCGATGGCGCGCCCGGCCCCGACGCTTGCTTGCGCTTGCGCAAGACATACACGATCACCGCCGTCAGCAGCAGGAACACGAGCGTAGCGATGCCCAGCCACAGCAAGCCATTGCCGCCCGACTGCTGCTTGACAGCTGGCGCCGCCAGCGGCTTGGGTTTGGCGTGCGGCACCACCGCCTCGGCAGGCGCGGCGGCGGGCGGTACGGCAGCGCCGGGTTGCGCCAGCGCCTTTTGAAGGGAGCCGAGTTTGCCTTCCAGCTCCGTCAATTTGTCGTTGAGGGCCGCGTTTTTCTGGTCCAGCGCCACGCAAGCCTCGGCCTGCCCCGCATCCGCTTGCGGCGCGCAAGCGGCCACGGCTGCCACAGGACGGCGCAGCGGCGGCGGACGCACGGCCGCGGCGGGGCGGGTGGCGGGAGCGGCAGCGGCAGCGGGCGCGGCGGGCGGCGCAACAAACACGGTGACCGGACGCAGCATGCCTTCGGCACGGGCGCGGGCCGCCAGCGCGGCGGCATCGGGCGGCGGCGCGGCTGGCGTAGCTGGCGTAGCCAGCGCGGCGCGGGGGGCTGGGACGGGCAGCGGCAGCGGTGCCTCTGGCAGCGTTGACACTGGTGCTGGCACAGCGGCAGCAACGAGTGGCTTAGCAGGCATGGCAGCGGGCGGCGCCGGGGTCAGCCACAGTGTTCCCAGGCGCACGATGGCACCGCTGCCATTGTCCAGCAACAGATACAGGTGCACGTGGCCGGCGCGGATCGCCTGCTGGGTTGTCACGCGCACATAGCGGCGCCCGCCCCGCTCCAGCGGCGTGATGGCCAGCCCCTGCAGGGCCGGATCCATGCTGATGCCGCCGCCCCGGTACACATCAGGCGAGGCCAGGCGCACGGCCACGCCTCGGGCATCCTCGGGCAGCAGGGCCGTCAGTTCGATCTCGGCCAGCAAGGGCTGGCCCACGTGCGACAGCACCGTCATGTCGCCCAGCTCGGCCGCCATGGCAGGTGGCAGGGCCAGACAAGCGGCGGCGCACGCGATCAGGGACCAACGGGGAAGGATGCTACTCGGCATGGACTGATCGCTTTGACAATGAAATAAAGGGGACTCGCCCACCTATAACGGCAGGAAATCGGGGAAATGTAGAGGCAGCACCGCAGAAATGATGCAATACAGCATCATCCTGTGCCTTTTTGGCGTCTGGAGTACACTCGATCCACCTCCATCGATGAAAGGGATGCCATGAGTAGCAGAATCGAACGCGACAGTTTCGGCCCGATCGACGTACCCGCCGACCGGCTGTGGGGAGCGCAAACCCAGCGCTCACTCGAACATTTCCATATCTCCACGGAAAAGATGCCGCCTGAACTGATCGCCGCCCTGGCCACCGTCAAGCGCGCGGCCGCCCACGTCAATCTGGACCTGGGTTTATTGGATGGCAAAAAGGCGGTCGCCATCACGCAGGCTGCCGACGAAGTGCTGGCCGGCAAGCATGACGCAGAATTCCCGCTGGCCGTCTGGCAGACGGGGTCGGGTACGCAAAGCAATATGAACATGAATGAAGTGCTGGCCAACCGGGGTTCCGAGCTGATCGGCGGCTTGCGCGGCGCCGAACGCCTGCTGCACCCGAACGACGACGTCAACCTGGGCCAGTCCTCGAACGATATCTTCCCCACCGCCATCCACGTGGCGGCGGCATTGGCTGTCGCCCACACCGTCCTGCCGCCGCTGCGCCAGCTGCGCGCCACCCTGGACGCGAAAGCCGCGGAGTTTGCCGACATCGTCAAGATCGGCCGCACGCATCTGCAAGACGCGACGCCGCTGACCCTGGGCCAGGAGTTCTCCGGCTACGCGGCGCAGCTGGACTTTGCCGAACACATCATTACCGCATCCCTGCCGCCGCTGCTGCAGCTGGCCGCCGGCGGCACGGCCGTGGGCACGGGCTTGAATGCCCACGTGGAATTTGCCGGCCGCATCGCCGCCGAACTGGCACGCCTGACGGGCCAGCCGTTTGAAACGGCCAGCAACAAATTTGCCGCGCTGGCTGCGCACGATGCGCTGGTGGCAGCCCATGGCGCGCTGAAAACCCTGGCCACGGCGCTGATGAAGATCGCCAACGACGTGCGCTGGATGGCCTCCGGCCCCCGCTCGGGCCTCGGCGAAATCACGATACCCGAAAACGAGCCGGGCAGCTCCATCATGCCGGGCAAGGTCAATCCCACCCAGTGTGAAGCGCTGACCATGCTGTGCTGCCAGGTCTTCGGCAACGATGTCGCCATCACGGTGGGCGGCGCCTCGGGCAACTTTGAACTGAACGTTTTCAAACCTTTGATCGCGCACAATTTCCTGCAAAGCGCGCGCCTGCTGGGCGATGGCATGCGCAGCTTCGACGAGCATTGCGCACACGGCATCGCACCGAACCGCGTACGCATCGCCGAGCTGATGGAGCGTTCATTGATGCTGGTGACGGCCCTGGCGCCGCACATCGGCTACGACAAGGCGGCGCAAATCGCCAAGCAGGCCCAGCACGAAGGCACGACCTTGAAGGAAGCGGCGCTGGCCTTGGGCTTCGTTACTGAAGAGCAATTCAGTGCCTGGATCGTGCCCCTGGAAATGACGCGCCCCAACAAAAGCTGAGGCTGTACCCTGCATTGCTGGCGGCTTCAGGTAAACTATGATTTAGTTGAAGTCGTCATCAAGTGTTTAAAACACATCATTGCAATAAGGGATACAATGCAAAAAGTAAGCTTTGATTTAACATCCGAGTTCGTCGAGCTGAATCAGCTGCTCAAGCTGGTCGGCCTGTGCGACAGCGGTGGCGCAGGCAAGGTCATGGTCGATAGCGGCGTGGTGAAGGTCGATGGCAAGAAGGAATTGCGCAAGACCGCCAAGATCCGCGCCGGCCAGGTCGTCAGTGTGGGCGATATCCGCATCACGGTCGTCGGCCAGGCATGATCCCCGCGTGGGGCGCGCGAGCGGCCCCATGCATCGCGCCAGCATCCGCCCGGCTGCCCGGTCAAGCTGCAACACGTCGTTATTGCTAAAGATAACTATCGATTGTGGAAGGGGAGCGCCATGGACCAGCCCGAACAAGGTACGCGCAGCCAGGAGCGCCTGATCGGCGACTTGCGCCAGGTCATAGAAAACGCGGAAGAGCTGCTGCGTAACACGGACAAATACACAAGCAGCCTGTACCAGAGCGCGCGCGCCAGGCTGGAACTGGCCCTCGTCGCGGCCACCGCCGAGCTCGCCCGCTTTGAAGAAGAACAAGTAACGCGCATGATGGACGCCACCCTGGCCGCCAACGCCCTGTACTGCGACCAGACGGGTGAAGCGCGCCTGCTGCGCGCCTTCGACTAGTCGGGCGCGGGCAGCACTTGAATCAGTACCGCATGCGCCAGCCACAGCCTGAGCTGCCCGGCCAGGTCAAACCCTTCATCGCGCTCGAATGCCGCGTCGAGCGCGGCGCCGAAGGTCTGCCCCTGCTGCAGCTGCGCCAGCGCCGCATGCGCGGCCCCATCCAACGGCAATAATTGCGCTTTCCAGCGCGGCCGGCACACCAGCGCATGGCTGGCCACCAGCATTGCTTGCGGGAATTTCCCCCACCACTCCCCCTCCTGATGCGCCTGCCACAGGGCCGGCACTTGCCAGTCTGATGCCAGCAAGGTGCAGGCCGGATGCAAGCGCCACCGGCTCGCTTCCAGTACATCCGCAGGCATGGCGGCCAGCGCCTCGGGCGCCACGCCCTGCGCATCGGGCGCGTAGTGGGCCAGGTGCAGCGCCCACTCGAGACGCGCCATGTCCGGCAGGTAGGGCAGCTCGGCCACGTGCGGGAAAGTGGCGAGAAAATCGCCGAAACGGGCGCCAAACTGGTTCAAATCGGGGCTATCGGACGGCATTTCCCGCCCGTACTCGCGGGCCAGGCCGCTGAAAAACTCGTCTCCCACCAGCGCCAGCACGACGGGGTACACGTGGCCCAGGGTGCGCCGCCAGATGGCATGCATGCCGCCCCGGTACAGGCCGAGCCGTCCGGCCGCCGCCGGCCCCTGGCAGAGCGGCAAGGCGCCAGCGGCGTGCGCGGGATCGAACATGGCGCTGGCAAAGGCCTGCTGGCCGGCGGCCAGGCCAGCGGCGGACACGCGCGATGGCGATGGCGATGGCGATGGCGCCGCCACTGGCGCTCCCTGCCACGGGGCATGCGCCGCATGGCGCGCCAGCAGCGCCTGCGCCTTGTCCGCCTCGCCCAGCAGGACATCGAGTTCCGGAACGTCCGTGTCCCATTCAATCAGGGTGGGAATGGCGCCGAAGCGCTGCAAAGCCGCCGCGTACAATGCCCAGACGGGCTCGGCGACAGTGGCGCCATGGTGGTCGATGACGGCCTGCGGCGTCACCAGGTGGCCGCCCAGGTGCAGCTCGCCCACGCTGCCGGGAGCGATCGATTGGATGGCAATCAGGGCATCTTCGCCGTGGTTGCACTGGTTCACATACAGGTTATTGATATCGAGCAGCAAACCGCAGCCGCTGCGCCGCGCCAGTTCGGCCAGAAATTGCGCCTCGCTCATGGCATCGTCGCAAAAGCGCAGGTAAGTGGAGACATTCTCCAGCAAGATCGGCCTTTTCAGCACATCCTGCACCCTGCCGACCCGCGCGCACAGCAAGTCCAGGGCGGCGCCATTCAAGGCCAGCGGCAGCAGGTCGTGGAGTTGCCGCTGCGCTACAGCACCCCAGCTCAGGTGTTCAGAGACGAGGGCCGGCTCGATGCGCTCGGCCAGCGCGCGCACGCGCTCCAGATGCGCTTCGGAAAAACCGTGCGCCGAGCCCAGCCCCAGTCCCACGCCATGCAGGCTGAGCGCGTAATCGCTGCGCAGGGCTTGCAGCACATGCCAGTCCCAGCCCGATGGCTGCAAATAATTTTCGGTATGCACTTCCAGCCAGCCCACCCTGGGCCGGCTCGCGAGAAAATCGCGGTAGTGGGCGGCGCGCAAGCCGACGCCCACGCCGGCAAGCGCGTGTTCCGGACGCGGCATGGCGCGGCTGTGCGGAATGCTTATGGCTGCGTGGCTGGCTTCGTGCCCTTGGCGGCCTTGACGGGCTTGAGCGAACCGCCGGCCTGCGTGCACGTACCCTTGGCAACATACGCCCATTCGGTGGGCAAGTTATCGGCGGCGGCCTGGCCGGCGCAGGAATGCGCACCATCGGACGAGGCGCAATCGTTTTGCCCCGCCTTGGCCACGCCGTAGCATTTTTCCTTGTCGCCCGTGGCGGCTGACGCATCATGCGCGGCGACGCTGCCGGTGGAGGCGGCGCAGATACCGGCCAGGGCGGCGGCGACGAGAGCTTGGCGTTTATTCATGGGGTAATCCTCTTGCATGGACGAAGTCATCGGAAAGTCATGGCTCGCCTCAGGCTGCGCTGCTGGCAACGCGGAGGCAATCGATGCCATTCTACTGAATCGGCCGCGCCGTGGCGAACATTGCGCGTGGAATTTGTTGGCGGAGCGAAGCAGGTGCCCGGGATAGCGGGAAGAACAGCGAAAAGAATGCAGCGTGGCGGGCGTCAAAAAACAAAAGCCCGCTCGCCACCGTTGCAAACGGTGGTGCGGGCATGGCAAGCGCCAGGATGGCGCCCCGTGACGGCGCTCAGGCGGTCGTGTTGATGCGGTTGCCCAGGTGCGCTGGCAAACTTGGTGCCGACTGTACCGGCGGCAAGGCTTGCAGCAAGGCATTCGCGGTCGAACTTTGAATGTCCTGGGCTTTTTTCAGGACGGTCAAGCCTACGGCCTGGCGCGTACCCGTCTCTGCCATCGTGGTTGACAGTTGAGCAATGCTTCCGACGTCCATACGTTTCTCCAATGAGGTTCTACCCCTGTTAACGGATGCCGCCGGCAAACCTTTAGCCTTATTTTTCCAGCCTGCGCAGCAGCCACTCCAGCACCCGCTCGCGCGCGTTCAAATCCAGCCACTCGACGCCTGCGCGCAAGTCCGCCGGCGCCGGGCTGTCGGACGCCACGGCAACCACGTGCGGATCGTGCGGATACAGGGGCGCCTGCCCCACTTCCGGGCGAAACACTTCCAGCTTGGCGATCGGGTCCGTCTTGAAGCCTTCCACCAGGGTCAGGTCCGCCGGCCCCATGCGGGCCAATTGCTGGGCCAGGCTGGGCTCGGGCGCCCCGCGCAGCTCATGCACGATGGCAAAGCGGTAAGGCGAGGCCACCAGCACTTCCGCCGCGCCCGCCAGCCGCAGGCGCGCGCTGTCCTTTTGCGGCGGTTCCAGCGCCAGGTCGTGGTGGCTGTGCTTGACGAGGTTGACGCGCAAGCCGCGCGCCGCCATTTCCTTGACAACAAATTCCAGCAGGGTCGTCTTGCCGCTGCCGGAACGGCCGATCACACCCAGTACCGGGTGCGCGGGCATTGCATCGTGCATGGGGGAATTCCTTTAATGAGTATGGCGCATTATACGCAGCCCTCCCCCGGCGCCGGCGTCACGCCAGCGCCCGCTTTTACATGGGCTTGCCCATATCAAGCTTTTGCATCACGCCTTGACATCGCGCGGTGCCCCATCGGCCACACCTGGGCCACGACGCCGGCGGTGATGCGGCCGACGGCAGTGCCAGCCACGCCCTCAGCTGCCGGCCTCGCCATCGGGCAGCGCCTTGTCCTGGCGACTGGCCGCCGCGGGAACGGGGGGCGCGGCGTGCGCATCGCCCTTGCCGCGCCGGCGCCGCCTGGCGCCCTTTGCCGCCGTCTTGCCATTGGCCGCCAGGGCATTCCTGGCCGTGCGGGCCAGTTGCCGGTGCGCCGCCAGCGCGCCCGCCTCTTCGTCCGACAGCGCGGGCGCGGCGGGACTGCCGGCCGGGGCGGCAAAGTCCATGGCGCGCACATCCGCTTCCCATTGCGCGCGCTGCGCCTCCACAGCGGCGGGCACGGCCGGCGCGGCGCGGGGCCGCGCCAGGGTCAGCACGCCGCCCAGGCCGCTGGCGGCCGCCACGCGCGCGCCCATGTCGGGCAAGCTGCCATCGTCGGCGCGGCAGAAGCGCTGCAGGATGGTCTTGATGATGGAGGTGTGATCGTAGACTTCATGGCTGACGCTGCCGGCGGCGATCCACGGCGACACCAGCAGCATGGGCACGCGCACGCCGTACTGGCGACACGCGGGGTCGTCATCGATGGCGGCGGGCGGCGGCACATGGTCGAAAAAGCCGCCGTGCTCGTCATAACTGAGGATCAGCAAGGTACGCTGCCAGGCAGGACCGCGCGCCAGCGCCTGGTACACCTGCGCCACCAGCGCCTGCCCGCCCCGGATATCGGCGGGCGGATGGTCGTCATTGGCAAAGAAATGCGGATCGATCCAGCTGACCGAGGGCAAGGTACCGGCCAGCGCATCGCCGATGAAACCGTAGCGGCGCTGGCTGGAACCGAGCGGCTCGTAGAATTCGGATGAACGGTAGTGGTCGTCGCTCAGGGCCAGGCTCCACGGTTTCCAGGCGGAATAGAACTTCCAGCTGACCATGGCCCGCTCCAGGTGGCGCACGAAGGATTTGTTTGCATACAAGGGCACGCGCTTGCTGTCCTTGCTGCCTGCCGCCCTGCCGCTGATGGCATACAGGCGGTTCGGCCAGGTCGCGCCAGGCACCGAGCTGTAGCAGCGGTCGCAGACGCAAAACTGCCGCGCCAGGAAATCATGCATGGGCAGATCGGCGCCATTGTAGTAACCCATCACCACGCCGATGTCGGGATCGTCGGGATGGGTATGCGCATAGTCGGCAACGAAGCCGCCATTACCGTCCTGCAATTGCCGCGCCACCGATTCGCCCGTGTGCGACGGGTCCTGGCGCGTATCAAGGGCCGCGCGCTGCAGGTGGTGCACGGGATAACTGATGCCCGCATGCACGTTGGCATGACTGGCGCGCAAGCCATCGATGTCGGCACGCCCGCCCTCCAGGCTCAGGTAGCCCAGCATATGGTCGAAGGAACGGTTTTCCATCATCAGCACGACGATGTGCTCGATATGCGCGAGGTTTCCCAGCAAATGGCCAGCAGAGACAGATTCAGCAGCAGTCATCGAAGCTCCCGGGCCGCGCACACGGGCGCGGCAACCCTGGTTCGACCAGGTTCCGCCACTATGGTTCAGCTAGCGAAACCTGGCTTTGATGCGCGACAACTCAAGCAGCTTGCAAGCACATCAATAAGGCACGCGATA
Organism: Janthinobacterium amylolyticum; assembly: GCF_051380655.1. Classification (NCBI taxonomy): domain Bacteria; kingdom Pseudomonadati; phylum Pseudomonadota; class Betaproteobacteria; order Burkholderiales; family Oxalobacteraceae; genus Janthinobacterium; species Janthinobacterium amylolyticum. Next base: position 262,384 of record NZ_JBNYXL010000003.1, read on the forward strand.
GCGGTAGCCCTTGAAACTGAAAATCGCCGCCTTCGGCTGCAGCTTTTCCAGCACCAGTCCCGGCGCCAGTTCCTCGCCCTCGTGGCGCAGGACTTTGTCGATCAGCAAGAGCCGGTCGGCCGGGTTCTTTGAATAGATATAGCCGCCGATGGCGATGGGCGGAATCTGCCGCTGTATCGGTTCAGGCAAGTCGCGCATGCCCGGTACGGCCTCATCTGCCGCCGGCACGGGTGGCACCGCAGCGGCAGCGGCAGCAGCAGCAGCAGCAGCAGCAGGCGCTGGGTCTGGCTTGAGCACAGCGGCCACGGCCGCTGGCGCCGGCGGCGCTTCGCGTTTCGGCGCAGGTTTCGCTTCAGGCCGGGGCGCTGGCGCCGCTGCCGGTGGCGCCACGGCAGGCGCGGCGGCAGGCTGCGCCAGCGGCTGCGGCACCGGAACGGGCGGCGGGGACGGCAAGGTGGCGGCGGCCACCACCGGCGCGGAGGCCGGCGCAGGCACGGCCACAGCCACAGCCGGCGCCTGCCACGGCTGCCACCACAGCAGTACCGCGGCCACGGCCACGCTCACGCCGGCCAGCGCCAGCCAGGCGGGCAAGCGCCCTGTCCCGCCGGCCGTTGCGGCGGCCTGCAGCTGCACCTGCGGCGCATGGATCGAGGGCAATTCGCCCAGCTGGCGCTCGGCCTGCGATTTTTTCAGTGCTTCCAGTATGTAGGACATCTTATTTCCCTGCCACCATCGCCGTCGCGGCAGGCGCTGCCACGGCTGGAGCGGCGCCGGACAGGCGCGGCTCCGAGTTGTCGCCCAGTTGCATCAGGCGCATGAACGTTTTCGGTCCCGCCAGGCCATCGGCCTTCAGGTTCTGGCTGTGCTGGAAGTCGCGCAACAGCTTTTGCATCTCGGCATCGAGCGGCTGGTTCGGTTGCGGCGCGGGCACGCCGTGCAGTTGCGCCAGGCGCTGCCCCAGCCAGTCGACGTCGGCGCCCCGGGCGCCCACCGGTACCTCGTCGCGCCAGCTGCGCGGGGCGCGCCAGAACGTGGTGAAACCGCCGTCGCTGCGCTGCGCCACCTGCGCCAGCGGCAGCTGTTGCGCCTGGCCGCCGATATCCACGGTGGCCGTCTCGCCGCGCACCCGGGTCAGCAGCGCCAGCTGCTCCACGCCGGCCGCATCGCGCAGCGCCAGCATGGCTGGCCGGTCGAGCACGCGCAATTCGGCGACGCCGCCCCGGCTGGCGAGGCAGCGCAAGCCCGCCCGAGCAGCCGCCTGGCAGGCGTCGCCCTCAGGTAAATGTTCGCCCCACAGGGCGGCCAGCTGGCGCAGCACGGCGTTGCGGTCCGGCATCTTGGCAACGGCAGGCGCGGCCGCCGCTGCGGACTGCGGCGCCACCGTCGAGGCAGGCGCCTTTGCCCCGGGCGCCACGGCGGCCACGTGGGCCACGGCAGGCGCATGCGGCATGAAATGCCAGGCCAGCGCGGCCGTGACAACGGCGCCGGCCAGCACGCCGCCGGCCACCTGCGGCCAGCGCATGGCGCGCGCAGGCGCCGCAGATCCCTCTTCGGCAAATACTTCCTCGGCGGCGCGGCGCAGGATCTGGCGCGTCACCTGCGGCTGGTTTTCCACGTAGGCACCCAGCAGCGCACGGTCGCACAGCAGGTTGATGCGGCGCGGCACGCCCTTGCTCAAGGCGTGGATCTGCGCCATCAGGCGCGGCGCGAACGGCGTTTGCGCCGTGCTGCCCGCCACGGCCAGGCGGTGGTGGATGTAGCTGGCCGTCTCCGCAGCCGTCAGCGAACCCAGGTGGTAGCGGGCGATCACCCGCTGCGCCAGCTGCTCCAGCTCGGGGCGGGCCAGCATGGCGCGCAGTTCCGGCTGGCCGATGAGGATGATCTGCAGCAGCTTGCGCTCGCTTGTTTCCAGGTTGGTCAGCAGGCGCAGCTGCTCCAGCACGGCGGCCGACAGGTTCTGCGCCTCGTCGATGATCAGCACGTTGTTCTTGCCCTGCGCATGGCTGGCCAGCAGGTAGGCGTTGATGGCGTCGACATAGCCTTTCACGCTGGCCACGCCGGGCGCCAGGGCGATGCGGAATTCCTCGCAGATCGAATGCAGCAATTCTTCGACGGAAAGTTTCGGATTGAAAATATAGGCCAGCTGGCAATTCGCAGGAATCTGCTCCATGAAGCAGCGGCACACGGTGGTCTTGCCGGCGCCGATCTCGCCCGTCAGCAGCACGAAGCCGCCGCCGCTACCCACGCCATACAGCAGGTGTGCAAGCGCCTCCCGGTGGCGTTCGCTCATGTACAGATAACGGGGATCGGGGGCGATCGAAAACGGCGATTGCTTGAGCTGAAAATAATGCGTGTACATGGAGACCCTGCGGTGAAACGATCAAAATGCGCTGCGGCAAACTGCTTCGGCAAGCCAGCGGATCAGCGGCTCAGCGGGTTTGCGCGGGCGGCAACGGCTTGTATTTGGCGCAATAGACTTTAGCCTTGCTGCGGAAGTAGACGATTTTACTGCCAGGCAGCGAACCACGGACAGGAAAGGCGGAATTATCGAGTTTGTTGAACCGCAGGCCTGACGCGCTGCGGATGGCCGGCTCCAGCTTTTCCGGCGTCGTGTCCGCCACCACGCCCATGAAGACGAGGGGACTGGTGTCGTCGCTGACGATCACATCGGTAATGGGCGCACCCCACAGGCTGGCATCCGTGCGGAACCAGTAGGCGCCCCCTTCGTGCTTGTAGGCGGGACCGAAGGCCGTCAGCAGATAGGCATAGAACGCCTTGTTGTCGATCTGGTCGACGCACAGCACGGCATTGCCCACCACCTGGCCAAACGTGGACGGCGGCGGCTTTTGCTGCGCCAGCACGCCGGACACGGGCGCGACAAAGGCCAGGCTGGCGACGGCGGCCAGCAGGACCGGCGCGCGCCATGCATGCGGCGAGCGCGGCGGCAGCAAGGGGCGGCGGGCCAGCATGATCAGCGCTTGCGCTCTTCTTTCTTGACCTTTTTCGCTTCCTTCTTTTCCTTCATGGTCTTGGCCGGTTCCTTCTTGGCTTCTTTCTTGCTGTCCTGTGCCTTGCTCATTGTCGACTCCATGCCTGGGCGGGAATGCCGCAACCATTATGACACCGCCCCATGAAAATGCCACGTCATTTCCCTGGTGCAATGAAGCGGACCCGGCCGATCATGCCGCGCATGTGCTTATCTGTAAAAAGACGTTTGCATTTTCAATTGATTGTGTTTTAATACACGCAATTTATAAAAACATATCTTTTCAGTGGCGGCTTGCCGCGCTGAAACTGCCAAACGACTGGGGACAGGACGTGGACCGGCATGCGCCGCGCCATGCGTATTCAAATGTAGCCCTGGACAATGATTACATGATGAGAACAATGATCCTGCTGGGCGCGGCCCTGGCGATCTGCACCACCGGGCATGCCGTAGCGTCAACGGGTACGGGTACGCACGCGGCCGCCGCGCCGCCAGCCTACGCGGCGCCTGCCGGCTCCGGTTTTCGCCAGGCAAGTTTTCGCCCGCCCCGCAGCAGCCTGCGCACGCGCCTGCCGCACGAACCGAGCACCTATTCCCTGCTGCTGGTGGCAATGGGATTGCTGAGCCTGCGCATGCGCACCCGCGTCCACAGCGAAAAATTCACGCCCCAATAAGAAAACGGCCGCGCAAGGCGGCCGTTCCAGTCTTACGTCAGTGCCAGATCAATGCAGGCACAGGCGGCGGCGGGTCTTTTCGATCAGCGCCGCATCATACGGGTACAGGTTCTCGATAAAGAACAATTCCGTTTCCGCCTCATCTTCCAGGCACATCTCAATCATGACCGGGCCGTCGCTTTCGCGGCCCAGGAAATCCTTCGGCCAGCGGTTCTTGCGGTGCGTGCGCATCAGTTCCATGCCCAGCGCGGCCAGCGGCGCCGACACGCCGGCGGCCAGCGCCTCTTGCTGCCAGTCGTCCCAGTACGCGCTCTTTGCTGCCTTGTCGTTCATGATGCTCTTCCAACTCTGGTGTAAAAGGCGGACTGTACTCTTGATGGCTGGCCTTGCCAAGCATGCGCAGAAGCAACATCGCATGGCCAGCCGCGTACCAGTGGCGAAAAATTGGCATTAAACAAGGCCAATTTCAATACCATTCGCGACACACAAAATTTCCTTTAATAACAAACACTTGGCAATATGCCCTCGGGTATGCCGTAGCATTCCCAAGTCCAATTATTAATACCACTTAAATACCTGTTGACAAGCCATCGAGGCAACAATATAGTGCCTTCAGCTTTTTCGCCGCCCGACAAATAAAAAAACCGAGACAGGCGCAATCAACCATAAGCCGGACTGCATAACCATGATCGAATACATAATCGGCGTCGACGGCGGGGGCAGCGGCACCCGCGTCCGCGTGGCACGCCCTGACGGCCAGGAACTGGCGCAGGGACAAAGCGGCCCTTCCGGCCTGGCGCACGGCATCGAACGCGCCTGGACTTCCGTGGCGCATGCCGTCACCCTGGCCTTCCGCGCGGCCGACCTGGAACAGCCCGCCCTGCAGCGCATGGCCATCGGCCTGGGCCTGGCCGGCGTGCACAACAAGCAGTGGGCCGCCAGCTTCATCGAACACAATCCCGGCTATGCCCACGTGGCGCTCGAATCGGATGCGCTGACCACCCTGCTGGGCGCCCATTGCGGCAAGCCGGGCGCCATCGTGGCCATCGGCACGGGCAGCGTGGGCGAAGTGCTGCACGCCGACGGCAGCCGCCATGAAGTGGGCGGCTGGGGCTTCCCTTCCGGCGACGAAGCGGGCGGCGCCTGGATCGGCATGCGCGCCATCAACCATACGCAGCAAGTGGTCGACGGCCGCGTGCCCGGCAGCGCCTTCGCCACGGCCATCATCCACGCCTGCGGCGGCCACCGCGACGCCATGCAGGTGTGGCTGGCCGCCGCCAGCCAGACCACCTATGCGCAGCTGGCGCGCCTGGTGCTGGAACACGCGGCCAGCAATACGGTGGCACGCGCCATCCTGGCCGAGGCAGGGCAGCAGATCGCCCTGATCGCCAGGGCGCTCGACCCGGCCGGCACCTTGCCGGTAGCCCTGTGCGGCGGCCTGGCCGCACCCTTGTCGGCCTACCTGCCGGCCGAACTGCTGCAACTGGTCGTGCCGGCACAGGGCGACTCGGCGGCAGGCGGCCTGCGCCTGATACGCAACCATTTAAGGGAGCCATCGCCATGCTAGCCAAACTGTCCGCCTTCAAGCCCAATCCCGCCAGCGACACGCCGCTCTACATGCAGCTGGCGAACATGCTGTCGGACGGCATCGCCAGCGGCGACTGGCGCGCCAACCAGGCCCTGCCCTCGGAGCGCGTGCTGTCGGATATCCTGGAAATTTCGCGCGTCACGGCGCGCAAGGCCATCGATATGCTGTGCGACCGGGGCATGCTGACGCGCAAGCGCGGCTCGGGCACCTACATCACGCCGAAACTGGAACAGCCGCTGTCGCGCCTGACCAGCTTTTCGGAAGAACTGCGCCAGCGCGGATTCACGGCCGGCTCACGCTGGCTGCAGCGCGACATCGGCGCCGCGGCGCCGCTGGAACTGCTGTCGCTGGGACTGTCGCCGCACATGCCGGTGGCGCGCCTGCGCCGCCTGCGCACGGCCGACGAAGTGGTGATGGCGATCGAGACCACCACCATACCCGCGCTGTACATGCCGGACCCGCAGCAAGTCACCGATTCGCTGTACGGCTACCTGGAGTCGCGCGGCACCATCCCGATGCGCGCGCTGCAGCATATCCGCGCCGTCAACGCCACGGCGGAACAGGCCAAGCTGGCCAACATCAAGACGGGTGAAGCCATGCTGCACATCACCCGTGTCAGTTATCTCGACAACGGCGCGGCGGTGGAACTGACCCACTCGTATTGCCGCAGTGATTATTATGAATTCGTAGCGGAGTCGCGCAGATGAGCAGCACTATCAAAGGCAATATCCTTACCCCTGGCGGCTGGATCCACGGCGCCATCGCCTTCGGCGAGCGCGTCGACAGCATCGAGGGCGCATCCCTCCATCCGTCGAACAACAGCGACGACTATATTTTGCCCGGCTTCATCGACCTGCACGTGCATGGCGGTGCCGGCAAGGACATCATGGAAGGCGGCGAAGCCGTCTACGCCATCGCCGCCATCCACGCGCGCCACGGCACCACCAGCCTGCTGGCCACCACCATGACGGCGCCACCGGAAGACATCGACATGGCATTGACGGCCATCGGCGCCGCCGCCAAGGACCGCCGCCCGAACACGGCGCGCGTGCTGGGCGCCCACCTGGAAGGCCCGTACATCAACTCCGGCAAGCTCGGTGCGCAGCCCAACTATGCGCGCGCCGCCACCCTGGCCGAGATCGAGCGCCTGCAAACCCTGGCCAAGCTGCGCGTCATCACCGTGGCGCCGGAAATCGCCGGCCACCTGGACCTGGTGCGCGCCCTGGCCGACGCCGGCGTGCGCGTGCAGATCGGCCACACGCTCGGTTCCTATGAAGACGGCGTGGCCGCGCTGGAACACGGCGCCATGGGCTTCACGCATCTGTTCAACGCCATGAGCGGCCTGCACCACCGCGAACCCGGCATGGTCGGCGCCGCCCTGGCGCACGCCGAATATGCCGAACTGATCCCCGACCTGCTGCACGTGCACCCGGGCGCCATCAAGGTAGCGCTGCGCGCCATCCCGCGCCTGTACTGCGTCACCGATTCGACCGCCGCCACCGGCATGCCGGACGGCGAATACATGCTGGGCCGCCACGCCGTGCAGAAATGCATGGGCGGCGTGCGCCTGCCCGACGGCACACTGGCCGGCAGCACCCTGACCCTGGACCAGGCGCTGCGCAACCTGGTGGGACTGGGACTGGACCTGGCCGACGCGTCCAAGCGCGTGTCGACCAACGCCGCCGATTACCTGGGCCTGGAAGAACGTGGCCGGCTGGCCCCCGGTACTTACGCCGATCTGGTTGTACTCGACCGCGATCTCAAACTCAAAGCTGTGTATATAGAAGGAGAAATCTGTGACCTCAATGATGCTTAAAGAAGCCATTTCCGCCGCCGAATGCGTCGCCCTGCAACTGGCCAGCGACACGGAACGCTACGCGGAACTGGGCCGCAAATTGAGGAGCACCTCGTTCTCGACCGCGCTGACCATCGCGCGCGGCAGCTCGGACCACGCCTGCAACTACGTCGCCTACCTGATCATGGCGCGCCTGGGCCGCGTCGTCGCGTCCTTGCCGATGTCGCTGGTGACCCTGAACAAGTCGCCGCTGGTGACGCGCGATACCCTGGCCATCTCGATCTCGCAATCGGGCCAGAGCCCGGACGTGGTCGAACCGATCCGCTACTTCCGCGACGGCGGCGCCACCACCGTGGCCCTGGTCAACGATATCGATTCGCCGCTGGCGCACGCCGCCGAGTGGGCCATGCCCCTGCGCGCCGGCAAGGAACAAAGCGTCGCCGCGACGAAAAGCTTCATCACCAGCCTGGTCGCCGGCGCGCGCATGGTGGCCCAGTGGCAGAACGATCCCGAGCTGCAGGCCGGCCTGGAAGCGCTGCCCGAAGCGCTGCTCGAAGCGACCCGCGTCGACTGGTCGCCCGCCATCGACGTGCTGGCCCCGGCCCGCAATATCATGGTCGTCGGCCGTGGCATCAGCTTCCCCGTGGCGCTGGAATCGGCATTGAAATTCAAGGAAACCTCGGCCCTGCAGGCAGAGGCCTTCAGCGGCGCGGAAATCAAGCACGGCCCGATGGCGCTGATCGAAGACGGCTATCCGCTGCTGATCTTCGCCACGCGCGGCCCGACCCAGGCCGGCCTGCTGCAGCTGGCCACGGAAATGCGCGGCCGCGGCGCCAAGGTCCTGCTGGCCGCGCCAGCCGACGTGGCCGAGCGCGACCTGACCCTGCCCGTGGCGGCCACGCCGGATCTCGATCCGATCGTTGCCATCCAGTCCTTCTACGTGATGGCGGCAAAACTGTCGGCCGCGCGCGGCATGGATCCGGATGCGCCACGCCACCTGAGCAAGGTCACGAAGACCAACTAGGCAAGCAGCACCTGGCAGCCCCGGCCCCGGCACGGGACGGGGCTGCCGATAGCAAATACGAATATAAGCGACGGCAAGGGCATGTACCCGCGCCGCGGACTCATGGACATTGGGGCGCTACGCTCCAGGATAAAAATGACGATCAAGAGACTGTTGGCGGTGTTTGCCTGCGCGAGCCTGTTCGCGCCACAGGCATGCGCTGTCGAAAAAATCGAATTCTGGACCTTCAGCATGAAGCCCAAGTTCACGCCGTATTTCAATGCGGTGGTGGCGCGCTATGAGGCGCAGAATCCCGACGTCAAGATCGAGTGGATCGACTTCCCCTGGGACGTCATCCAGACCAAGCTGGTCACGCGCATCGTGGCCGGCACGCCGCCCGCGCTGGTCAGCCTGAACGTGCCCTGGGCCGACGAATATGCGCGCGACGGCCTGCTCACGCCCGTCGACGCCTTGCTTGGCGAAGCGCGCGCCAGCTACCTACCCAGCGCCCTGGAAGACTTGCGCTTCAAGGGCCGCACGTATGGCTTCCCCATGTACAGCAATGTCGCGGTGATCGCCTTCAATACCGCCATTTTCAAGCAGGCGGGCCTGTCGCGCGGCCCCACCAGCCTGGATGAACAGCTGGCCTTCGCGCGCCAGATCGCACAGCGGACGGGCAAGGCCGGCATCGCCCCCGCCCTCTCCAAGATCGATGGCCTGTTCATGCAGCAGGGCCTGGCCGTGATCGCCAACAACCGGGCCGTCTTCAATTCGCCGCAGCACGTGGCGCTGGTGCAGAAACTCGCCGATACCTACAAGGTTGGCGGCCTGCTGAAGGAAAGCCTGTTCGCCGAAGATAACTTCCCCGCCGTGATCGACGCCTACAAGGGCGGGCGCCTGGGCATGCTGCTGGCGCCGCCGACGGCCATGCAGCGCATCCGCAGCGACGCGAAGGACATCTACGCCATCACCGACGTGGCGCCCGCGCCACTGGGCCCCACCGGCATCGCCGACGGCGGCTGGCTGGTGCACTTCGCCATTCCGAAAGGCGTGTCGATGCGCCTGCTGCCCTCGGTGGGCAAGTTCGCGCGCTTCCTGACGGGCGATGAAAACCAGCTGGCGTTCGCGCGCCAGGCCAGCGTCTTCCCGACCACCATCAAGGCGGCCGCCGACCCGTTCTTCCTGTCCACGCCGAAGCACGCGGGCGCGGCCGAAAAAGCCGTGGCCGCCGGCGCCATGTCGATGAACCACTCGCGCACCCTGTACGTGGCCGGCATCGACGATTACGACGAACTGCGCCGCTCGCTGGTAAAAGCCGTCGAGGCAGGCGTCACGGGCAAGCAGGATGTCAGGCAGGCGCTGGACCAGGCCGTCGCCATCTGGAACAAGAAGCTGGCCACCCTGCCGCGCCACTGAGGACACCATGAAACTTGCTCACCGCCACAGCCTGCAAGCCTGGCTGTTCCTGACCCCGGCCCTGCTGCTGCTGGCCGCCTTTTCCTTCTGGCCCGTCGGCTATGGTTCCGTGCTGGCCTTTACCGACTACAGCCTGATACGCGAGACGCGCTTCGTCGGCCTGGATAATTTCCGCTACATCTTCAATAACGAGATGTTCGTCTCGGGCCTGAAAAACTCGCTGATGTTTTTGCTGATGGTGCCCTTCGTGCAGATCGGCGCCATCACCCTGGCCGTGCTGGTCAACAACCGCCTGCCCGGCATCCGCTTGTTCCGCGCCGCCTTCTACGTGCCGGTGGTGACCACCGTGTCCGTGGTCGGCATCATGTGGGGCTTCATGTTCCACGAGCAGGGCGCGCTGAACTACGTGATGATGACGTTGAAGCTGGTGAATGCGCCCGTCGGCTGGCTGTCGAACGACAGCCTGGCCCTGTTTGCCGTGATGTTCGTCACCCTGTGGCGCGGCCTGGGCTGGTACATGGTGATGTACCTGGCGGCGCTGCAATCGATCCCGTCGGACATGCAGGAAGCGGCCATGCTCGATGGCGCCAGCCGCTGGCAGCGTTTCTGGAAAATCACCGTGCCGATGCTGCGCCCGACCATCATGCTGTGCTCCATCCTGTCCGTGCTGGCGGCCTTGAAGGCCTACCAGGAAGTCGACGTGCTGACCCAGGGCGGTCCGATGAACTCCACCTTCACGGCGCTGTACTACGCCTATGACCAGGGTCTCAAACACTTGAAACTGCCGCGCGCGCTGGCGGCCAGCTTCGTCGTCTCGCTGTTCTGCATCGGCATCGCCCTGCTGTGCCTGCGCTACCTGAAACCCAAGCACCGCTGATAAGGGAATGACCATGACCACCCGTTCCCGCCCGTTCAAGAGCCGCCTGCGGCGCATCGGCCAGCATGCCGGCCACTACGCCGTGCTGTGCGCCATCGCCGTCGTCTGCGTCTTCCCGTTCTGGTGGACGCTGGTGACGGCCATTTCCACGGAAGGCAATATCTTCGCCTTCCCGCCCACCTTCTGGCCCAAGGCCCCTTCGTTTGAAAACTTCATCGAAGTATTCAACGCGATTCCCATCTGGTCGTTCTTCAAGAACTCCGTGCTGATCGCCGTGTTCACCGTCTTCTGGAAACTGCTGCTGTGCTCACTGGCAGCGTATCCGCTGGCGCGCCTGAAATTTCGCGGCCGCAAACTCGTGTTCGGCCTGATCCTCGCCACCCTGGTGCTGCCGTCGGAAGTGAACTTCCTCGTCAACTTCATCACCATCACGCAAATGAGCCTGGTCGATACCTACACGGGCGTGATCCTGCCCAACGTGGTGACGGCCGTGGCCATTTTGCTGCTCAAGCAGGCGTTCGAGGAAGTGCCGCAAGACCTGATCGATGCGGCGCGCGTCGATGGCGCGTCCGAGTGGATCATCTTCAGCCGCATCATGCTGCCGCTGATCACGCCGTGGCTGGCCACCGTCGGCATCCTGACGGCCGTCGAATCGTGGAATGAATACATCTGGCCCTCCATCGTCATGAGCAAGCCCGATGAATTTCCCCTCTCGGTGGGCGTGCTGTATTTGCGCGGCACCTTCGGCAGCAGCACCCGCGTGATCGCCGCCGGCACCCTGATCACCATCGTGCCGACCCTGCTGGCGTTCCTGTTCACCCAGCGCTTCTTCATGCGCGGCATGGACGGCGCCGTCAAATGAGCGCCGCCATCGCCACCGACCTGCGCCTGCTGGCCGGCCAGCTGCTGATGACGGGCGTCGCCGGCACCGAGCTCGATGCGGCCACGGCGCAGTGGCTGCACGAGAGCGGCATCCGCGCCGTGTGCCTGCGCGCAGACAACATCGCCGACAAGGCGCAGCTGCTGCGCCTTACCTCCGCGCTGCAGCGCGTGCTGGGCGCGCAGGCGCTGATCGCCATCGACACGGCCGGCGCGCCATCGAACTGCCCGGCCTGGCTGGCCAAGCCGCCCACGGCCATGGCCCTGTGCGCCGAAGGCGACGCCAGCCTGGCCTACGGCACGGGCGCCTGCGTGGCGCGCGCGCTGCGCTCGCTGGGCATCAACTGGCACCTGGCGCCGCTGCTGAACCTGGCGCCGTCCGGCGGCGCTGCCGCCGCAGCGGGCGCGCAACATGCGTTCGGCGGCGACCCGACGCATGCGGCGGCGATGGCGATGGCCTGGATGGCCGGCAGCCAGTCCGAAGGCGTGGCCTGCTGCGCGCGCCTGTTCATGCCCGGCGATGCCGCGGCCCTGCCGGAAGCGGCCTTGCCCACCGTCGCCAAGAGCCGTGCGCAGCTGGAAGAATATGATTTCGTGCCGTTCCGCCAGGCCACCGCGCAAGCGGCATCGATGATGAGCGCGCACGTGGTGTACCCGGCCCTGGATGCCGAGCTGCCCGCCAGCCTGTCGCCGCGCGTGATGCAGGGACTGGTGCGCGAGCAGTGGCGCTTCGACGGCATCCTCATCAGCGATGGCCTGGACACGGCATCCGTGCGGGAACGCCACATGGCGGGCCAGATCGCCCTGCGCAGCGTGACCGCCGGCAGCGACATGGCCATGGTGCTCGAGCGCCCCGCCGCCGTGGCCGCGCTCGACGCCCTGGCCGGCGCGCTGGCTTCCGGCGACCTGCCACTGCAGGCGGCGGGCACGCGGCTGGCGCGCCTGGCCGCACACGCGCGGCGCTACCCGGCCAAGGCCGAGCCCCACGCCCAGCATTACGTGCAGGAGGCGGCCGACCGCATCATCCTGGCCGAAGGCTGGCGCCGCTGCAGGGCGGCGCTGGCGCGGCAACCTTGACGAACAATCGCATGCATAACAGCCGTACCTTCGCCATCGCCAGATGGCGCCATCACCCGAGGAAGTGTTCATGAACGACAAGAGCAGCAATAACAGCCAGCGCGCCCGCAGCCCGATCACCTGGGTGCCCACGCTGTACTTCGCCCAGGGCCTGCCGTTTTACGCGGTGGCCCTGGTGGCCGGCCTGATGTTCAAGAGCCTGGGCGTGCCGAACGACCAGATCGCCCGCTGGACGGGACTGATCGGCTTTGCCTGGGTCTTCAAGTCGCTGTGGAGTCCCTTCCTGGAGCTGGCGTCAAGCAAGAAGACCATGGTGGTGCTGTTCCAGTTCCTCGGTGGCCTGAGCCTGGGCCTGATCGCGCTGGCCCTGCACACCCCGCTGTGGTTCGCCGCCTGCATCGCCGTGCTGTTTGTCGCCGCGCTGGCGTCGTCGACACACGACATCGTCTGCGACGGCCTGTATATCGCCAGCCTGTCCGCCAAGCAGCAGGCGGCCTATGCGGGCTGGCAGGGCGCCTTCTTCAATGCCGGCAAGTTCATCTCGCTGGGCGGCCTGGTGATCCTGGCAGGCTACCTGGAAGACCATATCGGCAAGCAGCAGGCATGGTCGGTGATCTTCCTGATCATCGGCGCCATCATGCTGTCGCTGGCCGCGTATCACCTGTGGGCCTTGCCGCAGGTGCGCAACGCCGCCGTGGCCGACAAGAGCGTGGCCGGCATCAGCCGCACGCTGTGGGACGTGCTGGTCGACTTCCTGAAAAAACCCGGCATCTGGGGCATGATCGCCTTCATCATCCTGTTCCGCGCCGGCGAGGCGCAAGTGCAGACCATCGGCCCGCTGTTCCTGCGCGAAGCGCGCGAACTGGGCGGCCTGGGCCTGTCGACGACGGAAGTGGGCGCCGTCTACGGCACGGCTGGCACCGTCGCGTTCCTGCTGGGCAGCATCGGCGGCGGCTACTTCACCTCCTGGCTGGGCCTCAAGCGCGCCATGTTCTTCCTGATCCTGGCCATGAACTTGCCGAACCTGGTGTTCTATTACCTGAGCCACAGCATGCCAACCGACCTGGCCCTGATCACGGCCGCGCTCAGCGTGGAAATGTTCGGCTATGGTTTCGGCTTCGTCGGCCTGATCCTGTACATGATGCAGGTGGTCTCCGTCGGCAAATACCAGACGGCCCACTATGCGTTCGCCACCGGCGTGATGCAGCTCGGTTCCGTGCTGTTCAAGATGATCAGCGGCGACGTGCAGATGGCGCTAGGCTACAAGAATTTCTTCCTGTGGGTGCTGGTGTCGGCCATCCCCGTGCTGGTGCTGTCGCGCTTCATCCGCGTCGGGCCGAAGGAGGATGCCGACCAACCTGACCTGGGCAAGGCCGAAGCCAAGACCGGGTCGCCACAGGCGCCAGCCAGCGCCAGCTAGGATAGAAACACCACATGGCCCATATCGTCTTAAAGAATATCGTCAAGCTGTACGACGACAAGCACCCTGTCATTCACGGCATCGATCTCGATATCCGCGACGGCGAATTCGTCGTCTTCGTCGGCCCGTCCGGCTGCGGCAAGTCGACCCTGCTGCGCATGATCGCCGGCCTGGAAGACATCACGGACGGCGAGCTGCATATCGGCGGCCAGCTGGCCAACGACATCGCGCCGGCCGAGCGGGGCCTGGCCATGGTCTTCCAGAGCTACGCCCTGTATCCGCACATGACGGTGTTCGAGAACATGGCCTTCGCCCTCTCCCTGGCAGGACATAAAAAAGCCGAGGTGCGCGCCGCCGTCGAACGCGCGGCCGAGATTTTGCAGATCACGCCCCTGTTGCAGCGCAAGCCCAAGGACCTGTCGGGCGGCCAGCGCCAGCGCGTGGCCATCGGCCGCGCCATCGTGCGCAAGCCGCAGGTCTTCCTGTTCGACGAGCCGCTGTCGAACCTGGACGCGTCCCTGCGCGTGCAGATGCGCGTGGAAATCTCGCGCCTGCACCAGGAACTCAAGACCACCATGATCTATGTCACGCACGACCAGGTCGAAGCCATGACCCTGGGCGAGCGCATCGTCGTCTTCAATGGCGGGCGCATCGAGCAGGTGGGCACGCCGCACGCGCTGTACAACAACCCCGGCAACCTGTTCGTCGCCGGCTTCCTCGGCGCGCCGAAGATGAATTTCATCGCCTGCGAGGCTGTCGCCTGCGGGCCTGGTTCGGTGTCCGTGCGCCTGCCGGGCGGCAGCGTGCTCGATGTCGACGCGCAGGGCGCCAAGGTGGCGCCGGGCGACCGGCTGACACTGGGCGTGCGCGCCGAGCATGTCAGCCTGCACGGCGGCGGCACAGCGGACAATAACGTGGTCGAGGCGGCCGTCAGCCATGTGGAATACCTGGGCGACGTGGCCATCGTCTACGCCAGCATGCCGGGCGTGGCCGGGATGCTGACCGAGATGCTGGCCGTCAAGCTGCCGGCCGGCGACGGCCTGCGCCAGGCGGGCGACGCCCTGCGCCTGCACTTGCCGCCCGCGCATTGCCTGCTGTTCGATGCGGCGGGCCAGGCGCTGGCGCGCACGTTTGGCGCTCCAGCCCAGCCGTTTATGTGACAATAGCCGTTGTTTACCATGCTGCCGCCCTTTGACTTGTGCGGTCAGGATGGCAGAATACGTGTTTTTTAAGATTCCCTGCCCCCGGCAAATGCCGCCGCGCGCTGTTGCGGCAACCAGTACCGGGGGCGTATTTTTGTTATTGATTGAAGGATAACCCATGTCCCAATTCCGTCTTGCACGTCTTAGCCTGCTCCTGGCCGCCATCGGCCTGAACGTCCTGCCAGCCCTGTCGCACGCCCAGGATGCCAAGCCTGCCGCCCCGGCTGCCGGTGCGCCTGCCGCTGCCCCAGCCGATACGGTGCGCCCTGAAATCTTCAAGCTGCTCGATCCGGCCGCCGTCAAGGCGTCGATGGATGCCAAGAACTACGCCGACGTGCAAAGCCGCATCGACCAGGCCGCCGCCACGCCGGCGCTGACGCCCTACGAATTGTTCGTGATCAACCGCCTGCGCGTGGCGCTGGCCTCGACCACCAACAATGCGCCCATGGCCATGACGGCACTCGAAGCGGTGATTGAATCGGGCAAGCTGGACAAGAAATCGCAAGGCGATTTCATCCAGGCGCTGGCCAACTACCACTACAACGCCAAGGATTACACGAACGCCATCAAGTGGTTCACCCGTTACCAAACGGATACTGGCGACGTGGCCAGCGTGCGTCCGTACATCATCCGCGCCTACTACTTCAACAATGATTTCGCGCGCGCCAAGCAGGAACTGATGAGCGACCTGACGGCCAAGCAAGCGGCCGGCAAGACGCCGACCATCGAAGAACTGCAATTGCTGGCCAACACGGGTTCGAAAAGCAAGGATCCGGCCACCTACCTGATCGCCATGGAAAACCTGGTGCGCTACTACCCGTCGGACGACTACTGGAGCGACCTGCTGGGCCGCGTGCAAAGCAAGGCCGGCTATTCCGACCGCTTCGCGCTGGACGTGCTGCGCCTGCAATTCAAGGCCGTCGGCACCATGCCGCCGCAGGATTACAGCGACATGGCTGAAATCGCCCTGCAAAATGCCTTCCCGACGGAAGCGAAAAAAGTGCTGGACGCCGGCTACGCCAAGGGCGTGCTGGGCACGGGCGCGAATGCCGCCAAGCACAAGCGCCTGCGCGACCAGGCCAACAAGGGCGCCGCCGATGATGCGAAGAGCATCGCCAGCGGTGAAGCATCGGCCATGAAGAGCAAGGACGGCACGGGCTTGATCAACCTGGGCTACGCCTACGTCACCATGGACCAGTTCGACAAAGGCATCGACCTGATCGAAAAAGGCATCGCCAAGGGCGGCCTGAAGCGTCCTGAAGATGCCAAGCTGCGCCTCGGCTATTCCTACGCCATGGCTGGCAAGAAAGATGAAGCCATCAAGATCCTGGAAACCGTCAAGGGCGGCGACGGCGTCGGCGACCTGGCCCGCTACTGGATCTTCTGGCTGAACCGTCCTGCCACGGCAGCGGCGGCACCGGCGGCAGCGGCACAGTAAGCCTTGCCTGCAACAGCCTAGCAAAGCGGTACCCGGTCAACGCCGGGGCCGCTTTTTTTTCGACCTTTTTCAGCCGCCCATGCCGCCAGCCGCCGCCTCCACCGCCACCAGCACCGCCGCCGAACGCCTGACCAGCCTGGATGCCTTCCGCGGCTGCGTGATCGTCGCCATGATCTGGGTCAACTACCTGGCCGGCATGCCCGCCATCCCCTACTGGCTCGAACACGCAGGCCCCGGCGCCGACGGCATCAGCGTGCCCGACCTGGTCTTCCCCGGCTTCCTGTTCATGCTCGGCATGGCCATCCCCCTGGCCCTGCAGCGCCACTGCGGCCAGGTCACGCCCGCCTTGCTGGGGCGCTTGCTGTGGCGTTCAGGCAGCCTGATGCTCGCTGGCGTCGTGCTGGCCAATGCCTACCGCTACGATGCGCAAGCCGCGCTGCTGCCGCGCGCCGCGTATTTCCTGCTGTTTTATGTGGCCATGATCCTGCTGTGGCGCCAGGGCGCGGGCAAGCGGGAACTGGCTGCGGGCGGCGTGCTGATGCTGTTCCTGCTGGCGGCTTTTCGGGGAGAACTGAATGCCGAGTTTTCCAGCCCCTGGCTGCAACCGTCGTGGTGGGGCATCCTCGGCATGATCGGCTGGGCCTACCTGCTGTGCAGCCTGCTGTACCTGGCATGCCGGGGCAGCAGCACGGCGCTGATGGGCGTGCTGGCCCTGCTGATCGTGCTGTACATGGGCGGCACGGCGGGCAGCCTGGACTTCCTGCCGGCACGCATCAACGCCTTCGTCAACGTGCCGCAAGTGCTCGGCTCGACGGCCGCCAATGTGCTGGCCGGCACTCTGGTGGGCCAGCTGTTCCTGCGCGGCGCCGCCTTGACACATGGCCAGAGGCTACGTTTCATGGCCTGGTTTGCGCTGGGACTGTTTGCCGCCGGCATGCTGCTGCGGCCGTATCACCACATCAACAAGATCGCGGCGACGGAATCGTATACGCTGGTCTGCAGCGCCATCATCCTGGCCCTGTTCCTCGTGTTTTACGTCGTCATCGATGTATGGCGCTGGCGCGCCTGGGCGGTGCCGCTGCTGCCGGCCGGTACCAATGCCCTGTTCGCCTACATCGTGCCCGACCTGTGGCAGCAACTGGCGGACATGCTGCACCTGCCGCGCTTCTGGTGGCCCTGCTGGGAAACGGGCGGCGCGGCCGGCCTGTGGAATGCCGCCGCCGTCACCGCCCTGATGCTGCTGTTGACCGCACTGGCGACCCGTTACGGCCTGAAGCTGAAGTTCTAGACCTTGATGTAGATTTTTCGCTTGTCCATGGCGTAGGCGATCAGCCAGCACAGCAGCATGAAGCTGACGGCAAACAGCAAGGAGCCCACGCGTGCCGGCGCCCAGCCCGTAAACCACTGCTGGTACAGCCACTGGTACAGGTTGACGCCGCCGATACGCACGGTAAAGGCGATGATCACCAGCACTTCCGACAGCAAATAGATGAACAAGGTGTTCTTGCCGAACACTTCAAAAAAGTAGGTCCAGCCCGTGATCTTGCGCACGTCGATGAGGAACATCAGCAGCGCCAGCAGCAGCAAGTCCAGGCCGATGCCGAGCATCACGTATGAGCTGGTCCACAGCTTTTTATTAATCGGAAACACCGCGTTCCAGCATAGGGCCACGGCCACGCAGATGACGCCGGCCACCACCAGCCGATACAGCGCGGAACGCAGCTGCGCCGGCGCCGTGCGGCGCAGGAAGCTGCCCGCCAGATAGCCTGCGATGACGTTGACCACCGAGGGCAAGGTGCCGAGTATCCCTTCCGGATCGAAGGCGATGCCTTCGCCGTGGTACACATGGCTGTCGCCCAGCAGCAGCAAATCCAGCTTGGCCGGCGCATTGCCGTGCAGGCTGTAGTCGCCCCAGTTTGCCAGGATGGCCCAATAGCCGAGCAGCGCGCAGGCGCTGAAGACGAGCGCGCCGCGCGTCTTCCAGTAATGCAGGATCAGGGCGGCGGCCAGGTAGCATACGGCGATGCGCTGCAGCACGCCCGGTATGCGCGTGTGCGACAGCGGCGACCAGGCGAACTGGCCCGCGTCATCGATCTTGAAGAACGGGAACCAGTACAGCAGGAAGCCAAGTAAAAAGATCAGCGCGCTGCGCTTGCACAGCTTGGCCAGCACGGCGCCGTGTCCCAGGTGTTCATACTTGCCCAGCGCGAACGCCAGCGCGTTGCCGACGACAAACAGGAAGCTGGGAAATACCAGATCCGTGAGGGTAAAGCCATGCCATTCGGCATGCAGGAAAGGGGCGTACACGCTGCCCCAGTCGCCGGGCGTATTGACGACGATCATCAGGGCGACGGTCAGGCCGCGCAGCACGTCAAGGGCGAGGTAGCGTTGGGAAGCAATAGTCATGGTCAAACAGTTCCAAATGAAAAAAGCAGGCCCACCGCTTGTGGCGGAAAGCCTGAAAAATGACGACGCCTGACGACACCGGCACTCGGCAATTTCGTCAGGCCTCATCCACTACAGCTTGGCGCGCAGGCCAAAATAATACTGGCGGCCATTCGAATACAGGGCCGTCGGCTGGTCCTGGTTGGCACCGTAATACTTGAGCACCGGATTATTCAGGTTCAGTACGTCGAAGGTCAGCGAATAGCGCTCGTCGATCTTGTAGTTGATCGATGCGGCCAGGTTGCCCACGCCATGCACATACTGGGGCGAGCTGCTGAACAGGCCGGCCAGGAAGCTGGAGCGGTAGGTGTAGGCCAGGCGCGCGCTCAGGCGCTCATCCTCGTAATAGCCTTCCAGGTTGTAGGTGCCGCGCGAACTGCCGACCACGGCGGCGCCATCGTCGGCCTTGCCATTGGTATAGGTGTAGTTGCCCACCACGCCGAAGCCGCCCCACAAACCCTGCTGGTAACTGAGCTCCACACCCTTGTTCCTGGCGCCGATATTCGTCGGCGACTGGATCACATAGGTGTTGAATTTCTTGAAGGTATTATTGTAATAGGTCACGGGCGCCGTGCCGAACGTCACGTACGATTTCATGTCCATGAAAAACGCCCCCACCGAGAGCATGGCTTTCGGCGCGAAATACCATTCCAGGGTGGCGTCGTAATTGGTCGAGCGGATCGGTTTCAAGTCCGGGTTGCCGCCCGTACCCGTCAACAGCTGGTCGTTCAGGTTGACGGCGCCGACCAGCGCGCTGTAGTCGGCGCGCGCCATGGTTTTTGCCACGGCCGCGCGGGCCACCAGGTCCTTGCTCAGGTCAAACTTGATATTCGCGCTGGGCAGCACGTCCGTATAGCTGTGCTTGACGATGGTGGGCGTATAGGTGCCGAAGATGTTTTCCTGGCCGATCGGGTTTTCGCCGCCCGGCACGTTCGTCACCGTCGTTTGCTGCGTGCGCACGACGCGCACGCCCACGTTGCCGCGCCACTTGTTGCCGGCCAGATTGGCCATGAGATAAGCCGCGCTATCCTTTTCCTTCACGTCCAGCTCGGCCGGCCAGTTGCGCGAATTGGGGCCGCCGGAGTTGTCGTACTTGTTTGCCCACGCCACCAGGTCGGCCGGGTCGAGCTGCCAGTAGCGGCCCTGCGCGCTGCCGCCCAGTCCCTTGCCATAGTCGCTCGGGTAGGTGCCGCCATTCCACTTCGGCAAGGGCGCGTTGGTCGTGCCATCGCACACGGCGCAGCTGCGGTTTTCCGGCCACGCCACGTTGCGGTGATGTTCCGCATAGCGGGCGCCGAACTTCAGCGATTCCAGCACGCCGTAATCCATGCTCAGTTCGCCGTCAGCCTGGCCGTATTTTTCCGTATCCAGGGTTTCCACGTGCGAACCCCAGGCCGATGCCGTCACCACGTTGGTGAACTTGGAAATATCCAGGCCGGGGAAATTCAGCTTGGCGGGCGACAGGCCGTTCAACTGGTAGGACACGCCCACGCCCGTCAGTCCCGCCTCATAGCCGAGGTCGACAGGCGTTTCGCCAATGCCGCGCGTATAGCCCAGGCTGCCCGTGATGCGCAGGCGCTCGCTGGCGCGGTAACTGCCGTTGAAGTCGATGTAGGCGGTCGAGGAATTCGAGCCGGGGCGGTAGATCTGGTCGACCAGGGCCGGATACAGCTGGCCGTTGTAGGGCGTGGTGGCATTCGCGGCAGGAAATTGCGACGCGGGAAAGTCGGCTGCCACCAGGGTGTTGTTCTTCACCGTAAACGTGCTGGGAATGACGCCGACATGCTTGCCGTCATTGTCAACGGCGTTCAGGTTGGCGCCGGGCTGGTTATAAAAGCTGCGGTTGTAATTGGCCGCGTCCAGCTTGGAATAAAAACCGTTCACGTCCAGCATCAGGTCCGGCGTCGGCTTGAACTGCAGGTCGATGCTGCCGCCCTGGCGCTTGCGCACCTGCTCGAACAGGGCCGAGTTGATGCCCAGCGGCGCCAGCACGCCGGCCAGCTCCGGGTATTTCTGCGCGGCCGGGCTGTTCGGGTCGATTGCGCCGTAGCCGAAAAATTCCTGGCCGTCGCGGCGCTCGTGGCGCTTCTCGGAAAACACCTGGAACAGCACGCCCATGGTCTTGGCCTCGTTCTTCCAGTTGAACAGGGCATTCATCTGCGGGTCGGTCTTGCCCGGCAAGTCCGCATGGATCGCCTGCACGGCCAGCTCGGCCGTGAACGGCTTCTTGAAGCTGAGCGGCTTGCGCGTCTCGATATTGATGGAGCCGGCCACGCCGCCCTCCACCAGGTCGGCCTGGCTACTCTTTTGCACGGTGACCCTGCTGACGATTTCCGATGGCAGCAAGGCAAAGCTGACGCTGCGTCCCACCGTGCCCACCTGGTCGGTGACGAACCAGTCGCCCGTGCCGACGGCGTGGCCGTTGATCAGGGTTTGCGTCAGGCTGGGGCTGGTGCCGCGGATGCTGACCCGGTCATTCTCGGAAAAGCCGCCCTCGCCGCCGGCCGACGAGGAAATATTCACGCCCGGCACGCGCTGCACGGCATCGGCCACGTTCTTGTCGGGCAGCTTGCCGATGTCTTCCGCGCTGACGACATCGATCACGGAATCGCTGTTGCGCTTCTGGCTCAGCGACTGTTCCAGCGAGGCGCGGATGCCGGTGACCACCACTTCCTGCATGGCTTCAGGCGGCGCGGCCTGCTGCGCCTGGGCCGCCGCGCAGAGCGACAGCAAGGCGGCAGCGGCGGCGATGGGGTGTAGTACGGGATGCAAACGACTGTTCATAGACTCCTCGATCATGTAGATGCCCGCCACGCAGGCGGGAAGGTTTTATGGATGAGTACAGACGGCAAAACGACGGGTGGGACAAACGACGGCAAGCCGGTGGGCGCCGAAAAAAAAAGGCAAGCCCCCTGGTGCAGGGACTTGCCTTGAAAAGACCGAGGAAGACCGGCCCGGCGCGCGTGCGCCAGGGCGGTCATCTTGCTTACAGCTTGGCGCGCAGGCCCAGGTAGAAGGTACGGCCGTTGCTATAGAAAGCGCGTGGCTGATCCTTGTTTTCCGCGTACATCTTGATGGTCGTGTTCGTCAAGTTAAGCGCATCGAACGTGATCGTGAAGTGTTCGTTGATCTTGTAGTTGAGCGAACCGGCCAGGCCGCCGGCGCCTTCAACGTGCTGGCTGGCGCCACGGTCCACGCCCGCCTTGTAGGACGAACGGTAGTTGTAGGCCAGGCGTGCGCTGAGGGCATTGGCTTCGTAGAAGGCCGTCAGGTTGTAGGTGTTGCGCGATGCGTTTACCAGCTCGTCACCGTTGTCCAGCTTGCCGTCAGCATAGGTGTAGTTCGCCAGGATGCCGAAGTCGCCGAACAGCGGTTGCTGGTAGCTGAATTCCGCGCCCTTGTTCTTGCCGCTGGTGTTGAATGGCGACGTGATCAGGTACACGGCATTGGCGTTGCGCTTGCTGTTGAAGTAAGTGGCGCTGGTGGTACCGTTCGACACGACCGATTTCAGGTCCATGTAGAACAGGCCCACCGAGAAGGCCGAGCGCGGTGCGAAATACCATTCGGCGCTGACTTCGGCGTTATCCGACTTGACCGGGTCCAGCTTGACGTTGCCGCCTGCACCGCTCAATGCATCGTCGTTCAGCGATACGGAGCCGCCCAGGGCGCTGTAGTCAGGACGGGCGATGGTGCGGGCAATCGCGCCACGGACGACCAGGTCATTGCGGACATCGAACTTGATGTTGGCGCTAGGCAGGAAGTCATTGTAGCTGCGCTCGTACAGGTTCTGCGAGTACGGGCCCCAGTCGGAACCGGTGATGTTGCCGCCGGCCTGGTTGACCAGGGTCGACTGCTTGGTATGCACGGCGCGCAGGCCGAAGTTACCGCTCCAGTTGTCGCCCGTCAGGTTGGCCATGGCGTAGGCGGCCGAGGTTTTTTCCTGCAGCTTGAATTCGTCCGTCCAGTTGTGGCGACGCACGTAGTCGAACAGGCGGTTGCCAGGCGCCGCGCCCCAGGCACCGAGTGCCGCGCCGTCGTACTTGAAGTAATTGCTCGACAGGTTGCCGCCCAGGTTGTTGGCGAAGTCGCTCGGGTACATGGTGCCATTCCAGACCGGACCCGGATTCGAGAAGCCCAGTGCGCCCGGACGGGTTTCAAACGGATGCTCGGCAACGCGCTTGTGGTCGGTCAGACGGCCACCAAACTTGATCGAATCCCAGATGCCCGACGAGAGGCGCAGTTCGGCGTCGATCTGTGCATATTTTTCCTGGTCGACGGAACGCGATTCGCCGCCGCCCGCCCATGCCGTCGAACCTGGCTTGGTGGTGGTGCCGCCTGGATAGGACACGCTGGCCGGGCTCATGCCGTTCAACTGATAGACCATGCCGCCGTCGACGTTATTCTGGTAGTAGACATCGTCGCGGTCGTAGCCGACGCCGTGGGTCTTGCCCAGCTTGCCGGTGAGGGTCAGGTCCTTGGTGGCGCGGTACTTGAAGTTGAAATCGAGGTAGTACGATTCGCCGCCTGCGTCAGGACGGTAGATATTGTCGACCTCGCCCGAGTTGGTGGCGAACGTGGCGCCCGTCAGCGTGCCATTCTTGACCGTGTAGTTGGTCGGCACCTGGTTGGCGGAGTTGATCGAGTTCGCCGGTGCGGCCAGCCAGTTGGTATTCTGATGCGGGGCCTTCAGCTGCGAATAGAAGCCGTTCACATCCAGGGTCAGGTCCTTGCTGGGCTTGAATTCGATGTCGAACGCGCCGCCTTCGCGGGTTTTCTTTTGCTCGAACAGGCTGGCGCCGATGAAGGTCGGCACTTTCACGCCGGCCAGTTCAGGATGGGCAAGGGCTGCCGCGCTGTTGGCCAGGATCGGCGTGTAGCCGAGGATTTCCTGGCCATCGCGGCGCACGGTCGATTTTTGCGAGAAGCCCTGCACCATGATGCCCAGGGTATTCGTGTCATTTTTCCAGTTCACCAGGCCGGAGAACTGCGGGTCGGTCTTGCCGGCCAGGTCATTGTAGAAGCCCTGGATCGAACCTTCGGCCGTGATCTGGTTCTTGAATTCCAGCGGACGGCGGGTGATCACGTCGATCACGCCCGAGACGCCGCCTTCAGGCAGGTCGGCGGTGGCGCTCTTGTGCACCACAACCGAGCTGACCAGTTCCGATGGCAGCAGGGAGAAGCTGCTGCTGCGGCCGACATTGCCGCCGAACTGGTTCAGCACGAACCAGTCGCCGGTGCTGATGGCGTGGCCGTTGAACAGGGTTTGCTGGAAGCTCGGGCTGGTGCCGCGCAAGCTGACGCGGTCGTTTTCGCCGAAGCCGCCTTCGCCACCGGCCGACGATTGGGTATTCACACCTGGCAGGCGCTGGATCGCGTCAGCCACGTTACGGTCAGGCATCTTGCCGATGTCTTCGGCGGTCACCACTTCCACCACGGAATCCGCATTGCGTTTTTGCTTCAGCGATTTTTCCAGCGATGCGCGCACGCCGGTCACGGTGACAACCGTCACGTCTTCGGCGGGTGCTTCTTGCGCCTGCGCCGAAAATGCCAGACCAGCGACCATCACGGCAACGGCCGCGGCGATCGGCGTACGGCTACGCGACCCGGATTTCACTACGGCAGCTGCAGGTGTCAAATTGCGTTTCATGTACTCCCCCTTGATTTAGGCTCCAGGATTGGACCCTTTTCATTTTTAACGTAGATCTTCTGTACAGCCCGCCATTCCCACCAGCATGCTGCAGACCCTTCGGTACAACCACTTACAAAACCAATTCAACGCCAATATACTACTATCCAATACCAGAACACTACCAGTTGCAACTTTTTTTTTATAACGTTGCTTGAATCACACAGACCACTTCAGGCAATTCATTCTGTAGCCCGTATGCGGCACTTAAATACCGGGAAGAAAGGTTGAAAATTGTTCGCCTGATAATTCAAATTGGTTTTATTACGGTCTTTTTTGGTATTATCCAGCGACACAAAAACAGATACAGAGCGCGTCTGCAACGCGCCGTAACGGAGACCCTCAGCGTATGACAACCCTGGCTCACATCATGCAAGGCCTGGGGCAGACGAGTAGCCTGCCCCTGTACCAGCAACTGCAGCGCGCGCTGCGCGAAGCGATCGACAAGCGCATCCTCGGCCCCGACGAAGCCCTGCCGGCCGAGCGCCAGCTGGCCAGCGACCTGGCCGTGTCGCGCATCACCGTGCGCAAGGCCATCGATGGCCTCGTCAATGAGGGCTTGCTGGTGCGCCGCCCCGGCTCGGGCAATTTCATCAATACGCGCATCGAGAAAAACTTCGCCAAGCTGACTTCGTTTTCCGAGGACATGCGCGCGCGCGGGCGCACGCCGCGCAGCGTCTGGCTCAAGCGTTCAGAGGGGACCGTCACGCCGGAAGAGGCCTTGCGCCTGCGGCTGTCGCCAGGCGCGCCCGTGTACCGTTTCCACCGCATCCGCTATGCGGACGAGGTGCCGATGTGCCTCGAGTACGCCACCATCGTGGCCAGCTGCCTGCCGGCGCTCGACGCCGTCGACGTCTCCATGTATGACGCGCTGGAACAGGCAGGCAACCGCCCCGTGCGCGCCTTGCAGCGCCTGAGCGCGCTATTGCTGACGGGGGAACAGGCGAGCTTGCTGCAGGCGGAGGAAGGCGACGCGGGCTTGTCGGTCGAAAGGCTGGGATTTTTGCGCGATGGGCGCGCCGTGGAATTCTGCCGTTCCTACTTCCGCGGCGATATGTACGACTTCGTGGCCGAATTAAGTACCAATTAATACCGCTTCCACCATTTTGGCAATACCAGCTGAAACCACTTGTATTGCACTGCAATATACAGGGCCGGAATGCGCCAGTATCTTTAGCGCAATAAAGATGCGAAATGGACGATTATGTCGCCGGGCGGGACATAATATGACTAGACGGCGCGCCGTGCATGGCGCATTGCAGCACGCCGGCTGTTAATCGCCCGCCACCGGCTGGCTGCGGCGGCCCGCGCACAGCAGAAGCATGCCCAGCACGACACACAGCCAGCCCAGCAGCGGCGCCAGCCATCCGGACCAGCTTGCCACGGGCGCGGTCGCCGGCAGCGGCGCCAGCAAGGTGCTGCCCGGCATGGCGCTGCTGGCCCGTTCCGCCAGCACTCTCCCATACGCATCGCTGACCGTCAGCACGCCTTCGCGCGCCGCGCGCAGCACGGCATAGCCATTTTCAACGCCGCGCACGACGGTCATGCGCGCGCCCATCCAGGCGTCCAGCTGGAAATCCCAGGCCGGCACCAGCATCACGCCCGCCCCGGTCGCCCCATACGCATGGCCCAGGGCGGCGAAATGCATGTCCTTGCAAATGGCCAGGCCCATGGCGCGTCCCGCCACCGGCTGCACGGCATAGGCGCCGCCCGCCAGGAAGTCGCGCTCGGGCGGCGCCAGATGGTGCTTCTGGTAGCTGGCGGGCGCCGTGCCATCGGGGGGGAACAGCCAGGCCAGGTTGCGGCGGCCATCGCTGTCCTGCACGCCAATGCCCAGCGTGATCCATGTGCCCGTGCGGCGGGCCAGCGCGCGGAAGCGCTGCTGCACGGCAGCGGCCTGCACGGGCGACAGCACGGCTATCTTTTCGGGCAACAGCAGCAGTTGCGCGCCCTGCCCCGCCAATTGCTCGACATGGCGCGCGTACTGGTCCCAGATGGCTTGCGCGCGTGCCGGCGGCGTGGCCGGACCGATAAAATCATCGATGGCCACCAGGCCCGCCAGCGGCCCCGCCGACATGGGTGCTGGCGCCTGCTGCAAACGCCAGGCGCCACCTGCCCAGGCAGCCGCCACCAGCAGCAGGCTGGCCAGCGCCGCCGGCGCATGGGCGCGCCCGCCGGCCAGCAGCAAGGCCAGCGCGGCTGGCGCCAGGCACAGCAAAAACAGCAGGCCCGGCACGCCCGCCAGGGCCGCCACCTGCAGCATGGCCACGTTATCGGCCTGCGAATACGCGAGGCTGCCCCAGTTACCGTCGGGCAGCAAGGCCGCCATCAGGGTATCGATGGCCACCCACAGCACGGGATAGGCCAGCACCGTCCAGCCGGCCCGGTAGCGCAGCACGATGCGCCGCGTGGCCAGCACCACCAGCAGCCACAGCAGGGCTTTGACGAGCAGCACGGCCAGCATGGCCGGCACCGGCATGAGCAAGCGGAAATAGGCAACGTTGGAAGACAGTCCCAGCGCGGCGGCGATGAAGGTCATCCAGGCGGCATCGCGGCGGGACGAGCGCAGGGCCAGCCACAGCACGGGCAGCGGCGCGCACCAGGCCAGCCATCCCAGCGGCTGCGGTCCCAGCACCCAGTACAGGGGCAGGCCGGCCGCCAGCGCGGCGGCGCATTGCAGCAGGCGCTGGCGCAGCGCGGTATTGCCGGCAAACACGGTCGGCGCAGACAGGACAGTGGACATGTTCATGCTTTCAAGGGGAGCCAGATTTCCACGCCGCCAGTGCCGCTGACGGGATCGAAATGGTGGTCATAGCGTTCAAAATCGGGCGCGTCAGCCACTTCCAGGCCGGACTCGGGCAGCCACGTGTTCCACACGGTATGCCAGGTGGCGCGTATCGTGGAAATATGTCCGCGGTGACGGAAGACGGCATAGCGCTGCGGCGCGATGCGCAGCCGCATCCAGCCGTCCGGCGCCCGGGAAAAGTCGGCCACCGGCATGGCGCACAGGTAATCAAAATTGCCCGCGTCATCGTTGTTGCAGCACACGCCATACACCAGCTGGCCAGGTGCCACATGGGGCAGGAAACGTTGCCACAGGGCGGGGATGCCGGCGCTGGTTTCGGCCCGATAGCGTTCGACCAGGCCGGCCAGCAGCATGGCCGGTCCCTGCTCGAAACGGGGCGGCTCCAGCGGCACGCCCGGCGCCGCATCCATTTTGATGGCGTCGACCAGGGCCAGATTGGCGACGTGGGACTGGGCCCGCACCATTTCCGGCGTGAGCTGGAACTGTTCGCGGAAGGCCCGCGTAAATGCCTCATGGGAACTGTAGCCAGCCTCCAGCGCGACCGACAGAATATCCTGCGCGCCCTGCGCCAGCGCGCGGGCCGCCTCGCTGAGCCGGCGCGCCCGCACATAGCGCATCACGGAGTGGCCCGTCGCCAGGCCAAACGCGCGCGTCAGATGGCACGGCGAAGCGCCGCCCACGCGGGCGATATCGTCGAGCGAGAGAGGGTCCGCGTAATGCGATTCGATATACCAGAGTGCCTTGGCCAGATAGCTCATGAACGTTTCCCGTTGAACGAGCAGCGACTGTAGCATTTTCAGGCGGGGAGGATTTGACCGGAATTGCGCAATGCCGGGAAGCGAACACCTGGGCAAAAGCGTAGCGAGCGGCAGTGATTGTGGCCGACAAGCGCGGCCGTAGGCCAGTGCAGAGCGGCCGGGCCGGTGAGCACGGCCAGCCGCACAGCGCGCCGCGCGAGGTGTTGAAAAGTGTTCTATTTGCGCGTGCGCTTTTCGTGCACCAGCTGGCCGCCGCTGATGCGCGCCAGATCGCTCATTTCCTGGGCCAGGTAGGCCAGCAAGTCGTCGATGCTGACGATGCCGGCAAGGCCGGCCAGGCTATTGACGACGGGCAAGCGGCGGATGCCATTGATGCGCATGCGTTCGATGACATCAAAGGCGTCCTCCTCTTCGCTGGCCGTGAGCAGCTGGGCGCTCATGATGTCGCCCACCAGCAGGCTGGCGGGATCGAGCCCCAGGGCGATGACGGAGATAACGATGTCGCGGTCGGTCAGGATGCCGATGGGGACGCGCTCGCCATTCGGCTGCTCGGCAACGACGAGGTCGCCCACATGGTGCTGGCGCATCATCAGCGCCGCCTCCTGCACGCTCATGTCGCGCTGGCAATGAATAGTTTGCAAGGTGCAGATGTCACCGATACGCATGTCGCCACTCCGCTGTTTCCAGAGTGTCCACGCTACGCCGTCCCGCCGGGGCGGGCTTGCGCCAGATCAAAAGAAAACGGACTTACTTTTCTTCCGGCGGGGGCAGGAAGCAGGCTTCGACGATCTGCAGGTCGTTGTCCTTGGCAAACTCGCGCACGAAGTGGAAAGCCATCGGCTCGATCTCGCGCAGCTTGGTGTTGACGACCACCGATTTGACGCCATTGACCACGGTCGGGCGTACGTAGGGCGAATACTGGAGGTGCGCGTTGCGCCCGCCGCCTTCGGGATTGAAACAGGACATCACTCCGCAAAGGCGCTCGGCCCAATCGCTGGGTCGGAATTGCTTGCCATTGCTGGTGAGACCAAGGATGAAGAACTCATCTGAGAGCTCGTTTTGAGATAACTCGGCCATGTGGCTTGTCGGGACTGGATTGCGTGAATGGCCCCGGCGGGTAAGCCGGGCTGGTAGTTCAGTTGCGTCACTGCACTGCGTGTACTGCGGTAAGCCAGTATTATATCTTATAGAAGACTTGGCTTCTACCTTGATCTGCCTGCGGATGCAAACAGGGGCTGTCGCGGTTTCCGCGCCAGCCCCCTATTTTAACCCCGTTCCGCGCGCAAGGCGCATGCACAGGCGCCGTGCGCCCGTGCCGCCGCCCGCATCAGCCGAGCCAGACAGCGCCCGACATCAGCAGCAGCAAGAGCATCCACAGCAGCAAGGCGCGCCAGACCAGGCCCACCGTGCTCTGCAATGCACGCGCGCCGGGCTCTTCGCCGGGCAGGATATCGGACTCGCTGTCGCTGTCATCGACGGCCATGTCGGGCGTGACGAGCACGCGGGCCGCCGTTTCCGCTGGCGTGCCCAGGCGCACGCCCATGGCGCCGCCGCCCGCCGTCAGGATGATGCCGATGGCCTCGTCCTGCCAGCGCTGGGCGAAATTGCGCCAGGCATAGATGGCATCCTCGAAATTGCCGACCACGGCAAAGGCCACGGCCGTCAGGCGCACGGGGATCCAGTCGATCCAGTAAAACGCGCGCGCGGCGAACTGGCCGAACGCTTCATTGCGCATGTGCTCGGGTTCGTTCCAGGCGCGCGCCAGGTATTCGGCCACGCGGTACATCACGGCGCAGGCGGGACCCAGCGGCATGAGGAACCAGAAGAACACGCCAAAGACATTGCGGTGCGTGGTGATCAGGGCTTTTTCCACGGCAATGCGGGCAATTTCGCTCGCTTCCATGCCCACCGTGTCGAGCTTGGTCCAGTCGGCCAGCAAGGTGCGCGCGGTGGCCTCGTCGCCGGCGCTCAGGGCCAGCTGGATCGACGTGAAGTAATGGCTGTAATGGCGGAAACCCAGGGTCAGGTAGACGATGAGCACGTTCCAGGCAAAGGCCAGCAGGGACAGCTGATAATGCTGCAACAGCCAGTACACGCCGGCCGTGGGCACCATCAGCACGCCGATCATGAGGAACCAGCCCATGCGGCCGTGATGGGCGTGGCCGGCATTGAACCAGGTCTCCATGCGCATCGCCAGGCTCTTGATCTCGGCGTAGATAGGATTATCCGCGCGCAAGGGTTTGAGCTGCTCGATCAGCAATGCGCAAAGTATGGAGAGAAATGTCATCAAACGTCCTTTTTGTCTTTTTCAGCAATACCGCAATGCCCGCTACGATAGCGCAGTGCAGTGCTGGAATCAAACTTATTACGTGCGGGGCGCCATTTTACGCGCGCAAGAGGTGAAACAGGTTGCGCAGCATGCCGGCCGTCGCGCCCCAGATGTAAAAGCGCTCGTAGGGCATGGCGTAGAAGGAGCGCCGCCCACCGGGCAATTCCACCGACAGGCGCTGGTGATTGACGCCATCCATGAGGAAGGCCAGCGGCACTTCAAAGATTTCCGCCACTTCCGACGGGTCGGCGCGCAGCTCGAATGGCGGCGTCACCAGGCCCACCACGGGCGTGACCTGGTAGCCGGTGCCCGTCAGGTAGTCAGGCAGGCAGCCCAGCACTTCGATATGTTCGCGTGACAGGCCGACCTCCTCCTCCGTTTCGCGCAGGGCCGTGGCGATGGCCGAGCCATCGTACGGCTCGCTGCGCCCGCCGGGAAAGCTGACCTGCCCCGCATGGCTGCTCAGGTGGTCGGTGCGCATGGTCAGCAGGATGGTCAGACCCTGCGGCCGCTGCACGAGGGGAATGAGCACGGCGGCCGGCACCGGTTCGGCGCGGGCGGACAGGAAATCCTGGGTGATCTCGGGCCGCCAGTCGGGCGGCGCGGCAAGGCGCTGGCGCAGCCAGTCCGGTGTCAGGCGCTCGGCGTCCAGCGCCGCCTCGCCGGCGATCGAATCGATGGCAAGTTGTTTGGGATCAAATGCGATGGTGGCCATTGCCCCTCCCTCATGATTAAAAGCACTTGGCAAAACCGTCGCGAGCGGAAGGAAGAGGTAGCCGAGACGCGCAACCGTGCTCCAGCACGGTAAGCATCGCAGGCTGCCCATACCGACGCGCAGCAGGTTTGGCCAGGTGTCAGCATAAAAAAAAGGGGCACCAATACGGCACCCCTTTTCCCAACGCAGACGCTGATATTACGCGCTTGCTTTCGCCACAACGCGGCGGTTTGGCAATTTTTCTTTGATACGCGCCGATTTACCCGAACGCTCACGCAGATAGTACAGCTTGGCGCGGCGAACGTCACCACGGCGTTTCACTTCGATCGAAGCGATCAGCGGCGAGTACAGTTGGAACGTACGCTCAACGCCTTCGCCGGACGAGATCTTGCGAACGATGAAGTTCGAGTTCAGGCCACGGTTACGACGGGAGATAACGACGCCTTCGTAAGCCTGGGCGCGCTTGCGCGTGCCTTCGACTACGTTGACGCTGACGATAACGGTATCGCCTGGTGCGAAGTCAGGAATCGATTTACCCAGACGGGCGATCTCTTCTTGCTCTAATTGTTGAATCAAGTCCATTTTTAACACTCCGAAAACCATCATGCCGGCGCACTGTGGATAGCGTGCTATCCGCCCGGTAGAGGATGGGTATTACCAATTTGGGCAACATGCCCGGCACTGCAAGGCCACCCTGCCCGCCGTCAGAAGACGGCTTACAGGCTGGCCAGAAATTTTTCGTCGGCCTTGCTGAGCAAGCCGGCGGCGCGCGCGCTGGTCAACAGATCAGGACGCTTCTTCGCGGTCGCTTCCAGCATGCGCTGGCGGCGCCACTTGCCGATCTCGGCATGATTGCCACCCATCAGGACGGGCGGCACGGCCATGCCTTCGTATGTTTCCGGCCGCGTATAGTGCGGCGAATCGAGCAAGCCATTGACAAAGCTGTCCTCGATGGCCGATGCCTCGGTGTTCAAGACACCCGGCAACAAGCGGATCACCGCATCCATCAGCGCCATGGCAGGCAATTCACCGCCCGACAGGACGAAGTCGCCGACGCTGATTTCCTCGTCGACACAACGGTCCAGCAGGCGCTGGTCCACGGCTTCATAGCGGCCACACAGGATCACCAAGCCAGGCTCGGCTTTCAACTGCGTGACGCGCTCGTGCGTCAGCGGCCGGCCTTGCGGCGACATGAATACCACGCGCGGCGGCGCCAGTCCCAGTTCGGTCTGGCGCTGCTTGGCGGCAGTGATCGTCGCTTCGAGCGGGCGGGCCATCATCACCATGCCGGGGCCACCGCCATAGGGGCGGTCATCCACGGTACGGTGATTGTCCGTCGTGAAATCACGGGGATTCCACAAGGACAGGCCACATTTGTTTTGCTCGAAGGCACGCCGGGTCACACCCGACTGCGTCAGCGCGGCAAACATTTCCGGAAACAGGGTCACGACATCAAATTGCATCGCTCGCCATCCCGCAACGTTTGCCCGGCGCATTGTTAAGCGCAGGCGGTTTAATAATCGAGGCCCCAGTCGACCGTGATCTTGCTGGCGGCCTTGTCAACGTTAATGACAAACTGGCCGACAAACGGGAT
Organism: Janthinobacterium amylolyticum; assembly: GCF_051380655.1. NCBI lineage: Bacteria > Pseudomonadati > Pseudomonadota > Betaproteobacteria > Burkholderiales > Oxalobacteraceae > Janthinobacterium > Janthinobacterium amylolyticum. The sequence continues at coordinate 295,072 of NZ_JBNYXL010000003.1, forward strand.
CAGGCGCTCAGGCGCCTTTTCAGCGGCGTCATCGGCAGTGGCGACCGGAGTAATGCGCAAAATGGATTGCGGGCCATTGCTCATCATGTCGTGCACTGTGCCGAGGCACTCGCCTTGCAAATTCTCAACTGTCAGTCCGATCAGATCGGACCAATAAAATTCATCGGCCGTCAGCGTCGGGAAATGGCTACGCGGAATTTGCACAGAGGCGCCCTTCAGCGCTTCTGCGGCATCCCGCCCGACCACACCCACCAGCTGGGCCACGACGTCGCCGCCGTGTAACTTTGCCTGCCTGACTTGAACATCATGCAAGGTCGGTTTATTAAACCACCAGGTTTTGACGCTTAATAATGCATCCGCATCGTCGGAGAAAGGAGTGATCCTGACTCCGCCAGCAATGCCATAAGCACCGGAGACATAGCCTACCTGTACCAGGTCATCGGGGACTTTCACCCCGGATGCAGTCTTGACCGTCAAACCAGTGATCTAATTAAGCTGCTGCTTTGTTGTTGCTAGCTACCAGGCGAGCAACGGTTGGCGACAATTGTGCGCCAACGCCTTGCCAGTAGGCCAGACGGTCTGCGGTGATACGCAGTGGAACTTCGCCACCTTGCGCCATCGGGTTGTAAAAACCGATACGCTCAATGAAGCGACCATCGCGGCGATTGCGCGAATCAGTAGCGACGATGTTGAAGAACGGGCGCTTCTTGGCGCCTCCACGAGCTAAACGAATAACGACCATAATATTTCCAAAAAGTGTGCTGAGGCGGAAAAAGCCGCAAATTATAGCGCGCTTTACCGCCAGGCAGCAAGCGTTATGATGACGGGCGTGTAATTTGGGCTAATCAAACATTATGACCAGACATCGGCCAAGACGCAATAGGCGTCTGCGCCTATCGTGCCGGCCATGACGGTAAATCGCGCGAAATCATTGCATAAACGCCACAGGAAAGTGCTATCGTTGCGCCAGACTATGGCCGATACTGGCAATCTTTATCGATGAGCAACCCTGGAGTCCCATGACCGCCACCACGATTTCGCAGCCGCCGCACAAGAACAAGGCATTTACCACCCTGCTGGCCTTTTTGCTGGGCAGCCTGGGCGCCCACCGCTTTTATCTGCACGGCGCCAAGGACGCCTGGGGCTGGCTGCACCTGGCCGCCGTGCCCGCCACCTTGCTGCTGCGCCAGATCGTTCCCGAGGCGGACTGGTTTTACCAGATCCTGCCGCTGACCCTGTCCGCGCTGGCCGGTTTCCTGGAGGCGCTGGTGCTGGGCCTGATGCCGGATGACAAGTGGGATGCGCGCTACAACGCCGCCAGCGGCCGCCAGTCCGACACGGGCTGGCCGCTGGCCGTGGTGCTGGTCGCTACCTTGATGCTAGGGGCAGGCGTGCTGATCGCGACCATGGCCCGCCTGTTCGACTTGCTGTATACAGGCGGCGCCTACGGTTAATTTCCACATGGAAAGGGCGTCGTGCGAGGGGTGCCGCACGCACATGTAAGTGTTGGTAAGCAATCATGATTTTCCTCTATACTGCATTCACAATGCGACCATTACTGGCTCATTCAACACCCCACAGGAGAAGATCATGATTCGTCGCCCATACCTCATCGCAGTGGCCATTGCCGCCCTGTTCAGCACCTCCGCCTACGCGCAGAACCTGTCACCGAAGGCGCAATACGCCTACGACACCAAACAAGCCAACACGCGCTATGCGGACGACAAGAAATTGTGCGCAGAAGAAACCAGCTCGAAAGCCCGCATGCAATGCCTGCGCGACGCCAAGGGCGAATACGACCAGGCCATCATCAACGCCAAGGCCGCGCAAAAGGCCGGCAACTCGTACGCCGGCCAGAACAGCAAGCCGGCCCAGCATCAGATCTGCGCCGATTGCGGCAAGGTGCTGGCAGTCAACGTCACTGAAAAAGCCGGCGAAGGCGGCGCCCTGGGCATGATCGGCGGCGGCGTGGCCGGCGCCCTGCTGGGCCGCCAGGTAGGCGGCGGACGCGGCAAGGACCTGGCCACCCTGGCCGGCGCCGCAGGCGGCGCCTACGCGGGCAAGCAGGTCGAAGGCCACATGAAGAATGCCAAAGTGTGGACCGTCACCGTGCAATACGAAACAGGCGCCAAGGCCGACTTCGCGTTTGACCAGGATCCTGGACTGGCTGCGGGCGACCTGGTGCGCAATTCCGGTAATGGTATTGCCAGAAGGTAAGCCGAACCCCATAGCAAGGACTGGGGTCGGACCTCAGGGTCCGACCCCAGCACTTACGTTGGGGGTTAAAAAAAGCGCTGGAGAGCAATCTCCAGCGCTTTTTTGCATTCAAGCTGCCTTCAGCAAACTACTGGGGTCAGGCCCTCGCCAACGCTAACATCGAAGCTCGGCGTTAGCGGACGAGGGGGACTGACCCGGTTAAAACTGCTCTTCCGACAGCGCCATCACGCCGGCGCTGCCGTCGATGATGGTGGCGCGCAAGCCTGGTGCCTGCGACAGGATGTGGTCGGCAAAGAAGCGCGCGGTGGCGATTTTGGCGTTGTAGAACGACGCATCGCCGCTGCCCTCGCCCAGCTTTTGCTGCGCCGCCACGGCTGCGCGCGCCATCTGCCAGCCGCCCAGCACGATGCCGGCCAGCTTCAGGTACGGCACGCTGCCCGCGAAGACGGCCTTGATATCCGACTTCATGTTCGCCACCACATACTCGACCACGGCTTCGAGCGCGGCGCTGCCTTCGGCCAGGTGGCGCTGCATGGCCTGGAAGTCGGCGCCGGTCAGCTCGCCCAGCTGGGCTTCCGTGGCGCGCACCTGGGCGATGATGGCTTTCGCCACGGCACCGCCGTCGCGCACCGTCTTGCGGCCCACCAGGTCATTCGCCTGGATGGCCGTCGTGCCTTCGTAGATGGTGAGAATCTTGGCGTCGCGGTAATGCTGGGCAGCACCCGTCTCTTCAATAAAACCCATGCCGCCATGCACTTGCACGCCGTCGCGCGTGACGTCCTGCGACATTTCCGTCGACCAGCCCTTGATGACGGGCACCAGGTATTCATACGTGGCCAGGCTTTCCGCGCGCACTTCCGCGTCCGGATGGTGGTGCGCCACGTCGCTGATGGCCGCGCCCACGTAGGCCAGCGCGCGCGCCGCCTCCGTTTGCGAGCGCATGGACATCAGCATGCGGCGCACGTCCGGATGGTGGATGATGGAAACGGGGCCGCTGGATCCTGCCAGGTCGCGCGACTGCACGCGGTCCTTGGCGAACGCCACGGCCTGCTGGTAGGCGCGCTCGGCCAGGCCGATGCCTTGCAGGCCGACGCCGAAGCGGGCCGCGTTCATCATGATGAACATGTATTCGAGGCCGCGGTTTTCCTCGCCCACCAGCGTACCGATGGCGTCGCCGTGGTCGCCGAATTGCAATACCGCCGTCGGGCTGGCCTTGATGCCCAGCTTGTGTTCGATGGAGACGCAGTGCGCGTCGTTGCGCGTGCCCAGGCTGCCGTCGGCGTTGACGAGGAATTTCGGCACGATGAACAGGGAAATGCCTTTCACGCCAGCGGGCGCGTCCGGCGTGCGGGCCAGCACCAGGTGGACGATGTTCTCCGCCATGTCGTGCTCGCCATAGGTGATGAAAATCTTCGTGCCGAAGACTTTATAGGTGCCGTCGTCCTGCGGCACGGCGCGCGTGCGCACGGCGGCCAGGTCGGAACCTGCTTGCGGCTCCGTCAGATTCATGGTGCCCGTCCACTTGCCCGACACCAGGTTTTCCAGGTAGACGGCTTTCTGTTCGTCACTGCCGGCCGTCAGCAGCGCTTCGATGGCGCCGTCCGACAGCAGCGCCACCAGGGCGAACGAGATGCTGGCCGAGTTGAGCATTTCAATGCAAGGCGTGGCCAGCAGTTTCGGCAAGCCCTGGCCGCCAAACTCGGTCGGGTGCTGCACGCCCTGCCAGCCCGCTTCGCCATACGCCTTGAACGCTTCCTTGAAGCCTTTCGAGGTGGTCACTTGGCCGTCGTGCCAGAAGCTCGGCTCCTTGTCGCTGGGGCCGTTCAAGGGGGCCACCACGCCGCCGCAAAACTTGGCGTTCTCTTCCAGCACGGCTTCGGCCGTGTCGGGCGTCGCGTCTTCGCAGCCAGGCAAGGTATGGATTTCGGCCAGGCCGGCCAGCTCGTTCATGACGAACAACATGTCTTTCAGCGGGGCTTGATAGCTCATCTTCTTCTCTCCAAGAAAAAAGCCACGCGCGGCGCGCCGTGTGGGGCGGGCCGGCGTGGCTTCGTAATATACAAAACCTGATGGGTTTAAATTAGCCCAGTTCTTTCACCAGTTGCGGCACGATCTCGAACAGATCGCCCACGATGCCGTAGTCGGCCACGGCAAAGATCGGCGCTTCCGGATCCTTGTTGATGGCGACGATGGTTTTCGAGTCCTTCATGCCGGCCAGATGCTGGATCGCGCCCGAGATACCGACGGCGATGTACAGCGATGGCGCGACAATCTTGCCCGTCTGGCCCACTTGCCAGTCGTTCGGCACGAAGCCGGCGTCGACGGCGGCGCGCGAAGCACCCATGGCGGCGCCCAGCTTGTCGGCCAGCGGCTCCAGGATGTGGAAGTTTTCAGCCGAACCCATGCCACGGCCGCCCGAGACGATGATTTTCGCGGCGGTCAGTTCAGGACGGTCGGACTTGGCCAGCTCGCGGCCGACGAAGGCGGACTTGCCATTGTCGGCAACGGCGGCAACGGTTTCCGTGGCAGCCGAACCGCCGGTGGCGGCAGCGGCGTCGAAACCGGTGGTGCGCACGGTGATGACCTTGACCTTGTCGCCAGATTGCACGGTGGCAATCGCGTTACCGGCATAGATCGGGCGCTCGAAGGTGTCAGGGGAATCGACCTTGGTGATTTCCGAGATTTGCGCCACGTCCAGCTTGGCGGCCACGCGTGGCAGGATGTTCTTGCCGTAAGCCGTGGCTGGCGCCAGGATGTGGCTGTAGTTGCCGGCGATGGCCAGCACTTGCTCGGCCACGTTTTCGGCCAGGCCGTCGGCAAAATACGGCGCGTCGGCCACGATGACTTTCGTCACACCGGCGATTTGCGCGGCGGCAGCGGCAGCTGCCGATGCGTTCGAACCTGCGACCAGTACGTGCACGTCGCCGCCGCACTGGGCAGCCGCGGTCACGGTGTGGTGGGTGCTGCCCTTTAAGGTAGCGTTGTCGTGTTCAGCAATAACTAATGCGACCATGATTATTCCTAATAGTTTGCAAGTGCCGGGGTCAGTCTCTTCGAGATCGGTATCAGTTCCATTGGAACTGACACCCCCGTCGGGTCTGCCCCCCGTTTTTGTCTTGGGGTGTGGTTTAAATAACCTTGGCTTCGGTACGCAGCTTGGCGACCAGCGTGGCCACGTCCGGCACCTTGATGCCGGCCGAGCGCTTTGCTGGCTCGACGACTTTCAGGGTCTTCAGGCGTGGCGCGACATCGACGCCCAGGTCTTCCGGCTTGACGGTTTCCAGCGGCTTTTTCTTTGCCTTCATGATGTTCGGCAGGGTCACATAGCGTGGCTCGTTCAAACGCAGGTCGGTGGTAATGATCGCTGGCAAGGTCAATGCCAGGGTTTCCAGGCCGCCGTCGACTTCGCGGGTGACGGTGACTTTGCCGTCTTCCAGCACGACTTTCGAGGCGAACGTGGCTTGCGGCCAACCCAGCAGGGCTGCCAGCATCTGGCCGGTCTGGTTGCTGTCGTCATCGATCGCCTGCTTGCCCAGGATGATCAGTTGCGGCTGTTCTTTCTCGGCCAGGGATTTCACCAGCTTGGCCACGGCCAGCGGTTCCAGTTCGGTCGTCGTTTCCACCAGGATGCCGCGGTCGGCGCCGATGGCCATGGCGGTGCGCAGGGTTTCCTGGCACTGCGTCACGCCGCAGGAGATGGCGACCACTTCGGTGACCTTGCCGGCTTCTTTCAGGCGCATCGCTTCTTCCAGTGCGATCTCATCGAAAGGGTTCATCGACATTTTGACGTTGGCGGTATCGACGCCAGTGCCGTCACTCTTGACGCGGACTTTGACGTTATAGTCGACCACGCGTTTGACGGGTACCAAGACTTTCATAGCTATGCCTTTGGGAAATTATAAAAATGACGGATCAAGTGCTGATTGTGCGTTCGATTATAAGAGAAATTTGAATCTTGAACCGAATTTAAGCACGATCGTGCGATTTTTTGTTAGAGCAATCCATCTAAACTGGCTGGCTTCGCTGCTTTCAGGGGAGTCGGCCGCCACGCTGCAGGGCAGCAAAAAAGCCGGCAAGGGAAGGAAAACCAGGCCGCGCCACGGCGGCCCAGGTCGGTAGAATTACTTGCGTTGCATCAAAAAGACGAACTCGGTGCCCGTCTGCACATGCGACAGCAGGGCATTGCCCGTTTGCTTGGCGAAGGCCTGGAAGTCGCGCACGGAACCGGGATCGGTTGCCATGATGCGCAGCACTTCCCCGCTCTGCAGCTCTGACAAAGCCTTTTTCGCCTTCAGAATCGGCAACGGGCAATTCAAGCCCCGCGCGTCGAGTTCTTTGTGAAATTCCATAATCTCGGTATCAAGTAGTGTGTCGCTCATCATCAATATCCCACCATTGTTTTGTTGTACTGATTTTCGACATACTACTCTAAATCAGGGGCATTGACGCGCTGCACCAAAATAGTTCATCGGCTGTTGTGGTGTCACAACGAGATTCCATACGGCAAAACGGCCCGCAAACACCGTCTGCGGGCCGTTTTCAAGAGGCTGTGGGGCGAAAACCCCGCATGCCTGCTAGCTTACGCTTTATTTCGCGCGTTCGCCGACCCAGGCCGGCACGCCAGCCAGGGCGTTCGCCAGACCGCTCGGATCGGTACCGCCGGCCTGCGCCATATCGGGGCGTCCGCCGCCTTTTCCGCCCACTTGCTGTGCAACGAAGTTCACCAGCTCGCCCGCCTTGACCTTCGACGTGGCGTCGGCCGTCACGCCGGCGATCAGGCTGACCTTGCCGTCCGCCACGCTGGCCAGCACGATGGCGGCCGTTTTCAGCTTGTCCTTCAGCTTGTCCATGGTTTCGCGCAAACGGGCCACGTCGGCGCCGTCCAGCACGGCAGCCAGCACCTTGATGCCGTTGACATCGACAGCTTGCGTGGCCAGCTCATCGCCCTGGCCGGACGCCAGTTTCGATTTCAGCGCGGCCAGTTCCTTCTCCAGCGCCTTCACGTGGTCCTGCACCTGGACGATGCGGGCCGTCAATTCTTCCGGCTGCGCCTTCAGCGCTTGCGCCGCTTCCAGCAGGCGGCGGTTGATGCTTTGCACCAGCGCCAGCGCGCCTTCGCCCGTCACGGCTTCGACGCGGCGGATACCGGCGGCAACGCCGCTTTCGCCGATGATCTTGAACAGGCCGATGTCGCCCGTGCGCTGCACGTGGACGCCGCCGCACAGCTCTTTCGAGCTGCCGATGTCGAGCACGCGCACTTCGTCGCCGTATTTCTCGCCGAACAAGGCCATCGCGCCATGCTTGACGGCATCGTCAAACGACATCAGGTGCGCTTGCGTGGCGCGGTTTTCCAGGATCTCTTTGTTGACGATGGTTTCCACGGCGGCGATCTGCTCGGCAGTCATCGGCGCATTGTGGCTGAAGTCGAAACGGGTCTTGTCCGGATCGACCAGCGAACCCTTTTGCGCCACGTGGCTGCCCAGCACTTCGCGCAAGGCCTTGTGCATCAAGTGCGTGGCCGAGTGGTTGCGGATGGTGCGCGCGCGCTTGGCCGTGTCGACTTGCGCCGAGACGGCGTCGCCCACCTTCAGCACGCCCGACTCCAGCACGCCGTGGTGGCCGAACACGTCAGCCTGGATTTTCAGGGTATCGCTGACGGCAAAGCTGCCGGCGCCCGAGGAAATCACGCCCTGGTCGCCCACCTGGCCGCCCGATTCCGCGTAGAACGGCGTGGTGTCGAGCACGACGATGCCGTCCTGGCCCGCTGTCAGTTCCTGCACTGGCGTGCCGGCCGCGTACAGCGCCACGACCTTGCTGCTGAAGGTCAGTTGATCGTAGCCGACGAAGGTGTTTTTCTCGCCCGTGTACTCGACCTTGCTGTCCTTGTGCGTCTTGCCGCCCTTGCGCGACAGTTCCTGGCTTTCCTTCAGGGCCGCGTCGTAGCCGGCCTGGTCGAAGGTGATGTCGCGTTCGCGGCAGATGTCGGCCGTCAGGTCAGGCGGGAAGCCATAGGTTTCGTACAAGGTAAAAGCGGTGGCGCCGTCGATGCCCGTCGCATCCTTGGCCAGCTGCGCTTCCAGCACTTTCATGCCCGTTTCCAGGGTCTCGCCGAAACGCTCTTCCTCGGCTTTGAGCATGTTGGCGACGTTGTCTTTCGCTTCTTCCAGCTCAGGATAGGCGCCGCCCATCTCGATGGCCAGGTCGGCCACCAGCTTGTAGAAGAACGGTTTCGTCTGGCCCAGCTTGTGGCCATGGCGCAAGGCGCGGCGGATGATGCGGCGCAGCACATAGGCGCGGCCTTCGCTGCCCGGAATGATGCCGTCGACGATCATGAAGGCGGCGGCGCGGATGTGGTCGGCGATCACGCGCAGCGACTTGTTTTCCAGGTCGGTGGCACCCGTTTCGCGCGCGGCAGCCTTGATCAAATGCTGGAACAGGTCGATTTCATAGTTCGAATGCACGTGCTGCAGCACGGCGGCCAGGCGCTCCATGCCCATGCCCGTGTCGACGCAAGGCTTCGGCAGCTTGTGCATGACACCGGCTTCGTCGCGGTTGAACTGCATGAACACCAGGTTCCAGATTTCAATGAAGCGGTCGCCGTCTTCGTCAGGCGAGCCCGGTGGGCCGCCAGGAATGTCGGCGCCGTGGTCGTAGAAGATTTCCGTGCATGGGCCGCATGGGCCCGTATCGGCCATCTGCCAGAAATTGTCCGATGCGTAGCGCGCACCCTTGTTGTCGCCGATGCGGATGATGCGCTCGACAGGCACGCCGATTTCTTTTGCCCAGATATCGTAGGCTTCGTCATCTTCGATGTACACGGTGACCGTCAGCTTTTCCGCCGGCAAGCCATATACCTTGGTCAGCAGTTCCCACGCGTATTGAATCGCGTCGCGCTTGAAATAGTCGCCGAAGCTGAAATTGCCCAGCATTTCAAAGAAAGTATGGTGGCGCGCCGTGTAGCCGACGTTTTCCAGGTCGTTGTGCTTGCCGCCGGCGCGCACGCAGCGCTGCACGGAGGTGGCACGCGTGTACGGGCGGCTGTCCGTGCCCGTAAACACGTCCTTGAACTGCACCATGCCGCTGTTCGTCAACAGCAAGGTCGGATCATTGCCTGGCACCAGGGAGCTGGAACGGACGATGGAATGGCCCTTGGACTCGAAAAATTTGAGGAACTTGTCGCGGATTTCAGATGATTTCATGTTTTTTTGGCAAAAAGTGGCGGCAGCTTTAAAGGGAAGATTATACGTGATCTGGGTACGGGAATTGGCGCCGGACAGGCAGCATTGTTGCAAGCCTGCCCACGCATACCGGACTGCCCGCTCAGGCCGGGTCGTGGTGGCTGGCGCAGGCGTGTGGCGCGGGCTTGGCCTTGGCGGCGGCCCCCGTGGTGCCGGCGGCCGCATTGCAGTCGGCGCAGCGGCCGTACAGGGTCAGTTCGTGGCGCTCGACAACAAAGCCTTGCGGCGCCATGCGCTTCAAGTCACCCGGGCAATCATGCACGTCGAACACGCGCTGGCAGGTGGTGCACTGGAAATGGTGGTGGTGGTGATTGGCGACGGCATTCGACTCATAGCGCGGGTTTTCACCCGGCAAGGTCACCACATGCACTTTTTCTTCCAGCACCAGCGACTTCAAGTTGCGGTAAACGGTGGCAATACCCAGCTGCGTCACCTGCAAGCTGGCCTGTTCGAGGATTTCCTGCGCCGATAATGGGCGCTGGGCCGACTCGATGGCGGCTTGAATAGCGGTTTTTTGACGTGTTGTGCGTTCCATAGCCGACAGAATACACCATCCGCCCGCCTCACCTGCCCGCAAAAACTGTCACACAGTAATGATAATGGGTTATCATTATCAACTTAGGGCAGGCTTTTACTCATCACGCGCTGCCCAAACCCTGCCAACACCGATAGCCGATAAGGAACTCTTGCCCATGTCCGTCCGTCCTCACCAACCCACTCCCCTGGCGCTGGCCATCATGCTGGCCTTTGCCGCTCCCGCCAGCGCACTGGCGCAGCAGGCGACAACCTTGCCTGCCGTCACCGTCTCGGCCAGCGCGCTGGCCGTGGGCAGCGACGACATGAGCACGCCCGTCACCGTACTGGAAGGCGAGGAACTGGTGCGCGCGCGCGAAGCGACCCTGGGTGAAACCCTGGCCGGCCAGCCCGGCATCACGTCCAGCCATTTCGGCGCCGGCGCCAGCCGCCCCATCATCCGCGGCATGGATGGCCCGCGCGTGAAGATCCTCTCCGATGGCGCCGAAGTACAGGATGCCTCGACCATCAGCCCCGACCATGCCGTGGCGGCCGAGCCGATGCTGTCGGAACAGATTGAAGTGCTGCGCGGCCCGTCCGCGCTCGCATATGGCGGCGGCGCCGTCGGCGGCGTGGTCAATGTGATCGACAAGAAAATTCCCACGCGCATACCAGCCAAGGGCATTGAAGGCAGCGCGGAAGTACGCGCCAACTCGGCTGCGCGCGAAAAGGCCGGCGCCTTCGAGGTGACTGGCGGTTCCGGCAACATCGCCGTCCATGCGGAAGGCGTCAAGCGCGACGCGAAAGAATACAAGGTCGGCAGCGGCTGGGAAGGCGGCTCGACAGTGGCCGGCAGCTACAACAAGACGGACACGGGCAGCGTGGGCGTGTCGTGGGTGGGTCAACGCGGCTTCCTGGGCCTGGCCTTCACCAGCCAGAACGCCGAATATGGCTTGCCTGGTCACAACCATGAATTTGAAAGCTGCCACCCGCACGGCACGCATCTGCATTGCGGCGGCCATGAAGGCCACGGCCACGAGGAAGGTGAAGAGCATGACCACGAGCATGAAGACGGTGCCGTGCCCTACGTGAAACTGAAGAGCGAGCGCTGGGATGTGCGCGGCGAATTGCGCGATCCCGTGCCCGGCTTCACCAAGCTGCGCCTGCGCGCCTCATTTACCGATTACAAGCACGACGAAATCGAAGGCACGGAAATCGCCACCACCTTCAAGAACAAGGGCCACGACGCGCGCCTGGAAATGGAACACCAGCCGGTCGCCGGCTGGCGCGGCGTCGTCGGCCTGCAGACGTCGAAGCGCGATTTCTCCGCCCTGGGCGAAGAAGCCTACGTGGCGCCGACGGTGACGAAGAAACACGCGGCCTTCCTGGTCGAGGAATACAAGCTCGACCAATGGCGTTTCGAGGCGGGCTTGCGCCACGAATGGCAAGATATCACGGTCGACAGCGCCACCTTGCAGGACCGCAGCGCCAAGGGCACGTCGATCTCGCTGGGCGCCGTCTGGAAATTCGCGCCGCAGTATTCGCTCGGCTCGACGATTTCCCGCACGCATCGCCTGCCCAGCGCCGAAGAACTGTATGCGCACGGCGTGCACATGGCCACGGCCACCTACGAACTGGGCAATGAAAACCTGGGCAAGGAAACGTCGAACAATATCGATGTGACCTTGCGCAAGTATGCGGGCGCCACGACCTTCTCGGCCAGCGCCTACCGCAACAAGGTGGACAATTACATCTTCGGTTCCACCCTGGACAGCCACGAAGGCTTCCAGCTGATCCAGTACGGCCAGCGCGACGCCACCTTTACGGGCGTGGAAGGCCAGATCCGCCAGCAACTGAACCCCATGTTCGGCGCCAGCGTATTCGGCGACTATGTGCGGGCCAAGCTGGCCGACGGCGGCGCGGGTGACAACAATAACCTGCCGCGTATCCCGGCCCAGCGCCTGGGCGTGAAATTCGACGCCAACTGGCAAGCATGGAGCGGCGTGGCCGAGTTCTACCGCGTGGGCAAGCAAGACAAGGTTGCCGCGTTCGAAACGGAAACGCCGGGCTACAACATGCTCAACCTGTCCGCCAACTACGACACGCGCATCGGCACGACGCCAGCCCAGTTCTACATCAAGGCCAGCAACCTGACGAACGAACTGGCGTACAGCCACACCTCGTTCATCAAGAACGCGGCGCCCTTGACGGGACGCAATATCGCGGCAGGCGTGCGCGTGACGTTCTAAACTGTTTCACACCGTAGGTCGGCTTAGCGCAAAGCGCGTAAGCCGACATCAGCACGGCACCTGGCCACGCAACAACGCATGCCAACACTGTTGTCGGATTATGATCCTGCGGACCTGATCCGACCTACGGCTGTCCTATACCGTAGGTCGGCTTAGCGCAAAGCGCGTAAGCCGACATCCCCACGGCATCTGGCCACGCAGCAACGCATGCCAACACCGTTGTCGGATTACGGTCCTGCGGACCTGATCCGATCTACGGCTGTTGTATAACGTAGGTCGGCTTAGCGCAAAGCGCGTAAGCCGACATCACCACGGCATCTGGCCACGCAACAGCGCATGCCAAACCGTTGTCGGATTACGATCCTGCGGACCTGATCCGACCTGCGCCTGTCCTGTACCGTAGGTCGGCTTAGCGCAAAGCGCGTAAGCCGACATCCCCACGGCATCTGGCCACGCAACAGCGCCTGCCAACACTGTTGTCGGATTACGATCCTGCGGACCTGATCCGATCTACGCCATGGACGGGATCACATCGATCCTGTCCGTGCAATACCCGTCCACGCCCCAGGCCAGCAATTCGCTGGCCCGTTCCCGCGTGTTGACGGTGTAGCAGAACAGACCGTATCCCGCCTCCTTTACCTGCCGTGCCAATTCCGGCGTCAGCTGTTTGTGGTCGCAATGGATCGCCACCACGCCCAGTTCCTTCGCTGTTTGCATCCAGCCAGCGGGCACCGCTTCGACCAGCCAGCCACGTGCCAGTTCCGGCGCCGCCTGGCGCGCCGCCTGCAGGGCGGCGATGCTGAACGACGAGAGCAGCGGCAAGAGTTCCCCGGCGGCGATTTCCTGCGCAAAATGGCTGCGCGTGGCGCGCGCCACTGCTAGGCCAGTGGGCACCTCAAAACCGGGGGCTGGCTTGATCTCGATATTCATCCAGATGCGCTGTGCCTTGCAGTACGCCACCACGGCCTCGAAAGTGGGCACACCCTCGCCCGCGAACTGCGGGCCGAACCACGCGCCCGCGTCCATCCGGCCCAGCTCCTCGGCCGTGTAGTCGCTGATGAAGCCGCTGCCAGCCACCGTGCGCCCCAGTTCCGGGTCATGCACGACGACGGGCACGCCGTCACTGGCCAGCATGACGTCGAATTCGACGGCGCGGTAGCCGTAGGCGAGGCCGCAGCGCAGGGCGGCCAGGGTGTTTTCAGGCGCCAGGGTACCGCCGCCGCGGTGCGCCAGGGTGCGTGGATAGGGCCACATGGGTTTTCCTTTATTGCAAATAGTTGTCGATCAAGACAGGTTGCCATACTATCTGGTGCAGCAGCCACGGTGTCAAGGACGCGGTCAGGCGATTGGCGCCACGTGCGCCACGTTTCGTCGCAGCGCCATTGCGCGCGGCCGCAGCTGCGCCGAAGATTGCAGCATTACCAATGCCGAGTCCCACCTGAAAGCCGTTCCGCATGCACACCAATGATACTGTTCCCCGCAAGACAGGCTTTCCCTACCGGCGCCTGCTGGCCGATGCGCGCTATGCGCTGCTGCTCAACGTGCTGTGCGCGCTCTTCATCACCTACGTGCTGAGCGGTGGACAAAGTTTCTGGCTTAACTTGCTGGCATCCATGTGCATCGGCGGCATCGCTTTTTTGCTCATCGACGGCATCCGCCTGGCGTGGTGGGGCGCGCGGCGGGCGCCATTGCTGCCCTTCATGGGCCTCGTCATCGTCAGCGCCGCCGTGGCGCAGGTGGCTGGCACCATGCTGTTCGGCTGGCTGGCAAATATCGACGTTCCCGCGCCCATCGCCATGTCGCCACGCAATGTCGGCATGACGGTGTTCACCCTGGCGGCGGCCAGTGCGGCCATCCTGTTCTTCAGCAGCAGGGAAAAGATCGCGCGCCTGCAAATGGAGGCGGCGCAGGAAAAAGCCCGTGCCGAATCCGTCGCGCGCCAGGGCATGCAAGCGCAGCTGCAGTTGCTGCAGGCGCAGATCGAACCGCACATGCTGTTCAACACCCTGGCCAATTTGCAGGGACTGATCAGCTTTGACCCGGACCGCGCCCAGCTGCTGCTCGACCAATTGATACAGTATCTGCGCGCCACCCTGACGTCCTCGCGCGCCGGCTCGACCACGCTGGAACAGGAATTCAAGCTGATGCAAGCTTACCTGGGCCTGATGGCCATCCGCATGGGCGCGCGCCTGGCCTACACGCTGGACTTGCCCGACCACTTGCGCCAGGCCACCGTGCCGCCGATGCTGCTGCAGCCGCTGGTGGAAAACGCCATCCAGCACGGCCTGGAACCGAAGATCGAAGGTGGCCATATCCACGTGCGCGCGACCAGTGAGGGCGGCGTGCTGACCCTGACGGTGGCCGACGATGGCCTGGGCCTCGACCATCCGGGCCAGACCAAGGGCACGCAACTGGGCGTGACGAATATCCGCGAACGCCTGCACGTCATGCACGGCGACGCCGCCAGCCTGTCGCTATGCGCCAACCCGCACGCCGGCGTGACGGCGCGCCTGACCCTGCCGCTGGGCATGCCAATGGCGGATCCAGCCGGCGACCCGCGCGCCAATCCATCGCACCATCACCTGACGCCTTCCCACAAGCCAACTTTGCCAGCCCATGACTGATACCCTGCCCACCACCACCCCCGTGCGCGCCCTGATCGCCGAAGATGAGCCGATCCTGGCCGCCGCCCTCGCCCACGCCCTGCGCCGCCTGTGGCCCGCGCTCGACATCGTGGCCACTTGCGCGAATGGCGTGGAAGCACTGCAGCAAGGCCTGGCGCTGCGTCCCGACATCCTCTTTCTCGACATCAAAATGCCGGGCAAGACGGGCCTGGAAGCGGCCGAGGAACTGGCCGAGCAGTGGCCCGATGCCCAGCCCTTCCCGCAAATCGTCTTCGTCACCGCGTATGACGAGTACGCGCTGGCTGCCTTCGAGCACGCAGCCGCCGATTACGTCTTAAAACCTGTCAACGATGCGCGCCTGGGCAAGACGGTGGAGCGTTTGCAGCAGCGGCTGCAAGCAGCACCAGCACCAGCATCAGCGCCAGCGCAGGCACAGCCACCCATCGCGGCACCCATCGCGAAGGCAGGCCAAGTGCAGTCACTGGCGGGAAGATCCGTCGCCAGTGACGACAACCTGGTGCGCTTGCTGGCCCAGCTGCAAGCGATGGTACCGCCCGCGCCCCGCCTGCAAATGATACGCGCGGCCGTCGGCAACAGCGTGCGCATGATCGCGCTGGCCGACGTCGTGTACTTCGAAGCGCTGGACAAATACATCAACGTGGTCTGCCGCGACAGCGAAGCGCTGATCCGCACCAGCCTGAAGGAACTCCTGCCGCAGCTGGACCCGCAGCAGTTCTGGCAAATCCACCGGGGCACCATCGTCAACGCCAGCGCCATCGCCAGCGCCGTGCGCGACGAGGCGGGCAAGCTGACGCTGACCTTGCGCCAGCACCCGGCGCAGCTGCGCGTCAGCCCCTTATATGCGCATTTGTTCCGGCAGATGTAACACCATCACACCACCTGACACAACCTTAGTGAGGGTAGCGAGGCCCGGCCCGCCGTTGGCCAGAGAAAGGGCGCTGTGCTTATGCACGGGACGCCCAGTCAGCGGGCATCGCAGGCCGCCCTCCTCGACGCCCAGCAGTTTTTGATCAGTGTTCTTAATGCAGCGCTTAATGCAACTGGTGCTTCAGGTCCGATAATTCATCGTGCACCTTGAGCACGGCGCTCTTCATTTCCGGCGTCAGGCTCGATGCCGTGCCGCAGGCTTGCTTGGCACGGTCGCCCAGGGATTCCATCTGGTCGACGGCCTGGCGGATGCGCGCATCGTCCTGCATGTCGATGGCTTGCCGCACGGCGTTCTTTTGCTGGTCCAGCTGGTCGAGGCAATCCTTCAAATCCATGGGCATGCCCTGCTGCTTGCCGCACAGCTGCGCCGCCTGGCCGATCGCCTGTTCGATGGCGCCAAAGCGCCGTGCCACTTCGTTTGCCTGCAACATGGTGAACTCCTGTTCGCGTGGTATCTGCAGTTGGATCATCGGCCCGCCGCACGGTTCCCCGGCAAGCGCCATTTGACTGAAATTTCCATGTGGCACTTCTTTGTAAGCGCTTGTGACATTCTCGATAATTGTCAAATACTTCAGATACATTGGCGTACCTGAACAACCATGCCGCGCATGATTCCGTCGTCCACCCTGCCGCGCCGCGCCTCCGGTCTGCTGCTGATCGTCCTGCTGCTGATCGTCCTGCTGCACCTGGGCCTGGCCACTATTCTCCTGCAGTCGCGGCCCCGCGTTGTCACGGACGAGAATCTGCCGCAGGGGCCGGTCATCACCTGGCTGCGCTACAGCCCGCCAGCACCTCCCAAGCCAGCCCTCACACCATTGCCCAGCACCAAACCAGCCACTGCAAAAGCGCCGCGCCAGCCAGTGCCGGCGCCCATCAGCCGCCCCTTGCCGCCACCCGCCGCCGAACAGACGCCAACGCCAGCAATGCCGGAAACGACCACGGCCATCACGCCACCCAGCGTGGCCGACATCCTGGCGCAAGCCAGGCGCGACGTGGGCAAGATCGACAAGGCGTTGCGCAAGGAATTTCCGCAGCGCGGTGAACCGAAGTTCGAAGACACGGCCTTCAAGCGCATGCAGCAGGGCTTTGCCGAAGCCTACGCGGCCGTGCCGCCGAAATGGTACGAGGCGTCAAAGATCGAGGAAATCGGCGCCAATGAGGCCAGGGGCAGCCGCACCTATAAAATCACCAGCGCGCTGGGCACCTTGTGCGTGACCACGCGCGCCGGCAAGCAGGGGGAAACGATGCTCGGCATGTGTCCCAAATAGCCGGCTCAGCCCACCGCTTCGCGCGCCCCCAGCGGCTGCAAATGGCGCAGGCGCAAGGCGATCAGCACGCCGCCACCGAGGCACAGGCCCAGCATGATGACCACGCCCGTCCAGCCATCGAAGCCCCACATCATGCCCGAGGCGGAACCGATCAGGCTCGATCCCAGGTAATAGAACAGCAGATAGAAGGCCGAGGCCAGCGCCTGCGGCGCGCGGGCGCGGCGGCTGACCCAGCTGCTGGCGATCGAGTGCGAGGCAAAGAAGCCGAAGGTGGCCAGCGCCATGCCGATGACGATCAGCGGCAGGGAATCGAAAAGGGTCAGTAAAATGCCGGACAGCATCACCGACAGCATGATCCACAGCACGCCCCGGCGCCCCAGCCGGTCCACCAGCCGGCCCGCCCAGACGGAACTGAAGATGCCGATCAGGTACAAAAAGGCCAGCAGGCCGACCGTGCTCTGGCGCAAGCCAAATGGCGCAGCCAGCAGGCGATAGCCGATGTAGTTATACACGCTGACAAAACAGCCCATCAGCAAGAACGCCAGGCAGAACAGCCATGGCAAGCCGCGGTCGGAAAAATGCTGTTTGATTGCGTGCGGCAAGGCATTCCAGCCCTTTGTACTGGGCACGAAATTTTTCGACGCCGGCAGGCTGCGCCAGAATTCCATGGCGGCCAGCAGGCCGGCCACGCCCAGCACGCCCAGGGCCCAGCGCCACGAGAGGAAATCGCTGAGCATGGACGCGATCAGCCGGCCCGACATGCCGCCAAACGCGCTGCCGGCAATATACAAACCCATCGACAGCCCCAGCGACGGTCCTTCGATTTCCTCGCCCAGATAGGCCATGGCCACGGCCGGCATGCCACCTAGGGCCACGCCCAGCGCGGCGCGGATGGCCAGCAGCTGGGCATAATCCTGGGCAAACGCGGACAGGATGGTCAGCAAGGCGGCGGAAAACATGGAAGCCACCATCAGCGGCTTGCGGCCCACCCGGTCGGAAACGGCGCTCAGCAGCACCAGCGAAATGGCCAGCAAGCCGCTCGACACGGACAAGGACCAGCTGCTTTGCGCCGGCGTCAGATGAAACTGCTGCGACAGCAGCGGGAACAGCGGCTGTATGCAGTACAGCAAGCTGAAAGTGGAAAACCCGCCAAAGAACAGCGCGCGGTTGCTGCGCTTGAATTCGGCCGTGCCCTTGGCGATGGCAGAACGGGGAGCGGCAGGAGAAATCGCCGGGGCGGCGGCGGAGGCGTAAGCGAGCGTTGAATCAGACATGGCCGTGTTTCAAATAGAAGGCGAGGTTTCATCTTAGGATTGCCAACTCATATCGTCCAATATATATTCAAGGCCCAACTCATACTTTAAAACGATTACTGGACAAATATGGAACTGCGCCACCTGCGTTACTTTGTCGCCGTCGCCGAGGAGCTGCACTTTACGCGCGCGGCCGAGCGCCTGCACATCGGCCAGCCGCCGCTGAGCCAGCAGATCCAGGCGCTGGAAGCGGAATTGGGCGCGCAGTTGTTCGAGCGCAACAAGCGCTCCGTGCGGCTGACGCAGGCGGGCAAGCTGTTCCTCGACGATGCGCGGCGCATCCTGGCCCTGTCGGAACAGGCCGCCGTCACGGCGCGCCGGGCGCAGCGGGGCGAAGCGGGTGAATTGCGCATCGGCTTTACGTTTTCCACGCCGTTCACGCCGTATTTCGCCACCGTCATCAACCGCTACCGCCAGCAGTTTCCACACGTCACCTTGACCCTGCACGAAATGGCGACATTGCATCAACTGGAAGCGATCAGCGGCCGGACCATGGACCTGGGCTTCGTGCGCCCGCCGGAAACCACGTATCCATCTGATATCAAGCTGACGCAACTGCGCCAGGATCCGCTGTTCCTCGTCCTGCCCGTGGCCCACGCACTGGCGGCCAAGACGGCCATTGGGATTGCCGACATGGCGGGCGAAGGATTTGTCATGTACCCGAAAGATGCCGGCACGGGGATTTATCCGCAGATCTTCCGCCTGTGCAAGGCAGCCGGCTTCGTGCCCCAGGTGGCGCAGGAAGCGGGCGAAGCGTCGACCATCATCGGCCTGGTGGCGGCCGGCTGCGGCATTTCCGTGCTGCCCGCCTCGTTCGACCGCATCCGCATGGACGGCGTATGCTACCGCCCCATCGCCGACCCGCAGGCGACCACCAGTCTGTTACTGGCACAAAGGGAAAATGAAACGTCGCCGCTGGTGGCGGCGTTCGTGAAACTGGCCGAAGAGGCGGCCATGGAAGAGAAAGAATAGGCCGATGAGGTCGGCGTGGATCGGCGCAGGTCGGCGCAGGTCGGCGTAGGTCGGCTTAGCCCGCAGGCCGTAAGCCGACAATCGCATGCATCAACACAACGCCGGCAATGTCGGCTTACGCTGCGGCTGCGCCGCAGCTAAGCCGACCTACGAGGCCATGCCATAGCCACGCCAACCGATCGGTCGGCGGGCGCGGGATCACGAATCCGCATCCAGCGCCGAACCCGCGTAGTTTTCCAGGCGTAACTCGGATGAGCGCTTGCGCCTCATCCGACAATCGCATGCACCAAGACAACGCCGGCAATGTCGGCTTACGCTGCGGCTGCGCCGCAGCCAAGCCGACTTACAGGACGGGCGTCGGCGTAGGTCGGATTAGGCCGCAGGCCGTAATCCGACACTGGCTGTCACGAATAATCCGCATCCAGCTCCGAACCCGCATAATTTTCCAGGTCCTCGAACAGGCTCTTCATGCTGGCCCGCGTGAGGATTTTATGCACCACGGTGCAGCTGCGGCGGTAGGAATCTATGCGGTCGAGCAAGACTGGATGGTGCTGCACCGGCACCTTGGCCACGAGGGCGGCCCAGCCTTCCTCGAAGTCGGGCTTGTTCTTGCGCACGGAACGCACAAAGCGCTCGAACTCCTTCTGGCCCGTGCGCGCGATGATGCGCCCGCCGCCTTCGATGGCGAAGATGATGGCCAGGGCGATGACGCCCTCGGCATTCAAGTCGCTGTCGCTGACGGGTCCGTTGTCGTGGTGGCGACGCAGCCAGCTGGCCAGGCGCACCACGGCTTGCACTTCCTTGCGCTGCTGCAACTGCACCGCATACTTTTCATAGCCGGCCCAGTTCTGGTTCGGGTCGGCCTGGCAAATATCGATGAACAGTTCGCGCAAGCGGCGCTGCAGGTAGACGGGGTCCTGGTCGTACTCGCCCACCAACGCGTCTTCGGGCAGCTGCGACAAGTCCTTGATCAGGCGAAAACCCACCTGGAACGCGTGCTCGGCGCCGTGCTCGACGAGGAAGTCGAGCGCGGCCTGGTCGCCTTCATGCGTGACGGCCTGTTCCAGGCCCAAGGACACGCCGCCCACCGTCAGGTACAGCGCTTTCTGGATGCCGTCGGCCGTGCGTTCATTCGTGAACTTCTCGGCCACCATGGCCGTGATGCCCGTCAACTCGTCGGCCAGGTTCAGCGCCGCGTCTTCGCGCGGGTCGTTCGGCAACAGTTTGATGGCGCGCACCAGGCGCGGCAGATTCTCTACAACAATTGCTGGCAGCATTAGCGATTCCCTGCTTTCATCACGAGAAGATACCGGTGCCCAGGCTGCGGCGCGTGCTGGAGCGCGGCGCGCTGCGCGTGCTCGGCACTTGCTTGCGCAGGCGGTACAGCAATTCCTTGGTGCTCCGCTGCAACATGGTCGGCTCTTCGTCCGGGTCGTCCGAATATTCCGCGTCGGCCAGGTCGGCGCTGTGGCGGAAGTCGGGGAACAGTTCGAACAGCGAGCGGTCCCAGCCGTCTTCATTCGCTTGCGCCAGTTCGATGGCCAGCGGCACGACGTCGTTGTCGGACGAGGTCACGCCCGTCACGTACGGTCCCTTGATGACGATCTCGCCCGCCACTTCCAGAATTTCCTTCGGCGCCATCGAGAACAGGATGGCGAACGCCGTGGCGCCCCAGTCGGTGGCGGACGCTTCGAGCAGCAGCTCGCGGCGGCGCTCGGCGTCGTCGGTGGAAAACACCACACCGTGGATGTGCGCGAACAGCGCCTCGGCGATGCGCTCAGGATCATCCTCGATCTGGTCGTCGCTCCAGGTGGCGGCGATGAAGGCCAGGCTGTCGGCCCAGGCCTTGGGCGGTACCAGCAGGGTGGCCAGCGACATCTTGCCGCCGTCGAAGCCGGCCAGGTGCAGGGCCGTCACCTGCGGCGGAATGGCGCTCAGCACTTCCACCACGGCCAGGTCGCCGTACTGGTCGGCCGCGTCGGCAAACGCCTGCTCGGCGTGGCCAAGGGAACCGGACAGCACCAGTTCCGTGACCTGCTTCGTCAGCGCGGGAAGATTGCTCTTTTGCTCCGCATTTTGCTTGTCATTATCTGCCATGGTCATCTCCATCCTGGTCAAACATCTGGGCGAAATCGTCGGTGGCCTGGTCGTCGTCGTGATCGTCGTCGCCATCGTCATTGGCGGCCAGCTGGTCGAGCGAATGGTCGTCGTCGTCCCACAGGCGCGGATTCTTGTGCAAAAAGGCCGTGATGATGGCCTGGCGCGCCAGGTCGGGGAAGCTGTCTTCGATGGCGGCGTACATCTTGGCCGCTTCCGGATCGGCGCAGCTCGCCATGGAAAACACGCGGGCCGGGTCGCCGAACTCGTAGTCTTCGCTTTCGGCCAGCAAGCCTTTCGGGTCGCTGAAGCTGATGTGGTCGACCAGCGCGAAGGCCAGCATGTTCACATCTTCGATGCCGCCGCCGCTGGCATACTCGCCCACCAGCGCGTCAACCATGCTTTTGTAGTTCTTGCGGTTCGGCGGATCGCCGAGGATGCCTTCGATCTGGCCTTCCAGCTCGCGCGACTGATACGCGAATTCAGGGTGTACTCTTCTCATGCTGTGCTTTCCAATGTGATGCGCGGCGCTGTTATCAAAAGCGCCGTTGTTGTTGTTTTTCAAATCATTCGGGCTGGCCGGGAGGCAGCCAGCAGGCTTAGTCTGCTGGCAGTACCGTGCCGTGCAGGCGGAACACGCCGCACCACAGTGCATACGCTTCCGCTTCCGGGTCGATGATGATGCGGTGGTTCACGCTCTGGTCGTATTCGGCGCGCTTGGCCGGGTCGGCCAGGATTTCATACGCCTTGGTCACGCTCTTGAAGCGGGCCTCGGCACCGGGGGCCTGGTTGCGGTCGGGGTGGAAGCGCATGGCCAGCGAACGGTAAACCTTCTTGATTTCATCGTCGCTGGCATTGGGCGCGACACCGAGGACGTTATATAAATTTTCCATATGAGGCTCCGGAGGCGCGAATTTCTACTAATTAAAGGCGAATTATCCTATAGAACGGCATCGGCGTCCCTTGCATGCCGGGAAATGGGGCCAAATACGTGCATATAAAGCGCTTGCGGTACGGTAAAATGCCTTTTACTGTCACTCTTTCGCATTGATCAATGAGCAACGATAAACCGAATACCGCCGCGCCAGCGCTGGCGCCCAATTTCTTGCGTAACATCATCGAAGCCGACCTGGCTGCCGGCACCCACGTGCGTCCCGGCCTGCCCCAGGTGATCACGCGTTTCCCGCCGGAGCCGAACGGCTACCTGCACGTGGGCCATGCCAAGTCGATCTGCGTCAACTTCGGCCTGGCGCGCGACTACGCCGGCCAGTGCAACCTGCGCTTCGATGACACCAACCCTGCCAAGGAAGAGCAGGAATACGTCGACACCATCATGGACAGCGTCAAATGGCTGGGCTTTGACTGGGAACCGCAGCAAGCCGATGGCCAGAGCCACCTGCACTACGCGAGCGACTATTTCGACCAGCTGTACGCGATGGCCGAGTACCTGATCACGGCCGGCTTTGCCTACGTGGACAGCCAGAGCGCCGAAGACATGGCCGCCAACCGCGGCAATTTCGGCCAGGCCGGCAAGAATTCGCCGTTCCGCGACCGTCCGCGCGATGAATCGCTGGCCCTGTTCCGCGCCATGAAGGCGGGCCAATTCAAGGATGGCGAACACATCCTGCGCGCGAAGATGAGCGAAGATGCCATGAGTTCGCCGAACATGAACTTGCGCGACCCGGCCATCTACCGCATCCGCCACGCGCATCACCACCGCACGGGCGACGCCTGGTGCATCTATCCGATGTACGACTACACGCATCCGATCTCCGACGCGCTGGAAAACATCACGCATTCGATCTGCACCCTGGAATTCCAGGATCACCGCCCGTTCTACGACTGGCTGCTGGAAACCCTGTCGGCCGGCGGCTTCTTCAAGCAGCCGGTGCCGCACCAGTTCGAGTTCTCGCGCCTGAACCTGACCTACATCGTCACCAGCAAGCGCAAGCTGCGCCAGCTGGTGGAAGAAAACATCGTCGACGGCTGGGACGACCCGCGCATGCCGACCCTGGTGGGCATGCGCCGCCGCGGCTATACGCCGGAAGCGATCCAGCTGATGTGCGAACGCACGGGCGTGACGAAATCCGACGGCTGGATCGACTACAGCGTGCTGGAAGGCTGTTTGCGCGAAGACCTGGACCCGAAGGCGCCCCGTACGGTGGCCGTGCTGCGTCCGTTGAAACTGATCATCGACAATTTCCCCGAAGGCGAAGGCGTGGAATGCACGGCCCCCGTGCACCCGCACTTCCCCGAGCGCGGCCTGCGCACCTTCCCGATTTCGCGCGAGCTGTGGATCGAGGAAGACGACTTCATGGAAGTGCCGAACAAGGGCTATTTCCGCTTGTATCCGCCCATCGACGACAAACCGGGCAGCAAGGTACGCCTGCGCTACGGCTACGTGATCGAGTGCACGGGCTTTGACAAGGATGAAAACGGCAAGGTCATCGCCGTACACTGCACCTACTTCCCGGACAGCAAGTCGGGTACGGAAGGCAGCGCCAACTACAAGGTCAAGGGCAATATGCACTGGGTCAGCGCAGCGACGGCGATCGCCGCCGAAGTGCGCCTGTACGACCGCCTGTTTACCGACCCGCAGCCGGACGCGGGCGGCAAGGACTTCAAGCTGGCCTTGAATCCGCTGGCCAAGGACGTGGTGCAGGCGTGGCTGGAGCCGGGCGCGGAACTGGCCCAGCCGGAAGAGCGCTTCCAGTTCGAGCGTCACGGTTATTTTGCGGCCGACCGGGTCGACAGCCAGCCAGGCAAACCTGTCTTCAACCGCATCGTCACCCTGAAAGACAGCTGGCAGCCGGCCAAGTAAGGCAACAGGCAAGGCACCAGGCAACACACGAAAAAAACCGCTGCGGCGGTTTTTTTCGTTTCAACAAGATCCTGTACGCCGAAAAATATTGCCAGTTGACTACATCGGCCATAGTTTTGTATATTATGCAGCTATTGAGCAATTTACAATTTCAATAGCAGTTGCGCAACCCAGTAACGCCACCTCCCCAGGCGGCACCCGATTCCTCTTCCTGATGCGGATGGCGATGTCTCCTAATGCTGGTGAGCAACAATTAGCGCTGGAAAGAAGACCGCTGTGGCTGCTTGGCGTGGTCCTGTCGACAATGGTGGGCATGCTGTTCTACATGGCCGCCTCGCTGTCGATCGAGAACGATGCCAGCGACCTGTTCAACAATCTGGCGCGCAGCGCCCGGCAAAGCATCGAAACCCGTGTCCAGGCCTATGGCAACCTGCTGCGCGGCGCGGCCAGCCTGTTCCGTGCCAGCGAGCATGTGAGCCGCGAGCAGTTTCACCGCTACGTGGAAAACATGGACTTGCCGCAAAACTATCCGGGCGTGATGAACCTCAATTACGCCGAGGAACTGAGCGAGGCACGGCGGCCCGCCTTCGAGGCTGCCATGCGGCGCGACTATCCACCCGGCAGCGACGGCTATCCCGCCTTCGCCATCCACCCGCCCGGTGTGCGCGACAGTTATTCCGTGCTCGTCTACCTGGAACCGCTCGCCAGCGCGGAAGACAAATATGGCTATGACATCGCGGCACGCCCCCTGATCGCGGAAACCCTGGCCGCGTCGCGCGACTCGGGGCGCATCAGCAACTCCGGCACGCCCGTACCGATGGAAGGCCGGCCGCAATTGACGGGCATGGCCATGCGCCTGCCCGTGTACCGCCTCGGCATGCCGACAGACACCGTCGAGCAACGGCGCGCCGCCTACCAGGGTTCCGTCGGCGTCGGCTACGACCTGGTGACCATGGTACGCAGCGCGCTGGCCGACATGCCGGTACGCAATGTGCGCCTGACCCTGTTCGACATCGGCCCGCAGGCGCGCGCGCCGCTGGACTTGCCGCACAGCATGCGCCCCATCTTCGACAGCACCACGGCGGGCCTGCACGCGCCATGGTGGCAGCCTGCCAATTCCGGCAAATACCTGAGCAGCACCATGCTGATCGATTACAACGGCCGCGTCTGGCAAGCCCTGTTCAGCGTGCGCAAGAGCGACCTGTACACGCGCTTCGATGCCTACCTGCCGTGGCTGGCCATGCTGGTGGGCTTTTGCAGCGCCATGCTGTTATATATGCTGTTCCACACGCTGTCGTCGTCGCGCCGGCGCGCCATCCAGATGGCCACGGGCATGACGCAGGAATTGCGTGCCAGCCAGATCCGCCTGCAGCTGTCGCACCAGAAACTGCGCCGGCTGGCGGCGCACGCCGACCAGATCAAGGAAGAGGAACGCAAACGCATCGCGCGCGAGATTCACGATGACCTGGGCCAGAACCTGCTGGTGCTGCGCATCGACGCCGACATGCTGGCCTCGCGCACGCAGCGCCGCCATCCGCGCCTGAACGCCCGCGCCCGCTCCACCCTGGACCAGATCGACGCCACCATCAAGAGCGTGCGCCAGATCATCAACGACTTGCGCCCCACCGTGCTCGACCTGGGCGTGAATGCGGCCGTCGAATGGCAGGTGGCGCAGTTCCGCCTGCGCACGGGCATCGCCTGTGAAGTGACTGAAAACCATGACGATATCTGCCTGAGCGACCAGTGCGCGACGGCCCTGTTCCGCATCCTGCAAGAGTCGCTGAGCAATATTTCTCAGCATGCCAATGCCAGCCGGGTGCAGGTCAAGCTGGAAAAGTGCCGCGATACGGTGTCGATGAGCATCCGCGACAACGGCGTGGGCGCGGCCATCGACGGGCGCAACAAGCTGGGTTCGTTCGGCCTGGTGGGCATCGAGGAGCGCATCAAACTGCTGGGCGGCACCTTCTACATCGACAGCAGCCCCGGCGCCGGCATGTGCGTGCACGTCAGCGTGCCGCTGGGTGCCGACGCCACCCGCTTCCCCTACCAGGACGACACCCGCGCCAGCGCCTGATCAGCAGCGTTTCAAGCAAGCTGAGCTTGCGTATTTTGTAATTAGATGCAATATTGATGTAAAACAACATCACGCGCCTGCCCGCCATGGGCAGGTTTTCCTTTGCATCTAGCCAGGAGCTCACACCACCACCTTCTCTTGCCGCACCCTTCTTTCCACTATGCGCTTACTCACAAGGACACTCATGGATACGAACGACAGTTTCAAGGCTATTGCCGATTTGAATTTGGACGCGATCAAGGTCAAGCTGATGCACCGGGAATCCGGCGAGGGATGGAGCCTGGAAAAGGCCAATGCGGTGGAGTTCGAGTATCGCCGCTTCCTCATCCTGATGAAGCAGTTTCCCCAGGAAGAGACGGCGCCGCTGATGGATGTCGATACCTTCTGGCACTATCACATTCTCGACACCCTGAAATACGCGGCCGATTGCGAGCAGGTGTTCGGCTACTTCCTGCACCACTTCCCCTACATCGGCCTGCGCGGCGAAGATGACGAAGCGGCGCACGTGCGCGTGGGCGAGCGCATGAAAGAGCTCTACGAACAGACATTCGGGGAAGATTATATCCGCGCAGAAACGGCGTATTCGGGACGCGCCGTCCAGGCGGCGTATTCGGGACGGGCCGTGCAAACAGCGTATTCGGGTCGTGCCGTGCAAACGGCGTTTTCCAGTGCGGCGGTGCAGGCGACAGCGTATTCGGGCAGAGCCGTGCAAACGGCGTTCTCCAGTGCCGCGGTACAGGCGACCGCGTACTCGGGCCGGGCCGTACAAACCGCGTTTTCCAGTGCTGCCGTGCAGGCAACGGCCTATTCGGGCCGCGCTACCGTTGCTGCCAATACCGCATTTTCCAGCGCGCCCGGCAGCTTGGCCGCGGCGGTGGTCAAGTCGTCCTCGACTGGCCTGGAAATGGGGCGTTTCTATTTCGATCGTCCGGCGCTGGGCCCGGACACACAATAGAAAAACGGGAAACAGGTATGGCTGCCGCACGCGGCAAGCCTGATATGCAAGACGGCACCTCTCAGTTTGCCGTCTGTCAGGCGCTCTTAGGCAGCCATCAACTCGCGCAGTTCGCGGATGCTGAAATCGCTGATTTCGTGCATGCGAATCAGGATCGTGGCGCCGATCGGCAAGGTATTGTGACGAATCTTGCTGATGACGGGAGGTGCCACTTCCAGTGCGCGCGACAGGGCGGCATCATTTTTCAGCTGCAGCTTGTCGATGATCGCATCGAGGACGCGATTCGGGTTGTAGGTAGGCAAAGAGGTAATTTGTTTGAGAGACATGATTGAAAATCCGTACTTGTTGTATTAATGCTCGAAGAGACCGAATGTCGCTTTTGCAATAATTCAGGGTAAACACACTAAAAAGCGCCATCACTTATGCGGTTTCTATCCCGCAAACAATATAATACACGCTATTGTTGATTTTTGCGTAACTTAAAGCAAAATTGTGATAATTGAAGAGAATTGACGCACTTGGAATGTGCTAGAGGATAACTCAAAATGGAAAAATTTGCTGCAAGTCATCAATTTTTACGATGAGCAACACCGCTGTGCATGAGCCAAGCTATCGTCATCAAGGCACCCAGGCGGGCTATTTCCGCTGACAGGCGCCAGCTTTGGTGCCAGCTTTGCGCCGCGACACTGGCCACTGGCGGCTCGTTGCGGCTCCAGCACAGTTGACGGCGGATTTCTTCGGGCGGCGGCGGTGGCAGCACGGCATGTTCGCGGCGACGCATGTACGCGCGCACCTGTTCCTTGCTGGGATGGCTGATGGGACGCATCGGACGCTCCTGCGGACCGGACACATCGTCACGCTAACTGCCCAGCCCGCCAAAAATAGGCGAAATGCGTGACGACCTTGCTCACCATATCGCCACGCCGCCACCGCGCGTTTGCGCCAGATCAAGTGCGGCGCCGCGGCGTTGCACCGCGGCGACCCACCCTGCCGGCCCTGCGGGCGCGGCTTGTATTACCTTACTGCTTCGCTGCCTGACTGCCTTACTTCTTTTGCTGGCGCACGCGCTGCTGCTGCTTTTCCTGGGTCTGCTGGCGGTTCTGCTTGCGCTCGAACAGGGTCACGGCGTCCTTCTTGGCTTGCTCGACGGTCCGCATGGCTTCATGCGCATCGTGCGGCACGAAAAATTCCGCGTCCTGAGCAGCCACGACCAGCTTGATGGCCGCTTCGTCGTCCAGGTCATACAGTTCCGTCAGGACGGTCGTGACCTCGTCCAGGTATTCTTCGTAAGTCAGGGTGGTCATGCTGTATTCCTTTAATAGTGGTGCCCGGCAGGAACGGCGCGCGCCGCGCCGCGCCGTAAAAAGTGCGGAGATAACCGGCCATTTTACCCGATGCGGGCGCCGCTGGCTGCCAGCATTTGCAAGGCATCGGCCACGCGCGGGTAACGCAGGCGCACGCCCAGCTCGCGCTTCAGGCGCGCATTGTCCAGGCGGCGCGACTCGGACATGAACGACAGCAGCATCGGCGTGACCACTTGCTGTAGCGCGGCACGCGGCAGGCGCGGCGGGCGCGGCAAGCCGAAGGTATCGGCCACGGCGTCGAAATACTCGGCCATCCTGAGTTCGCTGTCATCGCTGGCGTGGTACACGCGCCCAGGCTTGCCACGCCACAGGGCACGCTCGATGATGCGCGCCAGGTCCTCGGCATGGATATGGTTGGTATACACATCGTCCGCGGCGGCCAGCGCCGGCGTGCCTTCGCGCAAGCGTTTCAGCGGCAGGCGGTCATCCGCATAAATGCCGGGCACGCGCAGGATGGCTGCGCGGCTGGCGCGGCGCGCGCCCCAGGCCCGCAGCACCTGCTCCGCATCCACGCGCCGCCTGGCGCGCGCATTGGCGGGCGCCACGGGCCGCGTTTCCGCCACGCTGGCGCCGCCGCAATCGCCATACACGCCGCTGGTGCTGACATACACCAGGCGGGCATGCTCGGGTAAAATGGCGGCCAGATTGCGCGTGCGCCGGTCCAGCAAGCCGGACGACATGGGCGGCGCCAGGTGCACGATGCTCGGTGCCAGGCCGGCCAGCCGCTTCAGGCTGGCGCGGTCGTCCAGGTTGGCCACGATGGGCACGGCACCGGCCGCCCGCAGCTCTGCGCAGCGCGCTGGCTGACTGGTGACGGCAAAGACGCGAAAGCGCCCGCGCAGCAAGGGCAGCAAACGCATGCCGACGTCGCCGCAACCGAGAATCAGCAGGCGCGGCAGGCCTACAGGCTGGCGCAAAGAGTGCATTAACATATTTTTCATCTCAAGGATTGTATGACTTTTCAAGTTACTGTTCAGCCCAGCGGCCACCAATTCAGCTGCGAAGCGGACGAAACCGTGCTGGCGGCGGCGATCCGCGCCGGCGTGGGCTTGCCATATGGCTGCAAAAATGGCGCCTGCGGCTCCTGCAAGGGCAAGGTTGTTGCCGGCACCGTCCAGCACAAGGCGCACCAGCAACGCGCCCTGACGCCGGAAGAAGAAGCGGCCGGCTACTCGCTGTTCTGCTGCGCCACCACGGATGCCGACCTCGTCATCGAAGCGCGCGAAGTGGCTGGCAGCAGCGACTACCCGATCAAGAAAATGCCCTCGCGCGTGACGACGATGGAAAAAGTCGCCCCCGACGTCATCGTGCTGACCTTGCAGCTGCCAGCCAGCGAGCGCCTGCAGTACCGCGCCGGACAGTATATCGAAATCATGCTGCGCGACAATAAGCGCCGCAGCTACAGCATGGCCAGCGCGCCCGCCGACGGCGGCCCCGTGAGCCTGCATATCCGCCACCTTCCCGGCGGCCTTTTCACCGACCAGGTGTTTGGCACCATGAAAGAGCGCGACATCCTGCGCTTCGAAGGCCCGATGGGCACCTTCTTCCTGCGCGAAGACAGCGACAAGCCCGTCGTGCTGCTGGCCTCGGGCACGGGCTTTGCCCCGCTGAAAGCCATTGTCGAGCAGATGATCAGCGCACAATCCACGCGTCCGATCACGCTGTACTGGGGCGGGCGCCGTCCGCATGACCTGTACATGGACGCGCTGTGCCGCCAGTGGGCCGCCGACTTGCCGCAGTTCACCTACGTGCCTGTCGTCTCGGAAGCCCTGCCGGAAGACGCCTGGAGCGGCCGCACGGGTTTCGTGCACCAGGCTGTCATCGCCGACTTGCCCGACCTGTCCGGCCACCAGGTATATGCGTGCGGCGCGCCCGTGATGGTCGACTCGGCCCACCGCGATTTCGTGCAGCAATGCGGCTTGCCTGACGACGAGTTCTACGCCGACGCCTTCACCACCGAAGCCGACCTGGCCAAGTAAGCAGCACCGTCCAGACGGCGGGGCTGCCGGGGCGGCGCCCGCCGCCGCGTTTGCCCCTGCCACTCCGCTGTTTCCTGGAAATATCATGTCTCTCGCTTCCGCCGGCAACGGCTTCAGTATCCTGCGCCAACGCAACTTCGCCTGTTACCTGTCCGCCCGCGTGCTGGGCACGGTGGCCGTGCAGATGCAAAGCGTGGCCATCGGCGTGCAGGTGTATCAGCTGACGGGCAGCCTGTTCGATCTGGGCCTGATCGGCCTGGCCCAGTTCGCGCCCTTCCTCCTGCTGATCCTGCCGGCCGGCCACGTGGCCGACCGCTACAACCGCCGCAACATCATCGCCTGCTGCCTGGCGGCGCAGCTCGCTTGCGCGCTGGCCCTGCTGGCCTTCACCTTGAACGGCCTGTCCATCGTCTGGCCCGTGTTTGCCGTGCTGGTGCTGTTCGGCAGCGCGCGCGCCCTCATGATGCCGGCCACGCAGGCCGTGCTGGTCAACATGGTGCCGACGCAGCAATTCAGCCGCGCGGTGGCACTCAGTTCGTCCAGCTCGCACGTGGCCATCATCGTGGGGCCGACCCTGGGCGGCTTGCTGTATTACTTCGGCCCCAAGATGGTGTACCTGGTCTCGTCGGCGCTGCTGGTGCTGTCGGTGCTGCTGATGTGCGCCACCACGCCGGCGCCGCAAGTGGTCAGGCGAGAACCCGTCAGCTGGCACAGCCTGCTCGAAGGCTTGCGTTTCGTCTGGTCCAGGCCCATCGTGCTGGGCGCCATCTCGCTGGACCTGTTCGCCGTGCTGTTCGGCGGCGCCACGGCCCTGCTGCCGGCGCTGGCGCACGACGTGCTGCATGTCGGCCCCAGCGGCCTGGGCCTGTTGCGCACGGCGCCGGGCGCCGGGGCGGCCCTGTGCTCGATCCTGCTGGCCATCTTCCCCATCACACGCAAGGTTGGTGCCTGGATGTTCGGCGGCGTGGCCGTGTTCGGCCTTGGCACCCTGGTGCTGGGCAGCACCAGCTATTTCCCGCTGGCCCTGGCGGCGCTGTTCCTGATGGGCGCCGGCGACATGGTCAGCGTGTATATCCGCCATTTGCTGGTGCAATTCGAGACGCCGGACGACATCCGCGGCCGGGTCAGCGCCGTCAACGCCGTCTTCATCGGCGCCTCGAACGAGCTGGGCGAATTTGAATCGGGCATCACGGCGGGCTGGTTCGGCCTGGTGCGCGCCGTGCTCTTCGGCGGCGCCGCCACCCTGGCCGTGACTGGCGCGTGGGCCGTGCTGTTCCCCGTGCTGTCGCGCATGGACCGTTTCCCCCACCACGAGAAGGAAGCAGCGGCCAGGACAGCCGCCACGGCAGGCGCTTAGGCGCTAAGATGCGCTATCGATACTGACGACCTGGCGCCATGAAAATTCCCCTTCCGTTTCACAGCTTCATTCGCAGCCGCCCCCACCTGAGCCTGGCCACGGCCATCGGCGTGGCGGCCGGCCTGCTGCTGCCCTCCGAATGGCTGCTGATGACGCGGCTGCTGACGGCCTGGAACGTGGCCGTCTGGTTTTACCTGGCGACGATGGCCTGGATGATGATGCGCGCCAACCATCACACGGTCAAAACCATGGCCACGCGGCAAGATGAACGGGCGGCGATGGTCTTGCTGGCCCTGTCCGTGGCGTCGGTGATGAGCTTGCTGGCCATCGTCTCGCAACTGTCGTCCATGAAGGGCATGGCCGACGATGAGCGGGCCCTGCACTACGCGCTGACGATCTTCACCCTGGTCGGCTCCTGGTTTCTCGTCGGCACCCTGTTCTGCTTTCATTACGCCCACCTGTATTACCTGGCCGACCCGGCCAGGCGCCCCCTGAAATTTCCCGACGACGAACAAAATCCCGACTACTGGGATTTCCTGTACTTCGCCTTCACCATCGCCGTGGCCGTGCAAACGTCGGACGTTTCCGTGCAGACGCGGCTGATGCGGCAAATCGTGCTGGGGCAATCCGTGCTGAGCTTTTTCTTCAACCTGGTCGTGCTGGGACTGTCGATCAATATCGCGGCGGGCCTGATCAATGGCTGAAAAGTTTCAATGAGGAAACTTGACCTGGGTGTAGGGTTAAGCTCATCTTAATCGTGCGCACCCTCTTGAAATACTGGAAAGAGGAGTAAGATAAGTCACATGCACGAGGCAATGTGCATAAGGCAGCAACCAGGCCGCAGCACGCCTGAGATGGGTTTTTTTTGAATTGACAGGAGTAAGCATATGCAAATCAATATTCATACCGACAGCACCATCGCCAACACCGCTGGACTGAACGAACATGTGCAATCCGTACTTGAAAGCGCACTGAGCCGCTTCCGCGACAACCTGACCCGCATCGAAGTCCACCTCAGCGATACGAATGGCCCGAAAGGCGGCGCAGACGATATCCGCTGCGTCATGGAAGCCCGTGTCGCCGGCTACCAGCCGATTGCCGTCACCGAGCAGAACGCTACCGTGCACCAAGCCGTTGCCGGCGCCACCGACAAGCTGAAACGCGCCATCGATAGCGCCCTGGGCCGCCTGCAAGACAGCAAGCGCCACGCCACCGGCAAGAATGCCGTGATCGATGCAGCCGAAGCGGAAGAAACCGCCGAGTAATTCCCATCTGCACTATTTGCCAGAGACGAGGCAGCCGTTCAAGGCTGCCTTTGCACATCTGGCCTGCCTCTGCGCCTGTCCTGCGCGCCGATATCCGTAACAACACCACCAGCATTGACAATGCTTGACGCGACAATGAAATAATTGTCGTATTTTTCACAGAAAGTTACTAGAAGCAAGGTTTTGCCGTTACGGCAGAGTCAGCTTTAGGCTATCATGAAGAGACCGGCGCGCTGCACGCGCGGCACGGGCTTTATGAAAGTATGACTGTGGAACAGATCGGCAACTTTGGCGCTTCAGGCTGCAACATCGGCGATTTACAGCTATTTCGCGATGGCGCGGATAGCCGGACGGCCGCCATGCTGGCGCCCTGCCCCGTCATGCGCCTGGAAGCGGGCGAAGCCCTCACCGACACGCGCGGCGCCAGCCTGTACATCGTCCTGCGCGGCGCCCTGGCCGTGGCCGCCGACACCCATACGGGCATGGACGACGGCACTGTCAGCAAGGTCTTGCCCGGCGAAAGCGTGGGCGAACAATCGGTGCTCGACGAGGCCAGCAACCTGGCCGCTATTTCCGCACTGGAAGAAACTGATTTGCTGGTCGTCGATGCGGCCATCGTCTGGGAACTGATCGACCAGTCGAACGGCCTGGCGCGCAACCTGCTGCGCTTGCTGTCCTTCCGCATCCGCGCCGCCAACGCCCTGTTGCGCCGGCGCCAGAAACTGGGCGAATTCTACCGCCAGCTATCGATGGTCGACAGCCTGACGGGCTTGTACAACCGCGCCTGGCTGACGGACTTGCTGCCAAACATGATCGTCACGGCGCATGGCAGCGGCGCGCCCCTGTCGCTGCTGATGATCGACCTCGACCATTTCAAGCGCTTCAACGATACGCACGGCCACCAGGCGGGCGACCAGGCCCTGCGCATCGCCGCGCAAGTGCTGGGCGCGGCCCTGCGGCCGACGGATTTTGCCGTGCGTTACGGTGGCGAGGAAATGATGGTGATCTTGCCCGATACCAACGAACACGTGGCCCTGATGGTCGCAGAACGGCTGTGCGAGCGCATGCAGCAAGCCGTCATCTTCGCCGACATGCGCAGCGCGCTGCCACACATCACGGGCTCGTTCGGCGTGGCCAGCCTGGCGCCCGGGCAGGACGACCATGGCTTGATCGCGGCGGCCGATGCGGCGCTGTATCGCGCCAAGGCAGGCGGGCGCAACCGGATCAGCACCTGAAACCAAGCCCATGGCGTCGTTGCGCTGCCTGATCGTCAGCAGCGCGCTTCGCCCTGCATATTTTCTCCGGCGCAAGATGCAATGATGATCAGGCCGCCTTGCTGTCGGCCGGCTTGGCAGGAGCGCCTGGTGTGGCAGCCTCATCCTTCTTGCTGCTGTGCGCGGCAACGAAATCCGCATAGCCCTTCTGCACCAGCGCGTAGGTCTTGTCGATATTGCTGGCGATGTCGCCGCCCAGCACTTTCAAGCCGTCCAGGATGTCGCGCGCTTCCTTGAAGCCTTTTTCCATGCCGCCACTGATGGTATCCATGAACTTGCTCAGCGCGGCATCGTCGTCCAGGTCCGGATTCTGTTTCTTGAAGGCGTCGAAAAATCCCGTCGACAGCGACACGATGCGGTTCGCCGTCGCTTCGGCGCTGTTGTCCTGCGACGCGGCGTTCTCGATCGCATCGTCACCGTACTGGCCTTTCAGCGCCTCGTTGATATTCGTGATGGCGGTCTTGTACAGCAGCGCCAGCGGTTCGTTTTCCGAACCGATCGACACATTCAGCGACGCCTGCATGATGGAGGCGTTCAATTGCAGCTTGGTACGGTCGTTCACGCTCATTTCAGTGTTGCTGGCGTCCTTTTGCTGGACTTTCTCTTCCTTGCCGGCAGCATTATTACTGACGGAACTCAGGGAAGCGGCGGAATTGCCGCCTGCGGCGATGGGAATTGACATGATAGGCCTCCTTGAACGGGCAATGTATGCCACCATGCGAATACCGCAACGGTGACGCTCCTCTCGTGTAGTATCGGCAGGTTTTCAGAAAACTGAAGCGGCGGCTTTGCAGCAGCCGGCCCAACCAAGATCACAATTAAGCAAGCAACGACCATCAATGACTACCCAGACTTTCCTTTGGCACGACTACGAAACCTTTGGCGCCCAGCCGCGCCGCGACCGCCCGGCCCAGTTCGCCGCCATCCGCACGGATGCGGACCTCAACGAGATCGGCGAGCCGATCATGCTGTATTGCCAGCCTGCCAATGATTTCCTGCCTGATCCGCAATCGTGCCTGATCACCGGCATCACGCCGCAGCAGTGTCTGCAGCTGGGCGTGCCCGAGCACCAGTTCGCCGCCACCATCGAAGCGGCCTTTTCGGAACCGGGCACCATCGGCGTGGGCTACAACACCATCCGTTTCGACGATGAAGTCACGCGTTTCCTGTTCTGGCGCAACCTGATCGACCCATATGCGCGCGAATGGAAGAACCATTGCGGCCGCTGGGATATCCTCGACGTGGTGCGCATGACGCACGCCCTGCGCCCGGAAGGCATTCAATGGCCGAAGCGCGACGACGGCCAGACCAGCTTCAGGCTGGAACACCTGAGCAAGGCCAACGGCCTGGTGCACGAAGCGGCGCACGATGCGCTGTCCGACGTGCGCGCCACCATCGCCCTGGCGCGCCTGATCAAGGAAAAGCAGCCGAAGCTGTTCGAGTTTTGCCTGGCCCTGCACAAGAAGGACAGGGTCGCCAGCGAAATGGGCATGCACCTGGCCGCCGGCGAGCGCCAGCCATTCCTGCACGTCTCCGGCATGTTCCCCGCCGAACGGGGCTGCCTGGGCGTCGTCTGGCCGCTGGCCACGCACCCGAGCAACAAGAACGAGATCCTCGTCTGGGATTGCGCCTACGACCCGCGCGAACTGTTCCAGCTCGATGCCGACACCATCCGCACGCGCCTGTTTACCCGCAAGGAAGCCATGCCCGAAGGCATGACGCGCCTGCCCGTGAAAAGCGTGCACCTGAACAAGTCGCCCATGCTGGTCGGCAATCTGAAAACCCTGTCGCCGGCCATGGCCGCGCAATGGGGCATCGACGTGGACGCGGCGAAGGCCAACGCGCAATTCGCCGCCACGGCGCCGAACATGGACGCCATCTGGGCCGACGTGTTCCAGCGCCCTGGCGCGAATGTCGCGCTGGACGTCGATGAGGATTTGTACAATGGTTTCGTCAGCAACGACGACCGCCGCCTGCTCGAATCCCTGCGCCGCGAAACGCCGGCCAAGCTGGCCACGGCCCGCCCCTCGTTTGCCGACGAACGCCTGCAGGAGCTGCTGTTCCGCTACCGCGCCCGCAATTTCCCGCACACCCTGAGCGAAGCGGAAAGCCTGCGCTGGGAACAGCACCGCGCCGCCCGCCTGTTCGACGGCGACGGCGGCGCCCGCACCATCGAAATGCTGTTTACGGAAATCGACACATTGTCGGAATCGGTGGATGAGCGGGGGGAGGAGATTCTGGGAGAGCTGTACGATTACGCGGAGATGGTGGCGCCCATGCGCGATTAGTCGCACCTGACCAAACCTGCTGCGCGTCGGTATAGGCGGCCTGCTGAATGTAATTTTTCAGCCCGCGCGGTGCACTTTGATCGCATCGCGCGCTCAATTTGCAGCCGTAGGTCGGATTAGCGGGGCAAAGCCCCGCGTAATCCGACAACATTGTTGACGTTACCGGTGTTGTCGGGTTACGGCCGCTGGCCTAACCCGACCTACATTTTTTATGGGTGATGTTTATACAGAACGATGCTGATTGATGGCATCGCGCGTTTCAATCGCCACGCGGCGCGCCGCGTCGGCCCAGTCTTCGCCGTCCTGCGGCGTGGCGTAGATGATGGCGCGCGAAGAGCTGATCATCATGCCCATGCCGTTCGCCGTCTGGCCCGCGCCGACGGTGGCGGCAATGTCGCCGCCCTGGGCGCCGATGCCGGGCACCAGCAGCGGCATGTCGCCGACGATGGCGCGCACTTGCGCCAGTTCCTCAGGGAAGGTGGCGCCGACGACGAGCGCGCACTGGCCATTCTTGTTCCATTTCTCGGCCACCAGGCGCGCCACGCGCTGGTACAACGGCTCGCCGTCCGTATTCAGGAATTGCAGGTCCGAGCCGCCCGGGTTCGACGTGCGGCACAGGATGATCACGCCGCGATCCGTCCACGCCAGGTAGGGATCGAGCGAATCCTCGCCCATGTAGGGGTTCACGGTGACGGCGTCGGCGCCGTAGCGCTCGAACGCTTCGCGCGCGTACTGCGTGGCAGTGGCGCCGATGTCGCCGCGCTTGGCGTCGAGGATCAGCGGGATGTGCGGGTAGTTCTCGCGCACGTAGCGGCAGATGTCTTCCAGCTGCTTTTCCGCGCCCAGCGCGGCAAAATAGGCGATCTGCGGCTTGAAGGCGCAGGCCAGGTCGGCCGTGGCATCGATGATGCGCGTGCAAAAGGTGGTGATTCCATCAGGCAAGTCGCGCAGTTCGGCCGGCAGTTTCGCCAGGTCCGGGTCCAGTCCCACGCACAGCAGGGAATTATTGGCCGTCCATGCGGCGGATAATTTATTGATGAAATTCACGGCACACCTTCTCTATATTCAGTTGCAAACCCCGTATTGTAACGCGGCGCCGGGTTGCCACGGCGTGCCCCGGCAGCCGGCACCGCGCCAGGGGCGGCCGCGTGCGCTTATTAAACCGACATTGCGGGCCGTTTCAGGTATATTTGCCTCACCTCCCTTACTCTGCACGGAACCCATCATGCAAATCACCAATCAATTCACCAAATGGCTGCGCCTGGCGCTGAGCGTTACTGTCCTGGCCGGCATCCTCACTGGCTGCGGCTACAACGACTTCCAGAGCAAGGACGAGGCAACCAAGGCCGCCTGGGGCGAAGTGGTCAACCAGTACCAGCGCCGTGCCGACCTGATCCCCAACCTGGTCAATACCGTCAAGGGCTATGCCACGCATGAACGCGAAACCCTGGAAGCGGTGACCAAGGCGCGCGCCGCCGCCACCAGTTTCCAGATCACGCCCGAAGTGCTGAACGACCCGGCCGCCTTCGAGAAATTCCAGCAAGTGCAGGGGCAGCTGTCGTCGGCCCTGTCGCGCCTGATGGTGGTGTCCGAGAAATACCCTGACCTGAAAGCCGACACCAGTTTCCGCGACCTGCAGTCGCAGCTGGAAGGCACGGAAAACCGCATCACCGTGGCGCGCCAGCGTTACATTGCCGCCGTGCAGGACTACAACGTGCATGCGCGCAGCTTCCCGAACAACCTGACGGCCATGATTTTCGGCTACAAGGTCAAGCCATCGTTCACGGTGGAAAATGAAAAAGCCATCTCGACCGCACCAACCGTCGACTTTGGCAAATAAGATGAAAGCCTGGTCTTATCTGGCGGCGCTGGCGACGGCGCTGCTGCTGTGGACGATGCCGCCGGCAGGCGCACAGGGCTTGCAGCCCGTGCCGCCGCTGGCGGCGCGCGTGACGGACGATGCCGGCATGCTGGACGCCAAGCAAAAGGCGGCGCTGGAAGGCGTGCTGGCCGACTACGAAGCCAAGACGGGCAGCCAGATCGCCGTGCTGCTGGTCAAGAGCACGGAACCGGAAGCCATCGAGCAGTACAGCATCCGCGTGACGGATGCCTGGAAGCTGGGCCGCAAGGGCGTCGATGACGGCGTGCTGCTGATGGTAGCAAAAGACAACCCGCCTGCCCTGCGCCGCCTGCGCATCGAGGCGGGCCGTGGCGTGCAGGGCGTGCTGACGGATGCGCAATCGAAACGCATCCTGCAAGACGTGATCGCCCCGCATTTCAAGCAGAATGATTTCTATGGCGGCCTGGTCGCTGGCGTGGGGGCGATCGCCACCCTCCTGAACCAGGAGCAATTCCCCGCCCCTGCCCAGCAGCAAGTGCCAGCCAGCGTGCAAGCAGGCGGCATGACCTTCTGGCTGCCGCTGCTGTTCTTCGGCTTTCTCGTCGTGCTGACCCTGTTCCGTTCGCGTGGCGGACCGACGCGGCTGCAGCGCGGCAGCAACTGGTCCAGCGGCGCCACGGGCGTGGTGCTGGGCAGCATTCTCAGCCAGGCGCTGAACAACCGGGGCGGCGGTGGCGGCTTCGGTGGTGGAGGTGGTTTTGGCGGCGGTGGCGGCGGTGGTTTCGGTGGCGGCGGCGGCGGTTTTGACGGCGGCGGCGCCTCGGGAGATTGGTAATGACGAAACAACTGACATTCGGACAACGCTGCGGACGGGCCTTGAAACATTTGCGCGGCACGCCGGCGACGGCGCGCCAGGCCTTTCCGGAACGCACCCTGAAAGCCATCGAGGCAACCATTGCCGACGGTGAAAAGATGCACCAGGCGGAAGTGCGCCTGATCGTCGAAGCGGCACTGACGCCGGGCATGGCGTACCAGGGCGTGAGCAACCGCGAGCGGGCGCGCGAACTGTTTGCCCAGTACGGCGTGTGGGATACGGAAGACAATGTTGGCGTGCTCATCTACATCAACCTGGCCGAACACCAGGTCGATATCGTGGCCGACCGCCACGTGGGCCGGCGCGTGACGCCGGAGCAATGGCAAGCCGTCTGCCGTACCATGACCAAGGGGTTCAAGGAAGGCAATTACCATGACAGCACCCTGGAAGCGCTGGCGCAGCTCAATACCTTGCTGCAAAGCCACTTCCCCGCCGATGGCACGCGCGGCAACCAGTTGCCGAATGAACCTATCCTCCTCTGAAGTCCGCCCAGGGATTAAAATCTGCCATTGCCGCGCAGGCTGGTGGGTGGGCAGCGCGGCCCCTATTACCGCCGAGGAGAACACATGAAACTGATCAACAAAACCGCCATCGTCACTGGCGCCACGCAAGGCATCGGCCTGGCCTGCGCCAGCCGCCTGATCGCCGAAGGCGCGCAGGTGATGCTGGTCGACATCAAGGAAGAAGGCGCGCAGGCGGCCGCCGCGCTGGGCCCGCAGGCGCGCTTCTTTTGCGCCGACGTCAGCCAGAAAGCGGACGTCGATGCCATGCTGAAGGAAACCCTGGCGCAGTTCGGCCACGTCGATATCCTCGTCAACAACGCGGGCGTCACGCACGCGGCCGATTTCCTCGACGTCTGCGAAGACGATTTCGACCGCGTCATGCGCATCAACCTGAAATCGATGTTCCTGTGCGGCCAGGCCGTGGCGCGCGACATGGTCAAGCGCAACAGCGGCTGCATCATCAACATGTCCAGCGTCAATGCGGAGCTGGCCATCCCGAACCAGGTGCCGTATGTGGTGTCGAAAGGCGCCATCAACCAGCTGACCAAGGTCATGGCCCTGAACCTGGCGCCGCACGGCGTGCGCGTGAACGGCATCGGTCCGGGCACCATCCTGACGGAACTGGCCAAGCAGGCGGTCTTGTCGAGTCCGCAAGCGCGCCATACCATCCTGTCGCGCACACCGCTGGGCCGCTGCGGCGAGCCGGAAGAAGTGGCCGGTATCGCCGCCTTCCTGGCCAGCGACGACGCCACCTACATGACGGGCCAGACCATCTATGTCGATGGCGGACGCATGGCGCTGAACTACACGGTGGCCGTGCAGGAATAGAGGCAGAAGAAGGCAGTTATATAAAAAAACGATAATGGATATCTGAAAAGACCATTAGACACATATCGTGCGACGCAGCATAATGCACCTGTCTCCACTATTCTCCTCCAAGAAAATAGTTTTAAGCCCGCTTTCACCAGCGGGCTTTTTTTTTGCTGTCACAGCTGAAACATGGCCATTCTTGCCATGCCGGGTGATTTTTCCCCGCATTGTCCGCACCACGAAAAAAATATTGCGGTGTGTCATGAACCCGTCATGTTCGCCCCCTATACTTGCTTCATCTGCTGTACAGGTAACCGATATGCCTGACTACAGACAGGTGTGCCGCCATGGCACACCACTCCCCTTTCATGACTGTGGCGCGCGCCGGCAAGGCGCACGCCATGGCCCGCAACGCTCAACTCTTGACCCATTTCATTTGGGTTTTTGGCCCGCGCCCCCGCGGGCCTTTTTTTTGCCTATGAGCCAGCCTCTTGCGCAATAACACAGGCCGCTGCCACGCCCATGGTATTGTTATCGCCTTTCCCATCCCGCTCACGTACCATGCCCGCCACGCTGCTTGCCCTGTGTTTTGCCGACCGTTACGAACGCCTGCGCTTCCGCACGGCACTGGTGCTGTACCTGCTGGTGATCCTGATTGGCGATATTCCGGGCATCCGCGCCGACGTCGGGCAATATGCGTCGGGCGGCGTGCTGCACTCGTTCGGCTATGGCGTGCTGGCCCTGATGCTGTTCAGCGGCATCAGCGGCGGCGTGGCGCGCCGCGCGCTGCTGTCCGTACTGATGGTGGTCGCCATGGGCGCGCTGGACGAATTCATCCAGAGTTTTCTCTCGTACCGCCATGGCTCCGTGCACGACTGGCTTGTCGATATCGCGGCGGCGATGGTCGTGTCACTGCTGCTGACCTTCCTGTGGCCGAAGATGGTTGCCGCCACCCTCAAGTTCATGCCGTCCTGATCACTGGCCAGCGCCGTCACCGCCGCTCAGCTCAAGGCTCAGCTGTCCTTGTCCTGCGGCGGCATGCGCGGCGATGCGCCGCAACACCGCACGCATCTCGCGGCGACTGTCCACGCCCGCAGCGCGTGCCGCATCGCGTTTCATCTCCAGCAATTGTTCTGAACGGGAAAGCCTGGCCAGCGCATGCAACGCATGTTTCAGGCCATGCCGGGCACGCGCATCGTGCGCCGCCTCGGGGGCGCCATACACGGCGCTGACCAATTCG
The DNA here is from genome assembly GCF_051380655.1 of Janthinobacterium amylolyticum. Classification (NCBI taxonomy): domain Bacteria; kingdom Pseudomonadati; phylum Pseudomonadota; class Betaproteobacteria; order Burkholderiales; family Oxalobacteraceae; genus Janthinobacterium; species Janthinobacterium amylolyticum. The sequence continues at coordinate 337,155 of NZ_JBNYXL010000003.1, forward strand.
TCGATCAGACGGGCGCTTGCGGAAACTGAAGACATTTTTTCTCCTGGGATAAACAGCAAGGAAACAACGGCACGGAAGCGCCGGGGCTCAAAACGTTTTATGCAAGAGTGTCTTTTATACCAAGCTCGACAATTTATACGCTTGATGTAGCTCAATGGGAAATAACAAGCCGCGAACATCCCTCCATTACCACCCTCTTACTAGCAGTAATCACGGCCACGTCCGGCATGCCTGCGGACCTCCACCTATCGTCACATTCAGAGGAGAACAAGATGAAAGCAAAAGGAACCACGATCCTGGCAGGCTTGCTGTGCATGTTATTGGGTGCTTGCAACTCAACCAACCCGAACGGCACCACCGCCTCGCGCAGTGGCGAAAGCTACAGCAATACGGCAGGCACCGGCCAGAGCGGCAGCGCGACCAGCAACAGCGGCAGCTCGGGCAGCACCGCCGGCACGAATAGAATGGGTAGCACCGGCAGCATGGACCGCACCGGCAGCACCGCCACCACGACCAGCAGCACCATGAGCAACAGCACAAACAGCGGCGACACGAGCGGCAGCGCCGACGCGCGCACCGCCACGGCCAACAATGCCATGAGCATGGATGGCAGCCAGTCGGGCGTATCGATTGCATCGGCCACCGTGCAGTCCATCGATACCGTGCCGCGCGGCATGGACCAGGGCAGTGGCGAAACACAGGCCGGCAGCTCGGGCACGGCGGGCAGCACCTCGGGCAGCATGATGTACCGCGTCACCCTGCGCCTGGACGATGGCACGACGCGCGCCATCATGCAAAATTCCCAGCCCACGTACCAGATCGGCGACCGCGTCAAAGTGGTCAACGGCTTGTTGCAGCGCTATTGAGCGCAAGCGTCAAGGGAGCAGCCGGGCACTGCGCGGCGCAGCTGTCGCGCAATAAAGACCAGACGCATTTCAAGCGCCCCGCATCGAGAGGGTCAGGAGCAGGGATGCGGGCGCGGACGCGGCGGAGGGTAAGGAGAGGCGGCGCGGCATGCCGCGCCTATCCCCCGCTGCTACCTTGTGCCTGTCGTTGTATTGCCGGCTCATTGTATTGCCGGCTCCTTGTATTGCCGGCTCCGCATCTGGCCGTTCCTCTGCTGCGGACTCCGCTGCTGCCCGTTCCTCTGCTGTGGGCTCCGCTGCTGCCCGTTCCTCTGCTGCCAGCTCCGCTTCTGCCGTTCCTCTGCTGTCCGTTCTGCTGCTGTCCGTTCCTCTGCTGCCTATTTCTATGCCCCTGCTGCATGCTTTGCGGCCCACCTCCTGGTTCCCCCCTCTGCCGCCTGTGCCGCTGCAAGCTGTGTCTTTGCGGCATGCCTTGCGGCCTGCGCCCTGGTTCCCCCGCTGTGCACCCTCTGTGTCCCCTCAGCTGCCCCCCTCCCCCCCCCTCTCCTGCCCGGCCACGTTGCTGTCGGTTGCTGCCGTCCGGTGGGCTGCCTGTGCATGTGCGCCGGCATCTTCCTTTCTTTGACACCAGGCAATCCTGTCAATCCTGTTTCTCGCCCATCGTGCTGCTCGATCCTTTCATCCTGGCGCGTCTTTTCAGCCGCCTTGCGAAGCGGGCCCACGAGGCTGACTAACGAGGCTGACTTACGAAGCCTTACGAAGCTGGCTCGGGCTGCTGACTTGGGCAGCTGACTTGGGCTGCTGGCTTGTGTTGCTGGCTTGTGTTGCTGGCTTGTGTTGCTGACTTGGACTGCTGGCCTGGACTGCTGACTCACGCTACAGACCCACGCTGCTGGCCACGATGTCGCCTGCCGCGCCGTCTGCGCTCCGGCCCGCGTCTGCGCTCACTGCGGCCCTCTTGCCGCGCCAGCGACAGCGCAACAGGAGTGCAACAAGAGGGCAGCGAGAGGGCATGGTCCAGTGCGGCATGGTCGCAGGCTTAATATCACCTGCGCCACGTTCGCTACTCCACGCTGGCGATCTTGCGCTGCAGCCCCGACAACTGCGTGATGGCTTCCGCCGCTTTTTTGCCGGCAAGGAAGGCGTGGTCGGAATTGTAGTATTCCCATTCGCTGTAGCGGCCTGCCAGCACGATGTCCTGCTCCGCCAGCCACTGCTTGACCAGCGCCACGTTGGCGGCACGTGCATGGTCGTAGACGACATAGGCGCATGGCATGTCCACCTGATTGGCAGCCAGCAACTGATCGTCTTCACGCAACAGGCCCACGGCGATGCAGTCGCGCACGCAGCGGTCGATCAGGGCTTGCCCATCGAGCGGCAACGGTTTCCAGGGCGAATATGTGATTTCACAGGTCAGCCCGAAACCGCCCGGCGCATTGCAATGGGGGCTCGCATTTCCCTGCAAAAAGATACGATGGAAAATCGTTTCTTCGGGATAGTAAATCCAGTGCTTGTCGCTGATCCGCTCGCGCGCCACGCCCAGGTTGACACAGCGTACGGAGACGTGGCGCAAGGCGCGCGCCGCCGCTTGCACTGTCGGCGGCGCCTGGTCACCGATCAGGCGCACCAGTTCCGGCAAGGGCATGGTGCTCAGCAGATGCTGGTAGCGGAAGCGGCGGCCGTCCGCCAGCGCAATGAGATGCTGCCGCGGCAAGACTTGCGCCACCTCGGCATTGAGTTCCAGCTGGCCTTTCAGGTGCGGCAGGAAACCCGACATCAAGGCCTGGAAGCCGCCGCGCAAGGGGTAGCCGAAGCGTGCATTCGGCCCCATGGGCTTGGCGACAGGTTCCAGCGCGCCCTCGATGATTTCCTCCAGGTTTGGCAAGGGCACTCTTCCGCCCAGCCACGAGGTTTCCATCTCGCTCAATGGCACGGTCCAGAGTTTCTTGTTGTAGGGAATGGCAAAATGCCGGGCTATGCCCGCACCCCACACCTGGTGGATGAACTGCTCGAAATTTGGCGGCGCGGCGGCAGCTTTTGCTGCGGCCGCAGCTGCCGCGCCTTCGAGCGCATGCTCCAGGCCGGCACCGCCATCGGCGCAGCAGTCTGGCGCGACGCAGGCGGCCACGGGCGGCACGGCATCACTGCCGTTCGCGGCCACGGCCTTGCCATGGCGCGCCTCGATGGCGCCGACGATGCACTCCTTGATGACGGCGGGCGGCAAGCCATACAGCGCCCCCTGGAACGGGTAGCGGGTATACACCTGCTTGCTGTACACCCATGCTTCGCGGTTTTGCCAGTGCAGGTTCGTGCCCAGCAAGATGCGGTACATGTCGAGCACGTAGCTGTCATTGGAAAACATGATGTGGCCCGCGTGGTCGAACGTGAAGCCGTGGTCGCGGATGGAGCGGCACCAGCCGCCCACGCTGGCATTTTTATCGAGCAGCAAGGAATCGGCGCCCAGGTGATAGGCGGCGCTCAGGCCGGTCGGCCCGGCACCGATAATGGCGCAAGCCACGGCCTGCGGCGAACCTGGGGCGCGCAGCGGATTGATGCTGGCGCCGGCAGCCGCGGGCACGGCATGGGCAGGCAGCGGCTGGCGCGTGCCCTGCGCCGGTGGCGTCGCTTCCAGCAGCGCATGCATTTTCTCCACCGTCGCATCCCAGGAAGTGGCCGAGACGACCGCGTGCATGCTGGCGGCCATGGCGGCGCGCTGCTCCGGGCTTGCCGCCAGTGCCGCCTCGCAGGCGGCGACAAATTCCCCGGGCGTATCGGCGATGGCCACGATATCGCCGTACGGCACGGCCACATCGGCGATCGAGGTGCTGACGATGGGCAGCTGCGCCGCCATGTATTCGAGTACCTTGGTCGGGCTGATGAAGCGCGTGGCCTCGTTGCGCGCGAACGGCAGCAGGCACACGTCCCAGCCGGCCAGGAAGTGCGGCAGGGCCTGGTATGGCTGCTGGCCCAGGTAATGGATGTTCTGCCGCTGCGGCAGGCTGGCCGGCTCGATTTTCAGGATGGGGCCGACCAGCACGATTTGCCATTCGGGATGGGCGTCGGCCAGCGCGGCCACCAGCGATGGATCGAAGCGCTCGTCGATCACGCCGTAGTAGCCCAGCCTGGGCCGGCCGATCTCCGCTTGCGCCGGATGGCCGTTGTGGCGGTCCAGCGCCTGCTCGAAGTGCACGGTGTCGACGCTGCTGGCGAAGCAGTGGGCGTTGGCATGGCGCGCACGCTTGGCCTCGAACAGGCTGGGGCCGCCCGCAAACACCAGGTCGGCCCGTGCCAGCAAGGCCGTTTCGCGCTGCAGCAGCTGCCTGGGCGCGTTCATGAATGCGGCCAGTTCGTCCATGCAGTCGTACACCACCAGGCCCGCGTGCAGCGCCGGCAGCAAAGGCAGCGCCATCGGCGTGTAGAACCAGACGATGGGGTCGTCCACCGGCGTGATCTCGCTCAGCAAGGGCTGCAGCGCCGCCAGCTGGTCATCATGAAAGCCGGCTGCCTGCACGGGCGTACGCGGCTGGCATACGGTGACATTCGGCGCCGGCGTGGACAGATCCAGCCGGCCCGGCCCATCGTGCCAGACGGGCTCCTCGACAAAGACCACATGGTAGAACTGCGCCAGGCGCGACAGCAGTTGCTGGGGACGCTGATAGACGAAATTCCAGCGCAAATGGGAAAAGACGATGATGGTGCGCATACCAGTTCCTTTCCGCCCCGATGGGGCAAGCGTTGAACAAAGGTGCTCCGTCAGCGACTGCGCCTGGCGCAGCGCCATCGCATACGGCGGCGACAGGATGCGCCGCAGCCGCTCCTTGCCCTCGCCTTCCAGGCTGACATCCCAAAGGCCGCTGCGGTGCCAGTGGCCGGGATCATCCCAGTCGGGCCGGTCGATGACGGGGTAGATGCAGATACCGCGCAGCGACGCGCCATGCTGCACGGCCAGCGCCGCCTCGGCCGCCATCTCGCGTATCCAGGCGCCGCGCCCGCTGCCCACATGGCTGGTTTCCGCCAGCAGCAAGGGCCGCCGGTAGCGCGCCTGCACTTCGAGCAGCAGCTGGTGCAGCGGCATGCGGCGCGGCTCGCCCAGGTGCCACCACAGGCGCAGGTTGCTGCCGCATTCCCACTGGTTGCTGTGGTAATAGTTCAGGCCGACCAGGTCCAGGTAGCGCGGCGCGCCGCCCAGTTCCGGCGCCTGCCTGCCGCACAGCATGTCCCAAGCCTCGAACTGCGAGGCACGCCAGGCGGCCGCCTGCGCGGTCCAGTCCGTGCGCCCCGCCGGCGCGATGACATGGATCAGCGGGTCGCACTGCAGCAGGCGCGCCTGCGGACTGACGGCGCGGATGGCATCGCTGCCGGCGATGCTGGCGCGCACCAGCTGGCGCTTGCCTTCGTAGCCCGCGTCCGGCCGGTACATGTTCAGGCACTGGAACATGTGCACCGACAGTCCCCAGCTGGTAAACGAAATTTCATTGATGGGTGAATACACGGGCGCGGCCCCCGCGTAGGGCGCCAGAAACTGCGCCGCCGCCCGGCAATAGCGCGCAAAGCGCGGCACGAATTCAGGTGAAAAAAGATCGAGCTCGGCTGGCCAGCCATAGTGGCAAAACGTCCAGTTGACCTGCAGTCCCAGCTCCTGTGCCACGGCGGCGCGCTCCTCGATGCAGGAAAAGTCGAAATGGCCATCGCGTTCGGCCAGGCGCCAGCCGATGCTTTCACGCACGCTGCGGATGCCGAACTGGCGCAGCAGCAGATAGTCTTCGCGCACCCTGTCCAGGTGCCCCGTGGCACGGTTCATGTCCAGCGCCTGGCCGCCATGCGTGACGTGGTCGGCGCCTTCGTAGCCGGCCTGCCAGTACGAGAGGAATGGCGCGGCCGCGCCATCGAAATCCGCCATGCTTGCCTCTTGATCGTGAGTGATTCAGGTGGAGCTGGCCATGCCGGGCCTGCGCGCCGCTTCCAGCGTGCAAGCACCGTAAGGCGTGGTCCGATGTAACCCAGTTGACTTTGGCTGGCCTCAACTGAGCGCTACGTTACGGGTGGCCGCGCTGAGCAATTCCAGCGCGGCCTTCGGCGTTCGGTCCGCCGTCAGCAAGCCGTTTGCCTCCTGGAAGGTGTCGGCGAACTGGGTATAGCAAAAGCCGCTGAACATCTGCGCCGTATTCACGACCGCCATCAGGCGCCGGTAAATATCGAGGAAGGCGGCCTCGTTGCCGACCCGCGCATAGCCCCAGGTGTCCGCCGGTTCGCTCTGCCCACGGTCAAAGGCGATGCCGCCAAACTCCGTCAGGACGATGGGCTGGCCACGGTGCGGAAAGCCGTCGAGCGTGAGGATGCGACCGCCCGGGCGGCGCTGGTCGAACAGGGTCGTGCGGGCCGAGTCGCTGATCGCATAGCGCGCCTGCAGCCGCTCAGGATCGCAGTCGTAGTCGTGGATGCCAAGGATGTCGGTGGCCGACGCCTCCCAGCCGTCGTTGCCGATCACGGGCCGCGTCGGGTCGAGCGTGCGCGTCAGGTGGTACAGCGCCTCGACGGCATTGCGGTGCGCCTGGATGGCCGTCAGGTTGGGCACACCCCACGATTCATTGAACGGCACCCAGACGAGGATGCAGGGATGGCTGTAGTCGCGTTCGATCACGTCCGTCCATTCACGCACCATGCGCGTGATGGCCTTGCTGGAAAACCGGTAAGTGGATGGCATTTCTTCCCATACCAGCAGGCCCAGGCGGTCGGCCCAGTACAGGTAGCGCGGGTCTTCGATTTTCTGGTGCTTGCGCACGCCGTTGAACCCCAGGGCCTTGGCCAGTTCCACATCGTGCCGCAAGGCGTCGTCGGAAGGCGCCGCCAGCAGGGTATCGGGCCAGTAGCCCTGGTCGAGCACCAGGCGCAGCGGATATGGCCGGCCATTGAGCATGAAACGGTCGCGGTTGATCGCCACCGAGCGCAGCGCCGTGTACGACTTGACCGTATCGAGCAGCTCGCCGTTGTGCCACAAGGTCACTTCGGCATCGAGCAGGATGGGCCGCTCTGGGCTCCACAGCAGTTCATTGCGCGAATCGTCGATGCCGGGATCGGACAGCGCGATCTTGCGGCTCGCTTCGTTCTCGATCAGCTTGTACTGGTCGTCCGCCAGCAGGTTGTTGCCATGCCAGATGCGCACGGCCACGGTAAGGTCCTCCTGCAGGTCGCCCATGGCAAAGACTTCGCAGCCGATCTCGTAGCCCTCGAACACGGGCGTCCAGCGCAGCTTGCCGATGTAGGTGGCCGCCACGCGCTCGATCCACACGCTTTGCCAGATGCCCGTAGTGCGCGGATACCAGATGGAATGCGGGTGCAGCTGCCAGTCCTGCTTGCCGCGCGGCTTGGCCAGGTCGTGCGGATCGTCCTCGACGCGCACCGTCAGCACCTGCGGCCCGTCCGGCAGCAGCGCGTGGCCGATGCTGGCGACAAAGGGCGTGTGGCCGCCTTCGTGGCTGGCCACCACGTGTCCGTTGAGCCACACCTTGGCGTGGTAGTCGACGGCGCCGAAATGCAGCAGCACGCATGGCCCGCCCGGTTGCAGCTGGAATTCGCGCTGGTACCAGCAGACCCGGTGAAAGCCGCGGTCGCCCACGCCGCTGGCCTGCGATTCGGGCGGATACGGCACGGTGATGTCGTGCGTCCAGCCGATGCCGCCATCGGGCACGCGGTAGCGCCGCTCGTTGTCGAAGGTAAAGCGCCACGTGCCATTCAGCGATTGCCAGTTTTCGCGCACCATCTGCGGCCGCGGATAAGCGAATTCGCCGGGTGCGGCCAGGCTGTTTTCCGCCTGGTTCGCACCGCTGGCGGGAGCGACGGAGGGAGAGAGAATGTCATTGAGCATGGCTGTTGGAGACTGACCATGCCTTGACGGTTCCGGAGAAAAACGCGCTTATGCCAAGCCATGATCAGCATCAAGACAACGTCACGCTAACGGAACCACCATGCGCGCCTTGTGTCCACTGGCATTGAAACGGGGGACCACGTCCTGTCCTGCCTTGGCGGCGCAGTGCTTGCGGCACAAGGCCACGCAGGCGCCGCCAAAACCGGCACCCGTCAGGCGCGCGCCATACACGGCGCTGTGGGCCGACAGCAGCGCCACCAGCGCATCGAGGGCGGGAATCGATACCTCGTAATCGTCGCGCAGGCTGGCGTGCGACTGTGCCATCAGCTGGCCGAACAGCGCCGGCCCATGCTGCGCGCATGCCTGCAGCACGCGCAGGTTTTCGCTGACCACATGGCGCGCGCGGCGGCGGTACGGTTCCGGCAAGCCTTCCACCACGGAAGGTTCGAGCACGTCGCGCAGCGAGGCCACGCCCAGCAGGCGCGCCGCCTGTTCGCACTCGGCGCGCCGCTCGTTGTACTTGCTGCCGGCCAGGGTGCGCGCCACGCCGCTGTCGATCACCAGCACTTCGCTGTCATTCGGCAAGTCGAGCAATGCATGCTGCAAGGTGCGCGCATCGAGCAGCAGCATATGCTGCTCGTCGGCCAGGCTGGCGGCCATCTGGTCCATCACGCCGCAGTTGACCTGCGCATAGCGGATTTCCGCCTGCTGTCCCATCAGCGCCAGCGCCACGTCGTCCAGCGGCAGATGCAGCAGCAGGCGCAGCGCACGCAGGGTGGCGATTTCCAGCGCCGCGCTGCTCGACAGGCCCGCCCCCAGGGGCAGGTCCGAGCACACGTAAGCGCGCACGGCCGGCACGTCCGCACCCTGCTCCTCGACCAGGCGGATGCAGCCTTCCAGGTAGCGACCGAAGCCCGGTGGCGCGGCCTGGTCCGCCTCGAAGCGCACCTGCTCGTCGAGGCTGGCGGAATAAAACGCGTGATGCCCGTCGTCGGCCAGCGCCAGCATCACCTGCGTGCGCTGCGGCGTGGCGCAGGGCAGCATGTAGCCATCGTTGTAGTCCGTATGCTCGCCCAGCAGGTTGACGCGCCCGGGCGCCGATGCCATCACCACGGGGCCGGTGCCGAAATACGCTTCGGGGGTCATCATTGCAGCTCCAGGGTGAGCGGGCGCAGCCGCCCCTGCACGGACGTGGCCGGCCAGTCCGGGTCGCAGGTGAGGTTGTGCAGGTGTCCGCCACTGAGCAGGAAAGTATCTTCCACCATGCTGCCAGGCAGGCTGGGGTGGAAGGCCAGCGCCATGCCCTCCTTCAGGGCGATTTCCGTGTGGGCGCCGGCCGCCACTTCGGGTGACTGGTAGCCGGCGATGCCGCCCTGGCGGTGGTCGCGCACCGTGTCGGGCTGGCCCGCATACGCATAGGCGCTATCGAGCGCGTGATACACCATGCTCAGCGCATGGCCCACCTCGCAGGCGTCGAGCGCCACCGCTTCCAGCGCCAGGATGGCGGCGTCGGCATCGCTGACACCGGCCCGCGCCGTGGCGAAGCGGCGTTGACGGCTGAGGCTGGCGCACAGGCCATAGCGCCGTGCGCACAGGGCCAGCAAGGCGCGCTCGCCCAGCGGCAACAGGGCGGGCGGCGCGCGCCGCCAGCACATACACGCTCTGCAAGCCGCGGGCCCACAAGGCGCGCGCGCAGGCGCCTGCCAGGTCCTGTTCACTCCACTCGGGCCGGGCGGCGCGCAGCGCCTCGCTGGCGGCAGCGGCCGCCAAACGGCCCACTTCACGGTAGCGTGCCTGTTCCGCGGCCAGCAGGGGCAGGCGCTCTTCGCGCAGGACGGCGGGCAGGCTGCGTTCATGCAGGCCCGGCCGGTCGCTTAGCACGGGCCAGCCGCCCGCCGCATGCTGCACGAAATGTTCGCGCAGCTCGGCCAGCCGGGGCTGCATCCAGGGCGACACTTGCCAGGTCCAGCTGCCGCGCACTTCTTCATGGCGCAGACGCTGCGCCTCGGCCTCGTCGGTGAGGATGTAGGCGGCGTCGCGCGTGACCAGCACTTCAGCACAGCCAAACTCGGCCGCCTGGCTGGGGCTGCCCGACGCGCCCGCCGTGGCCCAGGCAAACCAGTCCACGCCACGCAGGCGCAGCGCGCCGGCCCGTTCCCGTTCCAGCCAGCCGCGCATCTGCGCTACTTTATGAGCAATTTCCAGTTCAATATTCCAGTTCATGCGATATCCCCTGCCATTTCCCATGCCACGCGCACGTCCTGCAACTGCCGCGCTGATTCTTCCGGCAAGGCATCCATGGCGTACATGCCAGCGGCCAGCTCCGTGCCGGCCAGGTATTTGAGCCGTTCGCGCGTGCGGTACGGCGGATAAAACTGTGCGTGCAGCTGCGTGTGCGGATGCGCGCGGCCGTCGGTCGGTGCCTGGTACCAGGCCATCAGGTAGGGCATCTCGCGCTGCCACAGGCCATCGTATTTCAGCAGCACCGTTTTCAGGGCCCGCGCCAGGTCGCCGCGCTGCTCCGCCGAGAGCGCGGCAAAACTGTCCGCCTGCCGCCGCGGCATCAGCCACACTTCATAGGGATAGCGGGCGCAGGCGGGAACGAACGCCACGGCATGCGGTCCAAGGTACAGCAGACGTTCGCCGGCGTCCGCCTCCTGGCGCGCCATGTCCACCAGCAATGCCTGTCCATGACGGGCGAAATACGCCTGCTCCTGCGCCAGCATGCGCGCCGGCACGGGCGGGATGAAGGGATAGGCATAGATCTGGCCATGCGGATGATGCAGGGTCACGCCCACCTCGGCGCCACGGTTCTCGAACGGCAGCACGTAGGCGATACCGGGCCGGCTGGCCAGCGCCTGCGTGCGGGCCGCCCACACTTGCAGCAGCAAGGCGATATGGCTGACCTGCAAGGTTGCCAGCGAGGCGCTGGCATCCTGGGCAAACACCACCACTTCACAGTGGCCGGCGGCGGGCGCCGTGGCCACCGTCACGGCGGGCGGATCATGGGCGTCCAGCGCCAGGCTGGGGAAACGGTTGTCGAAGACGGCGACATCGTAGTCGCCTGCTGGCAATTCGGTAGGGTGCGCCGGATCGCGCGTGGGCGCCAGCGGGTTGTACTGGGGCGGCGGCAAGAAGGTGCGGCCCTGTCGGTAGGCCGCATACGCCACCCATTCGCCGCGCAAGGGATGCCAGCGCAAATGCGGATTAGCTTCCTGCGGCTGGGGAAACGGACTGGGCGCCGCCGCTGGCGCCGCGAAGGCATGGCGGCTGTACAGGGTCATGCGCCGCCCGTCCGGCTTGACGAGTTCCTGGCAATACAGTGGCTGGCAATACGGTTGCGGGCGATTCATCGCGTTTCACCATCTCAAGAGACACCAAGACTCTAAGACAGCCCGCCACCGGCAAAGTTCCAGCCTATTTGGCCAATTCGATCAATACGGCCGTGTACATCTGCAAGTTCAGCAGCAACTGTTTTTCCGTGATGAACTCATGCTCGGAATGCCCCGTGTAGACCGCGTGCGGCATGGCCGGGCCGAAGCTGACGGCGTTCGGGAACAGGCGCGAATTGGTGCCGCCGCCGATGGCCACCGGCTGCGGATGGGCGACGCCCGTGTAATGCGCGAAGACGGACAGCAGGGTGGGAATCTGCGGCGCCGCCGTCTGCAGCCACGGTTCGCCGATCTGCGCCTGCAAGGTGGCCGGCACCTGGCGGCGCCCCTTCCAGCCGTCAAAGGCGGCCGTCACTTGCTGCCGCAGCAGGGCCGCCGTCTTGCCCTGTGGACGGCGCAGGTTGATGTTCAGCTCCAGCGCGCCGCCGTTCTGCCTGAGCACGGTGGGCGCCACCGTCATCGGCCCCATGAAGCCGTCGCGGTAGGCGATCTGGCCGAAGCGTTCACCGTAAATGCCGCTACCCACCAGTTCATTCAGGAACGACAGCATGTCGGCCGCCTGCGTGCCCTGCCACGGCTGCACGGCCAGCGCGTCGGCCAGCATGCTGATGGCGTTGACGCCGTCTTCCGGTTTCGACGAGTGCGCCGACACGCCCAGCGCCGTCACCGTCAAGGTGTCGCCTTCGCGCGCATAGCTGTAGCGCATGCCCTGCTGACCTTGCGCGCGGGCGCGGATGGCCGTTTCCAGCGCGGCTGGCGCGTGGGTGATGACGGCCGTGGCGTCTTCCGGGATCTGGCTGGCGAAGAAGCCGCCCGTCAGGCTCGCCAGCACAGGGCCGTTCCCTGCCGGCATGGCCGTGCGCGGCGGCAGGGCCAGCTTGATGGAGCCGTAGCCCTTCTCGGCCGTCACCACCGGATATTCCGCATCGATGGTGATGTTTACTTGCGGCGGGGTATGCGTCTTGAGGAATTGCTTCAATGGTTCCCAGTCCGATTCCTCGGCCATGTAGACATACAGCTCGATGCGCTTGCTCAGCGGCACGCGCTGGTCCTGGATGGCCTTCATCGCGTACAGGGCCGTGGCGATGGGACCCTTGTCGTCTTCCGTGCCGCGTCCCAGCAGTTTGCCCGGCTCGCTGGTGCGGTCCAGTTCGAATGGCGAGCGGGCCCACTTGGCGGGATTGACGGGCTGCACGTCGCCGTGCGTGATGACGCCCACGCGCTCGCTGCCGCTGCCCATGCCGATGATCACCACATGGCCATGATCCTGAAAATCAAAGCCCAGGCGCTGCGCCTCTTGTGCCAGGTAGCGCTTGAAGCCCGTGTGCTGGGGATTGTCGGCAAATGGCACGGCCGGGTCGGCCACCGTGTTGTAGCTGACCATTTTTGCCAGGCTGGCGATCAGCGGCTCGGGATAGGTGGCCAGCGCGTAGCGGGCCGTTTCCTGTGCCTGCAGGCTGACCGGCGCGGCATGGGCGGATGGCAACAGCAGACTCAGCACAGTCAGCAGGATGGGTTTCTTGAACATGGCAGGTGACATAAAGTTGGGGAAGCCACTCTAGCATTCCACAGCCTGCTTTCCAATCAACGCGAGTTTTTTACCGATCAGTACGCAAAATCCCGATTCGCATTATCATGTGTCCAGCTGTCTTCCCTGCCATGGCTGACCCTGCTGCCATCAGGGGATAGACAAATCGTCCATTGTGATTTTCCACCACGTCCCGATATCGCTATCATGATTCCATTTTCCATACTCGACCTGGCCCCCATCGCCGAAGGCAGCGACGCCAGCCAGTCGTTCAAGAACACCCTCGACCTGGCACAGCACGGCGAACGCTGGGGCTACAACCGCTACTGGCTGGCCGAACACCATGGCATGCCCGGCATCGCCAGCGCCGCCACGGCGGTGGTGATCGCCCACGTGGCGGCCGGCACGACCAGCATCCGCGTGGGCGCGGGCGGCGTCATGCTGCCGAACCACTCGCCGCTGGTCATCGCGGAACAGTTCGGCACCCTGGAAGCGCTGCATCCGGGCCGTATCGACCTGGGCCTGGGCCGCGCGCCCGGCTCCGACCAGACCACGGCGCGCGCGCTGCGCCGCGACCTGCAATCCGACGCCGAGCAGTTCCCACAAGACGTGCTCGAACTGATCGACTACATGTCCGACGAGCCGCGCCAGCGCGTGCTGGCCGTGCCCGGCAAGGGCGCGAAAGTACCCGTGTGGATCCTCGGATCGAGCCTGTTCGGCGCGCAGCTGGCTGCCCACCTGGGCTTGCCGTATGCGTTCGCTTCGCACTTCGCGCCGCAGATGATGCTGCAAGCTGTCGCGTATTACCGCGAACACTTCAAGCCATCGAAGCAGCTGGCCAAGCCCTACGTGATGCTGGGCTTCAATGTATTCGCCGCCGACACGGATGCCGAAGCGCACCTGCGCGCCACCTCGATGCAGCAAGCGTTCGTCAACCTGCGCACGGGCCGCCCGTCGCGTCTGCAACCGCCCGTGCCAGGCTACCTGGAGCAGCTGGGACCGCAGGAACGCGCCATGCTCGATTCCGTGCTGTCGTGCACCGCCATCGGCGCGCCGGACACCGTCAAGGCAAAAATGGCCGCCTTTATTGCCGAGACGGGCGCCGACGAACTGATGATCACCTCGCAGATTTTTGAGCACCACCACCGCCTGCGCTCGTATGAAATCACGGCGCAGGTGCATGCGGAGCTGGCGCGACAACAGTAACTGAGCTTTCCTCCCTCGGTATATCCCCCATATACCCTTTTCCCGGCCGTCGGCAACGATCGCCGGGATTTTTTTGCCTGCGGTTTTGCCTGCTGTCTTGTCTATCGACACCCCGCAAAATCGGCCGCGCCCGGCAAGAAATGCGCAGCCCCGCTATCATGCTCATCCAAAAGCGTCATTCCAGGAAAGTTGTCTCGCATGAAATCCGCACCAATTACCGTCGATGCCGGCACCCTGCTGACCTCGACCCGCATCCTGCTGTTCGCCCTGTCCGCTGGCGTGCTCGTCGCCAGCCTCTATTATGTGCAGCCACTCACCTCCATGCTGGCCGCCGCGTTTGGCGTCAGCGTGCCGCAAGCGGGCTACCTGGTCACCGCCACGCAGATCGGCTATGTGCTGGGCATCGTCTTCCTGGTACCGCTGAGCGACGTGCTGAACCGCCGCCAACTGCTGACGTGGATGCTGATCGCCAAGATCGGCGCCCTGCTGCTGGCCGCCACCAGCCAGAACATTATTGTCTTTGCCATCGCCAGTGTCTTGATGGGCATCACGTCGAGCGCCCTGATGGTCGTCACGGCCATGGTGGCCTCGTATGCGCCCGATCACAGCCGGGGCCGCATGGTGGGCACCGTCATGACGGGTTTATTGCTGGGCATCTTGCTGGCGCGCACCGTCTCCGGCACGGTGTCGCAGATCAGCGGCGGCTGGCGCAGCGTGTATGTGCTGGCCGCCATCGTTGTCGCGGCCCTGCTCGTCATGCTGCGGCGCATCCTGCCGAACGAGGCGCCACGCGGCAAGCTACAATACGCCAAGCTGATGGCCTCCCTGGCCGAGATCATCCGCCAGGAACCGCTGCTGCGCCAGCGCGCCCTGTTCTCGGGCCTGGGCCTGGGCACCTTCAGCGTCTTCTGGACGGGCCTGACTTTCCTGCTCAGCGGCGCGCCCTACCACTATTCGGAAATGCAGATCGGCCTGTTCGGACTGGCCGGTGCGACGGGCGCGTTTGCCGCCAACACGGCGGGCCGCATGGCCGACCGCGGCTACGCACGCCAGGCCACCTGGCTGCTGGCCGTGGCGTCGATCGCGGGCTGGGCCCTGATCGGCTTTGGCGCGCATTCGCTGGTGCTGCTGTTGATCGGGATCGTGCTGCTGGACATGGGCGTGATGGGACTGCAAGTGACGCACCAGTCCATCATCTATAAACTGGCGCCGCATGCGCGGGCGCGCGTGACGACAGTCTTTATCGCGGGCGGCTTTATCGGCGCTTCGGCAGGTTCGGCACTGGCCAGCGCCAGCTATGCGGCCGGCGGCTGGCCGGCCCTGTGCATGGTCGGCGGCGCCATGCCGCTCTTGATGCTGCTGGTGTGGAGCAAGTACCGGCATACGCAGCGGCGGCTCGAGCGGGCCGCCTGAGCCGACGCAGCATTGCCAATACTGTGGCACTAACAGTATTGTCGGATTACGCACGGCTTTGCCGCGCTAATCCGACCTACCCCTGCTGCTGGCGGAACAAATCACGTAGGTCGGCTTAGCGCGCCAGCGCGTAAGCCGACAACATTGTTGGCATAGACCATGGCGTTGTCAGATTACGCTCTTCGTGCTAATCCGACCGACGCCTGCTGCTGGTGGAATAAATCACGTAGGTCGGGTTAGCGCGCCAGCGCGTAAGCCGACACTGCCGCGCCACGAACCTCGCCTTACTTTGCCGCTTGCTCGCGCGCCTTGCCAAACGCGTCGCCCGCCTTCCAGGCCGGCATCCTCGCGCCGTTCGCCACGGCTTGTCCCAGGTTCAGGGTGAACTGCGCCTGCTGCGTCATGCCCGACAAATCCCAGCTGGCGTCGTACTCGTCGGTCACCTGATGGTAGCGCGGGCCATACGCGGCCGCCTTGGCTTTCGACGCTTCCACGTCCTTGATGTACTCGCGTCCGCCATTGATGGAAAACGCGGGCACGCCAGCCTTGGCGAAGCTGAAATGGTCGCTGCGGAAATAGCCGCCGGCCAGATCCGGACGGGCGGCCGCGATATGCATGCCCATGGCTTTGGCCACCGTGGCGGCGATGGCGCCCAGCTCCGTGCGCTCGCTGCCCTGCGCGCCGATGTCGCGCGTGGCGCCGACAAAGTTCAGGCTGTCCAGGTTCAACGCGGCCGCCGTCTTGTTCAGCGGCCACAAGGGATCGGCCGCATACGCGGCGCTGCCCAGCAAGCCTTGTTCCTCGGCCGCCACCCACAGGAATATCTGCGTGCGCTTGGCTGGTCGCTTGACGGCTTCCTGCGCCATGGCCAGCAGGCCTGCCGTGCCCGAGGCATTGTCGACGGCGCCGTTATAGATCGTATCGCCCTTGTCACCTTGCTTGCCCAGGTGGTCCCAGTGGCCGCTGTAGATGACGGCTTCCTCTTTCAGTGCCGGATCCGTGCCCGGCACCATGCCGGCGATATTGAACTGCTCCACCTTGCGCACCGTGGACTTCATTTCGCCCGACAATTTGGCGTTCAATGCGACAGCCTTGAAATCCTTGCTTTCCGCCTGCGCGCGCAAGGCATCCAGGTCTTGCCCGCCGGCCGCAAACAGGCGCCGCGCCGCGTCTTCCGCGATCCAGCCCTGCAGTGGCGTGCCGGCAGTGCGGTCCGCCAGCTGGAAGCGCTCGCTGCCGCTCCAGCTGTTCTGCACCACGCTCCAGTCATACGAGGCCGATGGCTTCGTGTGGATCAGCAGCGCGCCAGCGGCGCCCTGGCGCTTGGCTTCCTCGAATTTGTACGTCCAGCGGCCGTAATACGTCAGCGCCTTGCCGGCAAAGCGGTTCGGATCAAGGGCGGTCGGCTGCGGATCGTTGACCATCATCACGACGATCTTGCCTTTGACATCGGTTCCCTTGAAATCGTTCCAGCCCTCTTCCGGCGCCGTGATGCCGTAGCCGACGAAGACGAGCGGCGCATCAAAGGTATGCGCGGCAACGGAGTCGCCCGTGGCCCAGACCCAGTCCGGGCCGAACGCCAGCGGCACGGCCTTGCCGTCCGCCAGCGCCTGCAGGCTGCTCTCGGCAGGCAAGGATTTCACGCCGGCGATCTGCACGCTCTGGCGGAAGCTATTGCCGCGCACAGGCTTCAGGCCGGCCATCTGCGCCTGCGTTTCCAGATAGGCCACCGTCAGGTCGGCGCCGCGCTGGCCCGTGCCCCGGCCTTCCAGCAAATCGTTCGACAGGAAAGCCAGGTGCGCGCGCAGGGGCGCCTCCTGTACCTGCGGCAAGCCATTGGCGGCAGGCGCGGCGGCGTGCGCGGAAAACGCCAGCGCCAGGCTGGAAGCGAGCGCCGTGACGGCCAGGGAAGAGAACAGCTTCTGCATAAGATCCTTTTGATAAGAGGAGGAAGACAGTGCGGCGGATAGCCGCGCCGGCGATTGTATGCCATGGGGAAAGATGGATCAAAATGCGGACGAAAAAAATCCCCGCGGCAAGGGCGGGGATGCGTCAGGAAAAAGCTTCAGACCAGCAGCGCGGCCGCCAGGGATTCGATTTCCTCGGCCGATTCCTCGAGTATGGTGTGCAGGGTGCTGCCGCCGATGCCGAAGTCGATCATTGCCGCCGCCTGGCGCCGCGCGGCGCTTTCCGGCGGGTGCAGGGGCGAGCCGACGGGCGCCAGGTCGTTCGCCAGCACCAGGGTCGCGCCCAGGGTGCGCGGCGGGAAGGGGCTGCCGCCATGCCACATGCCTTCCACGGCCTGCAGCACCAGGTCCGGCACTTCCAGCTGGCGCAGCACGCCGCGGCCGATCAGCTTTTCGCCGTATTCGATCCAGTCTTCGGTATTGTCGTCCAGCAAACCCGGATATTCCTCGGCGCGCGACAGCAGATAAAAGCCGCCCACTTCATGCACGATGGCGGCAAACATGGCCGTTTCCACATCCACGTGCGTGACCTTCTTGGCGATGACCTGGCTCAGCGCTGCCACGTGGGCCGTATGCTCCCACAGCTTGGCCGCCTTGGCGCGCAATTGCGGATCGGTAATCTGGCTGCCCAGCTGGCGCACGATGACGGAGGCCACCATCGATTTCAGGGTGGCAAAGCCCAGGCGCGAGACGGCCGCGCGTACATTGGCGATTTCATTGCCGGAACGGTTGTAGGCAGCCGAGTTGGCCAGCGCCACGACGCGCGCCGACAACAGCGGCTCGGCCATGACCATGCGCGCGGCCGCCTCGATATGGCAATCGGGGTCGTCCAGCGCTTCCTGCAGCTTCAAGGTGGCCTTGACGTTGGCGGGGAACGTCAGTTCCCCCTTGCTCGCTTGCAGCGCGATAATCTTGAATACTTCCAGTCTGTCCATGGCTCAATCTCCGGTACGGGCCTATGCAGGCTCTGCTGTGTGGACGGGCCGGGAATGCGCATGGTTCCCGGCCCTGCTCCCGTTTCCGGCAATATTACAGCAAGTTTATACTCAAACCTATTACTTTCCGGAAACTTTCCCGACCACCCCTTCGACAAAATAATCCATCTTCGTCAGCGCCGCATCGTCCAGCACGCCTTTGTCCAGGCGCACCTTGCCGTCGTTATCCTTGATCGGTGCGCTGAAGGGATTGAGCTTGCCAGCTACCAAGTCTTTCTCGCGTGCCAATACAAACTGTTTCACGTCGGCCGGCACGGCGGCATTGATGCCTTCCAGCTTGACCATGCCATCCTTGATGCCGCCCCAGGTGCTGCTGCTTTTCCAAGTACCGTCCAGCACGGCTTGCGCCTGCTTCGTGTAATAGTCGCCCCAGTGGTGGGTGACGGCGGCCAGCTGCGCCTTCGGTCCATACTTTTTCATGTCGGAATGGTAGGCGATCGCATACTTGCCCTTCTCTTCGGCCGCCTGCACCACGGCGGTCGAGTCCGTGTGATGGGTGACCACGTCGGCGCCCTGGCCGATCAGGGTGATGGCCGCGTCGCGCTCCTTGCCCGGGTCGAACCAGCTGTTGACCCACACCACCTTGACTTCCGCCTTGGGGTCGACACTGCGCATGCCGCGCGTAAAAGCGTTCACGCCCTGCAACACTTCCGGGATGGGAAACGCCGCCACATAGCCGGCCACATGCGTCTTGCTCATCTTGGCCGCCAGCACGCCGGCCAGGTAGCGGCCTTCGTAGAAACGCGCATTCGTGTTGGCCACGTTGGGCGCCGTTTTATAGCCCGTCAAATGGATGAACTTCACATTCGGAAATTGCTTTGCCACTTTCAAGGTAGGGTTCATGTAGCCGAACGACGTCGTGATGACCAGCTTGCTGCCCGTTTGCGCCAGGTCGCGGATCACCCGTTCCGCATCCGCGCTTTCCGGCACGTTTTCCACATATTTGGTCGTGATCTTGCTGCCCAGCGCCTTTTCCATTTCCTTGCGGGCGATATCGTGCTGCGTGGTCCAGCCCGCGTCACCGATGGGGCTGATATACACGAAACCGACATTCAGCGGCGCGGCGGCGGGCGCGGCAGCCATGGCGGGCATGGCGGACATCAATGCGGCACTGCAGACGGCTGCACACAACAGTTTCTTGCTCATGGTTTTCCTTGTGGTGAGTGATTAACTTCCGGGATTGAAATTTTTCCCCAGCGAGGCGGGCATGTTGAGCTTGATGTAATTGGCATTGCTGGAAATAAGCACGAGCACGACGATGGCCGCCAGATACGGCAGCATCGACAGCAGCTGCGAGGCGATCGGCACGCCCAGCGCCTGCGCGTGGAACGTCAAAATCGTGATGCCGCCAAACAGGTAGGCGCCGCCCACCACGCGCGCCGGGCGCCAGGTGGCAAAGGTGGTCAGCGCCAGCGCGATCCAGCCGCGCCCGGCCACCATGCCCTCGACCCACAGCGGCGTGTACACCAGCGATAAAAACGCGCCGGCCAGGCCGCAGCAGGCGCCGCCGAACAGCACGGCCGCCAGGCGGATGCGGCGCACGGGGTAGCCGAGCGCATGGGCGGACGCGGGCGATTCGCCCACGGCGCGCAGCACCAGTCCCGCCCGCGTGCGGTATAAAAACCAGGCGATGGCCGCGCACAGCAGCAAGGACAGGTACACCATCGGATGCTGGCGGAACAGGGCCGGCCCCAGCACGGGTATGTCTTCCAGCAAGGGAATGCCGAAGCGGCCGTTCTGCAAGCTGTTGCCCACGTACTTCAAACCGATATACGTCGAGGCACCGGCGCCGAACAGCGACAGGGCCAGGCCCGTCGCATACTGGTTCGTGCCCAGCCACACGGTCAGCCAGGCAAAGAAGCCGGACAGCAGCATGCTGGCACCGGCGCCCGCCAGAAAGCCCAGGGTAGCACTGCCCGTATTGACGGCCACGGCAAAGCCCGTGATGGCCGAGACCAGCATCATGCCTTCCGCGCCCAGGTTGACCACGCCCGCCTTTTCATTTACCAATAAACCGAGGGCAGCGAGCATCAACGGCGTGCCCGCATTGATGCTGGCGGCGAGCAGGGGCGCGATGGTCAGCAGCAGGTTATCCATGTTTTCTCCAGCGCAGTTTGTATTGGATCAGCACGTCGCAGGCGAGCAAGGCGAACAGCAAGATGCCCTGGAACACGCCGGTGATGGCACTGGGCAAGCCCAGGCGCGATTGCGCCAGTTCGCCGCCGATATAAAACAGGGCCATGACGAAGCTGGAAAAAATCACGCCCACCGGATGCAGCCGTCCGACAAAGGCAACGATGATGGCGGCAAAGCCATAGCCAGGCGAGACGGTGGGCGTCAGCTGCCCCATCGGTCCCAGCACTTCGCATGCGCCCGCCAGGCCCGACAGGGCGCCGCAAATCAGCAAGGACGACCACAAGGTCTTGCGCGAGGAAAACCCCGCATAGCGGGCGGCGGCCGGCGCCATGCCGCCCACACGCAGGCGGAAGCCGGCAATGCTGCGGGATAAATACAGCCAGCCGCCCAGCGAGGCCAGCACGGCGAAGACGATGCCCACGTGCAAGCGCGTATCGCTGATGACCATCGGCAGCAGCAAGCCGTCCGACAGCAGTTTCGACTGGGGAAAATTGAACCCTTCCGGATCGCGCAGCACGCCGTACACCAGATAGCTGAGCAGCAATTGCGCGATGTAGACGAGCATCAGCGAAACGAGGATTTCGCTGGCGTTGTAGCGGTCGCGCAGCCAGGCCACCAGTCCCGCCCACAGCATGCCGCCCGCCATGCCGGCCAGCAAGGACACGCCGATGATGGCCGCGCTACCCACGCCGTCGTCGAGGTACAGGGCCGCCGCGCCGCCGCAGATGGCGCCCAGGGTCAGCTGCCCTTCCGCGCCGATGTTGTAGATGTTGGCGCGAAAGCAGATGGCCAGGCCCACGGCGATCAAGAGCAGCGGTGCCACCTTGAGGCCCAGCTCGGACCAGCCGTGCGCATCGCGCAAGGGTTCGACGAAAAAGACGGCCAGTCCCGCCAGCGGATCGTGGCCCAGCGCCATGAACAATAGCGCGCCGCACAGCACCGTGAGCAGCACGGCCAGCAGGGGCGACAGCCACGACATCAGGCGCGACGGGGACGGACGGGCTTCCAGGCGCAAGGCGAACTTAGCCATGGGCCGTCCCCTTCGGGTACACCTGACGC
The DNA here is from genome assembly GCF_051380655.1 of Janthinobacterium amylolyticum. Taxonomy (NCBI): domain Bacteria; kingdom Pseudomonadati; phylum Pseudomonadota; class Betaproteobacteria; order Burkholderiales; family Oxalobacteraceae; genus Janthinobacterium; species Janthinobacterium amylolyticum. Next base: position 358,582 of record NZ_JBNYXL010000003.1, read on the forward strand.
TTTTCCAGCCGCAAAACGAACTTATCCATGGGCCGTCCCCTTCGGGTACACCTGACGCTTTTCCAGCCGCAAGACGAACTTAGCCATGGGCAACCTCCTGCGGCCACAGCCCGCTCATCCATTGACCCACCTGCGCCACGCTGGCCTCGCCCACGTCCAGGGACGGCGAGATTTTCCCCTTCGCCATCACCAGCAAACGGTCGCTGAGATCGAACAATTCATCGAGCTCTTCCGACACCACCAGCAGTGCGCAACCGGCGTCGCGCAAGGCCAGCAATTCGGCGCGGATCTGCGCGGCGGCGCCCACGTCCACGCCCCAGGTCGGCTGCGCCACCACCAGCACGGTGGGTTCGCGCATGACTTCGCGCCCGACTATGTATTTCTGCAAGTTGCCCCCCGACAGGCTGCGCGCCAGCGCCTGCGGCCCGCCCGCCTTGACCTGGAAACGGGCGATGATGGCGGCCGCCCGCTGCGCGATCACCTTGTGCCGCACGAAGCCGTGGCGGATGGTGGCGGGAGTCTGCAAGCTCAATAAAACGTTGTCGGCCAGCGCCATGTCGGGCACGGCGCCGCGTCCCAGCCTTTCCTCCGGCACGAAACCGAAGCCCAGCGCGCGCCGGCGGCCCGGCGGCAAACGCCCCACTGGCGTGCCGTTCAGCACGATGCTGGCGGCGGGCGCGCGCGTATCCTCGCCCGACAGGGCGGCCAGCAATTCCTGCTGGCCATTGCCGGAAACACCGGCGATGCCGACGATTTCTCCCGCGCGCACGTCGAAATGAATGTCCGTCAACTGCGTGGCGAACGGGTGGCTCTTCGGCAGATCGAGGCCCTTGACGCTGAGCATGGCCGCGCCCGGCGTGCGCGCCACGCGCGTGACGGCCGGCGGCTCGGCGCCGATCATCATGCGCGACAGGCTGGCCGCCGACTCTTGCGCAGGGTCGCACACGCCTGCGTTCTTGCCAGCGCGCACCACCGTGCACGTATGGCACAGGGCGCGGATCTCGTCGAGCTTGTGGCTGATGTAGAGGATGCTGCAGCCTTCGGCCGCCAGCTGACGCAACGTTGTAAACAGTTTTTCCACGGCGCCCGGTGTCAGCACGGACGTCGGTTCATCGAGTATCAAGAGTTGCGGCCTGGCCAGCAAGGCGCGCACGATTTCCACGCGCTGGCATTCGCCCACGGAAAGTGTGTGCACATGGCGCTGCGGTTCCAGGTCCAGGCCGTACTGGCGCGCCGTGTCTTCGATGCGCTGCGCCAGCTCCGCCATGTTGGTGCCTGCAGGCAGACCAAGCGCGATGTTTTCCGTCACGGTCAAGGTATCGAACAGGGAAAAGTGCTGGAACACCATGGCGATGCCGAGCGCGCGCGCAGCCGCAGGGTTGGCGATTTGCACCTCGCGGCCATTCCACAGGATGCGGCCGCCATCCGGTTGCACGGCGCCATAGATGATTTTCATCAAGGTCGATTTACCGGCGCCGTTCTCGCCCAGCACGGCATGGATCTGTCCGGGCGCCACGTTCAGGTGGATGCCGTCATTGGCCACCACGGCCGGATAACGCTTGCTGATATCGAGTAATTCCAGGCGTGCCGTCATGGTTTTTTCATGCCTCGCTGCGGGATAGCCGGCATCGTCGCCGGTGGAAAAAATCAAGCTGTTGTCTCTATCGTATCGGCATCCGCAGCGCTTGGGGACACGGCGTGGCGGCGTGCATTTCTATTTCCGCAAAAAAACAACACCTGTATACAATTTTGAAAAAATTATCAGCTTTACAGCGGCCGCCTTGCCCCGCAAGGGCGGGAAGGTGCGATGATTATATGCAAGAACTGATAGTAAGTATGCAGATAAGACATATCGCCCAACGCGGCGCTTCTCGCATCATGGATTGAACGGCGCGCAACTGGCCCTATCGCAGCGCATCGTGCGGGCGCCCCCTGCCATCCTTATTTCCCGTTTCCCAACACCGCCACCAGGAGCCGAAAGTGCCAAAAAACCTACCTTGTCTGTTGCTCTGCCTCACCACCGCTCTCGGCGTGGGTACGACCGCGCAGGCTGCCGAATGGAGCGACACCGCGCTGAGCTGGCGCGCCGGCAATGACTATCGCGAACCGTTCAATCCGGACGACATCAAGAAAAACATCTTCGCCATCACGCACGCCAGCGGCTACAAATACGGCAGCAATTTCGTCAACCTCGATTTCCTGATGTCCGACAGCAAGGACCCCGGCGCGCTGGGCAAGACTTCCGGTGCACAGGAGGCCTACCTGGTGTACCGCAACACCATCGACATCGGCAAGGTGCGCGGCAGCGACATCAAGTTCGGCCCCGTGCGCGGCGTCGGCGTCACCCTGGGTTTCGACGTCAACACCAAGAACGACGTCGGCTACAACTCGCGCAAGCGCATGCTGGTGGCCGGCCCCACCCTGATGTGGGACGTGCCCGGCTTCTTCAACACCAGCCTGCTGTTGCTGCGTGAAAGCAACGCCCCCAGCGGCGCCTTCCCGCCCATCTCGCAAGTGACGGGCCGCTACACGTACAAGACGCACGCCATGCTGACGGGTGCCTGGGCCATCCCCCTGTCGCCGCTGTTCTCGTTCGAGGGTTTTTTCAACCTCATCGACTCCAAGGGCAAGGATGAAGTGGGACGTGACACGGCAGTGGAAACCAATATCGACATGCAAGTCATGTTCGACGTGGGCGCGGCCCTGGGCAGCCCGAAAAACACCTTCCGCGTAGGCCTGGAATACCAGTACTGGAAGAACAAGTTCGGCAACTCGGCCGCCACCACGGGCAACGTGGGGCAAACGGCGAAGACGCCGATGATACGTGCCGAATACCATTTCTAGTATTCATTGCTAAGTATCAACACCCACGGTCACGCCTGATGCCAGCATGAAGCTTTCCAGCTGGCGGAGAGCGCGATCGTGGAACAACTACTACCCTATTACGAGCGCGAACTGGGCCTGTTCCGCCAGTACACGCGCGAGTTCTCCAGCCGCTATCCGAAAGCGGCCGGGCGCCTGCTGATTGCCGGCGAGACGTGTGAAGATCCGCACATCGAGCGCCTGATCCAGTCCGTCGCCCTGCTCACGGCGCGAGTCGCCAAGCGCCTCGACGATGACTATCCGCAGTTCACCGATGCGCTGCTGGAAACCCTGTACCCTCACTATCTGCGGCCATTCCCCTCGTGTTCGATCGTGCGCATCGCCGCCGATGAAGCGCCAGGCGGGGGCCAGCTGTACCGCATCGCGCGCGGCACGGTGCTGCGCTCGCAGCCGGTGCAAGGCGTGGCCTGTAAATTCACCAGCACGTATGACGTGAGCCTGGCGCCGCTGACCATTTCCCGCCTGCATTTCTCTCCGCTCATCGACGCTCCGCCCGGCCTGCGCCTGCCGGACGGCTGCAGCGCCTTGCTGAGCATCAGCTTTGCCAGCGGCAGCGACAATTACCACCTGGAGCAGGCCGGCTTTTCCAGCCTGCGCCTGTTTGCCGATGGCGAAGCGTCGGTGCGCGCGGCCCTGCTCGACGCGCTGTTCCTGCGCGGCGCAGGCGCGTACGTGGCGCTGGATGAACATGGCCCCTGGCAAGCCGTCGATGGCCAGCCACTTGCGCCCGCCGGCTATGCGGAGGAGGAGGCGCTGATTCCATTTTCGGCCCGTTCACACCCGGCGCTGCGCCTGCTTACCGAGTATTTTGCGTTTCCCGACAAATTCCACTTTATCGATATCGCCTGGTCCAGGCTGGCCGCCTTGCTGCCGCAACAGTGCCGCCAGTTCACCCTGCACTTGCCCCTCAGCGGCTTGCGCAGCGACAGCCATGAAGCGCGGCTATTGTCCGCCGTCAGCCGCGACAATCTGTTGCTTGGCTGTACGCCCGTCGTCAACCTGTTCGGCAAATCCGGCGTGCCGATCCGCCTCACGCACACGGAGCCCGACTATGCGCTGGTGGCCGACACTACGCATGCGTTCGCCTACGACGTCCACAGCATCGAGACCGTTACCCTGGTGCGCAAGGACGAGGCCGGCGAGCGCCAGAGCAGCTTCTCACCGCTATATACCGCGCTGCACGAGGCCCAGGCCAGATATGGCCAGAAGCGTGGCCAGGAGCAGGGGCAATACTGGCTGGCACGCCGCGACGAGGCCGTGGCGGCCATCAGTCCCGGCCATGAGATGCGGCTCAGTCTGATTGATCCGCAGTTTTCGCCCGGCAGCGCGGCGCGCGCCACGGTTTCGACACAGCTGCTGTGCAGCAACCGCGACCTGCCCACGCAACTGCAATACGGCTTGCCCGGCGGCGACTTACTGGCCGAGGATGTGCCCGACGGCATTCCCGTGCGCTTCCTGCGCAAGCCCTCGCCCAGCTACCGTTTCGACGCGGACAGCGGCGCGCACTGGCGCTTGATTTCGCACCTGTCGCTCAATTACTCGGGCCTGACGCAAGCGGGGCTGGGTGAATTCCAGAAGATGCTGAGCCTGTATGACCTGCCCCGCTCGCCGGCCACGCAACGCCTGATCCAGGGCATCGTCACGCTTGAGCACGGCAGTACCCGCGCCTGGATGGCCACCATTCCATTCCCCACCCTGATGCCCGGCATCGCCATCCGCCTGGGGATCGACGAGCAGGCGTTCGTCGGCAACAGCACGTATCTGTTTGCCCAGGTGCTGCAGCGCTATTTCGCACTGAACAGCCAGCTCAACTGCTTTACCCAGCTGACGCTTGCCTCCCGGCGCAGCGGCGAGGAACTCATACGATGCCCAGAGCGCAGCGCCGACACCACGCCAGCGTAATCCAGCAACTGCTCGATGCGCCGCAGCGCTTCGAATGCTGCCAGGCGCTGTGCCTGCTGCTGGCCTGGCTGGCCGAACACGGCATCGATGAAAACGATGCGCTGGCGCGCATCATGCGCTTCGATAACAGCGTCTCGCTGCGTTTTCCAGCCAGCCAGATCGAAGCGCTGGCGACGGGCGGCATCAGCGATGCCGATGCCTTACTGCCCGCGCTGCTGTCGGGAAAAGTGCCGCGGCTGCACCTGACACCCACCTTCATGGGTTTCCTGGGTAGCCATGGCGTCTTGCCCAGCCACTATTCGGAGCGCATCGCGGCCCACCAGTACAGCACCCGAGACAGCAGCGCGCTCGCCTTTCTCAACCTGTTTTCCAGCCGCGCCGTGGCCCAGTTCTACCAGGCGTGGCGCAAGTACCGGATCGAACATGCTCCCTTGCGCCACGCATTCCTGCCCAGCCTGCTGGCCCTGGCGGCTTGCCGTCCCGGCGCCAACGACGAAGCCATTGGCCTGTACAGCGGTTTGCTGCAGGCACGCAACGTCTCCTCTATCGTCATGGCGCGCATTCTCGGCGATCACTTCGGCGTGCCGTTTCAGGTGCGCGAAGCCACAGGCGCCATGAGTCCACTGGCACTGCGCGAGCAGACGGCACTCGGTGGCATGAATGCGATACTCGGCCAGCGCGCCGTCATGGGCGAGCGCTGCCACCGCCCCGACCTGGCCGTACAGTTGCGCCTTGGCCCGCTCACGGCGCAGCAGCACGCCAGCTTCCTGCCGCGCGCGCCTGCCAGCGTCAAGCTGCGGCAGATGCTGATGCTGTTCGGCCACCCATTGCTGCACTACGACATCGTGCTGGTGCTGCGTGCCAGCAACGTGCAGGGCCTGGCGCTGGCGGCCGGCGACCAGCGAGGGTTGGGCTGCAACAGCTTCCTCGGCGCTGGCGCTCCACCGCGCCATCGCGACGACATGCATTACGACATGCATTTGATGCCCTCACTCAATGCCTGATCCTTGCGTCCGCGCAAAACGCTTGTGTTCGCTATTGCTACAGTCGGCCAACGATCCCTACCATGAAGCGATAAGCGATGAGTCTGTTCCCGGATACGACGGCAGCATTGGCGACGCTGGTGGGCGACATGCAGTGCGACCGCCTGCTGCGGCTGCACTTTCCTCACGGCGACGGCCCCGCCCACATCCAGTTCCTCGCTAACAGCCTCGACGCCAGCGAAAGCCTGTCGCGCGATTTCTCCTGCGTGGTGGAGGTGCTGTCCGACGATGCGGCCATCGCACTCGACAAGGTGATGGGCAAGATGGTCACCGTCGAACTGGTGCGCGAAGACGGCACCTTGCGCTACTTCAATGGCTATATGTTCGAGTTGCGCTACCGCGACGACCAACGCGGCCAGCTCGCCGAACTGATCGACGCCAGGGGTGGCAGCAAGCATTTCCGCTACAGCAGCCAGGGCTGCGCGAACGCCGATTCGACTACGATGCGCAGGACAACCTCCATACCATCTTCCAAACGGGCACCACCGCAGCCGGCCCGCTGGGCAATCTGCGCTACGCGTATGACCCGGTCGGGCAACTGCTGTCCGCCATTCAGCCAGGCCTGGCCGAGCATTTCGCCTTCGACCCGGCAGGCAATCTGCTCGACGCCGTTCCCGCCAACGGCAACGTCATGCAACGATATGGCGATATCGACTATACCTACGATGGGCTAGGCAACACCACCAGCAAGCGCTTTCATCCAACGGGCAGGGAATCAAGCTGGAGCGATCTGGAACTGCGCTACGACGCCGAAAACCGCCTCAGTCTGGCCTGCCGGACGGAACGCCAATCGCGCCAGCGCGCCCGCTACTTCTACGACGCCTTCAGCCGCCGCATCGCCAAGCGCGTCGAGGAAACACGCTGGAGCAATCGGCAGGACATCACCAGGGACCAGCCCGCTCATGTGGCAAGCAGCACCACCTTCTTTGTATGGGACGGCTATGCGCTGGCCCAGGAACTTGGAACAGGTGAAACGGTCACATATCTCTATGAACCGGACAGCTTCGTGCCGCTGGCCAGGATCAGTTCGGATGGCTGGCAGCAAGCTGGCGCAGTGTATTTGCCACGCGTCATGCAATGGGACTTGCCCGCCACGCGGCAGGACACAGAACTGCAGGTCGTCATTGCGCAGGAACAAGCAGAAATCCAGGCACAGCACGCATCGGCATGGCAGCGTCTTCAAGCAGCAGCCGACAGCACCGCCGCGCAAGACCGCATCGCCCACTACCACTGCGACCACTTGGGCACGCCGCGCGAAATGACGGATGCGCAGGGGAACGTCGTCTGGAGCGGACGCTACAAAGCGCAAGCACATCGCGTTGGTTGCAAAGGTGGCACGATCAATTTATTCACTTTACCAACGAAAAAAATTGACTCGATCAAGGAACGACTGGAAAAAACTGCTTTTTTCGTCAATTACGTAGAGGCTCCCTATGCAAGTTTTCTAAACGTTGAAGATCCGATGGGGAACAATATTTTCCTCTACGAACCGTGCTGAATCACTGCAATAATTTATACGATATGCCAAATTAAAATTTCGCATAACATCATGAAAATTTTAAATTCCAAGCTATACTTTTTATTCTATCGATGGATTACTTCTCGTCAATGGAGAAATTTCATTATCGAAAAAAACTCTAGCAAACGATTTCATAAATAAAATTTTAGAGAGCTGAATGCCCCCATTCTTACAAAGAAGAAATTTTATATGCGAAAGATAATACTGCACATTTTATTATAAATAATACAACAAAAGGAACAGTTCAGGATTTGACTTGCCGATCGCCCTGCACGATACTTGCCGCTGTCGCCAAAGCTCCTAACCTTGAGCAATAAACCGTAAGCACCTGTCACCACCGCCGACACTCACAGTATGCCGTCTCCGAACTTCCCCACCGCCCCCTACACCGGCCGCTTCGCCCCCTCCCCCTCCGGCCCGCTGCACATGGGCTCGCTCGTTGCCGCCATGGCCAGCTATCTTGATGCCAAGGTGCATCACGGCACCTGGCTGCTGCGCATCGAGGATCTGGACTATGACCGCAATGTCGAGGGTGCCGATATGGGCATCCTGGCCAGCTTGCAGCGCTGCGGCATGCACTGGGACGGCGAGGTGACGTGGCAGAGCCGGCGGCTGCCGCTGTACGAGGCGGCGCTGAAGCAACTGCAGGACGAGGGGCTGGTGTATGCCTGCGGCTGCTCGCGCAAGGAGATTCAGGATTCTGTCCTGCAGGCGGGGGCGGCGAAACATGGCGCGGCCGTGTATCCGGGCACTTGCCGCCATGGCTTGGCGCCGGGCAAGGCGGCACGGGCCTTGCGCTTGCGCGTGCCGCAAGGGGCGGACGCCGTGTACGGTTTTACCGACCGCTGGCATGGGCCGCAGCGGCAGGACCTGGCCAGCGAAGTGGGTGACTTCATCGTGCTGCGTGGCGATGGCTACTGGGCGTATCAGCTGGCCGTGGTGGTCGACGATGGCGCGCAGGGCATCACGCAGGTGGTGCGCGGCGCCGATTTGCTCGACTCCACGCCGCGCCAATTGTATCTGCAAGACGTCTTGCACCTGCCGCATCCGGGCTTTTTACATGTACCGGTTGTCACGAACGACAGCGGCGAAAAGCTGTCCAAGCAGACGGGCGCCCTCGCCTTCGATACAGCCGGCAACGCCGCCGACCTGCTGCGCTCAGCCCTGCTGCCGGCCGCCCGGTTTCTGGACATAGCGGTGCATGCGGCATCGGTCGAGGATTTCTGGCGGCAGGCGATTCCCGCCTGGGCACAGCGGCTGGCGCGGCTTCCCGAACAAGCATAAAAAAACCCGCCGCGGCGAACCGTCGGCGGGTAGCAATGCAGGCGCCAGCACATGGCTGGCGCCTGGTATCAGGCAATTAGAAGTTGCCTTTGAACTGCACGCCAAACTGGCGCGGCTCGTTGATGAAGCCCGTGCGGTTGTTGAAGTCGATGGCGCCCGTGATACGTTTGGTGTCGGTGATGTTGCGGCCGAAAGCTGCCACTTCATACTTGCCGGCATCCCAGGTGTAACCGACGCGCAAGCCACCTTCCAGCATGGCCTTGCCGGCGAACTCGGTCGCTTCATACAGGAAGAAGTTGACCTTGCTGCGGTAAGCCCAGTCCGTGAAGACGAAGAATTCGCCGTTTTCCATCGGGATCGAGTAGCGGCCCGTGGCCGTTACCGTCCACTTCGGTGCTTGCGGCAGCGGGTTGCCATCGATGATGGCGTTGCCAGCCGCGTTTTTCGGATCGGTCACGCTGCAACGCAATGGATTGCAGGTGGCGATCGACAGGCTCGGGTCCTTGATTTCCGTGAAGTTGTAGCTGCCGCCCAGGGACATTTTAAGGCTAGGCGTGACGAAACCTTCCAGTTCCAGTTCCGCGCCGCGGCCATTCGTCTTGGCTGCATTGATCAGGCGCGTGACGTTCGACGTGCCGCCCACTACCGTCAGCTGCTGGTTCTTCACCTGGTAGTCATACACGCTGAAGGCGACGCGCGCGCGGCGGTTGAACAGGTCGGCCTTGATGCCGGCTTCGTACGAGGTGATGGTTTCCGCATCAGCCACGGTGACCGGCACGCTGGTGCTGGCCGGGGCGATACTTGGCGCGCGGAAACCGGTGGCGATACGGCCGTAGAAGTTCACGTCCTTGTTGTACTTATAGGTACCGCTCAAGTCCCAGTTGACCTTGGCCTTGCTGACATCGGCGCTGGTCGGATTGATCTGCACGACGTTGTTCGCCGCAACCGTATCGAAATCCTTCTTGTCCTTGGTGTAGCGCAAACCGGCGCGCAGCATGAAGTCGTCGTTCACGGCGTAGTTGACGGAACCGAACGTGGCCCAGGCCGTGTTCTTCTGGCGGCTGGCCAGGTGCGAGGCCAGCACATGCGTGCTGGTGTCAAAGGTGTCGGAGAAACCGTTGGCATCTTCGTTGAAATAGTACACGCCTGCCTGCCAGTTGACCGGGCCGGCGTTTTTCGATTCGGCGCGGAATTCTTGCGAGTATTGCTTCACGCTCGTGATGCCGCCGGCCGTTTCAACCTGGAAAGGAATGAAGCCTGGGCCCGTCGGCGCGCCGCCGTCGATGTCGCCGTGCGACACATAGCTGCCCACGCGCTCGAAACCGGTGATCGAATACAGCTTGACGCCGTCCAGGTCCCAGCTCAGACGGGCGCTGGCGCCGTTGGTGCGCAATTGCTGGAAGTTCGGTGCATTGGTGAACGACTTGTTCGGGTCGAAACCGTCGACGATATCGTTCGTGCCTTGCTTGATCATGTTGGCGTAGAAGACGCGCGCGCTGCCCGTGGTGCTGCGCTGATGCACGTTGAACAGGGCGTTGAACGTGGTGTTCGGCGCGTACAGCAGCTGCACGCGCTCGGCGTGTTCGTTGTAGCCGTCCAGCGCATTTTTCTGGCCCGTAAACGTGTTGTCGACATAGTCGTCCCGGTGCTGGCGCAGGGTCGAGACGCGCATCGCCCATTCCTTGCTCAGCGGCACGTTGACGGCGCCTTCGGCATTGATGGTGTTGTGCGTGGCGACCGAACCGCTGTAATAGCCTTCGATCTTGTCCAGGCTCGGCTTGACGGATTCGAACTTGACCACGCCGGCAGGCGTATTACGGCCGAACAAGGTGCCTTGCGGGCCGCGCAGCACTTCCACGCCGGCCACGTCGAAGATCGGATAACCCTTGAGGATAGGATTTTCCTGGACGACGTCGTCGTAAATCAGGGAAACCGGTTGCGATGCGAAGATGTTGAAGTCGGTATTGCCGTAGCCGCGGATGTAGAAGCGGGGGAAGGTGCGGCCGTTCGACGATTCCACATTCAGGCTCGGCACTTTGCCGGCCAGCACGCGGATGTCTTGACCGCCCGATACCAGCACGTCGAGCTTCTCGTCGCGCAGCAGCGAAACGGAGACGGGCACGTCGCGGATATTTTCCTTGCGGCGCTGTGCCGTGACGGTCACGGTTTCCAGCTGGCTGGCGGCAGGGGCCGTGTCAGCAGCGGCTTCATCGGCGTAAGCCGAGCCGATCGGCAAGGCAGCGGACAGTGCCAGCATCGCTGCGCTTTTGGCGCACAAACGCTTGTGCATCTTGGACATCTTGATCATGTGGTTTCCCAGAAGTTTAAAAAAAGAATTGCGAAATCTGTCTTTCTTGCAACTTGTCTCCGGAATGTACGGCGCTGGACGATCGTTTGCACCATCACGGTGCAACAGCGCGAGCGGATGTCCCCCCGCTCTCGGCGTCACTGGCTCTGCCCTGACTGTCTCGTACGTCAACAGTGGTTCCGGCCGCATCTCTGGGATGTCTGATGAACACCAACTTTTCAGTAAGGCGCCACTTTATTTCACGCGGCTGATGCGCTGCAAGAATATTGTTCTGTAAAATATTTATTCATCAACATAAACGGCTGACTAGTGGTTATTCAGCCACACTAGGGTACCCACCGCGCTGTTTTGGCACGTTCCGGACGCTGGCGCCGCTATTGCCGATAGGCACGAAAATTACGCTTGCGTCCGCCTGGAGGACGGCCCCGCGCCGGCAATTGCCTGTAATATCGGCGTACCTGCGTGCCGCCCGCCGCTCCATCCCGGTGCGGCGCCAGCCCACTGCACCACATTGCACCACTACGTACGCGACCCATGCCAGAACCAAGCCAGCACAGCCACGACGAACCTTCTTCCCCAAGTACCTCCCAGGCGGCGCACATGCTGCTGGGTGCGCATTGCGACATTGTCTGGCGCACGAAAACCTTCGGCCAGTTCGACACCGACCAGCCTTCCTGGCGCGCATTCACCGGCCAGAGCGAAGAGGAACTGATGGGACGCGGCTGGATCAATGCGCTGCATCCGGACGATCGCAATTTGCCCTATGTCGTGCCGTCGCACCTGACCACCGTGTTCGAAGCGGAATACCGGCTGCGTCACGTCAGCGGCGCGTATCGCAACATGATCGTGCGCATGCTGCCGGTGCTGGCGCCCGACGGCAGTATTCTTGAATGGCTGGGTTCACACAGCGATGTGACGCAGCAGCGCCAGACGGAGCAGCGCCTGCGCCTGGCCATGCAGGGTGGCCGCATGGGCACCTGGGAAATCGACCTGGGCAGTGGCAGCATGAGCGGCTCCGATGCGTTCAAGGCGAATATCGGTTTCCCGCCAGCTGGCAACATCAATTATGCGCAGCTGACAAACGCCATGTTCGACGGCGACCTGCAGCGCTGGCAGGCCGTCGTGCATGCGGCGATCGCCAGCGCCAGCGATTTCGAGATCGAAATCCGCGTACGCTGGCCCGATGGCTCGCTGCACTGGGCGCACATGCGCGGCACCTGCGCCAGCGATGGCGCAGGCAATGTCGTCGGCCTGTCCGGCATTTCGCTCGATCTGACCACCAGCAAGCACAACGAAGAAACCCTGCGCCTGACCCTGGCCGCCGGCGAAGTGGCGACATGGAACTGGGACATCGCCGCCGACAGGGTCACGGTCGACAGCAATATGGCGCGGCTGTTTCCCGTCGATACCAGCGAGGCGGCACCGGCGCCGCTGGCGCGCTACATGGAAATCATCCACCCGGACGACCGCGCCCTGGTGCACGAACACATCCGCCAGGCGCTGGACGAACGCCTGCCGTTCGAGGCCAGCTACCGCGTCTGCGCCAGTGATGGCCAGTACCGCTCCGTCATCGCGCGCGGCCGCGTGGAGTATGGCGCCGACGGCACGCCCTTGCACTTGCCGGGCGTCATACTCGACGTGACGCGCCAGAAACAGGTGGAAGACGCGCTGCGCAGCAGCGAGGAGCGCTACAGCAGCCTGATCGACTTGATGGATCAAGCCTTCTGCGTGATCGAAATGCTCTACGACGAGCAAGGCAATCCCGTCGACTTCCGCTACCTGGAAGGCAACCCCGCCTTCGTCAAGCAATCGGGACTGGAAAACGCCATCGGCAAGACCATCCGCAGCCTCGTGCCGAACCATGACCAGCACTGGTTCGACCTGTACGACCAGGTCGTCAAAAGCGGCGACCCCGTGCGCTATGAAAACGAAGCCGTGGCCATGGAGCGCTGGTTCGAAGTGTTTGCCGCGCGCCTGGGCGGCCCCGGCAGCCGCAAGCTGCAAGTGCTGTTCAGCGATATCAGCGAACGCAAGCGTTCAGAGCAGCAGCTGCGCCAGCTGGCCGACAACCTGTCCGAGATGGACCGGCGCAAGACGGAGTTCCTGGCCACCCTGGCACATGAGCTGCGCAACCCGCTCGCACCCATCCGCAACGGCCTGCAAATCATGCGCCTGGCCGCCGACAAGCCCGCCACCGTGGCGCGCGTGCGCGACGTGATGGAGCGGCAAGTCAATCAGATGGTGCACCTGGTCAATGATTTGCTGGACGTGGCCCGCATCACGCGGGGCCAGATCGAACTCAAGCTGGAACGCACGGATTTGAAGGCCATCATTGCCGGGGCCGTGGAAACAAGCATGCCGCTGATCGAGGCCAGCCGCCACCAGTTGCAAGTGCTACTCGATGACCACCCGCTGCCGCTGAATGCCGATCCCACGCGCCTGGCGCAAGTGCTGGGCAATCTGCTCAACAACGCGGCCAAGTACACGCCTGCGGGCGGCCTCATCACCTTGCGCGCCGTGCGCGACGGCAACGACGTGCTGATCTCGGTGCAGGACAGCGGCGTGGGCATTCCAGCCGATTCGATCGCGACGGTCTTCGACATGTTCACCCAGGTGGGGCAGAACATGGGCCGCGCGCAAGGCGGCCTGGGCATCGGCCTGTCGCTGGTGCGGCGCCTGGCCGAACTGCATGGCGGCAGCGCCACGGCGGCCAGCCCCGGCGCCGGCCTGGGCAGCACATTTAGCGTGCGCCTGCCACTGCTGGTAACGGTGCCAGCGGCACCAGCCGGGGCGGTGCCCGTTGCCAGCGCCGTTGCCGCGCGCCATTTCCGCGTACTGGTAGTCGATGACAACGTCGATGCGGCCGATACCCTGGCAGCCGTGCTCGACATGATGGGCCACGCCACGCAAGTGGCCCACGATGGCGCGCAGGCACTGGCCGTGGCGCCGCATTTTTTGCCCGACGTCATCTTCCTCGATATCGGCCTGCCCGGCATGAACGGCTACGACGTGGCCCGCACCCTGCGCCAGACGGATGCCGGCAGCAAGGTCGTGCTCGTCGCATTGACGGGCTGGGGCGCGGAAAATGACCGCAGCCAGTCGAGCGCGGCCGGTTTCGACCACCACCTGACCAAGCCGGCCAACCTGCTCGCCATCGGCGACTTGCTGGCCAGCCTTTCCCACTCCAATACGAGCCACGAACATGACTAATTTCACCCATTCCCCGCGCCGACGCACCCTGCTGGCCACCGGCGCCGCCTTGCTGCTGCCCTCCCCGCTGCTGTTTGCCGCGCCTGCCGCCGCTGGCACTGCCGAGGCGCAACTGGCGGCACTGGAACAGGCCGCAGGCGGGCGCCTTGGCGTTGCTGCCTGGCGCACGGACAACAGCGCCCGTGTCAGCCACCGCGCCGACGAACGCTTTCCCCTGTGCAGCACCTTCAAGGCCATGCTGGCCGCCGCCGTGCTGGCCCGCAGCGCCAGCCAGCCGGGCTTGCTGGATCAGCACGTGCGCTACGAGAAAAAAGAACTGGTGACGTATTCGCCCATCACGGAAAAGCATCTGGACGACGGCATGAGCGTCGCCGACCTGTGCGCCGCCACCTTGCAGTACAGCGACAACAGTGCGGCAAACTTCCTGATGGTCATATTGGGCGGCCCGCAAGCCGTGACGGCGTATGCGCGCAGCATCGGCAATACGGTATTCCAGCTGGAACGCTGGGAAACGGAATTGAACAGCGCCATTCCGGGCGAAGTGCGCGACACGGCCAGCCCCGCGTCGATGGCGCACAGCTTGCAGCAATTATTGTTGGGAACGAGTTTGCCGGCGCCGCAGCGCCAGCTGCTTGACAGCTGGATGCGCGGCAACACGACGGGTGACAAACGCATCCGTGGCGGCTTGCCCGCCGGCTGGGCCGTGGCCGACAAAACGGGCTCGGGCGCCTATGGCAGCGTCAACGATATCGGCGTCGCCTACCCGGCCAGCGGCGCGCCGCTGGTGATCGCCGTGTACTACACGCGCGAGCAGAAAAACGCGCCGACGAACCAGGACATCATCTCGGCCGCCACGCGCATCGTGGCCGCCGCGCTGGCTTGATCAGGCCGTTGGCGGCAGTGCCGCCATGAAACCGGCATAAGTCGACCAGGCAGGGTCGGCCGCGCTGCGGATTTCAATCGGGAATTTCGGACGCGGCGCCAGCGCCGTGTTCAGGCGATTGAAGAATTCCTCGCCCGACTGCGTGTAATAAATCCACTCGCGCAAGTTTTCACCGGTGGACACCAGGGCCAGGGTGGCAAAACCATCCTCTTCCACCACGGGCGCCAGCGCCGCTTCCAGTTCTTCCATGTGCTCGCGCTCGTTCGGCGCGGGCATGCCCGTCTCGTCCTCGTAGCGCCAGGCAATGATGATACGGTCCGGCTGCGACGACAGGTCCCAGTCGTCATGGAAGGTGTCGACGTAGCGGTAGATGATGGCCATCTCGTCGCTGTGCGTGACGATGGTGCCCCAGCTGCGGGCGGAAGTGGAATTCTGGTTCATGGTTGCGGCAGTCAAAAAAGGATCAGGCAAAGGGCGAACAGTTTACAGCACCGGCGGGCAAGTCACATTCCACGCGTCATATTGGGCGCCGCTCTTGCGCAGCCAGATGCGCGCGTAGCTGTCGCGGTCGCTCTTGAAGACCAGCGCATAGCGCTCCTCGGCGCGCGGCGCGGCAGCCCCCACATCGACGGCCGCCAGCGAGAATTTCAACGCGCGCAGCGGCGCGCATGCCGTATTGCCCGCCATCAATAACCGCGCCCGCTCCAGCAGCGATTTCTGGTACAGCAAGACGCCTTCCAGTTCCGTATCGGGTACGCGTTGCAGCATGCGGACAGGCTCGGCCACGGGACGGCAGGTGCCCCGGTCCAGCCAGGCGAAATATTCCATGCCCGCTTCCTGCCAGCGCGCCTGCTTGCCGGCGCCTTGCAGCACGAACTTGGTGCGCTGCGTGCGGCACAGCGCGCCATGGCCACGATACGGCGGCGCTTCCACGCTACCCACCACTTCGCTGCCACGGCCACCCACCACGGGCACGCTCTCGAACACGGTGCGCACGGCCGGCTCGCCCGGGTATTGCTGTGCATAAAAGGCCAGCAGGGAAGCGCGCTGCTGCGCATCCACCGCCACCTGCCCGGCAGCACCGGCAGAGAGGCACACGGCCGACACGACACACAGCGCCAAGGGGCGCAAAAAATATCCTGGCATGGTTCCTGGCATGTCATTCCTTCAGTGGGATTGCAGGGCGGACATCGCCCAAGCGCCGATTATATAGTTCCCAGGAAAGACGAGGAGGATGCGGTGTCAGCTGGTGCGGAAATGGACGCCACCAGCAATCAGTTTGGCACCGCAGGAGGTGGTGTCGCCCTCAAAGGCGACGGCGACACCATTGATGGTGTGTCGGGACGACCCGCTGCTGATCTTGCAGCCCTGGTGCCCCTTGATGGGACAGCTGCACAGGTCGCCGACACAGGCGACGGCAATGCCATCGACCGTGAAATGCGTGGCGGCACAGGATAGTACCTTGCCGCCATGCGAAGTGGCATCGCCCAAACGGATGACTTTGCGCATGCTGCCTCCCGAATTATTTTCCCGCCTGGCTTTCCATGATGGCTTCCACCGACGGCGCTGCATAATTTGCAGGATCGACGGCAGGCGTCACGCGGCTGCGGAAGATATCGCCGTTGGCATCTTGCTGCCGGCGCTTCTCGTCCGATGGCGGCGTGATGAAGATAATGCTCGCCTCGTTGCTGTCGCGCAGGTTGATCGCCGCGCTGGCGCCGCCGTCATGGTAACTGCCCATCACGCCGATGGCCATTTGCATGAAGAAAGTCGCGGCGCCCGTGTTACCCAGGCGATGATCGGTGTTGATGAACTGTGCAGTTTTGCTACTGTCAATTTCCGGCCCGCCCTGCGCCGCATACTCGTGCAGCATGCCTTCGAGCATCAGCAACTGTTCCGGCTGATTTCCCGTTCCTGCCACGACGCGCACTGGACCTTTACCGCGCTCCGCTTCCGGCAAGGTCTGCAGTGCCTGCTGCCAGCCTGTATCAAAAATCTTCTGACGCGCATCGCGCCGCGTCACCGGCTTGCCTTCTTCATCCGTAAATTTGACAAAGACAGGCCGGTGTACGAAGCCGAACGAGGGCAAGCGGTCAAAGGTTTCCATCTGTTCCCGGTTCCACGGAATGGGAAACCACGGCGTCGGCTTCCAGTCACGCGGGGGGTGATTTTCCCAGGGATTGAGCTGGCCGAAGGACTGCAATCCCACGCCACGGATATCGGGCCGCTGGGCGAAAGCGGCGGCGGCGGTGAGCCATTCGGCGACGGTGGGTTGACGAGGCACGGAAGGAAAGTCCGTCCCTAATTCCTTATCTGGCTTCGCCAGAGATTGCATCAACTGATAATACATCGCTCTAAATTGCTCCTGGACAAAATTATTCTCAGGGTCGTCCCATATCGCAGATCGCAGAAAATCAACGCGCTCGCGCCGAGCCAGTACAAATGCCACGGTGGCATCTGGCATGTCGGGGATGTAATATCCATCCTTCAACATCTTGACATCCCCTTTCGCGCGAATACCATCTCTGGTGCCCGCACTATCGTCGGACATTACAATCACATAGGGCACGTCCTGATGTTTATCAAAAAAGTCGAAAATATCGAGCAATAACCTATCTGGCCGTTCAGCCAGGCTCCAGGGAGCTATTGAAAACAAATGCCATGCCATTCCAGAAGTCCCAGCGCCGGCAATCACTCCAGCTACCGGAACTCCTGCTTCAAGCTGCTGCTGAGAATCGCGAATAGGTGGACCACCATAAAATGACGGCACGCCCCAATAAAGTGGGGTAAGGTTAATTCCGTTTTCCATCGAATCGTATGCACGCCCTCCGCTGACCCCATTCTTATCCAATGCGCTCCAAGCGTACTTACGCTTGTCTGGTTCGCGGATAGATGTGAACGCACTTCCTTTTTGTAAAGCATTCCATAGCTTGGCTTGTCGATACTTATCAAAAGTAACCCCAAAACCTATTACTTCCAAAACATATTCATTTCGTGATGCGCTACTATCCATGCTCACTTTTTGGGGCTGCAAAACTTTTTCTTTCAATGCTGGCTCTCGTTCATTTGCTTGTACCGAGACACTGAGCCACCTGACGAATAGGACAAGAAACAGTACAAGTAATGGAATAGCAATCCAACGTACGACGGTCATGATGACCTCCTGTTCTAACTATTGAATGGTGTCGTGCCTAAGTTAATCACGGAGCGAAGTGCAAACTGTAAGATCCCAAGTCATTCAATTTTTCGACTTCTTGATGTCAGAAGTCTTCTTACCGTTTTTGGTCTCTGACATAACGATTTTCCACAATGGTCCTGTCAGCAACGGTAGGTCAACAGGTAAAACACCCGAGTTGTAATAAGATACGTTTCCTTTAATGACGTTTTTTCTCCAATTGCTCTCCGCATCAAAATACATACGAAAACTCGCAAGAAACTCCGGCCATAAAAGGATTCCTGGCCGTCGTTTACCGCTTTCGTACGCTATCTTCACCCGCCAGTCCGCCACCGCACATAAATACGCATAGAACAACGGATCAGAACTAGCCTTGCCACTGCCAATCGCCACGTCATATGCCGTTACTTGGCTATGATTCTTCGCGCTACCGATAATGGAACTATGGAAGGACTTTGCACTGACTTCCCGCTGCCAGCGCAAGCGCGCCTCATTCGGGCTTTCCTGAACGGTCGCCAATACATTGCCTTCCTTGTAGCGCGTCGCGGCAACGATCTTGCGTTGATCGAGCGCCCCCTTGCCATCTAGCATCTTGTCCTTGTTATAAGCATTGCTCATCGCGGCCAACTCGGCACCGCGTATTGCTTCATCACGCTCCGGGAAGCGTCGATAGCCGGCCGGATCTGGACGATCCTCGACAGTTGTGTTCAGACCATTGCCGCTGGTAAGCGCCACTGGCGCATCGCATTGATCCACCTCCTCCACGGGACCCTGATCTGCCACCGTACGATTTCTCATCATGGACGTTGCCGGAATATTCGCAGGATCAATCTGCGACGTACCGCGCAAGTCGGCGGCCACGGGCTGCTTCAATGCTTCGCCAGTGATGGTGCGTATGCCGTTGCGCTGTTCCGTTTTGCTCAACTTGGTATTGACAGGCCACGCCACCGCCTTGTGTTGCGCACGATGACTGCGCAAGGAAACCTCCACATGCGACTGTTCGCTTTCTGTCGTGAGTCTTAGTGGAAAATCAAAAGGTGGCGGCTTGCCTACCAATGACACCGTGGTCTTTCCAGTGGCCGTATCCAGCCTGGTCTTGTTGCTGAATACCCGCTGATAAAACCTGCCGCCCAGTTCTGTCAGCGCATTGCGTACCTGCTGGCGCTCCACCATAGTCGTGTGCCCGGTAGAAACGCTATACCCGTCAACACTGGAGGTTTCCTCCTCTTCCACCAGCTCACTTCCCGATACATGATCCGGCACGCCATCCCAGCCTATGCCCTGGATATTATCCAGCGCCACGGTCATGTCTTCGGGACAAAAATACAGATAAATCTTGCGGCGGTTATCGCGGTCCTCGGCGCTCTGCCATTTGCTACCGACCATGCCGCGATGCTCATCTTTTTTCAGGTCGGCAAACGGCGGCGTACATGCCTTCCCGCTACCCTTGGCCACCCCGGCCACGATATTCACCAAGGTCTTCAGGCGCGCGCCCAGCGTTTGTGCGCCGCCGAGCAAATGGTAGTAGGGCTTCATCGCCGCATCTTCGCCGCCATCGAACCATGCCGCCCCTCGCATCAATAATGGAAGGCTGTCGACCAGACTGTAAGGCGGATGCGTAAGGATCAGATTATCGGCTGGCGCCAGGCCCTTTTCCATCAGCATTGCTTGCGCCAGCAGCGACAGCAAACAGCCCTGGCTGTGCGCGACGATGCTGACGGTATCATCCGCATCGTAATCGCGGATCATGGAAATGAGCGCGGCCAGGCGCTGGGCTGCCAGCACCATGTACATGCGCCCGGGCGCCGTCCTCAATGGCCGCAAGGCGTCACCCATCGGGTCGACTGGGGCATAGATACCCGGACGCCACATGTCGGGCAAATTGCTGGTGGCATTGCCAAACGGCCCGCCTTCCTTGGACAAATCCTTGTCCAGGCGGTTGCCATGGCGGTCGACGAACTGGCCGTTGACAGTACGGCATTTCTCGGCCACTTCACGGTAGCCCCAGTAAAACGGAATCACGGGGCTATTCGTCTCCGTGGTGACCGTGCGCTTGAAGAACACGGCGTCGGGATCGTCTTCCAGCTTGTCCCGGTCCGCCGCCACGGGCATGCGGTACGCGGCGGGCGTAAAGCCGCGCCCCAGCCTTTGCGTCAATCCCTCGCACAAGCCGTGCTCCACCGCCTTGTAGCTGACGCCCACATCATTGACGCCATGGATGACGATGATATTGCCCGGCAAATTGCGGCGTATTTTCACCTTCTTGCACACGCTGCGTTCGCAATGCAGAAGCGCCAGATCCTCTCCCACGACGTACGGTATTTTCGGATAGCTGCCCATCGCACTCTCCCGGCGTCTTCAATCCTTGTTATTGGATACTTCAATGGCGGCCAGGAGCATTGCCGCGCGCTCCAGCAGATCCGACTTGCCGCCGTCGTCGCTGCGCCCTTCGGCCGAGGAGCCATCACCCAGTTTCACGGCAAAATGGGCTTGTGGCGCCAGTTGCGGTTCCTGCGGTATGCCATCGATAGAGCCCTCGCTGCCTTCGTACTGAAAGATGAATTGCTGGTCAGCCTTGCCTTCGGCAAAGCTAGGCAATTGCACCTCCATGCTTTGCGGATCATTGAACACAAAGTTGGGCGCATTGAAGTTCAGCGGCGACTTGCTGCCGAAGGTGATGCCATCGGCGATGCGGATGAAGGCGCCGTGCTTGGAGATGAGCACAATCTCGTCGGCCATGCCAGTCAGCTTGCCTTCGCTGGCCGTGAGCTTCAGGCTTTTCCCCGCATTGATTTCCGTATCATCATGCTGGCTCTGCAGCAGAAACTTGCCGTGGTGCGCGATGGCACGGATGCCGTCCGCATGGGAGAACAGCGAGATCCCCTTGCCAGCATTCACGCTGTAGCGCTGGCCTGCCACCGCCTGCAAATGCTGCTGCGCCACCGTATCGATGTTGCTGGCGGCGTAGCTGACAATGGCTTTTGAACTGGCAAAACTGATGCCGGCAGGTGCCGTAACGGCAATCGCCGCAGCGCCGCCTGGCTCGGCGCGCGGTTCGGTATTGCTGGCGCCCTCCCAGCTTTTCAAGCTTTTCTGCAACGCCTGCTGTGCCTCGTCCGCACTCTCCAGCGCCTGATGGCTGGCCGCATACGCCCCCAGAGAGCGGAACAATTCCAGGCAATTTTCCATCAAGCCCAAATATTCCTCGCGCGCCATTTGGCCACCATCGCCATCCAGACGCTTCCACGCCGAAATCAGCATCCCCTTGCCTGCACGCATGGCCAACTGTTCGTCGGTGCGTAACTCGGCACCCTCGCCGCGCGCCATGCCCTGGCCATTGCGCCGGTCCTGCGTCAGCCAGCCCAGGTTCAGCTGCGTAGCCCCATGATCGCTGGAAAGCTGGGCATTGATTTGCCCGTGCACATCGTCGAAGCGCAACTGATTGGCGCGTGTGCCCTTGATTTCGCGGCTCTTGATACCGGATAGATAGCGGTTGCCTGGCAAGTCTCCCGCCGTGCTCAAGGCGATAGGCTGCGCGCTCTGGTTGTACAGCTGGCCAACGATGATGGGCCTGTCCGGGTCGCCCCCCAGGAAGGCCAACAAGACTTCACTGCCCACGCGCGGCAGCCCCAGATAGCCGCACTGCTGCGCACTGCCGGGACCATTTCCCGCCCAACTGGAAGCAACACGCACCCAGGCAGAGTCGGCGTCCGTATCCGACGCACCCGTACCACCGGCATGCTGATGATCCTGCACGCGCGTGGCGGGAAAGCGCACCTTCACCCGCCCCATGGCGTCGCAATGCACCTCTTCATTGGCAGGCCCTACCACTATCGCGCTCTGCATGGCAATCGCCGGCAAATCAGTACGGAGATCAAAGGCAGGTACGATGGGCACGCCACGCCGCACGGCGCTCAATTCGATATGCATGCGCAAGGAAGCATCATCGACTGCCGTCGCCAGTTCACGCTGCAGCATTACATCGCCCTCGGCCAGCCACCGGTTGCGCACGAACAAGCGTGCCACCCTGACGGCAAGTTCCTTGGGTAAATTATTTTGCGCCACGACTTGCAAAGCAGTAACGACAAAGTCCCGCTCGACCAGTGGCAGGGCGTCGATATCAGGATGCTCGGCAAGAGTGAAATATTCGCCTGGACACAAATCGCGTACGCTGCCGGCGGCATGAAAACAGTTACTCTCGTAATCGTGATGCTGCATGGCCAGCATGCCCAATTGACACAACGCGTCGTGATCCTTGCACGCCCTCGGCGGCAGCACGAGGTAATCATCGAGACTCGCTTCCAGACCCTGCCGGCTCTGGCCCGCTGCATCGGCACTCATGAATGGCCGCCCGCGTGACTGCTCCTCGTTCCAGCTATGGCGTGTAACTTTACCGGCCTGTAACTTGCGCAACTCATTCCACGACGTCAGCGTATCGCGTTCTTCGGTCGCGCGGTCCGCGTGATAGCGCACTGTGTCAGCCTTGTTTTTTCGCAAGGCATCGCTGTGATTGAACATTACCAGCGTATGTGCAGGTTCGGCGTGCGGATCTGCCTGCTGCTCTCCATCGGCTCGAAAAAACCAGGCCACGCCGCTGCGCTTGAGCAGACGTCGAATAAAAGCCGCGTCCGATTCGTTGTACTGCATCACAAACTCACGCTGAGGATACGTTTGCGCTTCGAAGAAATCGGCAAACGCATACTGAAATGCATGTGCCAGCACAGTATTGCTACGTATCCATTCATCAAGCATGAGCTTGACGATATCGATATCCGACTGGCGCCGAAAAATGCGCGTATTGATGCGTTTTTCCAGGATGGAAAATGCATCCGTCAACACCAGCTGGTAGCTGGCCAGCGCACCGTCGCTGTCGCCAGCGCTCGCCTGTGTGACGATGCCGCAGACACTGCGCACATGGCCTTGGTCCGTCATGATATCGATTGCGGCAGGCAGGGCGATCAAGCTGTTCAATCGCAAATCAGCATGCGTGGAGACGCACAGCAGGCGATACTCGATGCCGCCACAGATGGCCTCGCTACCAGCGATACGCTGCGGTATCAGCACGCCTGGCGGTATCCTGCGGGATGCTCCCAAGCGCAGGCGCAATGGCCGCTGGGCACCAGATATCGACTCATCGCCTTCCATGGCTTTCTCCGGTCATGCTGCACAATCGGGCTGGAGAAACGACAATGCCATGAGACGACAAGGAAATACTTGATATTTAGTAAGAACCCGCCAAGGTAGCCAATACTTCCATCAACGCTTGCCGCTTGGCCAGCAAGGCGGGGTCGAATGCGGTCCATTGCTGCAGGCGCGGGGCGTAGGCGGGGGTCATCATCCAGCCGAACACTTCCGCCTTGTCTTCCTCGGGGCCGTAGGCCGCGTACAGGCTGACGAGGCCAGGTTGCGGGTGGCCCAGGTTCTGGAAGCCTTTGCCGTAGGCCGTGGCGCCGCCCTGGCCGTAGACGGCGGCGGGCGGGTTCAGGGCCAGCCAGGCGGGGTCGCGGTAGTAGAAGTCGTTGAACAGCCGGTATTCGATGAAGTGGTAATACTCGTGGTGCACGCGCAGTTCCATGCCGGACGGACACATGGCGGCTAGCAGGTTGTCGGCATACACGACGCTGTCGATTTCCGGCGCCGGCATGGCCAGGCGGCGCTGGCCTTCCACGCTCAGGTTCTTGACCAGCACCACATGACGCAAGCCCGTCCGCGCGAAGACCCCGGCCGGATAGCGCTCCATGGCCGGCAAGACGATGCTGAGCAACAATTGCAAGCCGGCCCGGTCTTCGGACGAATCCGTAAATGTTTGCGCCTCGCTGCCGGACATGTCCAGGCTCCAGGCCGGTGCCAGCTGCAGGGCCGCCAGGCGGGCCGTGGCGACCGCCTGCAATTGCGCCACGCTGGCGTCCGCGGGGGCCACCGGCGCGTAGCGCACGCGCCAGTCGCACTCGCTGCGCATGCTGTCTTGCTGCGCAGCACGCTCGAACGCCTGCGTGCCAGCGGCCGATGGACTGTCCATGCCGACATGGGCGCAGCCTCCCAGCAACAAGGCGGACAGGACAAAGGGCAAACGGCGGCAAGACAACATGGCGGCTTTCATCAAGAGGGCAGTGGCAGCATTGTACTGATGCAATGCGTGCGCCTGCTAAAATCGCCGCGCCCTTCTTTTTCCCTACAGGCCTGCCATGTCACTCTGCCGTTCCCTGCTGCGCCGCGCCGCGCTCTCGTCCATCCTGCTGCTTGCCGCCCTGCCCGCCAGTTTCGCCGCCGCGCCTGCCCACAAGGTCATTGTCGACATGGATATCGGCGACGACATCGACGACGCCTTCGCCCTGGCCCTGCTGCTGCAAAGCCCCGACATCGAGATCGTCGGCATCACCACCGACTGGGGCGACACGGCCTTGCGCGGCCGCCTGCTCGAACGCCTGCTGCGCGAAACGGGCCACGCCCACATTCCCGTCGCGCAAGGCATTGCCACGCCCAACCCCACGCCGTTTACACAGGCCCGCTATGCGCAGCGGGGAGCCGCACCCACGCAGCCGCCGCAGGACGCCATCGATTTTCTGTTGCGCGAGATCAAGCGCCAGCCTGGCCAGATCACGATCCTCGCATTGGGACCGCTGACGAATATCGGCGCGGCCATCGCGCGCGACGCCGCTACTTTCAAGCAGGTAAAGCAAGTGGTCATGATGGGCGGCTCCGTGCGTGCCGGCTACCGCAAGTCGCAGTATGTGCCCGTGCGCCCGGCCGACAAGGAATACAACATCGCGTCCGAGGTCAGGGGTGCGCAGGCGCTGTTCGGCTCCGGCGTTCCCATCGTCATGATGCCGCTCGACTCGACGCAGATACGCCTCGACGAAGTCGAGCGCAACGCCATCTTCGGCCACGGTTCGCCGCTGACGGATGCCGTCACCCTGCTCTACCACCAGTGGATCGACACCTATCAGCCCTGGTCCAGCAACATGCCGTCGCTGTTCGACGTGGTGCCCGTCACGTGGCTGATCGACCCGGCCAGCTGCCCCACGACACCGCTGCGCATCGCCGTCACGGACGATGGTTATACGCGCGAAGTGGCGGGCCAGGCCAACGCCCAGGTGTGCCTGGCGTCGGACCAGCCGCGCTTCTTCAACCTCTTCATGCAGCGCCTGCTGGCACGCTGAACATCAACGCGGCAAAACTTCAAAGACGAGGAACTGCGTCACCTGGATCTTGTCGTGGAAATTGTCGTCCGACACCATCACCAGGCTGGCGTGGCCATTCGCCAGGGTTGGCCCCCAGCTGATGCCTTCGATATTGTCCAGGCGCGGCAAGTTCAATGCATTCATGTCCAGCACCAGGCGCTTGCTGGCCGCCGTATAACTGGCACCGGCCAGCGCCGGCATCGCCTTGACGTCCGTTGCGCCGCGCACATCCATTTCATACACGCGCACGAATTCGTGGAATACACCCTGCGCATCCTGCACGCCGGCCCGCTCGATCACCAGCAGGCGGTGCTCGTCGATGGCGAGGATTTCCGAGATGCCGTTTTCGGCAAAGCGCGTGGGGCCGGCGATGGACGCCACCTTGTCCAGCGGATACACATATTGCGCCAGCACCCGGCCATCGCGGCCAAAGCGCGTGATGCGGTTGTGCGCGCCGGAAATGAAATCGGCCACCGGCCCATCCTGCAGCAGCGGCGCCTCGATGGCCGCCCACAGCGACTGCCCATCGGCCGCGAAACTCAAGCCTTCAAAGCCCAGGTTGTCGCGCACGCCCGATGGCGTTGCCTGCGCCGCAGCACCCGGCGACGGCATGGCAAACATGGCCGGCAGCGGCAAGGTGGCGATCAGGCTGCCATCGGCGCGCGCATGGCGGATGAACGGTTGCGCACCCAGCTTGCGGTCGCCTTCGCTCGTGTACCAGACGCTGCCATCGCGCGGATCGAGGCGGATGCTTTCGATGTCGGGCACTTCGCCGCCCTTCGTCCGCCATGCCCTGATATCGGGATAGGTGCTGCCGTCCGCTTGCTGGTAGAAATGCACGCCCGTGAGTTCGACTGGCGAGACGTGCTGTGCGTCATAGCGCAGCTTTGCCGTATAGAAGCGCGCCGGGTTGATGGCCGAACGGTCGTCGCTGGTCATGATCCAGCGCGCATTTTTTGCATCGTAATCGATGCCGGACAAGCCGCCCACTGCCGTGCCCTGGTAATCGTGTTTCCAGTCGATGCGCTGCTCGCCGATCAGGCGCAGGCGCAGGCTGCTTTCCGCCACGGCGGAAGAAGTGGCGGGCAAGCCGCGCACGGGTGCCTGGGCGCAGGCGGCCAGCAGGCTGGCGATGGCCAGCGGGGCAATGATACGGCGCAAGGTGGCGGCCATGGTTTCCTCGTCAGTGATGCGCAATGCTGCGCCGGGACACCATGTCGCCGCGCGATGCGTCGACATTCTGCGGCGCAGGAAGGGGCCGGTCAAGCACCCTCCCTGCCCGCTGCGTTTTACCGCTGGTAATTCTTGAAGAAATTCCAGCTGATCACGGTGGCATCCGGACCCAGTTCATCGCTGAAAGGCCAGCCCGGCGGGCCGCCGCTCCACGCGTGGTTCATGCCCTCGACTGTGTATTTCTGCGCGATGACGGCGCCATTGTGCAGATACGTGTCGATGGAGTAACTGCGGCCATACGGCACCGTCTGGCGCACGATGCTGTCGGCACGGTAGCGCACGCTGTCATTGTCCAGGCCATCGTCGCCGTAGTCGCTGGTCTGCAGGAATTGCTCGATGGTTTGCTCGCCATTGACGGGGTTGACGACGATGTCGGAGGTGCCGTGGAAAACCATCGTCGGCATCAAGCGGCGTGGCGAACCGGAGCAGCGCCAGGCATCCTTGCCGCGCACTTTCGGATCGAACGAGCTGCCGTTGAACAGCGAATCGGCGGCCGTGACCAGGCCCGTGGCGCCCTTGTACATGCCGCCCGAATGCACCATCACGGCGGCGAACACATCCGAGTAACAGGCGGCCATGATGGACGCCATGGCGCCGCCGGCCGAGATGCCAGTCACATACACGCGGCTGTCCTGCACCGCGTATTTGTTCTTGACCTTGTTCAAGATGCCCATCAGCACGGCCGGCTCCCCCGTGCCCCGCTCCTGGTTCAAGGGCAGCATGAAATTCCAGCAGCGCATGGGGTTGGCCGTGGCGTTCTGGCGCGGATAGACGACGATGAAGTTCTCGCTGTCGGCCAAGGCGTTGTAGCGGCTGACGGCCGCCATGCTGTTCGGCTCGGAACCGCAGCCATGCAGCATCAGCACCACGGGCAGCGGCGTGTTGGGATTGTAATTGCTAGGCAGCCAGACCTGGTACTCGCGCGATCCCCACAGGCTCGTGTACAGGCCGAAGTCCCACTGTCCGGCGGACGCCGGCAGCGCGGCCAGCAAGCCGCAGGCGGCAATGCAGGCAGTAACTAAATGACGCAGTTGTTGATGCAGATGTGCCATGCCAGTCTCCATGATTGTTATTGACGACGAAAACAGCGACCACCAACCGGCCCGGACGTTAGCCAGGCCGGTACTCCCGACCGGCGAAGCGGCACCCAGGGGGCCCGCCGCGCCAGCGCAGAACCTTAAAACTTGTAGCTTGCCTTGGCGATGATCTGGCGCGGCGGGCCATAGAAACCGTCGAGGATGAAGAGCGCGGGGATGTTGTAGCCATCCGTGCGGTAGCGTTTATTGCCCAGGTTGCTGCCATGCAGGCTCAGGGTCCAGTTCTTCGGCGCTTCCCACACGACGCCAGCCGTCCACATGCTGTAGCCGCCCTGCGCCAGCGTTTCGCTCAAGTCCGTGGTCGGATAGACCTTGCTGCGGTAGCCATAGCCGACCATGCTGCGCAGCGCACCGCCGAAGACATCGCGGTCCGTGCGCGTCAGGTTCAGGCCCACTTGCCGGCGCGGCGTATTGCTGAACTTTTGCGTGTCCGCGATATTCTTGCCGCCGCTCATGAACTCGTCGTAGCTGGCATTGAGCAAGGCGAGGAAACCGTTGACCTCCCACTGGCGGTTGGGCCGCCATGAAAACTCGAACTCGGCCCCTTTGACGGTGGCCTTGCCCGCATTCGTGAAGTCGCCATAGAAGCCGGGCAAGCCGCCCGGCTGCACGTAGCTGGTGAAGACGGACAATTGAATGTCCTTGTAGCGGTTGTAGAACAGGGCCACGTTGGCGTCAAAGGTATCGTCCGGCGCCGCGTATTTCATGCCCACTTCCAGCGCGTCGAGTTTTTCATCCTTGTACGGCCGCGCCGAGTCCGGCACCACCAGGTTGTTGGCGCGCACGTTGTAGCCACCCGACTTGAAGCCGCGCGACAGGTTGCTGTAGAAATTCGTCGTCTTCGACGCTTCGTAGCGCACGGACAATTTCGGCGAGGTATTGCTGACGGAAAGCGACTTGTCGAAGTCGGCCGCCGTCTGGATCGGGCGCGTAAAACCAGGATCGGCAAAGGCGCGGTTGAGCACGATGGCGCGCTTTTCCTCGCGCGTGTGGCGCAAGCCCGCGTTGATGCTCCACACCTTGCCTATCGGCCAGGTCCAGTCCGTGTACAGGGCCGTGCTGTCCGTTTCCACCGTGCTGACGGCGGCCTGGAACTGGCGCCCCAGAAAATTGTTGTAGATGCCGCCGCCGGCCGTGCCTTCGAAACGGTACAGGCCGATCACGCCGGCGCCATAGTCGCCGCTGTACGACGCTTGCAATTCCAGGCTTTTCTGTTCGTCGCGCGAGTCGCCAAAGACGTCGGCGATGGGCTGCGGCAAGCCGTCGAAGTCGATGGTTTGCTCGGACGTGCTGCGCCGCTTGGCACCGATGACTTTCACCGACCAGTCGTTCGAGACGGTGTAGTTGGCCACCAGCGAGCCGCCCCGGTTATGCGTGAAGTTATTGCCCGGCATGCCGCTCTGGATATCATACGCATCCGTGCTCGGCGGACGCTTGAGCGGATCGAAGGCGCTCACGCCCATGCGCTGGAAACCGCGCACGCCCGATTTGTCGTCCGTGGCGTCCAGGCTCAGCACGACGGTAAGCGGGATGTCTTGCGGGAAGTAGCCGACGGACAGGCGCGCGGCCGTGCTGTCCTGGTCGCTGACCTGCTCGCCGTTATAAGTGTTGCGGCCGAAACCGTCACGGTCCAGCTTGGCGGCAGCCAGGCGCGCGCGCCAGGTGCCGTTTTCATTTGCCACATTGAAGGCGGCCTTGAAGTTGCGCTGGTTATAGTTGCCCAGACCCACTTCCGCCGAGCCGCCGTTTTCCTTTGCCAGCGGACGCGAAATGTACTTGATGGCGCCGCCGATGGTGTTCTTGCCATACAAGGTGCCCTGCGGGCCGCGCAGCACTTCGATGCGCTGCACGTCGAACACGTCGAGCAGCGCGCCTTGCGGCCTGGCCATGTAGACGTCGTCGAAATAAATGCCCACGCCCGGGTCCACGCCCCAGACGGGGTCGGCCTGCCCCACGCCGCGGATAAAGGCGGTCAGGGTGGTGTTCGTTCCGCGCGAGGCGTACACGGTGAGGTTCGGCACGCGTTCCTGCAAGTCGGCCAGGTTCTGGATATTCGCCCGTTCCAGCGCCTTGGCGGAAAATGCCGTGACGGCCAGCGGCACGTCCTGCAGGCGTTCTTCGCGGCGGCGGGCGGAGACCGTCACGGTTTCCATGCGTTCTTTCGCGTCGCTGGCCTCACTAGCGCTCAGGCCGGCAGCGGGGGCGGGGGCGACCACCTCTTGCGCCAGCGCATGGGTGGAAAAGGCACCGGCGACGGCGAGTGCGGCGGGCAATAATGTCAAAGCAAGTTTCATAGCGTCTCCAATGTCAGGCTTGCCCACCGCCAGGAAAGATGGCCGGATGCGAGGATCACAAGACGTGGAGGTACCCGCGCGCGTGGAGCGAGCACCTGCCCTGCGATGACGAAGTCCGGTCCTCGGCCCGTGCGGCGAGTGGCCTGTTTATTTTGAATTGATGGTAAGGAAGGACTGCAACAAGGTGTTCACACGCTGCGCCTGGTCCAGGGGCGTGGCGTGGCGCGAATTCGCAATGACCGCGAATTCGCAATGCTGAAACTGTGCGGCAAAGCCCCGCTTGCTCTCGACGGGCGTGTAATCCTGGTCGGCCGCCATGATGAGGACGGGCATGACCAGGGCCTGAAAATGCGGATCGATATCCCAGTGAAAGATGGCATCGAGCGCAGCCAGATAGGCACGCTTGTCCATGCCCGCCATCTGCGTGGCGAAGCGCTCGACCAGTGCCTGCTGGGACGCATCGGGAAACAGTTTCCTGCCGATGATCTTGCCCATGGCTTTCAGGCCGAAGGTGGCGATCACCGTGCGACGCAGCCAGTAGGCAAACAACAGCGCGGCAGGCTTGCTGCCCTGGAACGGTTGCGAATTGATCAGGCACAAGCTCACCACGCGGCCCGGCGCGCGGTTGGCCATTTCCAGGCCCACCATGCCGCCCAGGGAAAAGCCGACAATATGCGCGCGCGCTATGTCGAGCTGGTCCATCAAGTTGAAGAGGTCGTTGGCGAAGTCGCCGATCTGCCAGTCGCCGGGGGGAGCGGGACTGCGGCCGTGGCCGCGCATGTCGGGCACGAGCAGGCGGTGCGCACTGCCCAGTGCGACGATTTGCGGGCGCCAGTCTTCGGCGCAGGAACCGAGGCCGTGCAGCAGAAATACCGGCTCGCCGTGCCCCGTGCCGAGGTCGAGGTAATGCAATGGAACATCGGATGTCGTGTGACGCCGCATTCTGTCTCCTTGCTGTTGAACATGCTTTGTGTTCAGGTGCAGGAATATGTTTTCCTGCTGTTGGAAAACATAATACGGAATCCGAATTCCGATTTCAAGTTAAATCGCTAAATATCTGAGGTTAGGTAATTTAAAGCAACACGCACCAGTTCATCCTCGAGCGCCGCGCCCGACAAAAAGGATAGCGAACCCGTCAGGGTGTGCTGGTTCAGGATGCCCAGCAGCACGGGCGGCACCACCATCATCGCCTGCGTGGGGTTCGGGTGGCGGATGCTGGACGACTTGCTGGCCAGCACGGCCACCGTGCGCTGCGAGATCAGGTGGTTGATCTGGTGCACCCGGTCGCGGAATTGCGCATCCTGCGAAGCGCGCGTGATGAGCGCGCGCAACACGCCGCTGCGCCCGCCATTCACGGCCACGAACATGGCCACCATGGCGCGAATGAATTCTTCCAGGCTGCGCCCTTCCCACTGGCGCAGTTCCGTCAGTGCCTCGACTTTTTCCACCATGTCGGAGAAAAAGCGCTGCAGCAGCAAGCGGCTCAGGGTGTCCTTGTCGCCCAGCAGGCGGTAAAACGTGCCCACCGAGGTTTCCGCCAGTTTGGCCAGGTCGGCCACGCCGATTTCATCGAAACGGTTTTCCGCCAGTAACTGCTCGCCCACCTGCAGCAGGCGCTCGAATGCCTGCTTGCTGCGCGCCTGGGTAGGCTCCGGGGGAACGATCATTTGCGGGAAGGGCATCGGGAAGGAAGGCATGCGGCGTCGGCGTCTCTCAATAGTGGAACCAGGGTTCCGTTATGGGTGCGCGTATTGTAACGCGAGAGACGGCCGATGGGGTGCGTTCAGCCGCGCGACCTGCCCTGCCATTCCATGTAGACGTCGGCGCGCTGGTAATGCGCCTCGCCCGCAGGCCGCGCCACATGGACAAAACCGCTGCTTTCATACAGGGCGATGGCCGGCTGCAGCTTGCTGTTCGACTCCAGGAACAGCAATGTTGCACCGCTGGCCTCGAAGGCGTCGAAGGCGCGCTCGATCAGGCGCCGTGCAATACCCAGGCCCTGGCATGCGGGCGTGACAGCCATCTTCGACAATTCAAACGCATCGCCGCCCGCGCGGATCAAGGCGCAGGTGCCGACGATGCGGCCGTCGAGGCGGGCGAGGAAAATCTGCCCGCCAGCGTCGAGAATCGAGCTTTGCGGATCGGACAGCACCTTGTCATCAAGCGCTTCGACATAAAAATAGCGTTCCAGCCATTCAATGTTCAGGCGCTTGAAATCCGCCGCATACCTGGCCTCGTAATCGATGATGTCGACGGCCGCCCGTTCGCGCTGGCGCCGGCAGGCGGCGATCGTCTCGCCAAAACCCTGCGTGTGCAGCCGCGCCTCGGCCCGCTCCAGCAGGGCCATGAATTGCGGCGTGCCCTGTTCGAACACGGCATCGACGGCGGCGCGCACATCGTCCCACAGCGGTGTCATGTCGCGCAGCAAGGCCAGCCCGGCGTCGGACAGCGCCAGCAGACGCCGCCGCTCATCCTTGGCGTCCGGCATTTCCACCACCACGCCGGCATCGAGCAGCTTGCGCCCCAGCTGCACCACCACCGGGTGCGTCTGCCCGATCTGCGCGGCCAGCGCCGTGATCGCCGTGGGGCCATTGTCGCGCAGCAGCAGCAACAAGGGGAAACAGCGCGACGTCAACTCGACGCCGGCCGCCAGGTAGCTGGCATCGACACCCGCGTACAGTTGATCGGAAAGACGACGCAGGCGGCTGGCCAGCATCAGGGAGCCATAGGTTTGCAGGGTGGAAGACATGTCAGCCAAGATATATGTAAGTAGTTACGTATACCGTAACGTAAACCGGCTTGCCACGTCAAGCGCAGGCTTGCCTAGTCTTCATCGTCCGCCAGCGCCGCTTGCAGCCTGGCTTGAAACACGGCATCGGCCACCTCACCCAGCCCTGGCCACACCTGCGTCAGCCAGCGCTTGCCCTCGACACTGGGCTCCACATACGCATCGCCCCGCGTGGCGCAAGCCAGGCCGATGGCGACGACTCGCCCTGCATCGTCCAGGCCGCCCGCGATCATCGCATCGATGGGGAATACGATCAGCTCGCGTGTCAGGTGCGGCCGCAGCAGGCAGGCGGGCGCGATGATGGCGAACGACGCTTCCACGTAGCTCCAGCAATTGGTGGGCCAATGGGCGCTTTTCACAGCCGCCAGGAAGGCCGCATCGCTGATGGCGTCCGGCTGCGCTTGCGCCCTTTCATAAAAGGCGGCAAGGGCGACGAGCTGCGGCGGGGAAGTCCAGGTTGACATCGATATTGATCCAGGGAAGGCGGCGAAGGCGGACTGTAGCATGTCCGATGGGCACGCTGAAACACGACCCGGCAGCTCCTCCGGCAAGCACCCGGCAACGGGACCGAACGGAACTTAACCGGCGCCGCTGCGCTTGAACACCACCGTGGCGCGCGGCTGGGCGTCGCGCTCCAGGTGGTACGTGAGGGTCGTGCCGTCGGCGCTGACGCTGATGGTCCACACATTCGTGGCCGCGCCCTTGACCAGTTTTGCCGTGTAGTCGTCGGCCAGGAACGATTGCGACAAGGCCGAGCCTGTTGTACTGGCCATGCCGCCGTACATGGTCACGGCGTCGGGCGTGCCGTCCGCGTGGCGATGGTCGTGCTGCAAGGCCAGGCCAGTCGGCGTGCGGCTGATGATCCAGGTGCGCGACTTGTCCTCGCCCACCTGGAACGGCACCTTGATTTGCCGCTCGCTGCAGGCGGCAAAGTCCGCATGCAGGCGTTTGCCCGCGAAATCATGCTGGGGATCCTTGGGGTAGACCAGCACGCCGTCAAATTGCTGGCCGCACAGGCTTTTCAGGGTCGCGAAGAATTGATCGCGTGCATCTTGTGCTTGCGCTTGCGCAGCGGCCGGCAGCAAGCCCAGCAAAGAAGCGAAGACGGCGCTGGTAACGAGTGATTTCATGGCATTCCTATCGAGAGAAAATATGCAAACCCGGGCAGCCAGCGAGGACGGCCATCCGAGGCTGCCATGGTAGCGGGAACGGCAGTCCTTTAGCAAATCATTACAAATTTCAATATGCTAATATCTGGCCCGCCCAGGCCCCACCTGGCGCCAGCCCCCTGCATCTCCGCTCAATCGAGGACTATCCATGTCGGTCTACGCCATCACCATCCCCTGCTTCGCACAAATGCTGCGCTCCCTGAACACGCTGTTAAACAAGGGCGAAGAGCATGCTCAGGCACTGGGCTTCGATGCGCAAAACCTGCTCGACGCGCGGCTGGCGCCGGACATGCACACCCTGGCCAGGCAGGTGGAATTCATCTGCACGCAGGCGCAGGAAGCCGTCTGCCGGCTGAGCGGGCAAGCGCTGCCCAGGCTCGCCACGCCCACGGACATGGCTGCCGCCAGGGCGCTGATCGCGCAGACGCTGGCAGTGCTGGCCGCCGCCGACCGCGCCGTGATCGACGCCAGCGCGCAGCAGCCCGTGCCGGTCACGCTGGCCGATGGCCTGACCTTCGACATGACGGGCCACGAGTACGCCGTGAACTGGGCCACGCCGCAGTTCTATTTTCACCTGGTGACGGCGTACAACATCCTGCGCCACAACGGCGTGCCGCTCGGCAAGGCAGAATACGTACAGCACATGTTTGCCTACGCGCGCCAGGCCTGACGGCGCGGGTGGACGCCCCTCTCAATCACACTGGAAAGCACCATGCTGTTATCACTCGACGACCCCATCTGGCCCACCCTGGAAGGCGGCTACCGCATCGCGCATGACGCCAGCGCAGCGCTCAAGGCCATGCAGGCGGGAGAAGACGTGTGGCATGAACTGTGGGAAGACTTGCACCACCAGGGCGACGTGGGTGTCGCCTCGTATGCGGCCGTGCCCCAGCTCGTCCACATCCTTGGCAGCGCGCCCGCACGCGAGGAAGATTTCTACGCGCTCATCGCCTTGATCGAGCTGGAGCGCCACCGTAAACATAATCCGCCGCTGCCGGACTGGCTGGCCGACAGCTATCGCGATGCATGGGCGCAATTGCCTGCCATCGCGGCGCGCGACCTGCAAGGCCAGCCTGACCCTGTCATGCTCGATGCCATCTTTGCCGTGCTGGCCATGGGCAGGGGCAATTTGCGGCTGGGCGCGATGCTGCTGCAGATGGACTCCTCGGAAGTGGACGACTGGCTGGAAGAGCGCCTGGGCCGGAGCGAACTTTATCGGGATGGCGTGTAGCGCTTAAAAGCGTTCGTCGCGGATCGCCGGCATCACCAGCTCGCGCACGAAGCACACGTTCGACAAGCTCAGCAGCATGCGCACGACGGCAACGACATCGTGCACGGGAATCAGCTCGCCTTCGCCCCGTTCGGCCGCCTGCGCCAGCGGCACCGACAAGCCATCATAGGTATTCAGATAGCCCAGCTGCAGCGCCGTCACGGCCAGGTCCTGCGCGCGGAAACTTTCACGCAAGGCATCGGCAATGCCATTCAGGGCGAATTTCGACGCGCTGAAGGTCACTTCCGGGCGCCCGCTCTGGCGCAGGCCCGAAGTGGACCCCGTGAGTATCAGCTGCGGCTTGCGACTGTTGAGCAGCCTGGGCACCAGGCGCTTGAGCAGCAAGATCGTCGCCGTGATGTTGATATTGACCATGTCGACGATGGCCTCGTCGCTATCGTCCAGAAAAGCGTAGTCGTCGCTGAAGGCTTTCTCTTCCCACACACCGAGGTTATAGATGACGGCATCGAGGTCATCGGGCGCTGCGCGGGCGATGCGGGCGACGGCCTCTGCAGGGTCGGCCATGTCCGCCGCGATCCACTGCAGCTGCGTGCCGTCGGCAATGTCCAGGTCGGCAGGCCGCTGGCGCGAAACGCCGATCACGGCATGCCCGTCATGCAACAGGCCATCGGTCAGCGCCCGGCCCAGGCCACGGCTGGCACCCACGATCATGATCTTCATGCGGTATTCCCTTCTGTATTGTGCTGAAACGGAAGGGCGATGATAGTTGCGTTTTATTAAATGTAGCTGAGGAAACCACCGCACGGATGCCCCGCCGCGGCGTTTACGGATTCGGCGGAAATGCGTATGCTAGGTCTGGCAATCTCCGATAACATACAAGAACGAGACACATGCCTAATTCCAATACCGCCGCAACGAACGCCGCAAGCCGTCCCCTCACCCAACAAGACTACAAGACCCTGTCGCTGGCCGCCCTCGGTGGCGCGCTGGAGTTCTACGACTTCATCATCTTCGTCTTCTTCGCCAACGCCATAGGCCAGTTGTTCTTCCCGCCGGAAATGCCGGAATGGCTGCGTTTGCTGCAAACCTTCGGCATCTTCGCCGCCGGCTACGTGGTGCGCCCGCTGGGCGGCATCGTCATGGCCCACTTCGGCGACTTGCTGGGCCGCAAGCGCATGTTTACTCTTTCCATCCTGATGATGGCCGTGCCCACCCTGCTGATCGGCCTGCTGCCCACGTATGCCACCATCGGCCTGGCCGCTCCCCTGCTGCTGCTGTTGATGCGCATCTTCCAGGGCGCGGCCGTGGGCGGCGAGGTGCCGGGCGCCTGGGTGTTTGTCTCCGAACACGTGCCCAGCCGTTTCACGGGCTTTGCCTGCGGCGTGCTGACGGCGGGCCTGACGGTGGGAATTCTGCTCGGTTCGCTGGTGGCGACGGGCCTGAACACGGTCTACACGCCGGCGGAAATCGCCGACGGCGCCTGGCGCTACCCGTTCCTGCTGGGCGGCATCTTCGGCTTTGGCGCCATGTATCTGCGCCGCTGGCTGCATGAAACCCCGGTGTTTGCGGAAATGCAGCAGCGCAAGGCCCTGGCGACGGAAATGCCGCTGAAATCCGTGCTGCGCAGCCACCGCGGCGCCGTTGTTGTCTCGATGCTGCTGACGTGGATGCTGTCGGCCGGCATCGTCGTCGTGATTTTGATGACCCCTGCCCTGCTGCAAAAAATCCACCACATCGCGCCCCGCACCACCCTGGTGGCCAATACCGTGGCAACACTGTGCCTGGCCTTCGGCTGCATCATCGCCGGCATGCTGGCCGACCGCCTGGGCGGCAAGCGCGTGATTTTCACCGGTTCCGTGCTGCTGGCCATTTCCACCTACATCTTCTACACCACCGTCGGCAGCCGCCCCGACCTGCTGCTGCCCCTGTACGCCATGACGGGCCTGTTCGTCGGTGTCGTCGGCGCCGTGCCCTACGTGCTGGTGCAAGCGTTCCCGGCGCAGGTGCGCTTTTCCGGGCTGTCGTTTTCCTACAACTTGTCGTACGCGATTTTCGGCGGCCTGACGCCCGTGGTCGTGACCCTGATGCTGAAGAACAACGTGCTGGGCCCTGCCTATTACGTAATCGGCGTGTGCATGGTCGGCATGCTGACGGCGCTGTTTATCAAGGATCAACGGCAGACAGTAGGACGCTAAATACACGCAGCGCGCGGGGCTTGCCTCGTGCGCTGCAACAATTACCCCGGCAAGCTATCAGGAAAATAGCAACAGGAAGTCGTCAAAGGAGTTTGAAATCTTTCGCCAGTAATCATCGTCCCACAAGATGACGGATGGTGCCCCCCGGGCACCCCTGAAATCGAGACAGAATGGACTCCCGTCACCGGCCATGCCGAAACAAATGATTCCTGTAAAATCAACGATGTCCGGCATGGCTCCCGGGCCGGCACTGCCACTTCCAGGCTCTCCATAGCAGCCATCGCAGACGAAATACGCCCCAAGCTGCGCTGTCCGGGCAGTCAATTCGACGACATCCGTATAGATGTGCGCCAATTCCGTCTGCAGAACGCGACCGAAAGAATCGAGCTCCTCCTTCAACCTCAAATTGCAGAATCCTGCCGCGTACCGATATCTTGCCGCAAAAGCAATATACTCGACGGGTAAATCCATACCGTTAATCTGCATCGCTGACGTTACCTTTCACAAGCGGATCATGATATTAAAACAAATGTACCGCTACGCCACCTTCGGGTGGCTTTTTTTTCGCCCCGATTTGTCGCGCTGCACCAAATTCTGAAAAGGCGTTTCACATCGCGGAATTCAGCGCTTGAACCGCCTGCCTCAGCGTTCTCACTTTTTGAAAATTCATTTCATATCATGAAAAATAATAATTAACATGTTTAAAAACAAAGACTTAATTTAAGTTATATGTCTTATATAAGACTTGAACAGATACCTGAATCGGCCTACTATTTAGTCATGCAGTTTGCTTCGACAAGACGTTGTGGCGCACTCGGCGATTTTCTCAAACATTGCTTTTCTTTTTAGGAGATTCACATGTCCCAATATCAAGACGACATCAAGGCTGTTGCTGGTTTGAAAGAGCAACAAGGCAGCGCCTGGAACGCCATCAATCCCGAGTCCGCCGCCCGCATGCGCGCTCAGAACAAATTCAAGACCGGCCTCGACATCGCCCGCTACACGGCGAAGATCATGCGCAACGACATGGCCGCCTACGATGCCGACCCATCCAAATACACCCAGTCGCTGGGCTGCTGGCATGGTTTCATCGGTCAACAGAAGATGATCTCGATCAAGAAGCACTTCAACAGCACCGACCGCCGCTACCTCTACCTGTCGGGCTGGATGGTGGCCGCCCTGCGATCCGAGTTCGGTCCGCTGCCAGACCAGTCCATGCATGAAAAAACCGCCGTCACCAGCTTGATCCGCGAGCTGTACACCTTCCTGCGCCAGGCCGATGCCCGCGAACTGGGCGGCCTGTTCCGCCAGCTGGACGCTGCCCAAGGTGCTGACAAGCAAGCCATCCAGGCCAAGATCGACGGCCACGTGACCCACGTCGTGCCCATCATCGCCGACATCGACGCCGGTTTCGGCAATGCCGAAGCAACCTATCTGCTGGCCAAACAGTTCATCGAAGCGGGCGCCTGCTGCATCCAGATCGAGAACCAGGTGTCCGACGAAAAACAGTGCGGCCACCAGGACGGCAAAGTCACGGTGCCACATGAAGACTTCCTGGCCAAGATCCGCGCCATCCGCTACGCCTTCCTGGAACTGGGCGTGGACGACGGCATCATCGTCGCCCGTACCGACTCGCTGGGCGCCGGCCTGACCAAGCAGATCGCCGTCACCAATGAACCAGGCGACCTGGGCGACCAGTACAATTCCTTCCTCGACTGCGAAGAAGTGTCGGCCGACGCGTTGGGCAATGGCGACGTCATCATCAAGCGCGAAGGCAAGCTGCTGCGTCCTAAACGCCTGCCAAGCAACCTGTTCCAGTTCCGCGCCGGTTCCGGCGAAGATCGTTGCGTGCTCGACTGCATCACCTCCTTGCAAAACGGCGCCGACCTGCTGTGGATCGAAACGGAAAAACCGCATATCGCGCAAATCGGCGGCATGGTCAGCGAAATCCGCAAGGTCATCCCGAACGCCAAGCTGGTGTACAACAACAGCCCGTCGTTCAACTGGACCCTGAACTTCCGCCAGCAGGTCTACGATGCGATGAAAGCGGCAGGCAAAGACGTGTCCGCTTACGAACGCGCCCAGCTGATGAGCGTGGAATACGACCAGACGGAACTGGCGCTGGCCGCCGACGAGAAGATCCGCACCTTCCAGGCCGACTCGGCCCGCGAAGCCGGCATCTTCCACCACCTGATCACCCTGCCGACCTACCACACGGCAGCCTTGTCGACGGACAACCTGGCCAAGGAATACTTCGGCGACCAGGGCATGCTGGGCTACGTGGCCGGCGTGCAGCGCAAGGAAATCCGCCAGGGCATCGCCTGCGTGAAACATCAAAACATGTCCGGCTCGGACATCGGCGACGACCACAAGGATTACTTCAGCGGCGAAGCGGCGCTGAAAGCGGCCGGTAAAGACAACACCATGAACCAGTTCTGATTTTCAGCCCTGTCTCAGAATGAAAAGCCCGCTTCGGCGGGCTTTTTTCGTTAACCGAACGGCAATCCAGCTTGCTTAGGGACGTTCATGCTTCATAAGCATTCGCGAATCGATAGCGCCGATGCTAAGGGCAATCGATATCGATATTGTTCTATCCGGTCGTGCTGGCATTCCTGTCATTAACTTCGTAAAAATGAATGAATACTGTCGTGCATCCAGCTCGACCGTGTTACTTCACCGCTGCATTGCCGCCCCTTGCCGCCGGCGTTTTCACAGCGTGGCATCGATGCCGGGAAGACTGTGCTTCGCCGCTCGATTGTTTCGGCGGTTTTGGCTGATTAGGGTAGCTTCGCGGCTTGCCGTGGCGGAAGTTGGCCGCTTCAGTATGAAAATCACAAAGGAGCTCGTGGAATCACGGGCTTTTTTGCTTTGGGGTGCCAGGGTCAAACTGACCCCGGCCCTCTCGCCGACGGCCCGCGCAAGCTGTTTCTGATGGGCTTGACCACAAGCCTTGCCAATCCCGGGAGCGCCGTCATGTACTTGTTACTGCTGCCGCAATTCATCACGCCCGGCCATGGCAGCGTGCCATCGGGCATGGCCGCGAAGATGGCGTGGGAAGGCAAAAGGCAGCATTCCCTGCCGTGCTACCGGATGGCGGGCACGCCCATGGCATGTTGCATTGCAGCACCGTCACGTGCAATTCCTGCGAGTATAATCTTTCGCCACATGCCTGGACACAGCATGCTTTCCACCATGAAGTCAGATTAAAATTAAAGGAATCTTCGTGCACCGTTCCCTGATCAGCGCCGCCTGCTGCGCCTTGTTCGCCCTCTCCTCCCCTTCGCTGTACGCCCAGCAAGCCGCCAGTCCTGCCGCGCCCGTCTCCGGCATCGACTTGAAAACCCTGGACCCGGCCGTCAGCCCGAAGGATGATTTCTACGGCTACGTCAACGGCGTCTGGACGCGCAACACGGAAATCCCGGCCGACAAATCCGTCTGGGGCACTTACATCGAATTGCGCGAAATCGCCCAGGGCCAGCTGCGCGGCCTGATCGACGCGACCCTGAAAAATCCCGGCAAGCCCGGCAGCGATGCGCACAAGATCGCCGACCTGTACACCAGCTTCATGGACGAGAAGGCGCGCAACGCGGCCGGCTTCAAGCCCGTCAAAGCGGACCTGGCCCGCATCGCCGCGCTGAAGGACAAGAAGGACTTGCCGGCCCTGTTCGCCTACCTGCAAGGCAATGGCATCGCCACGCCGTTTTCCGCTTATATCGCGCCCGATGCGCAAGACCCCGAGCAATACACGATCAACATCAGCCAGTCCGGCCTGGGCTTGCCTGACCGCGACTATTACCTGAAGCAGGACGACGCCAAGCTGCAAGCCGTGCGCGCCAAGTACCTGAAACATATCGAGACCATGCTGGCCATGAGCGGCGACAAGCAGGCCGCCGACCACGCGGCGCAGATCCTCGACATCGAGACGCGCCTGGCAGGCGTGCAATGGACGCGCGTGCAGATGCGCGACCCCGTCAAATCGTACAACCGCGTCGCTTTCGACCAGTTCGCCGCCATGGCGCCGGCGTTTGACTGGAAAGCCTATTTCGCCGCCGCCGGCATGGCGAAAAAGGAAAGCTCGGCCGTGGTACGCCAGCCCAGCTTCCTCACCGGCTTCTCCGACACCGTGGCCGCCGTGCCGCTGGAATCGTGGAAGAGCTACCTGAACTGGCGCGTCATCGAAAGCTATGCCTCCTACCTGGACAGCGCCACCGTCAAGGAACGCTTCGCCTTCGAAGGCACGGTGCTGCGCGGCGTGCCGCAAAGCGAACCGCAGTGGCAGCTGGCCCTGCGCTTTACAGACAGCGCGCTGGCCGATGCCGTCGGCAAGCGCTACGTGGAAATGTATTTGCCGCCAGAAACCAGGCCGCGCGTGATGGCCATGTTCGACAACTTCGTCGCCTCGTTCAAGGATGGCATCGAGCAGCTGGACTGGATGGGCCCGGAAACCAAGAAGGAAGCCCAGCTCAAGCTGGCCGCCCTGAAGCCGAAGATCGCCTACCCGGACAAATGGCGCGACTACAGCAGCATGAAAACCCAGCCGCATGACCTGGTCGCCAACGTGCGCGCGTCGCGCGAATGGAGCCGCCAGCAAAACTTGGCCAAGCTGGGCAAACCGGTCGACCGCGACGAATGGTCGATGACGCCGCAAACCGTCAACGCCAGCTACAGCCCGGCGCTTAACGCGATCACCATTCCGGCCGCCATCCTGCAGCCGCCGTTCTTCAACGTGAAGGCGGAAGACGCCGTCAACTACGGCTTGCTGGGCATCACCTTCGGCCATGAAATCAGCCACGCCTTCGACGATTCGGGCAGCCAGTACGACGCCAAGGGCCGTTTGCGCAACTGGTGGACGGCGCAAGACCGTGCCGCCTTCAAGGCCCTGGCCGCCGGATTGGTCAAGCAATACGGCGCCTACAGCCCCGTGCCCGGCTACCACATCAATGGCGAACTGACCCTGGGTGAAAACATCGGCGACAACTCCGGCCTGTCGATCACCTACAAGGCGTATCAGCGTTCGCTGCACGGCAAGCCATCGCCCGTGCTCGACGGCCTGACGGGCGAACAGCGCCTGTACATCGGCTTCGCGCAGAAATGGCGCGCCAAGCTGCGCCCGGAAGCGGCCATTGCGCAAATCAAGAGCGATCCGCATTCGCCCGGCGAGTTCCGCGCGAAAGGTACCGTGAAGAACCAGCCTGGCTTCTATGAGGCGTTTGACATCAAGCCGGGCGATCCGATGTATCTGGCGCCGGAGCAGCGCGTGATCATGTGGTAAGGGTGCGCGGGTTGATGCGCCGGGCGCGGTCATAGCGTCCGCCATCCGGACCTGATCCGCAGCCCAAGCTGCACAGCCACCGCAAGGTACCATGCCGTTCAGTCCAGACTGAACGGCATTTTTTATGCGCCATGCATTTACGCGCAGGCTTTCCGGCGCCTCGCCTGCCGGGCCGGCATGGCA
This sequence comes from Janthinobacterium amylolyticum, assembly GCF_051380655.1. Classification (NCBI taxonomy): domain Bacteria; kingdom Pseudomonadati; phylum Pseudomonadota; class Betaproteobacteria; order Burkholderiales; family Oxalobacteraceae; genus Janthinobacterium; species Janthinobacterium amylolyticum. The sequence goes on from NZ_JBNYXL010000003.1 coordinate 401,432, forward strand.
AGGCAAGGCAAGGCAAGGCAAGGCAAGGCAAGGCAAGGCGATGAGCATCATCAAGTTCATTACCAAAAGTAATCAAGTCCAGTATAATCAAATAGGAATGATTCTTATTTATAGTAGCATCCTGCCCAGCGCCCCTCTCTGCGCACACGCCATCCAGCCAGTCGTGCGCGCCGCGAGGGACAGCATCGCCGGGCATGGCAGCCGCCATGGGAGCAGCACGCGTGACCCTGCATTACTACAACGAATTGCTTGGCTACTTCACCCGCTCCGTGGCGGACCGCCACACGGCGACCGACATCGTCCAGGAGTGCTATGCGCGGCTGATCGCCATGGAAGCCCGCACGGCACCGCATAATCCACGCGCGCTGCTGTATCACATCGGCAAGAACATCGTCACCGACGGCGCCCGGCGCAAGCTGGCCGAGTCGCGCATGCTGGAAACCCTGACCCTGATCGCCGCCGATGCCGCCCCTTCGCTGGAACGCGAAGCGTGCGCGCGCCAGCAGCTCGGGCGCCTGTTGTCGCGCCTGGAAGCGATGCCGCGCAAGCGCCGCGAGGCCTTCATCCTGGTGCGCCTGTATGGCTTGACGCATGCGGAAGCGGCCCGGCAGATGGCATGCACGGAAGCTGCCATCGAAAAACACATCGTGCGCGGCGTCATCGACTGCATCGATTTGCGCCGCCTGTTCGCTGACGCACAGCATTGATTCTTCAGCGCCATGTCTCCACGCCAGTCCTTTGAGCACGCCCTCCTGCTGATCGCCCGCTGCCACGGCGGTGGTGCGGCGGTGGCGCAGGCGGCCGAGCAGGAACTGAACAGCTGGCGTGCACACAGCGGCGACAACGATGCCATCTATCGCCTGGCGCTGAACGCCTGGCATGCCTCCAGTCCTGACGGGTTGCAGGAGCATATCGCGCGCCCGCTACCGGCAAGCATGCAACGCCGCAAGGTCGTCGCGGCGCTGGGCCTGCTGGGGATGGCCTCCCTGAGCGGGGCTGCCGCGCGCTGGCACTGGTTGCAGCCGGTGGAACTGGCCGCACTGAACACCGGCAAGTCGCAGTTACTGCTGCAGCGCATGGGCGACGGCAGCGAACTGCATCTGGCCGCACGCACCCGTGCCGCTGTCGCGTATTACCGCGACCGGCGCGAGGTCACGCTGCAGACCGGTGAAATTCACCTGCGCGTCCGCCGCGATGCCGCGCGGCCGTTCAGCGTGCACACCCCATGGGGCAAGCTGGCGGTGCTGGGTACCACCTTCACGGTAGCCGTGCGCGACAGCGCCATGTACGTCGAAGTCGCGGAAGGCCATGTGGCGGTGTGGAGCGGCCAGGGCAGCGGCGAAAACAGCCAGTTGCCCGAACGCATACCGGACGCCAGCCTGCGCGCTGGCCAGGCGGTACGCACCGGCGCCGATGGCGCGGGCGATGTGCACAACGTGGCGCTTGCCAGCATCGGCGCCTGGAAAGATGGCTGGATGGTATTTAACGGCACGCCGCTCGGCGAAGCCGTGCTGCGCTGGAACGACTACCTGGCGCAACCGTTGCTGCTGGGCACGGACAGCTCGCTTGCCAACCTGCGGCTGACGGGCAGCTTCCGTCTCGCCGAGCCCGACGTTTTCCTGCGGGTGCTGCCAACCATCCTGCCGGTCAGGCTGGCGCGGCAGGAAAACGGGCAAGCCATCATCCAGCCCCGGTAAGCAAGCCCCCCTGGCTGCAATCCTGCGCCGCCAATGCTTTGCTGCGCATGGAAAAATAATTGTCCGGTATGCGGGGAGTTCTGCGTCTTCAGCAAGACAACTTACCTAAAGGACATACCATGCCTGTGCAGCACCTCCGCGTCACCTCCATCAAACGCCACGCCGGCACTGCGGCGCAGCGCCAGTGCGCCCTGTCGGCAGCGCTGCTGGCGGCATGCGCCCTCTTCGGCCATCCCATGTTCGCCCATGCCCAAGGCGCCTTGCCGGCCGCCTCGGTGGCGGTGGAAAGGCCATACGCCATCCCGGCCGGGTCGTTGGGCCAGGCCATCAATGCGCTGGCACAGCAGGCAGGCACGGCGATCTCCGTCAACGCCGCATTGGTGGAAGGAAAAAACGCGCCCGCCATCCAGGGTACGATGACTTTGCAACAGGCGCTCGACACGGCTCTGGCGGGCAGCGGCCTGGCGGCGGCCAGGAACGGCTCGGCCATGGTGGTCGTGCCCGCCGGCCACGCCGCGGCGCAGACGCTGCCCGGCATCACCGTCCAGGCCGAGCAAGACACGGCCAGCGACCCCGTCTTCGGCTATGTTGCCCGCCGCGCCGACACGGCCACCAAGACCGGCACGCCCATGCGCGAAATCCCGCAATCGGTCTCGGTGATCGGGCGTACGGAAATCGAGGCGCGCGGCGCACAGGACGTAATGGCCATCGTGGCCCAGACGCCCGGCATTTCCGTCAATACCTATGGTCCGGACAACCGCGGCTGGGAATATATTTCCCTGCGCGGCTTCAGCGGCAACAGCGGCAATTTCCGCGACGGCCTGGCGCAAACGCCCTTCGGCATCGTCTACCGCATGACCGAACCCTACCTGCTAGAGCGCGTGGAAGTGCTGCGCGGACCGGCCTCGGTGATGTTTGGCCAGGCCGATGCGGGCGGCATCATCAACCGTGTCAGCAAGCTGCCAGGCGGCGATCCCGTGCGCGAAGTGGAGCTGCAGTACGGCAGCTTCCAGCGCAAGCAGATCGGCATCGACCTGGGCGACAAGTTCGCCCCGGACAGTGACTTCAGCTATCGCCTGACTGGCGTGGCGCTCGACAGCGACGACCAGGACCGCTACCCGACGGGCCAGCGCATCAACCGCAAGCGCTACGCGCTGGCGCCCTCGCTGCGCTGGTCGCCAAACTCGGCAACTTCGCTGACGGTGCTGGCCGAGTTGCTGCGCAATGAATCGGGCGAAGATCCCTACTACGCGATCGCCGCCGACAAAAGCCTGACGCGGGTGAAGATGGGCGACCCCGCATTCAGCCGCATCAGGCAGGACCAGAATTCCCTCGGCTACCGCTTCGAGCATGCGTTCAGCGACGACTGGAGCGTCCGCCAACACTTCCGCCACACGGATAACCGCGTCAAGCGCCGCGTGATCTGGGTGGACGCACTGCAAGCGGACGAACGCACCTATACACGCATCGCGCGCACCTGGGACGACAAGCACCAGCACACGGGGCTCGATACGCAGCTGCTGGGCAAACTGCACAGCGGCAACGTCAGCCAGACCCTGCTGTTTGGTATCGACTGGAACCGCTCCAAGGGCGATGCGAACCGCTTCATCGGCCCGACGCGGGATCTTGACCTGCTCAACCCGGTCTACAACCTGCCCATCCCCGCGCCGACCAAGCCATGGGCGAACTACACCCAGACGGCTGAACAGACCGGCTTGTATGCGCAAGACCAGATCAAGCTGTACGAGCGCTGGGTAGTGACCGTGGGCGGCCGCCAGGATTACGCGCGCAGCGTCACCGATGACCGGCTCGACGCCAGCCACACCGTCCAGAGCGACAGCATCTTCAGCGGCCGCGCCGGGCTGAACTATCTGTTCGCCGATGGCTGGGCGGCCTACGCCGGCTACACGCAATCCTTCCTGCCCAACAATGGCATGGACTACAACAACGATCCGCTGAAACCCAGCCGCGGCAAGCAGGTAGAGACCGGCATCAAATACCAGCCCGAGAATTCGCGCCTCTTCTTTGGCGCCGCCCTGTTTGACCTGCGCAAGACCAACGTCGTCACTTATGACAACATCAGCGGCGATACCCGCCAGATCGGCAAGCAGCGCTCGCGCGGCATCGAGCTGGAAGCCAAGGCAGAACTGACGCGCGACCTGAACCTGGTGGCGTCGCTGACCAAGATGAACCTGAGGGTACTGGAAAGCGCCGACCGCACCGAAGCCGGCAAAGTGCCCGCCACGGAACCGCAGCAGATGGCCTCGCTCTGGCTGGACCAGACGCTGGCCAAGGGCTTCGGCATCGGCGGCGGCATCAACTACGTCGGCCCGCGTCAGAACGACGAGGCCAACACCTCGCGCGCAGGCGGCTATACGATCTTCACCGGCATGCTGAAATACGAGACAGGGCGCTGGCTGCTCAGGCTCAACGCCAGCAACCTGCTCAACAAACAGTACAACACCATCTGCTACCACGGCGAATGCTACCTGGGCGCCGAGCGCACGGTGACGGCGACGCTCAAGTACCGGTTTTGATTGGGGGGGCGGGCTGCTTGGTTAGCGGCTCGCTTATTTGGCGATTTTTGCTTTTTTTTCTTGGCGCAGGAAGGCTTGGTCTGGTCAAGGCCAAGCGCTATCGCGACATGACAGCGTCCGTGGCCGCGCGCTTCACGTATCTGAATTCCACACTCTGAACAGAACCACGATCAGCAAAAGGCGCAATGCCTTTCGGCCCCGGCTAGACGGCATTTTTTATGTGTCACCGGCATGCCTGCAAGACATTGCACATGCGTTTAGCGGCAAGCGATATGGATATCGTTCTGCCCGGCTTTGCTGCCCTTTTTATAACTGAACTCGCACTGGCTGACACTGTCATCCATTCTCCTCGCCAGCGTCACCTCGCCATCCGCACCATAGCTGCATTGCAGCCACTTGCCATCGGGATAACTGCCTTCCAGCCGGTAACTGAGCGTCGTTTGGCCCTTCCTCTTGTGTTCGCCGCTGGGCACCAGCTGGCCCCTGCGCTCCGGTGCGCCATCGATAGGTGCCGCGGCGCTCAGGTAGAGGGGGCTGTCGATATACGGCGTCCAGCCAGTTGGCACGGCGTTCAGGCTGATCGATGTTGCCGGCACGCTTACGGGGCAAGCATGGGTGGCGGGCATGGCCGCCAGCGCGAGCACCGGGCATATGCAGCAGGCAGCCCCCGTTATCATCAGCCTGAGAAGCATTGCGCTGCACGTCTGCAATTGATATGGCATAGCCGCTCCTATTCGATAACGAAAAATGCGTCGGCGTTGTTGCTGGGATCGATAAACAGTCCATTCTTGTGCTGGCCTTTGGCGCGCAAAGTACGCGAACTGACGGTGCCCGGGCGCTTGCCCTTCCACTGGTCCATGACAAGGATGCCGCTTGGCGTCTGTCCCATGTACAACGCCGCATGATTGCCATGTTGCTGATTCGCATACTTACCACTGATAAATGTGGCGATGGCGGTGCCTTTGCGCAGCAAGCTATTACCCATCACTGCCGCTCCCTGCTTCCAGGATAATGTGGCTGGGGCGCTCGCGTAGTGACGGACCAGAGCCACGCATTGGTGGTTGCCGACCATGGAGGTTTTTTCCAGGTCGGAGACTTTGGGGTAGGTGTAGGGCATGGGGCTCTCCTTGCTTTGTGGGAGAGGCTTACGATACATGGGGGAAACTAGGAGGAGTTGAGGGGGGACAAGGGTTCAAAGAAATAATAGGAAATGCACGCGAGAGGGGGATTTTTATCTTCCGCAGCAAGCCGCGCCAACCTTTGTTTTCGACAGAATTCGATCTCGGATTTACCCTCAACCATACCCCAAAAATCAATCACTTATTCAATATTCGGCAGTCTTTACTTTTAGCCGAATTATACCCATGCAGCTATCAAGAAGAGCCAATGAATAATCTGCAAAACTTCACTGAGTGTGCTTGTCTATGGATAGTATTTTTCGATATCGCCATTTTCACCAATACTTAGAAAAGGCATGGAGCTCCCGTTGCGATCCAACCGATAGAGGCCCATTCCCCGAAAATTCCCCTAAGTATTCATTGAACGACAAAATTCTCGGCCACAAAATATCCATGGAGAACTAGGAGATCAATCGAATACGCGAGGTAGCTAATTTACTGCGCCATTAATTTCGCTCTGAATCTACTTGCGCCAGCGCTCAATGACTTGTGCAAACACAACATCGCGCCACGGTTCTCTCCACTCCTTATGAACCTTAACGCTTTGCGAGTGGGGTTCTGGAACAGGTAGAGGCATCTTGATGACTGCAGGCAGCAAAACTGCATCACCGACAACCACACACTCTCCCGGAGCCAAGTTAGGTAGAATTTCCGTTATAGCATTAGCATTGTCTGGAAATAACCGTCGCACATAACTTTGATCCGCATCGTTTGTCAGACGCAAGGACATGAAATTGCTGCACTGAGCAAAGATCGTCTCCGACACTTCTGAGGGACGCTGACTTACAACCATCAGACTTAGGCCATATTTACGTCCTTCCTTCGCGATTCGTTCGATAGATTTTCGAGATGCTCGATATGCAGCATGGTCATTCCGTGGAACATAGTTGTGCGCTTCCTCACAAACCAACATAACAGGGATATCATTTAGCTTTCCCTGCGCATGTTGCAACTTAGAATAATGAAAACAAAAATCAAAGACAAGACGCGATATCAAACTGACAGTAATACTCAAAACTTCAAAAGGTACACCACTCAAGTCTACAATAGTGACGTTCGCCAAATCAAGGTAGCCGATGAACTGTTTCATCAATGCTTCAAAGTCCTCGGTAACATGAGGTTGCCCGTCCGGCTTCTTCGCATTCAAAAGGAATCTCAGACGTTTGTCGGCTAACTTTGCCTCAAGTCGAGAAACGAACCTGTTGAATTCACCATTAAACGGCCCGCTGGTTGCTTTACTCTCCTTCGCAGTTGAGTTCGGAACAAAGTCATGAATCTTATCAAAGTATATTTTTCGATCTGTTACTAATCGCCCATCAGCCAGCTTAGGTTTATCTTCCCCAACTAATCGCCCGATGACTTCTCGATTCAAGTTTTCAATATATCTATAAACTTCATCAATCGAAAAATATGCTGGCGTATCGTAGGTGACTTCAGTAATCTTTGGATTGTGTTTTTCTTTATTAAGAACAACAGCATGTTTGAATTGACTAACTTGATTATGAGAGTTTGCCTCATTACTCTCGATAAACATACTTTCCAACTCTTCTGAATTCATTAACCAGTATGGCAACTGTAAAGAATCAATATCCAGACGACTTAGAGTAAAAGACTCTTCCTTTAAAAGTGTAAAAGCAGCAGTGTATTCATCATGTATATCGAATATCAAAACATGCGAATTATTTCTCGCATTTTTGTTTTTATTCTTATTCTGAGAAATACCTACAACACTTTGCAATACGCTAGCAACCGTACATGACTTACCAGAACCAGTTGAACCGACAACAGCAATATGTTTACTAAAAAATCGATTTCCATCTATCATAAGATCAATCGTCTTATTCATAGAGAGTTTGCCTAGCGGGAAATCGTGCTCCCCATCTGCAGAAAATATTTTATCGAGAGTATCCGCCTCTGCGATAAATGCATGCTCAGTCGGTACAGGTAAAAGTAAACTGCCTCGATCAAACGTCTTGTCCTCAACCAATGTCCCAATGGCCTGGCATTCGATCTGGAAACTCCAAATTGGCCTTCCATCTAGGCCAAGGTTGTTAGTTCCTTTAATATTTCGAATAGTAGCAATCGTGAAGTCAAGATTGCCTTGAGCGATTTTTAAGAAACGGCCAACTTGCAAACCTTCTTTGTTTTTTTCGAAAATCTCAAGGCCATCGACCATAACAACAATAGCCTCAGGAGCACAGGAAAGCACAGATCCAATCTTAATAGGCATTGATTATCCCCATCATGTATTTTATTTCATTAAATTTCTCAGCTCCGAGAAATTCCAAATTTACATCCCTTACGTTCAACATAATTTCCTCGCCATCACCGATTACGAAAAGATCATCTGGCTTCGTATTAATAGCAATGTTTTTATATTCCTCCCAGCGAATAAGTCGCAAAACAAATTCTTTTTTATCCTTTTGGACCAACGGCTCGCGAAAAAAATTTGCCTCTGAAAAAGTCTTAACCGGTCGGCCATGATTTGGCATTACATCTTTCCCAACAAGCCGTTCCGCAATTTCATCGAAAAGATTTACATTAACATCTATCGCAAAAAGGGGAGTATGTGTATGTGATACTTTAAAATGGTATTTATCAGTAAATGACTTAATAAAAAGAACAATTTGATCTTCAAATTTATCAATAAACTTAGGAAATATTACAAGATGTCGCAAACGGACATTTTCATTGAGATTTTCTTTAAGTTGTTTACGACGTGTCTCAAGTACTACTTTTCTAGTATTCAGCGCAAGTGTCCACTGTGATACGGCTGTAGATCTAATTTGGCGTAGCGCCTCTAAAAACTGAATTTTTGTTATTTTCCTAAGCTTTACATCGTGTTTTATACTCAAATCAGCGATAATTTGAATCGCATTAGGGTAAAACATCGTCTCGACCTCTACCTTACTAAAGCCGAGCGCTTCTAGTAGTTTCCCATTTTCCACCATTAAGTCGTCATACTTTGGGGTAACATAAATTGAAAAAACCTTTAGGAAGTCATCAACATTAACGCCAGCAACTTCCAACACCAGGTCTTTCAAATCCTTATTTTTTGACTTAATCGCATTATTTAGATCATCTAAAGATACCGTAATTGCTTTTTCATTTGGAAAATGTGCAAATAAGTAATAGCTAATTTTTGCAGTCGGATTGGATTTGAAATGCTTCATCATTTGAAGCAATGGATTATATAGAATACTTGGCGTATATTTATCTTGAGTTTCGTGGTATTTACATTGTATCGCTTTCGTTCCAGCGAATGTTGCCACCTCGATGTCTTCCACTATTCCTTCTATAGTGATCACAGCATCATCTGCAGCTTTCAATAATTCAGAAAGCGTTTGATTAAACTGATATAAAAAACCTTGGATTGTGTAATCTGCTGAGCGGCCCATTTTTCTATTTTCTAAAAAATTTAACGAATCCCTCCCAGCGAAATAATTTCATCGTTGCTGAGATCAATATTAGAGAGCTACTGTTGACTGTGAGGATAACATCTTGAAAATCTGAAAAATACACAAATTGTCACGGTAGAGAGTAGCAGCATTCCGTAACTAATTTCCAGATTATTGTTAGTGACGATGAGATTTTTAAATTCCCACACTGCTTGATCAGGAATTTGGAGGGAGCAAGGATCAGGTCTGCCATTCGGATACGGACTCACCCAAAGGTGCAGTAGATGCATGCTCATTCGAAAGTCTAATTTGGGGTGTTACGTTGAGCACGAAGTGCGAATAAGCAGGTGTGAAGTTAGCTAACCGAAGGTTAGCTAACTTCACCTATCCTGCCCCGCTTCGCGCAGCGACTAAGCCACAAAAATCGTCGGACACAACTTCGACCAAACCATTTTTTTACAGGTACGAAAGCAAATTTAGCAGGAATGTATGCCGAAATTAGCACGGTAGTTCCGCCCTGTGCAGCGACTGAAACCCTTTAATCACCGGGTAATACCTCGGTCGAACCATTTTTTTGCAGGTACGAGAGCAGATTTAGCAGGAATGTATGCCGAAAGTAGCACGGTTGATCAGCGGCAATAGGCAGCGTCCAAGTGGGAACATTTGACATACATCTGTGCTGCCCTTGATCAATGTCAGCAACAAATTTTCATAGTCTGCTTTACGAGTACTACACGGCAATAGCGCGCGTCTCCTCCAATGGCTGCGCCATTCTGCACGGACAGAAAAACTTCCCCCTTGGGGCGGATCGAAACGATTGCTGGAAAGTATTGATGACGCGGGATGCAAGCAGTCGCATGCGCATGTGGCGGCTGTACAGCAAAGGGGCCAATGAAATCCAGTCGATGGCAACGCATCTATCGCATGAAGAATGCGCTGTTGATTGCCCAATTTTTAGCTGCTAAAGCTTCCACGAACCCGCTCCTGTGTCCAGCCTTGATCTCACACAAAGTGCGCGGCAGGCTTGATCCAAGTGGCATGGCAGGCCGATTCTTGTTGCGCCAGCCATTACCGCATTCGATACTGGACGCGTGTTTTCGGAATAATGATTGCGAGCGCGTTTCCGCTAAAGACGAATCGGTGGCAGGGGAAGGCCTGCGGCAGATGCCATTCGCCCCGGTGCTGCCGCTGGCATTTTTGATTCACGAAGGGGGACGCCATGAAAGCAGCGACAGCCGAATACCTGAAAGAGCGCCGCGTTGAACCTCGCATGGACGAAGAGCGCTTCATCCGCTTGGGCGAGGTGCTGGCAACCTGCGGCAAGTCGCGCAGCAGCGTTTATGCGAGCATCAAGGAAGGCACCTTCCCTGCCCCCGTCAAGCTGCAGGGACGCTCCTCTGCATGGCTCAGGAGCGAGGTGCTACGTTGGATGCAAGCGTGTATCGAGGCCAGCAGACCTGCAAACACGGTATGCTCAATAATCGACACTTCATCAAGCACCAGGCCAATCGGCAACAAAGGGACCAGAGCCGAATGAAGCCGGGAGATACCGGGATACCTGCGGCATAGAGACGTTCACCTCCGCCGCTGTGCCACCCTGGCATCCCTCATGGCCTCGATCAAATAATCTTCATCAATGCCCAATCCAAGGCAGCCAAAGATGATGTCGGCGCAGTAGTCGTACAGCAAATCAATCACCTCTACGCTGCGCTCCTTCTGGATTTTCTCCAGTATGATCTGCACGTCGCTTCTCACGCCTTCGTCGGCCACGACGCGGCTCAGCGCCGGGAATACAAGGCCGTGCAACCGCTCCAGCGCTTGCCTGCCAACCTGGCTTACGCAGCGCTCTACCTTTCTATCATCCATGGCAACTGGAAGCAGGCAATGCCGCCTGACGGGCTTCGGTGGACGCATATGGGCCGCGTCGAACTCTGTGCGCGGATCCAGCCCGTCATGCAGCATCTGGCGGGCGACTGCGCGGCGGCATCGAGCAAGCGCCGACGAGACTTCCGGATAGTGGCCGAATGTCAGGGCATTTTCCTTGCCGTCCTTCTGGCGAAATTTCATGCGCCAGACCTTCGAGCCAGTCGGCATGACTTCAACATACAGGCCGTAGCCGTCGAATAACCTGAATGGTTTGTCCCCAGGCTCGGCCTGTATCAGCTGTTGCTCTGTCAGAGGTTCAATTCGTCTTGGCATGGCTGTCTCCTTAACGACGCGGCGCTGGCCACACCAGTTCCAGCGATCCATGATGGCCTGGCTTCGGCGTATCGCCGCGCTCGACGGCTTCCAGGTAGTCGGCCCACTCCTGCATCATCTTGCGGCGCTCCGCCAGGAACTGGGCGCGGTCGTAGGCGCTGGCCACCTTGTCCTTGGGCGCGTGCGCCAGCTGGCGGTCCACCACTTCATGGCGGTAGCCCAGGCGCTCCTTGATGGTGCTCATGGCCAGCGCCCGGAAGCCGTGGCCGGTCATGCGGCCTTTGTAGCCCATGCGGGCCAGCGCCACCAGCAGCGTGTTGTTGCTCAGCGGCTTGTCGTGGTCGCGCTGGTTGGGAAACAGGTACATGCCGCGGCCGGTGATGGTGTGCAGCTGGCGCAGCAAGGCCAGCGCCTGGCGCGAAAGGCAGACGTGGTGATTGGTCGTGTCGGGGTTGACGGTCAGCTTGCCGCGCTTCATGCGCTGCCAGGGAATGATCCACTCGCCGTTCTCCAAATCGACTTCGCTCCATGGCGTCTCTATCAGTTCGCTGGTGCGCACGAAGATCAGCAGCATCAGGCGCAGCGCGATGCGCGTCGGCTCGAACATGCGCGCCTCGTTGCGCGCCAGCGCGTCCAGGAAGGCGGGCAATTCATCGGCATCGATGGCGGCATAGTGCGAGGCGCGCTTGGTCTTCAGGACGTCCTTCATGTCCACCACCAGGTTGCGGTCAGCCAGGCCGCACTGGATGGCGTAGCTGAATATCTGCGAGCAGACGGCTTTCAGGCGATGCGCAATCTCGGTCGCGCCGCGCGCCTCGATCTTGCGCAGCGTAGCAATCAGTTCGCGGTGCCGGATTTCCGTGATCGGCCGGTCGCCGATGCTTGGAAAAATATCGGCTTCCAGGCGCTGCAGCATGTTCCGTGCAGTGCGCTCGCTCCATGTCGGCACCTTGTTTGAGTACCACTCGCGGGAGATTTTCTCGAAGGTATTGGATGCTTTTTCGGCGGCGAGCCGCCTGGCGTCGTCTCGGTACTTGCCGGGGTCGATTCCCTGCAGCTGCAAGCGGCGCGCCTCCGTGCGCTTTTCACGCGCCACCATGATCGAAATTTCCGGATAAGGCCCGAATGTCAGCGTATTTTCCTTGCCGTTCGATTGACGGAATTTCATGCGCCAGATCCGCGAGCCGCTGGGCATCACTTCAACGTACAGGCCGCCGCCATCGAACAGCTTGTATGACTTTTGCCTGGGCTTGGCATTTTTGACCTGGAACTCGGTCAGGGGAGGGATAATCTTGGCCATGGCTGGTCTCCTCAGCATATGCGTCAGAAATCACTTTAGACCGGCGAATGAGGGCTTGGTTGCCAGACTTGGGGTAAGCTGATCTGTATCTAGCTCCGATTTTTGCTGGCTGCAGCTGGACAGCACTGGACGCCAGAATACAAAAAAACCGCTTTAGCACGGGCTAAAACGGTTTTTTGTGGACGTTCTTGGACTTCCTTGAACTGGCCAATTTGTATCCTTGGCGGAGAGAGGGGGATTCGAACCCCCGATAGGCTATGAACCTATACACGCTTTCCAGGCGTGCGACTTCAACCACTCATCCACCTCTCCTGCAGGCAATGTGTCTTGCTTACATTGCGTACTATTTCTCGCTTGTCGCGAAGCCGCAGATTATAGCAAAGATTCTACGGACTGCCAAAGTTATTTACCGTGGGGTAAAAGTCCTGCTTCTTTACAGTAACCCGGTAATGGCTGGGGTCAGACCCTCAGGGTCCGACCCCGGATGTTGGTTTGGGCTTTGGCTACCCAAGCAACATCAGGACGCTTCTTTGAGTTGCTCCAGAATCGCCGGATTTTCCAGCGTCGACACATCCTGCGTGATCGTCTCGCCCTTGGCCAGCACGCGCAGCAGGCGGCGCATGATTTTGCCGGAGCGGGTTTTCGGCAGGTTGTCGCCGAAACGGATTTCCTTCGGTTTCGCGATCGGGCCGATTTCCTTGCCGACCCAGTTGCGCAGCTCCAGGGCCAGCTTCTTGGCTTCCTCGCCCGTCGGACGCGCTTGCTTCAGCACCACAAAGGCGCAGATCGATTCGCCTGTCGTGTCGTCCGGACGGCCCACCACGGCCGCTTCGGCCACCAGCGGGTTGGCGACCAGCGCCGATTCGATTTCCATCGTGCCCATGCGGTGGCCCGATACGTTCAAGACGTCATCGATGCGGCCCGTGATGGTGAAGTAGCCGGTGTCCTTGTTACGGATGGCACCGTCGCCTGCCAGGTACATCTTGCCGCCCAGCTCTTCCGGGAAGTAGCTGGACTTGAAGCGCTCCGGGTTGTTCCAGATCGTGCGGATCATCGATGGCCACGGGCGCTTCACCACCAGGATACCGCCCTGGCCGTTCGGCACGTCCTGGCCTGCTTCATCGACGATGGCAGCCATGATGCCCGGCAATGGCAGGGTGCAGGAACCTGGCACCATCGGCGTCGCGCCCGGCAATGGGGTGATCATGTGGCCGCCCGTTTCCGTTTGCCAGAAGGTGTCGACGATCGGGCACTTCTCGCCGCCGATGTTCTTGTAGTACCACATCCACGCTTCAGGATTGATCGGCTCGCCGACGGAACCCAGCAGGCGCAAGCTGGACAGGTCGTAGTTGCTTGGGTGGACTTTCGGGTCCACGTCGGCGGCCTTGATCAGCGAACGGATGGCCGTTGGCGCCGTGTAGAAAATGCTGACGTTGTGCTTCTTGATGGTTTCCCAGAAGCGGCCCGCGTTCGGGTAGGTCGGGATGCCTTCGAACACCACTTGCGTGGCGCCCACGGCCATCGGGCCATACGCGATGTAGCTGTGGCCCGTCACCCAGCCGATGTCGGCCGTGCACCAGAAGACATCGTCCGGCTTGATGTCGAAGCTCCACTTCATCGTCAGCGCGGCCCACAGCAGGTAGCCGCCGCTCGAATGCTGCACGCCTTTTGGCGTGCCGGTCGAGCCGGACGTATACAGAATGAACAGTGGATGCTCGGCATCGACCCATTCCGGCTCGCATTGCGCGCTCTGGCCTTCGACCAGGTCGTGCAGCCAGGTGTCGCGGCCGGCCACCATCGGCAGGTCGCTGCCCGTGCGCTTGTACACGATGACGTTTTTCACGCAGTCGCAGCCGCCCAGCGCCAGCGCTTCGTCGACGATGGCTTTCAATGGCAGCTTTTTGCCGCCGCGCAATTGCTCGTCGCCGGTGATGACTGCCACTGCGCCCGCATCGATGATGCGTTCCTGCAGGGATTTCGCCGAGAAGCCGCCGAAGACGACGGAGTGGGTGGCGCCGATGCGTGCGCAGGCTTGCATTGCGGCAACGCCTTCGACGGACATCGACATATAGATGATCACGCGGTCGCCCTTGGCAATGCCCTTGGCTTTCAGGCCGTTGGCGAACTTGCAGACTTTTTCGTGCAGCTCTTTATAGCTTGCCTTGGTGACGGTGCCGTCGTCCGCTTCGAAGATGATGGCGGTCTTGTCGCCCAGGCCGTTTTCGATGTTGCGATCGAGGCAGTTGTACGACACGTTCAGCTGGCCGTCCTCGAACCATTTGTAGAACGGCGCGTTGTCTTCGTTCAGGGTGCGGGTGAAAGGCTTTTTCCAGCTCAGGTTTTCACGCGCCAGACGGGCCCAGAAGCCTTCGTAGTCGGTTTCCGCCTCTTTCACCATGGCGTGGTAGGCGGCCATGCCGGAAATGGTGGCTTGGGCGGCAAACGCCGCCGATGGTTCAAACACGCGCGACTCTTCCGGTCCTTGCTGCTGCGTGCCCTGCCCTTGGTTTTCTGTAGCGCTCATGCTTGTCTCCAGTGTAGTAATTGTTTGCTAACACGATAGGCTCCGTGTCTTACGGACGCCTTACATGTCGCGTTTATGCCGCGTTTTACCCCTATCAAGGCTAACCATAAGCGCCTTCTGCAATAGGAGTCAAGGGGACGCCGTACAGTATTTTCGCTGGGGAAATGCACGCTACGCCGAAGCTTCAATACCACTTCGTGTTTCATCAAAGCTAATAATCAGGAGCAAGGCCATGCGCAGTAATCAACAGCAAGTGTAAAATGTCGGGCATGCCAAAAATTGGTATTTACTCCCCCAGGAAACCCCCACATGATCGACCACCTACCACCATCCACCAAACATACCAAGCTGCGCCCACTGTCCGCCTTCATCTTCATGTCGCGCTGGCTGCAGTTGCCGCTGTACCTGGGCCTGATCCTCGCACAATGCGTGTATGTCTTCCATTTCTGGGTGGAATTGTCCGACCTGATCGGCGCCGTGTTCGGCAATGACGCGGCGTTGCAGCACGTGCTGACGGCCGTTGCCGTGCCGGGCAGCGCCCTGCCGACCAAGCTGAACGAAGCGACCATCATGCTGGTGGTATTAGGCCTGATCGACGTGGTGATGATTTCGAACCTGCTGATCATGGTCATTATTGGCGGCTACGAAACCTTCGTTTCGCGCATGCACCTCGATGACCACCCAGACCAGCCGGAATGGCTGTCGCATGTCAATGCTTCCGTGCTGAAGACGAAATTGGCGATGGCCATCATCGGTATCTCGTCCATCCATTTGCTTAAGACCTTCATCAACGCCAACTCGTACAAGATCGAAGTGATCATCGCGCAAACGGTGATCCACATGGTCTTCATCCTGTCGGCGATGGCGATTGCCTACACGGACCGCATCATGACGGTGACCCAGAACCAAGCCAGAGCACCACATTAAAGAAAGAAGCCCATGACTGCCAGCGGCGGCCATGGGCTTTCAGCAAAGAATCTTACCCTTCTTATCTACCGCGAGAACACCATGACTGTCATAAAGCAAGAAGACCTGATCGAATCCGTCGCCGCAGCGTTGCAGTACATTAGCTACTACCACCCTGCTGATTACATCGAGCACCTGGCGCGCGCCTATGAGGCGGAGCAAAGCCCGGCGGCGAAAGATGCGATCGCGCAAATCCTGACCAACTCGCGCATGTGCGCGGAAGGCAAGCGTCCGATTTGCCAGGATACGGGTATCGTCAACGTCTTCCTGAAAATCGGCATGGGCGTGCGTTTCGAAGGCTTCTCCGGCACCGTCACCGACGCCGTCAACGAAGGCGTGCGCCGCGCGTACAACTTCGACGACAACAAGCTGCGCGCTTCCATCGTGGCCGACCCGCACTTCGACCGCAAGAACACCAAGGACAACACGCCAGCCGTGGTGCACATGGAACTGGTCGAAGGCAATACCGTCGACGTGAAGGTCGCTGCCAAGGGCGGCGGTTCGGAAAACAAGTCGAAGATGATCATGATGAACCCGTCCGACTCGCTGGTCGACTGGGTCATGAAAACGGTGCCTACCATGGGCGCCGGCTGGTGCCCGCCTGGCATGCTGGGCATCGGCATCGGCGGCACGGCCGAAAAAGCCATGCTGATGGCAAAAGAAGTGTTGATGGAAGACATCGACATGTACGAGCTGAAACAGCGCGGCCCGCAGAACAAGCTGGAAGAGCTGCGCATCGAACTGTGCGACAAGATCAACTCGCTGGGCATCGGCGCGCAAGGCCTGGGCGGCCTGACCACCGTGCTGGACGTCAAGATCATGATGCACCCGACGCACGCCGCGTCGAAGCCGGTCGCCATGATCCCGAACTGCGCCGCCACGCGCCACGGCCACTTCGTGCTGGACGGCTCCGGCCCTGCCTACATGACGCCGCCACCACTGTCGACCTGGCCAAACGTAAGCTGGGCGCCGGACACGGAAAAGTCCAAGCGCGTCGACCTGAATACCCTGACGAAAGAAGAAGTCGCTTCTTGGACGCCGGGCCAGACCTTGCTGTTGAACGGCAAGATGCTGACGGGCCGCGATGCCGCACACAAGCGCATCCAGGACATGCTGGCCAAGGGCGAGGAATTGCCGGTGGACTTTAAAAACCGCGTGATCTACTACGTCGGCCCGGTCGATCCGGTGCGCGACGAAGTGGTGGGCCCGGCCGGCCCGACGACGGCCACGCGCATGGACAAGTTCACCGACATGATGCTGGAAAAAACCGGCCTGATCGCCATGATCGGCAAGGCCGAGCGCGGCCCGGTCGCCATCGAGTCGATCCAGAAGCACCAGTCGGCCTACCTGATGGCCGTGGGCGGTTCCGCCTACCTGGTGTCGAAAGCCATCAAGGGCGCGAAAGTGCTGGGCTTTGCCGACATGGGCATGGAAGCCATCTACGAATTCGACGTGGTCGACATGCCGGTGACGGTGGCCGTGGACTCGAAGGGCACGTCGGTGCACAACACGGGCCCGAAAGAATGGCAGGCGAAGATCGAGCAACTCAATAGCGTCAGCAAGATTCCCGTGACGGTTGCTTAAACAAGCTCTACCATTAACGCCGCGCGGCAACCTAGCGCGGCGTTTTTTTATCTACTCCGGTTCCCCATGACTTCTATTGCAAGCAATGCTCACCCTGACGCGCCCATCGGCGTCTTCGACTCCGGCGTGGGCGGCCTGTCGGTGCTGCGCCATATCCGTGCGCAGCTGCCGCAGGAAGACCTGATTTACTTTGCCGATTCGGCCTACGCGCCGTATGGAGACAAGACGGAACAGCAAGTGATCGACCGCTCGCTGGCGATCGCCGCGTATTTATTAGAGCAAGGCGCCAAGGCGCTGGTGGTGGCCTGCAACACGGCCACCATCTCCGCCATCAAGGCCTTGCGCGCGCGCTACCCGGAGTTGCCCATCGTCGGCGTCGAGCCGGGCCTCAAACCAGCGGCCGCCATCAGCCGCAACGGCAAGATCGGGGTGCTGGCCACCGAGCGCACCTTGCGCGGCGACAAGCTGCTGGCCCTGCGCGAACAGGTGAGCAACGCGACGGGCGCCACCTTCGTCTTGCAGCCGTGCATCGGCCTGGCCGACCGCATTGAGCAATGCGCGCTGGGCAACGACCCGCTGGACGCCACCAGCGCCATGCTGGAACGCTACATCGCGCCCGTGCTGGCACAAGGCGTCGATACCCTGGTGCTGGGCTGCACTCACTACCCGTTCGTGCAGGACGCCATCGAGCGCACGGTGCGCGCGCACACGCAGGAAACCATCACCCTGGTCGACACGGGCGAGGCCGTGGCGCGCCAGCTGGCCCGGCTGCTCGACGCGGCCGGCTTGCGCCGTAGCAGCAGCAGCGATGCGCCCCGGCTGCAGGGCTACACAACGGCAAGCGTCGAATCGCTGGCGACAGCTTTCGCCGGTTTGCTGGACTTGCAGCCGCCCGTCGCCCACGTCGCCGTGTGAGCGGTGCAAGCCAAAGCGACCGTTTTCATGCAATCTTTCGATTCTTTAAAAAAGACTGCATTTAGATTTGCCACTTTGCCGAGTTCTTTGTATAATTCGGCACCTGTTCAGCAAAACAGCTAAACAGGTAAGTAAGACAGTGGTGGCTGTAGCTCAGTTGGTAGAGTCCAGGATTGTGATTCCTGTTGTCGTGGGTTCGAGCCCCATCAGCCACCCCACAGAATAATGAAGAGCCCGGTTTTCGAACCGGGCTTTTTCTATTCCGGCGTCCGTTTTTTATCCCTCTCCGATACCGGCCCCGGTATCGCTTCCTGCAAAAAATTCATTAGTGCAAATTTGACCATCGCCCTACTCTGGGGTGCGGCATCGACCGCATCATAAAAACAGCATGGAGACAACGATGAAACAATTGCTGGCAGCACTCTGCCTGATGTTCTGCGCCCACGCGCAGGCGGTCAACCTGACGGGCGTACCGAACGCGCACGACCCCGGCACCCTGACGCGCGACGGCGATACGTATTTCAACTTCACCACCGGCAACGGCATCTGGTATTCCAGCTCGACCGACATGCTGAACTGGTCGGCCGGCCCGGCGCCCGTCTTCAGCACGCCGCCGGCCTGGATCGCGAATAAAATTCCCAACTTCGGCGGCTCGTACTGGGCGCCGGACGTGATCCACATGAACGGCTACTATTATCTGTATTACTCGGTATCGACCTTCGGCACTTCCGTGTCGGCCATCGGCGTGGCCCGCTCGGCCTCGCTGAAAAACCCCAGCTGGACGGACCTGGGCATCGTCGTGCAATCGTATGGCGGCGGCGCGGAAATCAATGCCATCGACCCTGCCCTGTTCCGCGATTACGACGGCAAGGTATACATGTCGTATGGCTCGTTCTTCGGCGGCATCGGCGTGACGGAAATCAACCAGGCCACGGGCAAGACCACGGGCAACGTCACCACCATTCTCGGGGGCGGCGGCAAGGATATCGAAGCGCCCTACATCACGCGCGATGGCGAGTATTACTATCTGTTCGTCAACCGCGGTAAATGCTGCCAGGGCGCCGCCAGCACCTATTACGTGGAAGTGCAGCGCGCCAGCAGCGTGACGGGGCCGTACAGCGGCACGCGCACGGTGCTGCCCAATCTCGATGGCAAGTACAAGGGGCCGGGGCATATCGGCGTGCTCAAGCAGGATGGCTGCAACTACACGTCCATCCACTACTACGACGTCAACGACAATGGCGCGGCCAAGCTCGACATATTGAAAATGAGCTACGGCGGCGGCTGGCCCAGCCTGACGCGCAATTTCACGGTGGCCAGCTGCGGCGGCATTTCCGACGGACTGACCGTACTGCGCTCGCGGCTGAGCGGCAAGGCCATGGCAGTGGCGGGCGCCAGCACGGTCAATGGCGCGCTGGTGCAGCAGCAAACGTATACGGGGGCCAAACACCAGCAATGGTATGTGGTGGGACATGGCGACGGGTATTACAGCCTGATCAACGCAAACAGCCTGCTGGGACTGGACGACTACAACAACTCGACCACGGCCGGCACGAACATCGCGCAATGGAGCTACTGGGGCGGACTGGGCCAGCAATGGCGCTTCGCCAGTCCCGCCTCCGGCTACCAGACGATCAGCAACCGCTACAGCAACCTGACCCTGGACGTATTAAATTTGAGCACGGCGGAAAACGCGCAGATCATCCAGTGGAACCTGACCAATGCGAACAACCAGCAATGGTCCTTGAGCCGGCCGTAGCGGTGGCGATAAAAGGCGTGCATACTGGAAGAAATTAACTGAAAGACACTATGCACGATACTGCCTACTTTAGCACCATGGGACGCTTCGTCCATGCCAGCGTGCGGCTGGAGGTACTGCTTGAGACGGCTCCCGCCGCGCTGCCGGCCAGCGTGCGGGCCGTGCAGGCAGAGCTGGCGGCGCTGCTCGCGCGCATGGTGGACGGCAGCCTGCAGCCGACGCAGGAGGAACTCGACGCCCTGACGGCGCGGGCCGAAGCGGCAATACGGGACGGCCAGGCGGCAGGCTGATCAGCCCGCCAGCACGGACTGCACCGTCGTCGCCAGGTCTTCCATGCGCACGGGCTTGACGAGGAAGTGGCGGAAGCCCACGGCCAGCGCGTCATCCATATACATGGGCAAGCTGTGGCCGGTAACGGCAATCAGCGCGGCATTTGCCGTGTCAGGATTGTTGTGCAGGCGGCGGCCGATCTCGATGCCGCTGATGCCGGGCATCTCGATGTCGAGGTAGACGGCGTCGGGCACGCACAGCTTGACTTGCTCGACGGCCATCTGCCAGTTGCGCACCACCACCACGTGGTGGCCCAGCGCTTCGAGCAGCATGGCCAGCGATTCGCCCACTTCCTGGTTGTCATCGACCACCAGCAAATTGAGCTTGCGCGCGGCGGCGGCAGGCTGCTCGCCCTGGCGGCGTTCCACGCTGGAACTGCCTGGTATCGGTTCAGTTATCTGGCTCATTGTACGTTCACGTCTGGCGGCTGCAAAAGCGGCAGTATACAAGAAGCGCGCAGAATGCCGCCGCACCCGAGCACTGTAGCCAAACGGCAATGCAAACGCCACTGTACCGCGCCAGCAACACTTCTCCCCGCTCCAGCAGGTAAAGCCGGGCCTACGCAGTTTGCGCAATTGACGGATAAAATGAGAATCATTATCATTCTTATCCCCTTGCGCCGGATGCCTACGCCACGATGCTGTCGCGCCGCCTGACTGCCCGCGCAACCATCGTCATTACGGAGATTCATGCATGGCTGCCACTTTTTCCCCACTTCCTTTCTCGCTGCGCCCGTGCGCGCTGGCCATCGCCCTGGCCTGCCTGGGCGCACCCCTGGCAGCCCAGGCGCAGGACGCCAATACCGCCAGCACAGCCAATGAGGCCGGCCCCATCCTTGAATCGATCAAGGTCAGCGGCAACTTGCTGGGCACCAGCATGGCCGCCAGCACGAAGAACTTCGCAGGCGCCCGCACGGTGGTGCAAAAGGATGAGATCGAGAACTCGGGCGCGGCCAGCCTCAGCGACGTGATGCGCCGCATTCCCGGCGTGCAGATCAGCGACAATTCGGGCAGCGCCGGCAGCGCCGTATCGCTCAATATCGGCGTGCGCGGCCTGGCCGGACGCTATTCGCCGCGCAGCACGATCTTGCTCGACGGTATCCCGATGGCGGTGGCGCCCTATGGCCAGCCGCAACTGTCGTTCGCGCCCGTCAGCCTGGCCAATGTCGAGACGGTCGACGTGGTGCGCGGCGGCGGCGCCGTGCGCTTCGGCCCGCAAAACGTGGGCGGCATCATCAACTTCAAGACGCGCCGCGTGCCCACCACGCCCGGCGTCACGGGCGACGCCACGGTGCGCTACAACTCGTACAGCGAAGTGGGCCACAACACGCAGGCCAGTGTCTTTGCCGGCACCCAGCTCGACAATGGCCTGGGCCTGGCCGTGCTGTACTCGGGCATCCGCGGCAGCGACTGGCGCGTGGGCAGCGATGAAAAGGTCAACGACTTCGCCCTGAAATTCCGCTACGACCTGAGCCCTACCGCCGAGGTGTACGGCAAGCTGTCCTACTACGACGTGACGTCGCGTACGCCGGGCGGCCTGACCGCGGCGCAATACAAGCAGGACCCGTTCCAGAACACGCGCCCGACCGACTACTGGAGCGGCGAACGCAAGGCCTTCGACATCGGCTACCTGAATGCCATTTCCAGCACGCAGGAATTCGAAGTGCGCGGCTACTACAACAAGAGCTCGCGCGAAAGCACCCTGATCAATAACGGCCGCACGGGCCTGGGCCACCAGCCGCGCAACTATGAAACCACGGCCATCGAACCGCGCTATACGCAACGTTTCATCACGGGCAAGGTCTCGCAGGACGTCACCGTCGGCTACCGCTACCTGGCCGAGCGCGCCGATGAAACCATCTACAACGTCGTCATCGCCACAGGCGTGCAGCAGGCGCCGACGCGCTTCGCCGATAACTCGACCGATGCGCAAGCCGTGTATATCGACGACAAGATCGCCATCGATGCTTGGCGCATCACGCCGGGCGTGCGCTACGAGCACATCAAGACGGAACGCTTCAACCACTTGCCGGTCGACCAGAAAATCGAACTGCTCAACAACAAGGCCCTGCCGTCGCTGAACGTGGCCTACTTGCTCAACAACAA
Source organism: Janthinobacterium amylolyticum (assembly GCF_051380655.1). NCBI lineage: Bacteria > Pseudomonadati > Pseudomonadota > Betaproteobacteria > Burkholderiales > Oxalobacteraceae > Janthinobacterium > Janthinobacterium amylolyticum. The sequence continues at coordinate 423,924 of NZ_JBNYXL010000003.1, forward strand.
TGTGACCCTGTTCAGCAACTACAACAGCTCGTTTGGCGCCGTGCAAAACACGCAGCTGAACTCGCAATCAAGCAAGAATCCGCTGCAGCCGGAACTGGCGAAAACGGCCGAACTGGGCGCGCGCTGGAAGAGCGGCCAATTGTCGGCCGAGGCAACCCTGTTCAACATCAAGTTCGACAACCAGATCCAGTCCGTCGGCAGCGGCGAAAACGCCGTCTTTTACAACGTGGGCGCCACGCATCACCGGGGCCTGGAATCGGCCGTCGACTACCACTTCGACAAGTCCGGCCCGCTGGCCGGCCTGAACGCCTACGCCACCTACAGCTACACCAAGGCAACCTTGCAGGATGGCGTGAACGCCGGCAACGACGTCCCCTTCTATTCGCGCAATACGGACACCATCGGCGCGCACTACCAACTGGGCGCGTGGGGCTTCGATTTGTCGAGCAGCCACCAGAGCCGCCAGTTTGCCGACGAAGCCAATACCGTGGCGGAAAATGCGGCAGGCAACCTGGGCGTCATTCCCGGCTACCGTACCTGGAACACGCAGGCGAAATGGAAAGTGCCGGGCCAGAACGGCCTGGAGCTGGTGGCCGGCGTCAACAACCTGACGGACAAGCGCTATTTCACGCGCACGTCGGACGGCAACCTGGGCAAGATGGTGGGCGCGCCGCGCATGGTGTACCTGCAAGGCCGCCTGGCGTTCTGAACTGAAACGTCGCACCGTCTATCGCATCGATAGGCGGACGCGCACGCTTGCGGCAGGCAAAAACCTGCGCCATTGTTGTAATGGTGCAGGTTTTTTTTCGCCCACGATGTCACAAAAATTCTCTACTGCAAGCACGCTCAAGGCCGCGTTCGCTCTGGAGCGGAATTGCAATTAGTTCACCATGGAAATCAATTGCACCACAGCCATAAATGATTTCACAATTACAAATATTTTCAGCGAGCGCGTGTTCTTTTGGTGATTTTTGGTGATATTCTTTAAATGTCATTTAAGAAATTAAATGATCTTTTAATCAACTAAAACGAGAGCTCACATGAATACGCCTGCCACCTTGCTGAAGATTGCCGCACTGGCCACCCTGGTCACCGCCGGCGCCGCCAACGCCGCGACCGAACTGGTGGTCAACGGCAGTTTTGAAAGCAATGCCATCTCCTCGCCTTACGCGCAGCTGAGCGCAGTCACGGGATGGACCTCGTCCGTCAGCGGCAACACGGCCTTTGAAATCCAGAAGGGTGCCACGCAAGGCGGCCTGAGCGGCTTCAACCCTGCCGCCGCCGATGGCATGCAGTACCTGGAATTGAACACGGAAAGCCTGTCGTCCACCTACCAGACGATCGCCACCACGGCCGGCGGCACCTACGCGCTGTCGTTCGCCTACTCGGGCCGTCCCGATACCCCGGGCGGCGCCAGCAGCCTGATGAATGTCTACTGGGGTTCGACCCTGCTGACACCGACTGCACTGGTCGGCAACACGGGCGGCACCTGGCAGACCTACAGCCAGAACCTGACGGCGCTGGGCGCGTCCACCGTGCTGCGCTTCGAGTCGATCGGCCCAGTCTCCGCACCCACCTACGGCTCTTACCTGGACAATGTATCGGTGATGGCCGCCGTGCCGGAACCGGAAACCTACGCCATGATGCTGCTGGGCCTGGGCTTGCTGGGCTTCATGGCACGCCGCAAGCCTGCCGCCTGATCCAGCCGCATGCCAGCCAGGCCGCCCCGCTGCAAAGCCGGGCGGCTTTTTTACGCCTGAAGAGATAGTGCAGACCCAATAAATGTTGCCCAAAAGAATTAAATTGGGACTACAATAGCAGGGTATCAAGCAATGCCAAGCATCGCTCCGCCAAGGCCGCTACCCCGCCTTGATCATCAGCACGCATTTTTTGAACAGGATGGCCGGCGACCCCGGGCACGCTTGCGCCCCTGGCAGCGCCACCAAGCACGTACTATGTCTGAAGAAAAAACCATTACCGAAACCAGTTCCTACGGCAAGGACACCCCTGTCGGCCGTCCCGACGTCGATGGCCGCGCGGGCATTTTCGTGCCTACCGCGGCATTCGACATCAACAGCACCACCATCCGCAAGGGCGCCGGCATTGTCGGCTTCGGCAATCTGGATGGCACCCTGACCGTGTATTTCGAAGCCAACCGCTTCGATGAAAGCAATCTGCACAAGTGGGAGCACAAGGCGCGCAAGGCCTATGACCGCATGGTGATGGGCGCGCCGACGGTGTCGAAGGCGAAGATCGATGCGCGCATGCTGGAACAGGTGGGCATCATCGACGGCATGGGCATCAACCTCAAGCATCCGGAACGGCTGACGCACTGGCTGGCGATCTCGAACGTGCCAGACACGGCGCCGGAAGAACCGGTGCTGCGCTGGAAGAACCGCTAGAAGAGCCAGGCATGGGGCTTGGGCGCCCGTGACAAGGTGTTGTCCTACACGATAGCGGACAGTCATCTGATGCCCCTGGGCATTAACTCATCCTATGATGACAGCATACCCACCGCATCCAACGGGTCTACCACATCACCTACTCAGGAGTACGACATGTCCCGCCTCATTCCGATCAGCTTTGGCGCCTTGCAAATAGGTCTGGCAGCGGCGGCGGTGTACATCCTGTGCTCGGCGGACGTGCTGCACCAGACATCCGTGTATTTCCACTAATGCACATGACAAAGCCAGGCAAGCGCCGCTTGCCTGGCTTTGTCCCGCATGCATCCGAATCCGATCAACCGTCAATCAGCGGCGGCCGTGATAACGGCCATGCCCGCCCCAGCCGCCGCGGTGTCCACCATAGCGGCCAAAGCCAAACACGAAGTCCAGCCCGATCGACACGGGCGGATTGTAATAATACGGTTGCGGCGCGTACACGGGCGCCGGCACATACACGGGCTGCTGTATGTAGACAGGCTGCTGCTGCACGTACACGGGTTCATTCGTGTATTCCACGCGCGGCTGGCTCACCACGCGCGACGACTGCACGGGTTCGGACGACACCGTGTGCCATTCATATGGGTTGTAGGCGGCCTGTGGCGCACGCGTGCCGTAATACGCGGGGCCGGGCGGGGCCACGGCGCAGCCACCGAGGGCGGCCAGTGAAATTACTGCCAACAGGGTTTTCATCGCAATTCTCCTGATATGTACCACTACTTAATTAAGTACTATAAGAAATAATGCGGCACTTTGCTGTGCTTTTACCGATTGTTACACCCCTACGCACGCCGCAACATGACATGTCGCACGGCCGCCACATGCGGCCTGCCCAGCACATTGCCTCAAATAAAGGGAATGTCGCAAGTATCGATGGCCTTGCCGGCCGCATCGTAACGCTGCACGCACATCTGGTAACGCACGCCGTAATCGAGCTCCACCTGCTCGACCTTGCCGTACTTTAATTTCCAGCTGGGCTGCACCTGCCGCTTGCCGCTCAGGGCCGCCACATCCTGCGGGATGGCCATGGCCGTCTGGGTCTCGCCCTGGCGCGCATCCTGGCGCCGCGCCACCTCCATGGACACGCTCAGCGCCACGTCAACGCCGCCTTCGGCATACGCCAGCGTGGGCGCGCTGCGCTTGGCCCGCATCACGCCCCAGGCGCAGGCATTGCCGCCGGCTTCGCATTGCTTCAGTTGCGCCAGCGGAAAATATTCCGCAGCGACCTTGCCATCCTTGATGGGCCAGCTGGTGCGCACGCCATCGCGCTTGCCGCTGAGGGGATTGTCCCAGCTCAGGCTATTGACGACGGCGACGGTCTGTCCCGGCTGCAAGCCTGCCGGCGTACCCAGGCCAGCACAGGCGGACAACAGCAGGGTGCTGGCGGCGAACGTGGACAGTATCAGGATGCGTTGCATAATAAACCTCTTCTGGCGGAATCCGCAGTGGTATGCCCCGAGGGTAACAGAATCGGGAGCGGTGGCGCCGTTGACTGGCGCACATAAGAAGACGGGCAGCGCCCTTGCAAGCGCTGCCCGTCGCGGGTCAAGCATGCCGGGAGTCACGCTCCCGACGGTACCTGGATCAGTCCAGCTTCCAGGCGTAATCGACCTTGGTCCAGGTTTGCGCGGCAGCGCCATCCTTGGTGCCCGGCTTGAACTTGCATGCGGACAGCGCCTTGATGGCGGCCTTGTCCAGATTCTTGAAGCCGCTGCTCTTCTCGACTTTCGAATCGGCAACACTGCCGTCCGCATTGACCAGGAAGGACATCGACACGGTGCCCTGCTCTTCGTTCATCAGCGAGGCTTTAGGATAGTCGGCCTTGCAGTTCTTGGAATCGAACGACGCCGGCACTTCCGCCGCAAAGGCAGCGGACGAAACGGACACCAGCAAGGCTGCTGCAACACTCATAAAACGCTTATTCTCAAACATGTGCTTCCCCATGATTATCAGATACGGTAATTACAATTTCCAGGAATAGTGGACCGTGGTCCAGCTTTCCACTGCGCTGCCATCTTTGCTTCCCGCTACCACCTGGCAGCGGGCCGCCGCAATCACGGCCGCCTTGTCCAGATCGCGAAAGCCGGTACTTTTTTCGATTTTGACATCGACTACCTTGCCTTCCGCCGTCACCAGCACGGACAAGCGAATGTCGCCCTCTTCCTGGTTCAGGCGGGAACGCTCCGGATAGTCAGCCTTGCATTGTTCGACGTCAAATACGGCCGGCACCTCCGCCGCCAGCACGGCGCCGCTCGCGCAGCCCAGCAGTGCGGCGGCTACGATGGCCTGGCGACAGCAATGCCGGACGCTCAAAACTCTTCCCACTCGTCATTGCTGGTGCTGCTGGCAGCTGCCGCCTTGCGTGGCGCCGGGGCTGCCGGAGCGGCAGGCGCGGCCGCTTCGGTCTTGCGCGTCAGCGACTTCACCGGGCGCAATGCCGCGGCCGGCTTGCGCACGGCGACAGGTGCGGCGGCCACAGGCGCCGGGACATACGCCGCCGGTTTTTCTTCGCCTTCAACCAGCTTGAAGATGCTGACCACGTGGGCCAGTTCGGCCGCCTGGTCCTGCAGGCTTTGCGCCGCGGCGGCCGCTTGCTCCACCAGCGCCGCATTTTGCTGCGTCATGCCATCCATCTCGATGATCGACAGATTGACTTGCTCGATGCCGGCGCTTTGTTCCTGACTCGCACTGGCGATCTCGCTCATGATGTCGGTCACGCGGCGTACGCTGTCGACCACTTCGCCCATCGTCACGCCGGCCTGGCCGACCAGGCGCGTGCCGCGTTCCGTCTTCTCGGCCGAATCGTCGATGAGGATCTTGATTTCTTTCGCGGCGCCAGCCGAGCGCTGCGCCAGGTTGCGCACTTCCGACGCCACCACGGCAAAGCCGCGGCCCTGTTCGCCGGCGCGTGCCGCTTCCACGGCCGCGTTCAGCGCCAGGATGTTGGTCTGGAAAGCGATGCCATCGATCACGCCGATGATGTCGACAATCTTCTTCGCCGACTCGTTGATCGAGCTCATGGTATCGACCACTTGCGAGACCACGGAGCCGCCCTTCAGGGCCACGTCCGACGCGGTGGCGGCCAGCTTGTTGGCTTCCCGCGCATTGTCCGCATTCTGTTTCACGGTCGAGGTCAGTTCTTCCATGGCCGACGCGGTTTTTTCCAGCGCGCTGGCCTGCATTTCCGTACGCGACGACAGGTCGATATTGCCGTCGGCAATTTCACGCGACGCCGTGCCGATGGTTTCCGTACCGACGCGCACCTGGCCGACGATGCCCACCAGGCTGTTGCGCATTTCCTTCATTTCCGCCAGCAGGCTGGAATTGTCCGAAGGCTGCGTGTGGATGCCGATCGACAGATCGCCATTGGCGATGCTGCCGGCGATCGATGCCGTGTAGTCAGGCTCGCCGCCCAGCTGCTTCAGCAAGCCACGGGTGATCACCAGTGCCGCCGCCACGCCCATCGCCACGGCCAGTGCGCCGAGGATGATCATGAACAGGCGCGCGCTGTCGAAGGCCTTGCGGGCATCCGACTGCATCTGCTCGTTCAGCTTGTCTTCCAGCGTGGCCAGCTGCTCCAGTGCTTCCATCCATTTTTTCTGTACCGGGCGGATTTCCTTGATCATCACGCGCGTGGCGCCTTCCGCATCGTTGGCCATCCACAGGGCGGATGCCTTGGCGATGGCCGGCATGGCGGCGGCTTCGTATTCCTTGATCGAGGCCAGCAAGGCCTTTTCTTCAGGCGTCGACTCGATGGCGAATTTCTCTTCGAGCTTTTTCTGCGTGTCCTGGTAAGTGGCCGTCTGCGTCTTGATACGTGCCATTTCCGGCTCCATATCGCTCGCGTCCGTCATCAGGGTCAGGATGCGCAGCGAGGTGATGCGGTCGCTGACGTTGCCACGCATATCGATCACCAGGCGGGTGACGACGTTGTTGACGTTGATCACATGATCGAGACGTTCCTGGATTTGCGCCATGCGCGCGATGCCGAGGACGGTCACGGCCACCAGCAGAACCAGCACCAGGGCGAATCCCAGGCCCAGGCGGGTACCAACCTTCATTTTTGCTAAATTCATTTCGGCTCTTCGTAAATGAAACTATTGATAAGAATTTTGCCCGGCACGACAAGACGAAGGCTGCGTGACGCCGGTATCCGCCGCTGCTGACTGGTCAGCTGGTGGTATCCGGCCGCACGCAGCCCGAGGTACTTCCTGGTCTACGCAGCCCCGAAAACATCCGTGACTGCGAATGCAAATTTGTTCCACACGCTGAAGTTTTCACACCATTGATGGCTAGATCAACATCAAACATTCATATGAGAAATATTTGTCTATAATCAATTATAGGTGTAAATTTTGCCTCAAAGCAAGCAATAAGTGCCTGAATAAATTGCATATTAACTTTCTTCGGGGAAATGGCAACAAAGCCGTTTCTTGCCTTCTAGAAATGCCCCATGGCAGTGCAGGCGTGCGCCGAAACAGCGCATTTACAACACATGGCATAGCCATATGACATCGTTTTGGGAGAGGTGCTCAGAGGAAGGGGAAGTGCGACAATACCAGTGCGCAAGGGCACCAGTATAGACAAGTTGGATTAGCGGTCCCAGCTGCAACGCAGCACATAGGCGTGGTCGTCTGCGCCGAAGACAAAGATGCTCCAGATGGCACCCAATCGGCTGGCCAGGCTGCCCTGACCCGATGATACCAGTTGATACCAGCGCGGCTCGCTACCGAACAGTTCGGCCAGTTCAGCCTCGAAACCGTCATATAAACGCGCGTCGAGCGGCGCGCGGTCCGCCTCGCTCATCGGCAGCAGGCGCTCGAGCAGCCACTGGCGCGGCGTGCACAAGGCGCCGCTGCATGCCACGTTCTCGACCGGCTCCAAACGCATGCCGTCCGGTGCCAGCGTCAGCGCGCGGCACAGCGTGTCGAGCGCGGCCTGCGGCGCGACGGGCCCCAGATACTCGCACAGAAACAGGCTGCCATCATCCTTCAGTGCCGTGACGGCTTGCAGGTAGCCATGCAGCTGCTGCGCATGGGCGTGCACGTCGCCGCGCATCAGACCGGCAGCGACAGGCGCGCCGCCGCTTCCAGCAGCAAACGGGGGTCGCCCGAGGCCAGCTTCTTGGAATCGGACAAGGTCTGGCGGAAGCCGCGCGCGCCGGGCAGGTTTTGCATCAGGCCCAGCATGTGGCGCGTGACGCTGTTCAGTTTTAATCTGCCCGCTTCTTTTTCCAGCTGTGCGCTGATGTAGGGAATCATCGCTTCGAGCACCTGTTCACGCGTTTTGACCGGCGCGTCGTCGCCGTAGTAGCGCTGGTCGAACTGCGCCATCATATACGGATTGTGGTAAGCCTCGCGGCCCAGCATCACGCCATCGAGGTGCTGCAGATGCAGGTCGATTTCATCGAGCGTCTTGATGCCGCCATTGATGATGAACTCGAACTGGGGAAAGTCGCGCTTCAACCGATACGCGTAATCGTATTTCAGCGGCGGCACTTCGCGGTTTTCCTTCGGGCTCAGGCCTTTCAGGATGGCATTGCGCGCATGCACGATAAAGGTCTTGCAGCCGGCGTCGGCCACGGTGCCGACGAAATCGCGCACGAAGTCATACGACTCGCTGTCATCGATGCCGATGCGGTGTTTTACCGTGACATCGATGTCGACCACGTCGCGCATGGCTTTCACGCAGTCGGCCACCAGCTGCGGCTCAGCCATCAGGCAGGCGCCGAATGCGCCCTTCTGCACGCGCTCGGACGGGCAGCCGCAGTTCAGGTTGACTTCGTCATAGCCCCACTGCTGGCCCAGCCTGGCGCTGGTGGCCAGGTCCTTCGGATCGCTGCCGCCCAGTTGCAGGGCGACCGGGTGCTCTTCCTCGTTGAAGCGCAAATGGCGCTCCACGTCGCCGTACACCAGCGCGCCCGTCGTGACCATCTCGGTATAGAGCCAGGTGTGGCGCGTGATCTCGCGGTGGAACTTGCGGCAATGGCGGTCGGTCCAGTCCATCATGGGAGCGACGGAGAGGCGGCGGGAAGGCAAGGAAGAGGAAGTCATGGTGTCTACAAAAAAACAGGGGCTGCAAATGACAAACCCGCTGCGCGCCCCACCAGTGACGGTGACGCGGCGCAGCGGGCCGGAGGCAACATGGCCCGCAGGCCATGCGCTACAACATATTAAGAATCACGCGACGCTTTTTTACGCTCGTGCTCTTTCAGGAAACGCTTGCGCAGACGGATCGATTTTGGCGTGATTTCCACCAGTTCGTCGTCCTCGATGAACTCGACCGCGTATTCCAGGGACATCTGGATAGGTGGTACCAGGCGCACCGCTTCGTCGGTACCCGACGAACGCACGTTGGTCAGCTGCTTGCCCTTGATCGGGTTGACGACCAGGTCGTTGTCGCGCGAGTGGATACCGATGACCATGCCTTCGTACACTGGATCGTTGTGCGACACGAACATGCGGCCGCGATCTTGCAGTTTCCAGATAGCGTAAGCAACAGCGGCGCCGTCATCTTGCGAAATCAGCACGCCGTTACGACGGCCAGCCATTTCGCCACGGGTGTTGTCGACTGGTGCGTATTCGTGGAATACGTGGCTCATCAGGCCGGTACCACGGGTCAGGGTCATGAATTCGCCCTGGAAGCCGATCAGGCCACGCGCCGGGATCAGGTACTCGAGACGCACGCGGCCCTTGCCATCCGATTCCATGTTTTGCAGGTCGCCGCGACGACGGCCCAGTTCTTCCATGACGCCGCCCTGGTTGGCTTCTTCAACGTCAACCGACAGGTTTTCAAACGGCTCGTGGCGCACGCCATCGACCATCTTGAACACCACGCGTGGACGCGATACGGCCAGCTCGAAGCCTTCGCGGCGCATGTTTTCGATCAGAATCGTCAGGTGCAGCTCGCCGCGGCCCGATACTTCAAAGATCGTGTCGTCGTCGGTTGGTGCCACGCGCAGAGCAACGTTGGCTTTCAATTCTTTTTCCAGACGGTCGCGCAGTTGACGCGAGGTCACGAACTTGCCTTCGCGGCCAGCCAGTGGCGAGTTGTTGACCATGAAGTTCATGGTCAGGGTAGGCTCGTCGACGGTCAGCATCGGCAGCGCTTCAGGCGTGTCCAGTGCGCACAGGGTCGAACCGATGCCGATTTCATCGATACCGTTGATCAGGCAGATGTCGCCGGCGACGGCTTCGTCCACCAGCACGCGCTCCAGGCCCTTGAAGTTCAGCACCTGGTTGATGCGGGCCTTGGTTGGGGTAGCGCCTGGGCCATTGATGACCAGCACGTCCTGACCGACTTTGACGGTACCGCGGTTGACGCGGCCAATGCCGATCTTGCCCACGTACGACGAGTAGTCGAGCGAGGTGATTTGCATTTGCAGCGGGCCTTCCGGATTGTCGTCGCGCACTGGAACGTGTTCCAGGATGGCGTCAAACATCGGCTTCATGTCGCCGCCGCGCACGTCTTCGGTCAGGCCGGCATAGCCGTTCAGGCCCGAAGCGTAAACGATAGGGAAGTCCAGTTGCTCGTCGGTAGCGCCCAGCTTGTCGAACAGTTCGAACGTCTGGTTGATGGCCCAGTCCGGGCGCGCGCCTGGACGGTCGATCTTGTTGACGATGACGATAGGCTTCAGACCCAGTGCCAGCGCTTTGCGCGTGACGAAACGGGTTTGCGGCATCGGGCCTTCCTGTGCATCGATCAGCAGCAGGACGGAGTCAACCATCGACAGAACACGTTCCACTTCGCCGCCGAAGTCGGCGTGGCCTGGGGTGTCGACGATGTTGATGTGGGTGCCTTCGTACTCAACAGCGCAGTTCTTCGACAAAATCGTAATGCCGCGCTCCTTTTCCAGGTCGTTCGAGTCCATGACTCGGGTGTCGACCGCTTGGTTTTCACGGAAGGTGCCGGACTGGCGCAGCAGCTGATCCACCAGCGTGGTTTTGCCGTGGTCAACGTGGGCGATAATGGCGATATTACGAATTGCGCGTTTTGTATTTGACATGGTCGTAGTAGTTACTGAGAAACTGCGGTGTGCGTACAAGATGTACGAGATACCCGAATGCTAATCTATTTCCGGAACCGCGTAGTATAGCATGTTGCGTTGCAACGCTATCTAAAAATGCTGGCGGCTCCCGCAGTCGGGGACGGATTGTTTAAAAAAGCGACACTGTTTGAAGAGTATCGCTGAGTGATGACATTAAGATGACTTATGGCAACCCTGGCCAAAGCTGGGGACGGACCCTGAGGGTCCGACCCCGGTATTCGCTGCGGGCTTATTGATGTGCCGTGGCAATCAGCCTTTCCGGCGCCAGGATGCTGTATTCCTGCAACTGGCCCGTGCCCAGCAGCTTGGCGTCGTGATACACGCGCACCCTGCCCGGCTCGGCTGGCACGGCGACGTCTTCCTTGCCCAGCGCGATGCGCTGGCCATGCAGGAAACGCTTGGCCAATTCTTCCGTCAGCTGCACGGCAGGGAAACTCGACAGCAAGGCATCGACGGGGGCGAGCAAGCTCAACGGTTCGGCATGCGCCGTCAGCTCATCGAGGGTGACGACGCCATCCAGCGTCAGGCTGCCCACTTGCGTGCGGCGCAAGGCGTTCAGGTGCGCGCCACAGCCGAGGGCGTGGCCGATGTCTTCGCCCAGCACGCGGATATACGTGCCCTTGCTGCACATCACGGACAATTTCAGGAACGGGGCTTCGTAGCTCAAGAACTCCAGCTTGTGGATGGTCACCGGGCGCGCTTCGCGCTCCAGGGTGATGCCCGCCCTTGCATACTCATATAAGGGCTTGCCGTCTCTTTTCAAGGCCGAGTACATGGGCGGCGTCTGCAGGATCGGCCCGCGGAACCGCGCCAGCACGGCGTCGATCTGCTCTTGCGTGACGTTGACGTCGCGCGTTTCCAGCACTTCGCCCTCGGTATCGCCCGTATCCGTCGTCTGCCCCAGATGTACCAGGGTTTCGTAGGTTTTGTCCGCTTCCAGCAAATCCTGGGAAAATTTGGTGGCCTCGCCAAAGCACAGCGGCAGCAAGCCCGTGGCGAACGGGTCCAGGGTGCCCGTGTGGCCCGCTTTCTTGGCGTTCAGCACGCGCTTGGCCTTGATCAGCGCATCGTTGCTGGACCAGCCCACGGGCTTGTCCAGCAGCAGAACGCCGTCCACCAGGTCGCGCACCCGCTTGATGCCGGGCGGTTTCTTCGGACCGGCCACTGTTATTGCTCGTCCGCTTTGTCTGCAGGCTTTTCGTCCGGCTCGGCATCGGCCGCGCGCGTGGCGTTGGCCTTGTCGATCAGGAGCGACATTTCCATGCCGCGCGAGGTCGAGCTGTCATGCACGAAATGCAGCATCGGCAGGGTGTGGATGTGCAGGCGCTTGCCCAGCAGGCCACGGATGAAGCCGGCGGCGGCCATCAGGCCTTCGGTGGTGTTCTTGATGGCTTCCTTGCTGTCTTTCAACATCGTGAAAAACACCTTGGCGTGCGCGTAGTCGGGGGTAATCTGTACTTCGGTGATGGTGATCATCGTGCCGACGCGCGGGTCTTTCAATTCGTAGGCGATGATTTCAGCCAGATCGCGCTGGATCTGGTCCGCCACGCGCAAGCCGCGCGCTGGCATGGTTTTGCTATGTTTAGCCATGATAGTAAGTGCTGTCCTAAGTGCCGCAGGGCGCATGGGTCAAACGGTTGCCCGTTGACCAATGCGCCCCACGTGTTTGCGCGGACAACGATATGTCCGCGCCATTACTTCTGTGATTACAGGGTACGAGCGATTTCCTGAACTTCGAACACTTCCAGGGTGTCGCCAACCTGAATGTCGTTGTAGTTCTTCAGCGACAGGCCGCACTCCAGACCGGCGCGAACTTCTTTCGCATCGTCCTTGAAGCGTTTCAGGGAGTCGATCTCGCCGCTCCACACCACGATGTTGTTGCGCAACAGGCGGACGGAGGAAGCACGCTTGACCACGCCATCGGTGACCAGGCAACCGGCAATCGCGCCCACTTTCGAGACCAGGATAACCTGGCGGATCTCGACCTGGCCGATGACGGTTTCGCGTTTCTCTGGTGCCAACATGCCCGACAACGCCGATTTGATCTCGTCGATCGCATCGTAAATGATGTTGTAGTAGCGAATGTCCACGCCATTCGACTCGGCCAGCTTGCGTGCCTGGGCATCAGCACGGGCGTTAAAGCCGATGATGACCGCTTTCGAGGCGACTGCCAGGTTGACGTCCGATTCCGTGATACCACCGACGGCAGCGTGAACCACTTGTACGCGCACTTCGGAAGTCGAGAGTTTCTGCAAGGAACCCACCAGCGCTTCTTGCGAACCTTGCACGTCGGTCTTGATGATCAATGGCAAGTTTTTCACTTCGCCTTCGGCCATCTGGTCGAACATGTTTTCCAGCTTCGCGGCTTGCTGCTTCGCCAGTTTCACGTCACGGAACTTACCTTGACGGAACAGACCGATTTCACGCGCCTTGCGCTCGTCAGCCATGACGACGACTTCTTCACCGGCAACCGGCACTTCCGTCAGACCCTGGATTTCGACCGGGATCGAAGGACCCGCTTCAGCGATGGCTTTGCCGTTCTCGTCCAGCATGGCGCGCACGCGGCCATACGAAGAGCCCGCCAAGATCACGTCGCCGCGGCGCAAGGTACCGGACTGCACCAGGATCGTCGCGACAGGACCACGGCCCTTGTCCAGACGCGCCTCGACCACCAGGCCGCGCGCAGGTGCTTCCACCGGCGCCGTCAGTTCCAATACTTCGGCTTGCAACAGCACTTGTTCCAGCAGATCGTCGATACCCTGGCCCGTTTTAGCCGATACCGGCACGAATGGCGATTCGCCACCGTATTCTTCCGGCACGACTTGTTCGGCGACCAGTTCCTGCGTCACGCGGTCAACGTTGCCGCCTGGTTTGTCGACCTTGTTGATCGCCACCACCAGCGGTACGCCAGCTGCTTTCGCATGGGCAATCGCTTCTTTCGTTTGCGGCATCACGCCATCGTCGGCGGCAACCACCAGAATGACGATGTCGGTTGCCTTGGCGCCACGGGCACGCATGGCGGTAAACGCCTCGTGGCCCGGGGTGTCGAGGAAGGTGATCATGCCGCGTGGCGTATCGACGTGGTATGCGCCGATATGCTGCGTAATGCCGCCCGCTTCGCCCGACGCCACTTTGGCGCGGCGGATGTAATCGAGCAACGAGGTTTTACCATGGTCGACGTGACCCATGACGGTCACCACCGGTGCGCGTGGCTTGGTTTCGAAGTGCGCGTGTTCGCCCACGTCGGCCAGCAGCGCTTCCGGATCGTCCAGTTCGGCGGCGAACGCCTTGTGGCCCATTTCTTCCACCAGAATCATGGCGGTTTCCTGGTCCAGCACCTGGTTGATCGTGCACATCTGGCCCAATTTCATCAAATGCTTGATGACTTCGGATGCCTTGACGGACATCTTGTGCGCCAGTTCGGCCACGGTGATCGTTTCAGGTACGTGCACGTCCTTGACGACGGCTTCCGTCGGCGCCTGGAAGTTCGATTCACGGTCGTCATGGTGCGTCGGGCGACGGCCCTTCGCGCCACCGCGCCAGCTGTCACGGCCGCCTGGGCCGCTATTGCCGCGTGGCTTTGGACCACCGGTGGTGCCGCGTTTTTTCGCGTCATCGGACCAGGTGGACGACACATTCGCCGACTTGATGGATTTCTTATCTGCAACAGCAGGCTTCTTGTCACCCGGCTTGTCGCCTGGTTTCTTGTCAGCAGGCTTGTGCAGGGTGCCTTCCGGCGCCTTCGGCTTGACGGCAACCGGTACTGGCTCAGGGGCCTTGATGGCGCGGCGTGGCGCGTTCATCATGGCCTTGATCTGGGCCACTTCATCGGCAACAGCCTTGCGTGCGCGCTCGGTGGCTTCCGCTTTGTCAGCGGCTTCCTTGGCGGCAACAGCAGCGGCGGCGGCTTTTTTCTTCGCTTCTTCAGCGGCGGCAGCTTTTTTCGCTTCCGCGGCGGCGTCGTCAACGACAGGCGCGGCGGCGCTGGCGGCAGGCGCGGCGGCAGCCTTGGCGGCGGCTTTCTTCGCTTCCGCTTCAGCTTCTTTCTTCGCGGCCAGTTCAGCCTGTTGCGTGGCTTTCGCCTGGGCTTCTTTTTCCGCGTCGAGTTTGGCCAGACGTTCTTGCTTTTCGCGCAGATCGGCTTCCTGACGGGCGATCAGTTCTGCCTGTTTACGGGCATCTTCTTCACGGCGCGCCACTTCGGCGGGATCGATCACCGGCGCGGCAGGCGCGGCCGGTTCAGCTGCGACCGGCGCAGCTTCGTCACGCTGGACGAAGGTGCGTTTCTTGCGCACTTCCACCTGGATGGTGCGCGACTTGCCGGTGGCGTCAGCTTGCTTGATTTCAGTCGTTTCCTTGCGGGTCACGGTGATTTTTTTCTTTTCTGTGTCAGCCGCTGCGCCGTGTGTGCGGCGCAGATGATCCAAAAGCTTGTCCTTATCATCTTTCGACAATGGATCTGACGTCGAACTTTTCTCGACGCCGGCAGAACGCAGCTGCGTCAGCAGCAAATCTGCAGGCATCTTCAGTTCGGTGGCAAATTGGGCTACGTTGTTACTCGCCATTCAGTCCTCTTTTCTATGTGTCGCGGAGATGATAAAGATACTCAAATTAAGCCTTTGCGGATTCGGCCAGACTCCATGCCTTGGCTTGCAACGCCTTGGCACGATCGTCATATTTCGAGTCAACCAACTTCATCTCATCGTCGGTCACATCTTTAAATTCACTTGTAATCAGTTCACGCGCACGGTCCGCAGACAAGGCCAGGATTGCGCCAAATTCGTCGTATGCCAGTGCTGCAAATGCTTCTACGGTCTTGATACCAGCCAGACCCAGCTTGCCGGCGGTGATGCGGTCCATGCCTTCCAGATTCACCAACGCCTCGTCCATGCCTTCCAGACCCTCTTCCGAAGCGATCGCTTCGGTCACGAGCGCATCACGCGCACGGGTACGGAGTTCATTGACGGTATCTTCGTCAAACGATTCGATTTCCAGCATTTCGGAAATTGGCACGTAAGCGATTTCTTCCAGACTGGCGAAACCTTCTTCCACCAGAATATCAGCCACTTCCTGGTCGACATCGAGCTTTTCCATGAACAGGATGCGCACGGCAGCCGTTTCCTGGGCAGCTTTGTCAGCCGATTCTTCAGCCGTCATGATGTTGATCTTCCAGCCGGTCAGTTCCGAAGCCAGGCGCACGTTCTGGCCGGAGCGGCCGATCGCGATTGCCAGGTTTTCTTCATCGACCACGACATCCATGGCGTGCTTCTCTTCGTCGACCATGATCGACGACACGTTCGCCGGCGCCAGGGCGCCGATGACGAACTGCGCCGGATCTTCCGACCACAGCACGATGTCGACACGTTCGCCGCCCAGCTCGCCGGTCACAGCCTGCACGCGCGAACCGCGCATGCCGACGCAAGTACCGATCGGGTCGATGCGCTTGTCGGCCGTATAGACGGCGATCTTGGCGCGCACGCCGGCATCGCGGGCTGCGGATTTGATTTCCAGCATGCCTTGCTCGATTTCCGGCACTTCCAGCTCGAACAGCTTCATGATGAATTCCGGCGCGGTGCGCGACAGAATCACTTGCGGGCCGCGCATGTTGCGGTCGATGCGCAAGATGTAGGCACGCACACGGTCGCCGATACGCAGATTCTCTTTCGGGATCATCTGGTCGCGTGGCAGACGTGCTTCGATCTTGCCCGACTCGACGATGGCGTCGCCGCGTTCCATGCGCTTGATGGTGCCGGTGACGAGCGAATCGCCGCGTTCCAGGAAGTCCACCAGGATCTGTTCACGCTCGGCGTCACGCACGCGCTGCAGGACAACCTGTTTGGTGTCTTGCGCAAAGCGGCGGCCGAATTCGACGGATTCAATCGGCTCTTCGATGTGGTCATCGACTTCGATATCGGGAATCTGTTCTTTGGCCTCGAAATGCAGGATCTCCTGATCCGGCAGTTGCAGACCTGCTTCATCGGGCACCACGTGCCAGCGGCGGAACGATTCAAATTCGCCCGTTTCGCGGTCGATCGAAACGCGGATGTCTACCTCACCCTCATACCGTTTCTTCGTGGCTTGCGCCAACGCGAATTCGAGGGCGCCGAAGACGACATCTTTATCGACGTTTTTTTCGCGCGCCAGCGCGTCAACCAATAATAAAACTTCGCGGCTCATGCTTTGCGTCCCTTAAAAACCACCTGCGGCACCAAGCGTGCCTTATCCACGTCGGCGAGCGTAAACTCCAACATCGCCGGACCATCCTTACCTTCAAATTCCAACGACAATTTATCGCCCACGGGTTCTTGCAGAATCCCCTGGAACGATTTCCGGTTGTTCGTACCCGGCATCGCCACCATCAGCTTGACGATGATTTCCTGGCCTGCGAAACGGACAAAGTCTTCCAGCTTGCGCACCGGACGATCCAGACCCGGGGAAGAAATCTCGAGACGTTCGTAAGGAACGTTCTCTACCGTCAACACATGCGATAACTGGTGACTGACCGTGGCACAGTCTTCGACCGTGATCGGACCTTTTTCAGCGGCATCGGCGGCGCTGAAATCAATAAAGACGCGCAGCAGTCCGCGCTCGGCACGTTCGACATCAACGAGCTCATAGCCCAGACCAGTGACTGTCTTTTCAATTAATCCCAACTGCTGCAAGAAATTCTCCAGAAATAAGGCCCGCTTTCAGCATCGCGGCACTGAAACAGCACCGGCGGCATGCAAAAAACACGCATTCAAGTCATATATGGCCCCTTGCGGAGCCATTACAAACGGTTCAACAAAAAAAAAATGGGCATCTGCCCATCTTCTTGTATTTCCCCAACCAGATGAAAGCACTCCCCACCAAACAACCCTGCGGAGAACTTTTATTAGGCTGCAGATTATAACCTCTTATTAACTTCGCCGCAATGCCGCACACGAGGAGCGGCCCGGCTTACAACAGTTACAAGAGCGCGCACCCGCGGCAGATCGGCGGGCGCGCGAGAAGAAACTCTCCCGAATTAACCTTTGCTGCGGCGGCGCGGCATGCCATCCATGCCGCCACGATCCATGCCGCCACGCGGCTGGCCACCGGAACGCGCCTGGCCGCCGGCACCACCGCCCGCATTACGGCGCGGACCGGTATTGGCGAAACCAAATGCCGTTTGCAACGGATCTGGCTGGCGCGGACCGCGCTGCGGTGCGCGGCCTTCGCCACCACCGGCCGGACGACCCTGGCCCTGGCCTGCCGCGCGCGGCGGACGGCCCTGGCCTTGCGGCGCACCTTCGAACGATGCCGACGAACGGGGCTGACCGCCCTGGAACGGACCTTGCGGCTGGCCACGGCCCGGACCACGCGCTTCGCCAGGACGACCGGCGCCGCCTGGGCGGCCCTGGCCTTGCGGACGGGCAAACTGGCCTTGCGGCTGGCCACGGCGCGGCGCGACCGGGAATGGATCGGCGTTGCGGTTGCTCACATCGATGCGGTTGCCATTCGGCTCGTCATCGCGGTCCTTGCGTTCGACCTTGCGTGCTTCGCGGCCCTTGGCGGCGCCGGCGGCACGTGGATCGCCCGAAGGCGGCATTTTCTTTTCGATGCCGTAGGCGGTCAGCAGATCGCGCACGGTGTTTTCATCCATCTCTTCCCAGCGGCCGCGTTTCAGGCCGCTCGGCAGGGTCATGGCGCCGTAGCGGGTACGGATCAGGCGCGAAACGGTCAGGCCGATGGCTTCGAACATGCGGCGCACTTCGCGGTTACGGCCTTCGCCGATCACCACGCGGTACCACTTGTTGATGCCTTCGCCGCCGCCATCGGCGATCTTCGAGAACTGCGCCAGGCCGTCTTCCAGCTCGACGCCGGCCAGCAGCTTCTGGCGCATGCCCTCTTCCAGCTCGCCCAGGGTACGCACGGCGTACTCGCGGTCGATGCCGTAGCGCGGGTGCATCAGGCGGTTGGCCAGGTCACCGGAGGTGGTAAACAGCAGCAAGCCTTCGGTGTTGAAGTCAAGGCGGCCAACGGCCAGCCATTTGCCCGCCTTCATGGTCGGCAGGCGGTCGAATACGGATGGACGGCCGTCCGGGTCGTTGTGGCTGACGATTTCGCCGGCCGGCTTGTGGTAGACCAATACGCGCGGCGGCTTCTTGCTGACGCGGCGCTGGATCAACTTGCCGTTGATGCGCACATGGTCGCTCGGCAAGATGCGCTGGCCGATGTGGGCCGGCTCGCCATTCACGGACACGCGGCCCGAAATGATCAGATCTTCCATGTCGCGGCGCGAACCGAGACCGGCTTCGGCCAGCACCTTGTGCAGCTTCGGCGCATCGTCCTCGGAGGTCAGGTCGCGGCGCACGGCGGCTTTTTGCACGCGGCCCGTGCCGCCTTCTTCGCTGTCGAAAGCGTCGGAGGTGACGAACGAGAAGACAGCATCAGCGTCGCTGACCTTGCCTGGCGCAGCCTGGCGGCCCTTGCCCTTTTTGCGGCTCTTGCCCGCATTCTTGCCGGCACCCGGCACGTCGTTGCGCGGACCGCGCGGCAGGCGCGGGCCGGAAACGAGGTTGCCTTCGGCATCGAACACGTCGGCGACAGGCGCGGCGGCCTGCTCTGCGACCGGTACGACTTCGGCGGCCTGCGGCGCTTCAGCGCGCGGCGGCTGGCGCAGCGCGCGTTCAGCTTGCACGCCGCGCATCTGGCGCGGACCGCGCGTCGGGCGTGCTTCGGCCGGCTTTTCAGCGGCCGCTTCCGGCGCGGCTTCCGCTTCGGCGGCGGCAGCCTTGGCGGCGGCGCGCGCGCGCGGTGGACGCGGTGCCGGTGCGCTGACAACTTCAGCGACTGCCTCGGCGGCGGCTTCCGCCGCTTCGGCCACGGCCTTCAGGGCCGGCTTGGCGCGGGTTTTCTTGACGGCCGGGACAGCTTCTGCCGCGGCGGCGGTATCGACGGCAGCAACGGCGGCTGGCGCAGCGGCGGCCACGTCGGCTTTCGTACGGCGCTTCGGCTTGGCGACAACGGCGTCGCCGGCGGTGGTTGCGGCGGCTGCGGCATCGGCTTCGATTTGAGCCTTGGTGCGGCGCTTGGGCTTGGCAACGATGGCTTCGTCGCTGGCGGTAACTGTCTCGGGTGTGTTCGGATTATTCATTCTTCGTTTCTTGGCTGTGCTGACCTGGCGCAGCGTCAACCGTTAGTTCTGGCGCAGGGTCGTGAGTGTAGGCTTCGTCCGTGGGCGAAGCATCGGGGCCGGCATCAAGGCTTGCTGTCACATCTGTCACAGCCGTATTGCTACCTGCACCAAGCTGGGGGGCAAGCTCATTGCTTGCCTTGTCAAAATTCTCTTGCAGGGCCGCTTCCAGGGCTTCAAGCCCGTTGCCCTGCATCTCGCTGATTTGCTGCAAAGGCGGCAGCTGGGACAGCGAATGCAAACCCAGGTCATCCAAAAATTGCTTGGTGGTGGCCAGCAAGGCCGGCCGGCCCACCACGTCACGGTAGCCGATGGCATCGACCCAGCCACGGTCTTCCAGCATCTTGATCGTCTGCGAATTGACGGCAACGCCGCGAATCTCTTCGATGTCGCCGCGCGTCACCGGCTGGCGGTAGGCGATGATGGCCAGGGTTTCCAGGGTCGCCCGCGAATACTTGGGCGGCCGCTCGGGCGTCAAACGGTCCAGATACATCTTCATTTCCGGGCGGCTTTGAAAGCGCCAGCCCGAGGCGAGGCTGACGATCTCGATGCCACGCCCTTCCCACTCCTGCCGCAACTCTTCCAGCAACTGCTTGATCGTATCGGCGCCAACGCCGACACCGCGCACGCGGCCATTCTCGTCCGCATCGACGAACAGCTTTTTCAGGCTGTGGATCGACAGCGATTCACGAGCGCACAGCAACGCGGTTTCGAGGACTTTTTTAGCCTCAATTGTATTCATAGCAATTCTGTGCGGATGTGTGTTGCAATTCGTATGCGGAGAAAGAAATCAAAACGTTCATTTCAACGTAACAGATGGCAGACATCGATGACGACGCCGTGCTGGGTTACAAGTTGAGGCTGTTTCCGACGCCTTGGCCGATGCGCGCAAAGCGGGAGTAGTGCGGATGCAGTGAAAGTTCTGCGATCCATGGCGCTGGCCTTAAATAACCAGCAATGAAACGAGTTCCGGAGCTGCTGCTTTCCTTGTGGCGATCATTCAGCCCGGCAAGTAAGCGACAGTCGTCGTTTCATCCAACGCTGCCAATTGTACCTGATAAAAAGCGGAAAAGCGCAAAACCGGGCAAAACACATGGTTTACCCGGCTCAGGCGTTACAAATTGGCAATGCCCGTGGCAAGCGCCCGTCTCACTGGGAGGAGAGTTTCTCCGAGAGAATCGCCGATGCGCCGAGGAAGGCAGGATATTGCGCCGTGATCACGAAGGTCGGCACTTGCGACACGTAATTGGCGAAGCGGCCCTTGCGCTCGAAACGGGCGCGGAAACCGGAACGGTCGAAACGCGCACCCAGGCGTGGCACGATGCCGCCGCCGATATAGATGCCACCCAGCGCGCCCAGGGTGACGGCCACATTGCCCGCCACCGTGCCCAGCATGCAGCAGAACGCTTCGATGACGTCGTCGCACAGCTGCGATTCGCCGGCCAGCGCGCGGCGCGTGATTTCCGCCGCCGGCAGGTCTTCGGCCGGCACGCCGGCGCGATCGGCCAGGGCGCGGTAGATCAGTTCCAGGCCGTCGCCGGAAATCAGACGCTCGGCCGAGACGTGCTCGAATTCGCGCCAGGCAAATTGCAGGATGCTCACTTCCGTTTCATTGAACGGCGCAAAGCTAACATGGCCGCCTTCGCTTTGCAGCGCGATCCAGCCGCCGTGCGAAGGAATCAGGCCCGACACGCCCAGTCCCGTGCCGGCGCCGATCAGGCCGATGGCCGTGTTCGGACGGGCCGTGCCCGCGCCCACCTGGTGTTTTTGCTCGCTCGACAGCAGCGGCAAGGCGCGCGCCAGGGCCGTGAAATCATTGACCACGTCCAGGGTCGTGAACCCGCACTCTTCGCGCATGGCGCGGATCGAGAACGACCAGTGGTGGTTGGTCATGCTGAGGAAATCGCCGTCGACCGGGTTGGCGATGGCGATCACGGCATGGCGCACGGCTTGCCCGCCTGCGGCAGCCACATGCGGCAAGGCCAGATAGGCTTGCAGGGCGGCGGACAGGCTCGGGTAGTCGGCACAGGGCAGCACTTCCACCAGAACGATGTGGCCGGCGGCCACTTCCAGGGCGAAACGGGCATTGGTGCCGCCCACGTCGGCCAGCAGGCGCGGCCCATCGGCGAAGGCGGAAGTCGGCAGTACGGGAGAAGACGAAGCGCTCATGATTTTAAGTATGAAGTGGGACGCATGGGACGCCAAGCTTAAAGGATGTATGCGCCCCGGGCAAGCAAAGTTTGTAGTTTAAGTACATCAAAATAAGCCTTTATTGGTAGTTCCACTCCAAATGCAACAGGCAGCACAAAAATTACTTGAAAACAATGATTTATAGTAAGTGCTCGCACTCGGCAGACACACGAAAAGCATGTTGCATAGCAGCAGGAATCGCCTTGAAAGCACAGTATGCCGGAGTTTGCGCAAAGCCGCTTTGTATGGAACGGCGCAGGTATGACACTGCCGTCCTGGCGGCGCTGCAACGGTGTTTTCGTATTATTACTACCGACTTGCGTGCTACCAAGCAACAGCTATCGGCCAGCAATCAGGCGGATCAGGAAGGCAAACCTTCGCCCAGCAGGCTGGCAGGCGCCGGCTGGTCCGAGCGGTAGGCGGCGTTCCATGCGTCCAGGCCGCCATGCAGGGGCTTGGCCCGGTGGAAGCCGTGCTGGTGCAGCAGCTTGGCCACCTGCGCGGCCGTCACGTCATTGGGGCAGCTGCAATACACGATGATGTGGCGGTCCTTGTCCATGGCGATCATGGCCGGCACGGGTTCCTTGCCATTGAAGAACAAGGCGCCGGGCACGGCCGGCTCCAGCGCCTGCGCCGTGGCGCTGCGCGCGTCGACCATCAGCGGCTCCTCGCCCTGCGCTATGAGTTCGAGCAATTCATCGATGCCGATGCGCTCGATTTGCAAGGCCTGGCGGAAACGCCGGCGTTCGAGGAATTTGTACAGCAGGAACAAGCCTAGCAAGGTGGCGAGCATCAGCAAGGCCGTGCTGCCCATGGTGCTGAGCAAGTCGAGCACCTGCTGCACGCTGGCATGGAAAATCACGCCAACGACAATGCCCGTGCCGCTCCACAGCAGCGCGCCCAGGCCCGCGTACAGGAAGAACAGGCCCGGCGGCGTGCCCAGCGCACCGGACATGGGCGCGGCCACGGTATTGAAACCCGGCACGAACTTCGAGACAATCAGGGCTTTCGGGCCCCAGCGCTTGAATTTATCTTCCGTCTGGCTGACGCAGTAATCGGGCGACAGCGAGATGCGGCACAGCAGACGCAGGATGCGCTTGCCGAAATGCCGGCCCGCGCGGAACCACGTGAAATCGCTGATCAGGCAGGCGCCCAGGGCGGCGGCCAGCACCAGAGCCCCATTCATGTCGCCATCGACGGCCAGCGCGCCCGCCACCACGAGGATGGGAAAGGCGGGAATCGGCAGGCCGAGCTGCTCCACCAGCACGATGCCAAAGACAATCAGGACACCGTAATGTTCGAGCAGATAAATGAGGTTGGGCATGGCCGCTATCTTACCGTAAAAGCCTGTTTAGATTTGCACGCCCTTCGGTATGGCGCTGAGCAGGGTGCGCGTGTACGGATGCACGGGATTGCGGTACAGCTCATCCGAATCGGCCAGCTCCACCACCTGCCCCTTGTGCATGACCATCACCTGGTCGGCGATATATTTCACCACCGACAGATCGTGCGAGATGAAGATGTAGGACAGGCCGAACTCATCCTGCAAGTCCTGCAGCAAGTTCAGCACCTGTGCCTGCACCGACACGTCCAGCGCCGACACGGATTCGTCGCAGACGAGAATTTCCGGCTGCATGGTCAGGCAGCGGGCAATCGCAATGCGCTGGCGTTGGCCGCCCGAGAACTCGTGCGGATAACGGTGAAAGGCCTGCTCCGGCAAGCCCACCTTGTCCAGCAACCAGTAGGCCTTGGCGATGCGTTCCTTGTCATTCGCGCCGATACTGTGGATACGCATCGGCTCCAGCAGGATCTGTCCCACCGTGAAACGGGGGTTCAGCGAGGCATACGGATTCTGGAAAATGATCTGGATGCGGCGCTTATACGGCAGGTATTCCTTGTTCGGCATGGAGATCAGATCCTTGCCGTGGAACATGGCCGTGCCGCCCGTGGCCTGGTGCAGGCGCAGCAGGGTCAATCCCACCGTCGTCTTGCCGGAGCCGGACTCGCCCACCACGCCCAGGGTTTTCCCGCGCGGCAAGGTGAAGGACACATCCTTGACGGCCTGGAACTCGCGCTTGCCGAACAGTCCTTCACGCGTGTAAAAACTTTTACTGAGATTATTCACCACCAGCACGGGTTCGTCGCCCGGGGTATAGCCGCGCGTGCGCTGCTTCACCTCAACGCCGGGACCGGCCTTGCCCTCCATATAGTCGGCAATCACGGGCAGGCGCCACGGGCGCTCGTCCAGCGAAGGGCGGCAATGCAGCAGGGCTTTCGTATAACTGTCTTGCGGCGCTTCGAATACCTGGCGCACCTCGCCCGTTTCGCGCACTTCGCCGTGGCGCATGACGATCACCTGGTCGGCGATTTCACCCACCAGGCCCAGGTCGTGGGTAATGAACAGCACGGACATCTGGTGCTTCTTTTGCAGCGCGGCGATCAGGTCCATGATCTGCTTCTGGATCGTCACGTCGAGCGCCGTCGTCGGTTCATCGGCGATCAGCAGTTTCGGTTCGCAGGCAATGGCCATGGCGATCATCACGCGCTGCTGCTGGCCGCCCGACATCTGGCTCGGGTAAGCGTCGATCTTCGTGGCCGGGTCGGGGATGCCCACTTCGTCGAGCAATTCCAGGGTGCGGGCGCGCGCCTGCTTGCCATTCATGCCCATGTGCTGGCGCAACACTTCGGCGATCTGGAAACCGACGGTAAACACGGGATTCAAGGACGACATCGGCTCCTGGAAGATCATCGAGATATCCTTGCCGCACATATTGCGGCGCTCGCCGATCGACAGCTGCAGCAGGTCGCGCCCGCCAAAATGGATGCGCGATTGCGGATCGATGATGGTGCTGTCCGGCGGCAGCAGGCCCATCACGGCCAGCGAGCTGACGGACTTGCCGCTGCCCGATTCGCCCACCAGGGCCACGGTGCTGTTGCGCGGCACGTTGAACGAGATGCCCTTGACGGCTTCGAACGTGGTCTTCTTGTCCAGGCGGAAAGTGACGCGCAGGTCGCGCACTTCCAACAGGTTATTCTGGTCCATGAGCAACTCCTATTTCACTTTGGGGTCGAGCGCATCGCGCAAGGCATCGGTAAACAGCGAGAACGCCGTCACCAGCACGGCCATCGCCGTGGCGGCGGCGGTCAGCTGCCACCATTTGCCCAGGATCAGTTCATTTTGTGCCTCGTTGAGCATGCTGCCCCACGAGACGGTACCCACCGGCACGCCAAAGCCAAGGAAGCTCAAAATCACTTCGGCCTTGATGAAGCCCACCACCAGGATCGACATCTGCACCAGCGCCACATGGCTCACATTGGGGAAAATGTGCGAGAACATCTTGCGCCAGTGCGAGGCGCCGATGGCGTCGGCCGCCATCACGTATTCGCGCGCCTTGTGCTTGATGTATTCGGCGCGGATCAAACGGTACGGCCCCGTCCAGCCCGTCAAGCCCAGGATCAGCACGATGGTCAGCACGCCCTTCTGCTGCAGCACGGCCGCCACCGTCAAGATCATCAGGATGGATGGAATCGAGGTGAAGATGCTGTAGAACCAGTTGAAGAAATCATCGACGATGCCGCCAAAGTAGCCGGACACGGCGCCAAACAAGGTGCCCAGCACGACGGCCAGCAAGGCTGCCACCAGGCCCACGACGATCGACGTTTCGCCGCCCTTGATGGTTTTCTGCAAGATATCGTGGCCCCATTTGTCGGCGCCGAACGGCAACGTCGCCGCCTTGTGGGTAACGAGCTTTTTCGCCTTGCCCATGCCGGCGCGCAAGGCCGTCAAGTCGTCGGCCAGCGGGTCCGCCACGCCGTACATCTCGACGCCAGCCGATGGGTTGCTGCCCATCTGCGCGCGCAGTTCGGCGATGTCGTCGGCCAGCGGATCGAGCACGTTGACGGGTGTCGGCGCGCTGCGCTCGTCGGCCAGGGGAATGGCGCCGTCGACTGGCGCGTCCTTGTCGGCGCCAAGGAAAGTGGGCGGCGCATAGCTGACGGCCACTTCATCTTCCCAGTTCGACGCCACCAGGCCGCTGGCCGACGCCAGCACCAGCAGGAAAAACGCGCCGACCACGGCCAGCGATACCATTGCAATCTTGTCGCCGCGCAAACGGCGCCACGCCAGGGCCCACAGGCCGGGCGATGTATGAGGTTTCGACATCGTCTCTTTCTACTTCAGTTGTACGCGAGGATCGACCGCCTGGTACAGCAGGTCGGTGAGCAGGTTGAAGAGCATGGTGGCGGCGGCAACGTACACGGTGATCGCCTTGATCACGGGAAAGTCGCTGCGCTCGACGGCCAGGATCACTTCACGCCCGATGCCGGGGATGCCGAAGAAACGCTCCAGCAAAAAGGCCCCGATCAGCAGCGCCGGCAGGTTCGACATCACATAGGTAATGATGGGAATGGCGGCATTGCGCAGCACGTGCACCCACATGATGCGGCCTTCCTTGAGGCCCTTGGCCCGCGCCGTGCGCACGTAATCCTGGTTCGCCTCGTCCAGCACGAAGGTGCGGAACAGGCGCAGGGTGGGCGCGATGGACACGGCCAGGCCGATCAGGATCGGCAGGGTCGAATAGCGCAACAGGTTTTCCCAGAAACTGTCGCCCCAGCCCTGCACGGGGAACAGGCCAAGCTTGTAGGCAAAACCGTACTGGAAGACGATGATGTAGACGAGGATGGAAATCGACATGCCCACGGTACAGGCGATCATGACGGCGCGGTCCGTCAGCGAACCGCGCACGAAGGCGATGGCCAGCGCCAGCGCCACGCCAAAAAAGGTTTCCAGCACGGTCAACGGGATCAGGACCATCATCGACGGCCCCAGGCGCGAGGTGATGATGTGCGACACGGATTCCCCCGTCGCCCAGCTCTGGCCGAAGTCGAACGTGACGATCTGCTTGATGAAGATCCACAACTGCACGTAGTACGGCTGGTCGACGCCGAGCTGGCGGCGGATGTTGGCGATGCTTTCGGCACTCGACATCTTGCCTGCCAAAATGTAGGCGGGGTCGCCGCCCACCCAGTTAAACAGGATGAAGACCAGCAGGACGACGCCCAGCATGGTCGGCAGCATCTGCCACAGACGGCGCAGGATATAAGCGAACATAATGATTCCTTGTCTTTATAAGCTGCGCTTATTTTTTAGCCGGGTCGGCAACAGGCGCCACTGGCGCGCCTGTGCTGTCGATATCCATGTACGCCCATTCCTGGAACAGAATCGGGTGCTTCTTGTAGCCTTGCACCGTCTTTTGCGCCAGCATGTTGCGGTAGCGCGCGTAGCCGATCAGGGCGCCCGCGTTGACTTCCAGGCGGCGCGCCATCTTGTGGTACAGCTCGTCACGCTCGGGGCTGGCAGGCATGTGCTGGCTGGCCGCGTACCACTTGTCGTATTCCGGGTCCTGGTAGCAGCCATTGTTGTTCTGGTGCGTGTTCGGGCCGTAGAACAGCTGCATGAAGTTGTCTCCGTCCGGATAGTCGGCCAGCCATGGCGCCGTGCGCGTCTGCATCTTGCACTGCTTTTCCGTTTTCAAAATATCGGAAAAGATCATGCGGTCGTTTTCCATGCGGATGCCCAGCGAGTTGTAGGTCTTGCGCCACATTTCCGCCTGCAGCACGCCATTGGCTTCATTGCGCGAGGCGTAGCGGATCAGCAGCGGCTTGCCATCGGGCAAAGTGCGCCAGCCATCGGCGCCCTTCTTGTAGCCGAACTTGTCCAGCAATTTGTTGGCCAGCACAGGATCGTATTGCAGCAAGGATTTGTAGTGCGGGTCGTAGCCGACCACGCCCGGCGGAATCGGATAATCAAGGCGCTTGGCCTGGCCATTCCAGATGATGCGGATTTCTTCATCGATATTGTGCGCCATGGCAATGGCGCGGCGCAGCGCGATCTTTTCCTTGCTGAAGCCGCCCAGGGTCGGATCTTCCATGTTCCAGTAGTAATAGCTGATCTCGGGATCTAGCAGGCGCGACAGTTGCACGCCCTTCTCCGCCAGCTCGGGCCGCAGCTTGCCGTTGAGCAGCGCTTTCGGCGCCAGCGGGCCGTCGAGCCAGAACACGTCCGTGCCGCCGCTCTGGAACGACAGCCAGCGCGACTGGTCTTCGATCATCACGGAAATTTCAATGCGGTCGATGGCGGGAATGCGCTTGCCCTGCATCTGGCGCACGATGCGCTGGTCGTCCGGATCATCGCCGGCCATGAAGTTCCACGTCTCGGGCAAGTGCTGCGTATTGCGGTTCAGGACGATGCGGTTGCCGCGCGTCCATTCACCGAGGGTGTAGTAGCCGGTGCCGACGGGGTTGGAACCCACTTCGCCCTTCACGTCGCCATACTTGTCCACCACTTCGCGCGCCAGCGCCGCTGTCGGCACGTAGGCCAGGATCATGGGGAAATTGAAATCCGTCTTGGTCAGGGTCACGCGCAGGGTGTAGGGGTCGAGGATTTCCAGGCCGGCGACTTTCTTGTTGTAGTCAAACTTGTTCGACTTGGCCGCTTCCTTCGCCAGGTCGTCCAGGCCCACCACTTTGCCTTCGAACAGCCAGCTGTGCGGCGAGGCCAGGCGCGGATCGAACAGGCGTTTCCACGAATACACGTAATCGGCCATGGTCAGTTCGCGGCGCTTGCCGCCGAACGCGGCGTCCGGCGTGAACAGGATGCCTTTCTTCAGGCGGATGGTATAGGTCTTGCCGTCGGCGGACACTTCCGGCATGGCGGCCGCCGCGCCGGGCACCACCTTGACGGGGCGCGCCAGGTAGTCGTAGGTGTACAGGGTATCGAAGATGGCCTGCGTGATGTGGTTCGAATACAGGTCGCGCGCGGTGGCCGGATCAAACCCCGTCTCGGCGGCCGGCAGGATATAGCGCAAGGTTTTGACCGGCGCCGCTGCGGAGGCAGGGGCGGCATCGGCAATGGCCGCCAGCGGCAGGGTGGCCAAGCAGGCGAGCAGCGCCACGCGCCGCATCCATGGTGACTTCATGTAATACCCTTCATCTCGATTATCTGTCGCACCGTATTGGTGCGCTTGTACAGGTTACCCCCTGGGATACAGGAAGCCACCGCCAAAACCAGTCCATCCTCGCAAGATCTATGCCTTGTTTGCCACCAGCGGCGCCGCTGCCTTGGTGCGCTGGAAAAAGGCGTAACGATAACGCATATTTTGTCCGCCGGGCGAAAAGCTGAGCACGCCCGTGGCACGCTGGCACCAGCGCCAGCTGCGCGGCGAAAAAATCCCGCAGTGCAACATGCGTTAGCGGATACCCCGGGAAAGCGTGCTGGCAGAAACCGCTACTGCCGCGAATGGCAAGCGTTTCCATGGCCGTACGCAAAGCACGCATCGCACTGCAACATTGGAATATTTGCAAACATTAAAACAGATTAAATTTTTAAAAAACACTGTTGCTTTATTGATGAAAGTGTTTGTGTCCTCGTTGACAAGGTTTCTCGGCAAATGATCATATCAATGGCGGCACTGCAAAAGAATGCCGCTTTATCCCAGCGATTGCCGACGCAGCAATCTTTATCACCCAGCGCGGCTATGCCGTACCACGGCCGGCCGAGCTTACTTTCGGAGTTCTGAGAATGATGATGGAAACAGTGATATCCCGCTCCATACGCCTGATCTTTTCGGGCAGCGTGGCAGCGGTCAGCCTTGGCATGATGGCTGCGCCGGCAATGGCGCAAGACAGCAATGTGCAACGTGTGGAAATTACAGGCTCAAGCATCAAGCGGGCCACGGCCGAAACGGCATCGCCGGTACAAGTGATTACGCGTGACGACTTGATGAAATCGGGCAAGGCCAGCGTCGCCGAATACCTGCAAACCCTGACCGCCGACGGCGCCGGTTCGCTGCCGACGGGCTTTGGCAACGGTTTTGCCGCCGGCTCCACGGCCATCTCGCTACGCGGCCTGGGCGCCACCTCGACCCTGGTCCTGCTCAACGGCCGCCGCATGGCGCCATTCGCGCGCGCCGACGACGGCCAGAAAAGCTTCACCGACCTGTCCACCGTGCCGATGCAGATCGTCGAGCGCATCGAGATTCTCAAGGATGGCGCATCGTCCACCTACGGCGCGGATGCCATCGCCGGCGTGGTCAACATCATTTTGCGCAAGGACTTCGAAGGCCTGACCCTGAAAGGCGATACAGGCATCTCCGGCGACAGCGATGCCAAGCAGCACCGCGCCTCGCTGACCTTTGGCAAGGGCAACCTGGATACGGACAAATACAACATTGTCGTCAATGCCGAATACGCCAAATCGGACATGCTGATGAACAAGGACCGCGCCGGCCGCAAATGGATAGGCAAGGGCGACCTGCGGCCGTACGGCTATGCGATCAACACCCAGTTCGCCGGCGGCTACATCAACGGCACCAACGATGCGAACGCGTCGCCAGTGGGCCTGATCCGCGACCCCGTCACCAACAATTATGTCGCCCTGCCCGGCTGCGCGGCCTTGTCTGTTTCTTCGCCACAAGATCCAAAGGGCGGCTGCGTGTGGCATCACGACCAGTTCCGTTCGATGCAGCCAAAGATCGAATCGATCAACCTGTATACGCGCGGCACCTGGCAAGTCAATGCCGATACGCAAGTGTATGCGGAAGCTGGCTACTCGAAGCGCGACACGGCATTTACCGTGATCCCGCCATCGATCACGCCGACCATCGCCTTCCCGCCGAATGCCGGCAATCCGACCGGCGTCATCAACTACGGTTCCGGTGCGGGCAGCACCATCGTGCTGGCCGCCAATCATCCGCAAAATCCGTATGGCGTGCCGGTGCGCGTGCGCTACCAGGCCTTCGATGCGGGCGCCAGCACGCGCAAGGCCAACAATGAGTTCAACCGCATCGTGCTGGGCGTCAAGGGCAACGCCATGGGCTGGGATTACGATGCCGGCTACACGCATTCGGAATCGAAGCTGCACCTCGATTACAGCAGCATGCTCAACATGGCTGTCGTCAAGGATGCGCTGGGCAATCCGAACAGCCCCTACTTCCCGTACTACATCGGCGCCCAGGCGGGCAAGAATCCCGCCTCGCTGTACGCCGCCATGGTGACGAACGCCACCTCCGATTCAACCACCAAGCTCGACATCATCGACTTCAAGGCCTCGCGCGAACTGATGCAACTGCCGGGCGGCGCCATGGGCCTGGCCGTGGGGGCGGAACACCGCCGCGACAAGCTCGACAATCCATCGCTGTCGGGCACGGAAAACGGTGCCATCAACACCAGCTATGTGGCGGCCAAGGGCGACAGCAAAGTGTCTGCCGTGTTCCTGGAGGTGCTGGCGCCCGTGATCAAGACGGTGGAATTGTCCGCGGCCTTGCGCTACGACAAATACGACCGCTTCTCGTCAACCACGCCGAAGCTGGGCGCCAAGTGGACGCCGCTGAAAACCTTCGCCTTGCGCGGCACGTACTCGGAAGGCTTCCGCGCGCCGGGGCCGGCCGAAAGCAATGCCAACTCGCAGTCAACCGGCACCTCGACCGTGAGCGATCCCGTGCGCTGCCCCGGCGGCAAGCAATTACCGGGTGCCAATGCCAGCGACTGCGAACTGCAAGTGGCGGCCGTCAAGATCGGCGACCCCAACCTCAAGCCTGAAAAATCCAAGGGCTACACCCTGGGCCTGGTGTGGGATCCGTTCAACGATACCAGCCTGTCGCTGGACGGCTGGAAGATCCGGCGTGAAAACGAAATCAATCCCCTGCCCTACAACGAAGCGGCGGCCCTGCCGACGGCCATCCGCGCCGACAACAATCTGACCATCAATGGCGTCGTCACGCCGAACACGGGCACCTTGCTGATCACCAAGGCTCCCTACCGCAACTCCAGCTTCACGGAGATCAAAGGGATCGACCTGGACGTCAAGCAGCGCGTGCGCCTGGGCGACTATGGCCGCGCCACCTTCGGCCTGACGTGGACGCATATCGCTTCGTGGGTACGCGCCGAGTCCGCCACAGTGCGCTACCAGTTTGCCGGCACGCATGGCAATTGCGACACCTCCAACTGCGCCGGCACGCCGAAGGACAAGGTCAATGTCACCGGCTCATGGGACCTGGGCAACTGGAATCTCAGCGGCGTGCTGAACTACCGTGCGGACATGAAAAATATCAAGTTTGAAGGCGACCCGTGCGCTTCCAAGCTGGCCAATGGCACGCCGGCGCCAAACGGTTGCAAGCTGGCCTCGTTCACCACGCTCGACATGTCGACACGCTGGAATTACAGCAAGCAATTGCAATTGTTTGCCTCGATCAACAACGTGACCGACAAGATCGCCCCGCTCGACCCGCTGACCTATGGCGGCATGAGCTACAACCCGATGGATGCCAGCGGCGCCATCGGCCGCTACTTCAAACTGGGTGCCAGCTACAAGTTTTTCTAACGACAGCCTGAGCCTCCGGCACGGCGCAGTCACTATCGTCATGCCATCCATGCCAACGCCCGCTGCCCCGCAGCGGGCGTTTTTGATTGCGCGCAGGGGCAATACCAATTTTGTTAAAAATGCAGCACAAAATGCGTCTTCTTTGTTTTAAATCAGTACCGATGAGGCACTGCGTTGTTTAGGCACACAAAGCTGTTTGCCATGTTGACAAGCACTTTTGCAGCTCATTACAGTGGATCGCTTGAAAAGATATAAATACTTTTCAATGCTCTCGGTGCGCCAACCAGCGCGGCCGTTCTTGCCCGTTTAGCCAACCGCTTTATCAGGAGTCTCGAACATGATTAGAGAAATACGCCTGTCCCGCTCCATCCGTTTGATCTGCGCTAGCGGGCTTGCCGCCGGTTTTCTCGGCCAGCCCGCACTGGCACAAGACAGCGGCGACACCGCTGGCATGCAACGCGTTGAAGTCACCGGTTCTTCCATCAAGCGCCTCGTCTCGGAAACCGCCACGCCCCTTTCCATCTTCAAGGCCGAGGATTTCGCCAAGCAGGGCCTGACCACGGCGCAGGAAGTCCTCAGCAAGATTCCCTCGAATTCGTCCAGCATGGGCAGCGGCAATGCCGTGGGCGGCAACACCAGCGGCCTGCCCACGGGCGGCCAGGCCAGCGCCGACTTGCGCGGCCTGGGCGGCGACAAGACGCTGGTGCTGCTCAATGGCCGGCGCATCGCCAACCATCCGTATGACGGCGCCAGCGTCGACCTGAACATCATCCCGATTGCCGCCCTGGAACGTGTCGAAGTGTTGCGCGACGGCGCCTCGGCCATCTACGGCACGGACGCCATCGGTGGCGTCATCAACTTCATCACCAAGCGCTCGGTCAATGTCACCAACATCACGGCCGAAGTCGTCTCGCCCGAACACAAGGGCGGCGGCGAACACCGTATCAATTTGTCGACGGGCTTCGGCAAGCTCGACACCGACGGCTACAATATTTTCGGCGTCGTCGACTACCACAAGCAAAAGGTGCTGACCTCGCAGGACCGCGACTTCTCCAAGACCGGCATCATTCCCTCGCGCGGCCTGTCGCTGACCAGCGGCACGACCTTCCCCGGCAATTACTTTGATGCGGCCGCCAACGGTGGCGACGGCCTGGCCGGCAATCCGTATGCGGCCACGGGCTGCAGCCCGCCGCTGTCGGTCGCCGCCGCGAATGGCACTTGCCGCCAGGATTACACGCGTCAGATCGACAACTTGCCGGAACAGGAGCAAGTGGCCTTCTTCGGCAAGGGCGCCTTCAAGCTGGGCGGCGGCCACCTGGCCACCGTGGAATATCTGCATTCGGAAAACAAGGTCAAGGCACGCACGGCGCCACCGCCGCAAACGGGCTTGATATTGCCCAACACCAGCAAATATTATCCGGGCAATGCGGGCGGCGTACCGGCCCAGCCTGGCCTGTCCGGCCAGCCGCTGAGCGTCAACTGGCGCCCCGTGGAAGCGGGCCAGCGGCAGATCGATTCGGACGGCAAGGCGGACCGCCTGGTGGTAGCCGTCGAAGGCGAACTGGCGGGCTGGGATTACAAGACGGGCCTGAGCCACGCGATCAGCAAATCGGCGGAAAAATTCACGGGCGGCTATGTGCAGGATGCGTCGTTCGCCGCAGGCGTGCTCAATGGCATCCTGAACCCCTTCGGCATGCAGGATGCGGCAGGCAAGGCCTACCTGGACAGCACGGCCCTGCGCGGCGAAGTGCAAAGCGCCAAGGTCACCACCACCGGCTTCGACATCAAGGGCAGCCGCGAGCTGATGCAACTGGCCGGCGGCCCGCTGGCGGTGGCGATCGGTGGCGAATTGCGGCGTGAAAAGGCGCAATTCAACGTGAACCGCGAGATCGCCAGCCAGGCCACCAGTTCCGGCCTGTCGGGCTCGCTGTCGAAGGACGGTGCGCGCACGATCCAGGCCGTCTTCGGCGAAGTCAACTTGCCGGTGGTCAAGGACCTGGAAGTGCAGCTGGCGGCCCGCTTCGACCACTACAGCGATGTGGGCAGCACCACCAATCCGAAGCTGGCCCTGCGCTACCAGGCCAGCAGCGCGGTGGTGCTGCGCGGCTCGGCCAGTACGGGTTTCCGCGCGCCGACCTTGTTCGAGAAGAACGCGCCGCCATCGAAGAACGATACCAACGATTCGTATGACGACCCGATCCTGTGCCCTGGCGGCGTGCCCCAGCCCGGCGCCAATCCGCTGCGCGACTGCGACTTGCAGCAATTCAAGCTGCAAGGCGGCAACGAGAAGCTGAAGCCGGAAAAATCCAAAACGTTCGCCTTTGGCGTCGTGCTCGAACCGGTCAAGGAACTCACGGTCGCCATCGATTACTGGAACATCCACCTGAAGGACAAGATTTCCTCGCTGCCAGAACAATCGATCTACGGCAACTACGAGAAATACAAGGACTTGTTCCTGCGCAATCCCGATGGTTCGCCGTACGCGATTCTCGACCTGAACGACAATCTCGGCGAAGTGAAAACGGACGGTATCGACCTGAGCCTCAACGCACGCCTGGGCCGTAGCACGTATGGCGATTTCAGCGTATCGGTCGATGGCACGTGGACCCACAAGTATGACTACCAGAACGAACGCGGCGGCGAATTCATCGCCAACGTGGGCCGCTATGCGGATAACAACCCCGTGTTCCGCTGGAAGCATACGGCATCGCTGAACTGGCGCATGGGCAACTGGGGCGCGACCCTGTCGCAATCGTTCAAGTCCGGCTACACGGATCAGAACCAGGTCGATCCCCAATTCAAGCACGACGTACCGTCGTACAGCTTGCTGAGCGTGTCGGGCAGCTATGTGTGGAAAGGTTTGCTGCTGACGGCCGGCGTGAAAAACCTGCTGGACAAGGAGCCGCCATTCTCGAACCAGGGCACGCTGTTCCAGAAAGGCTATGACCCACGCTATACGGATCCGATCGGGCGCGCCTACTACCTGCGTGGCAGCTATACGTTCTAAAGGAAACGCGGGAAAAGGCTGAAGGAAAAGGCTGAAGAAAAAGACGGAAGATACGCACTGGCATGCAGTGCTGGCAATAACAAGAAACGGCGCCATCAGCGATGATGTGCGCCGTTTTATTTTTACCTACCTGAGCACGCCTGACAAGGGCGGACGATACTTTATTAATGAAGTAATGCAAAAAAAATAGTAATTTGTTGCATTTCGTCCAAAAAGTCTGCGCGAAATTGACAATCTGAATTGTGAATGTTTTGATGAGGGCCCGGAAAATTTACCGAATTTTCAGTGGCGGAATTAAAAAGAAGCAAATAAATTGTTAGCAAGCAACAACTTATATCAAGATAATTGCTACCTTTATCACAAAAACAAGGAATTACAAATGATGATTGAAAGTGTAATATCGCGGTCGCTGCGCCTGATGTTTGCTGGTACCCTGGCCTTGGGCATGCACGCCGCATATGCTCAGGAAACAACAGAAGGCGCGATGCAGCGCGTGGAAGTCACGGGTTCGAGCATCAAGCGCCTGGCGTCGGAGACCGCCTTGCCGATCACCTCGATCAAGGCTGACGATTTCGCCAAGCAAGGCTTGACGACGGCACAGGAAGTCCTGTCCACCATTTCCATGAATCAAAGTTCGCAAAGCAGCTCGCAATCCGTCGGCTCCGGTACCGGCGGCCAGTCCGTTGCCGACCTGCGCGGCATCGGCGGCGACAAGACCCTGGTCCTGCTGAATGGCCGGCGCATCGCCAGCCACCCGTTCAACGGCTCGTCCGTCGACCTGAACATCATTCCGATCTCGGCCCTGGAGCGCGTCGAAGTGCTGCGTGACGGCGCTTCCGCCATCTACGGTACCGACGCCATCGGCGGCGTGATCAACTTCATCACCAAGCGTTCGGTCAAGGGCGGCTCCGTGACCGTGGAACATTACGAGCCACAAAAATCGGGCGGCGGCGACGAGTCGCGCCTGAACCTGTCGGCCGGCTATGGCGACCTGAACAAGGATGGCTTCAACGTCTTCGGCGTCGTCGACGTGCACCGCCAATCGGCGCTGAGCGCGGCCGACCGTTCCTTTTCGAAGAGCGGCTACATCCCGAGCAAGGGCGTGGATAACCTGAGCGGCACCACCTTCCCGGCCAACTTCTACGATACGGGCAATGGCGTGATCGGCAACCCGGCCTTCGCCGGCGGCTGTGTGGGCGAAAACCTGTACAAGAACACCTCGGGCAAAAGCACGTGCGCCATGGATGTCACACCGTTCATCCAGGCCATTCCAAAGACCAAGCAGGAATCCTTCCTGGGCAAAGCCAGCTTCAAGCTGAACCAGGACCACCTGGCTACCATCGAATACCTGCACTCGCGCAGCACCAACGAAGCGCGCATCTCGCCGCCGCCCATGTCGAACATCGGCATCCTCATGTCGTCGAGCTCGCCTTACTATCCAGGCGGCAGCGGCGGTGTGCCAGCCGTGCCTGGCCTGTCGGGCGAACCGCTGGACATCAGCTGGCGTCCAGTGGCGTCGGGCCAGCGCAGCGGCTTCGACACCAGCACCTCGGACCGCCTGGTACTGGCCTCCGAAGGCGTGCTGGGCGCATGGGACTATAACGTTGGCCTCAGCTACTCCGTCAGCAAGGCCACCAGCGCCTTCACGGGCGGCTACCTGAATGACCAGCGCATCATCGACGGCATTGGCAATGGCATCCTGAATCCGTTCGGCGAGCAGAGCGCCGCCGGCCAGGCTTACCTGAATGACTCCGTCCTGAAAGGCGAGTACCTGAGCGCCAAGATGACCAGCACGGCAGTCGACGCCAAGGTCAGCCGCGAGCTGTTCACCCTGCCCGCTGGCGCCGTCGGTTTCGCCGTCGGCACGGAATTCCGCAACGACAAGGCCGAATACAACGTGAACCGCGACCTGGCTGGCCAGGCATCGAGCTCCGGCTACGCCGAAGCGCAAAACCAGTCGGGCAGCCGCAACATCGCCGCCATCTTCTCCGAGCTGAGCATTCCTGTCGTGAAAGATCTGGAACTGTCGCTGGCCGCCCGTTATGACCACTACAACGACGTCGGCGGCAGCTTCAACCCGAAAGTCGGCGTGCGCTGGCAGCCAACGAGCCAGGTGCTGCTGCGCAGTTCCTACAACACCGGTTTCCGCGCGCCTACCCTGTATGACCTGCATGGCCCGCAAACCAAGACCTTCACCGCCAACAAGTATGACGATCCGCGCCTGTGCCCAGGCGGCGTCGCCATTCCTGGCGCCAATAGCAACGTGGCCTGCGGCGCGCAGCAATACATCCGCTCGGGCGGCAATCCGGACGTCGGTCCGGAGAAATCGAAGACCTTCAGCGCCGGTATCGTGATCGAACCCGTCAAATCGGTCACCGTATCGCTCGATTACTTCAAGATCAAGCTGCGCGACAAGATCGGCACCGTGGCCGAACAGACCCTGTTCGACAACTACGATAAATATCAGAGCAACTTCATCTACACGGCTGACGGCAAGCTCGACTACGTGCTGGCCACCCTGGGCAACCTGGGCGAAATGCACACCTCGGGCATCGACCTGGGCCTCAACTGGAAATTGCCACGCAGCCAGTACGGCAACTTCACGTTCAACTTCGACGGTACCTGGGTACAGAAGTATGAATACCAGAACGAGCGCGGTGGCGAATTCGTGCAGAACGTCGGCGTGTATGGCGACAATGCACCGGTATTCCGCTGGAGACACAATGCCTCCCTGCAATGGAATATGGACAAGTGGAATGCCACCCTGTCGAACAAGTACATGAGCGGCTACCGCGACCAGAACTACGTCGATCCGCAATTCGAGCAAAGCGTCAAGGCGTACTCGGTATGGTCGCTGTCGGGCGCCTACTCTGGCTTCAAGAACACGGAAGTTACCGTCGGCGTGAAAAACCTGCTGAACGAAGATCCACCGTTCAGTAACCAGATCGGTACCTTCCAGTCCGGCTACGATCCGCGTTTTGCCGATCCGCTGGGCCGTACCTTCTACGTGCGCGCCACGTACAAGTTCTAAGTACACCTGAGAGTAACTGTGGCGCGTCGCGGTTTGCGGCTCGCCACGCTTCTGTCAGGCGGCATGAGCGCAATAAAAAAGCCCGGAAAGCTTAGCTTTCCGGGCTTTTTTGCATGCTGCGCGCCACCTTATTCCTGGTCGCCCCGCAGGCGGCGCTGCTTCACGGCTTGCGCCAGGTTTTCCAGCACGGCCACGCTGGCGCTCCAGTCGATGCAGCCGTCCGTGACGGACTGGCCGTAGATCAATTCCTTGCCCGGCACCAGATCCTGGCGGCCCGCTACCAGGTGCGATTCCACCATCACGCCAACGATGCGGCCGTCGCCGCCCGCCACCTGGCTGGCGATATCGGCACACACGGGAATCTGGTTTTCCGGCTTTTTCGAGCTGTTCGCATGCGAGGCGTCGATCATCAGGCGCGCCGCCAGGCCTTGCGCGGCGATGGCCTTGCAGGCCTCGTCCACGCTGGCAGCGTCATAGTTCGGCGTCTTGCCGCCGCGCAGGATGATATGGCAATCCTCGTTGCCGTTGGTCGAGACGATGGCCGAGTGGCCGCCTTTCGTGACAGAGAGAAAATGGTGCGGCTGCGACGCGGCCTTGATGGCCTCCACGGCGATCTTCACATTGCCGTCCGTGCCATTCTTGAAGCCGACCGGGCACGACAGTCCCGATGCCAGCTCGCGGTGCACCTGCGATTCCGTGGTGCGCGCGCCGATGGCGCCCCAGCTGATCAGGTCGGCGATGTACTGCGGGCTGATCACGTCGAGGAACTCGGTACCGGCAGGCAGGCCCAGTTCATTGATGTCGCGCAGCAGTTCGCGCGCCATGCGCAGGCCGTCGTTGATGCGGAAACTGTTGTCCATGTACGGATCATTGATCAGCCCCTTCCAGCCCACCGTGGTGCGCGGCTTCTCGAAGTACACGCGCATGACGATTTCCAGTTCACCGGCGAAACGCGCGCGTTCCTTGACCAGCAGGCGCGCATACTCCATGGCCGCCTTGGTGTCGTGGATGGAGCAAGGCCCGATCACCACCATCAAACGGTCGTCCTGGCCATGCAGGATACGGTGCAGGGCGATGCGCGCGTTGGCGGCGGTCTGTTCGGCTTGCTCCGAGCAGGCAAATTCGCGGATCAGGTGGGACGGCGGAGTCAATTCCTTCATTTCGCGAATACGCAAATCATCGGTGCGGGGCATCATTTTCTCCAAAATTTAAGGAAGGGTAAAACATCTGGGTAAAAAAAAACCGCCATCGGTGGCGGTTTTTTAGAATTTGCTGGGATCTCGTTTTGCTGCTACGTGAACCGACCGCTACTCCACCGCCTTTGGGTTGGAATTGCTAAAGTAAAAGTAAGCGGTAAAAAAGTGGCGTGCGAACATGCGAGTCTTCCGTAAGTGTTGAACGACTATAAACCTAAATTGCAAGGCTTGGCAAGCATATTTGTTGGCAAATGCGCATGGGGCTGCCCTTTCACACGGCAAAGCACGCAAAAAAGCATAAAAAGTTGCGCGCCATGGGCAGGCCCTGGCCCTGCTTCCACCGCTGTGCCCGTCGTGGCGCCCACGCCACGCCAACGTCCTTTCGGCGGGGGCAAGCGGCGCACTACTGATCAAGATCTAGTCCCGGACGGCTGGACGGACAAGACTCAAAGGCGCACCGATGACCTTTGACGCCTGACCTTACCGGAGAACAGCATGATACCTGCCCCAACCGTCCACCCCGCCCCCTTTTCACCGCCACGCCTGGGCCTGGCCCTCGCCAGCGCCCTGCTGGCCCTGCCCGTCCTGGCGCAGGACGCTGCCCCCATTGCCCGTGTCGAAATCACCGGCTCGAACATCCGCCGCGCCCAGGCTGAAACCGCCTCGGCAGTGCAAACCCTGAACGCGGCCGACATCGAAAAATCAGGCAAATCCAGCGTAGCCGAACTGCTGCAAACCCTGGCCGTGGACAACCAGGGTTCCGTGCCCACCACGTTCGGCGGTGGCTTTGCCGCTGGCGCCTCCGGCATTTCGCTGCGCGGCCTGGGCACGGCCTCGACCCTGGTGCTGCTGAATGGCCGCAGGGTGGCGCCGTACGGCCTGGCCGACGACGGACAGAAGGTATTTGCCGACCTGAACATCATTCCCCTGGAAGCCGTGGAGCGCGTGGAAATCCTCAAGGATGGCGCCTCGGCCATCTATGGCTCGGACGCCATCGCCGGCGTGGTCAACGTGATTCTACGGCGCGACTACCAGGGCACGGCCATCAAAGGCAATTACGGCAAGACCAATGACTGGGACGGGCGCGATGCGCGCGCCGCCATCACGCACGGCTTCGGCGACCTCGACCGCGACCGCTACAACGTGCTGCTGAACCTTGAGTACGGCGAAAAATCCGCCATCTGGAACCGCGACCGGGCCGGACGGGGCGCCGTCGGCCGCAGCGACTTGCGCGACCTGGGCTTCAGTGCGCAGGAAACCCTCAGCGGCGCGGGCGCCATCACCACCAACAACGCGGCCGGCAGCGCCGTCAACGGCAATGTGCGCAATCCCGACACGCTCGACTACTACAACCGGGGCAACCCTGCCGGCGTGGGGTTTACGCGCACCTTCCCCGGCGGCGCCTGCGGCAACTTCACCAGCCATCCACAGGGCGATCCGGGTGGCGGCTGCCTGACCGATGCCGCGCAACAATACAGCCAGATCCAGCCCCGGCAAAAAAACATCAATTTCTTCGGTCGCGGCACATGGCAAGCCACGCCAGCCCTGCAAGCCTATGCGGAACTGAACGTCTACCACAGCGAGTCGCGCTCGAGCACCACGCCATCGACCGTCAGCGGCTCGGTCGGCTACCCTGGCGGCCCCGTCAGCAATGCGGGCGTCTCGCTGGGCGCGGCCCACCCGGACAATCCCTACTTCGGCACGGCGACCCGCCTGCGCTACCTGGCGGCCGACGTGGGGCCGCGCACATCGGACGTCGAGTCCACCTTCACGCGATTCGTCGCCGGCATCAAGGGCGCCGTGGCAGGCTGGGAGATCGACAGCGCCCTGCTGTATTCGCAAAACAAGGTGTCGAACGACAGGGACGGCTACCTGCAGCGCGACGTGGCCTTCGCCCTGCTCAACCCGACCGCCGCCAACGTGGCGGCCGCCAGCCTGAACCCCGCCTATGCGGCTTTGCCGGCAGGCAGCCTGTGGCGCATCGCGGAAAATGCGGGACTCAATTCGCCAGC
Source organism: Janthinobacterium amylolyticum (assembly GCF_051380655.1). Lineage (NCBI taxonomy): Bacteria > Pseudomonadati > Pseudomonadota > Betaproteobacteria > Burkholderiales > Oxalobacteraceae > Janthinobacterium > Janthinobacterium amylolyticum. Next base: position 465,383 of record NZ_JBNYXL010000003.1, read on the forward strand.
CTTGTACGCGGCCCTGTCGCCGCGTATTTCCAATGACGCCAGGACCCGTATTGCACAGATCGATTTCAAGGCCAGCCGCGAAATAGGCAAACTGGATGGCGGCGCCCTGGGCGTGGCCGTCGGTGCCGAATTCCGCCACGAAAAGACGGAACTGCAGCCTACCGCCGGCACGGAACGGGGCAATATCATCGGCCTTGGCTATTCCGCCTACCGGGGCAGCCGCAATGCTTCGGCCATCTATGCCGAGGTGCTGGCGCCCGTCCTGAGCACCTTGGAACTGTCGGGCGCCTTGCGCGCCGACCATTTCAGCGATGTGGGCAATTCCTACACGCCAAAAGTGGGCGTGAAATGGACGCCCGTGCGTGAACTGGCCTTGCGCAGCACCTTCGCCAAGGGTTTTCGCGCCCCCAGCGCGGCGGAAAACGGCGTCGGTGGCCTGGCCGCCTTCGCCACCGCCAGCGATCCGCTGCGCTGCGCGCTGGGCGTGGAAGCGGCATGCGATCCGGCTTCGATCGCCGTCATCACCTCGCCCAACCCCAACCTGTCGCCGGAACGCTCGCGCAGCTATTCCGTGGGCGCCGTGTGGGATCCACTGCCGCGCACCAGCATTTCCGTCGACCTGTGGCAGATCCGCCGCAAGAATGAAATCAACCAGGAGCAGACGGATACCGCCATTGCCGAAGGCCATGTGGCGCGCGATCCGTCGACAGCCACCGGCATAGCCGGCGATCCGGGTGCCATCACGGCCGTGCTGGCCAATTACGTGAACTCGGCGCAGACGACGGTGCGCGGCATCGATATCGATGCACGCCAGCGTTTCAACCTGGGCGGCGGCTACGGCAATCTCATCTTCGATATCAAGTGGACGCACCTGTACAAATGGCTGCGCACGGAACAGGATGGCACACGGCGCGACTTTGCCGGCACGCATGGCAACTGCGACACATCCAACTGCATGGGCACGCCCAATGACAGGCTCAACCTGGGGGCCACCTGGGAACGCCAGAACTGGCGGCTCTCGGCCAACGTCAACTACCTCGCCCACCTCGACAACGTGCTGTTCAAGAACGACCCGGACGGCTGCGCCACGCATTTCGCCGATGGCACGGATTCGCCGCGCGGTTGCCGCATCGCCTCCTTCACCACGGTGGATCTGACGGCCCGCTGGCTTGCCACACCCAAGCTGGAGGTGTTTGCGACGGTGCAAAACCTGTTCGACAAGATCGCCCCGCTCGACCCGCTGACGTATGGCGCCACAGGCTACAACCCGCTCGACTACGCGGGCGCGGCAGGACGGTTTTTCAGTGCGGGAGTAAAGTATAAATTCTGAAAAATCCGCTAGCGGTGCTGACGCGGCCGGTAATGCTGGCCTGATGGCGGTGTCTATGCGATCAGCATCCCAGAATGCAGGTCGGGTTAGCGGGGCGCAGCCACGCGTAACCCGACACCATTGTTGACTCGGCCGTTGGCGAATGTGGCTCGGTGATGTCGGCTTACGCCCTGCGGGCTAAGCCGACCTACGCAGGCAGCGTCCGATGAAATTCAGGTCGGGTTAGCGGGGCGCAGCCACGCGTAACCCGACACCATTGTTGACTCGGCCGTTGGTGAATGTGGCTCGATGATGTCGGCTTACGCCCTGCAGGCTAAGCCGACCTACGCAGGCAGCATCCGATAAAAGGTAGGTCGGGTTAGCGGGGCGCAGCCACGCGTAACCCGACACCATTGTTGACTCGGGCGTTGCTGCCGCCTACGCCCGACCGGCAAAAATCAGGCCGTGCCGCCGACCGTGATGCCGTCCAGGCGCAAGGTCGGCTGCCCCACGCCCACGGGCACGCTTTGCCCCTCCTTGCCGCACACGCCCACGCCCGAGTCCAGGCGCATGTCGTTGCCGATCATGGAGACGCGGTTGAGCACGTCCGGGCCATTGCCGATCAGGGTGGCGCCCTTCACCGGGTAGCTGAGCTTGCCGTTTTCAATCATGTACGCTTCGCTGGCCGAGAAAACGAACTTGCCGTTCGTGATATCGACCTGGCCACCGCCGAAATTGACGGCGTACAGGCCGTTTTTCACGGAAGCGAGGATCTCGCCCGGGTCCTTGTCGCCGCCGAGCATATACGTGTTGGTCATGCGCGGCATCGGCAGGTGGGCGAACGACTCGCGGCGCGCATTGCCCGTCACGGGCATCTTCATCAGGCGCGCATTCATGGTGTCCTGGATATAGCCTTTCAGGATGCCATCCTCGATCAGCGTCGTGCACTGCGTGGGATTGCCTTCGTCATCGATATTCAATGAGCCGCGGCGGCCCGCCAGGGTGCCGTCGTCGACCACGGTGACGCCCTTGGCCGCCACGCGCTCGCCGATGCGTCCGGAAAATGCGGACGAGCCCTTGCGGTTGAAATCGCCTTCCAGGCCGTGGCCGATCGCTTCGTGCAGCAGGATGCCGGGCCAGCCCGGGCCCAGCACGATGGTCATGGGACCGGCTGGCGCGGGGCGCGCTTCCAGGTTCACCAGCGCCGAATTGACGGCGTCGGTCGCGTATTGCTCCAGCACGGCATCGCTGAAATAGTCATAGCTGTAGCGTCCGCCACCACCGGCTGAACCCGTCTCGCGGCGGCCATTCTGTTCCGCAATCACCGTCACGGAGACGCGCACCAGCGGACGGATATCGGCCGCCAGCACGCCGTCGCTGCGCAGCACCAGCACCACGTCATATTCGCCGGCCAGGCCCGCCATCACTTGCACGACTCTCGGGTCTTTCGCACGCGCCATTTTTTCCACGCGCTCAAGCAGCTGCACCTTGGCCGTGGCGTCCAGCGATGCGAGCGGATCGTTGGGCAGGTACAGGGAGCGCCCGCCCTGCGGCTGCATGTGGCCGGCGATCTTGATCTTGCCCGCGCCGGCCCGCGCGATGGTGCGCGTGGCGGCCGCCGCTTCCAGCAGGGCCCGCTCGGAAATCTCGTCGGAATAGGAAAAGGCCGTCCTGTCGCCGGACACGGCGCGCACGCCGACGCCCTGGTCGATGGAAAAACTGCCCGTCTTGACGATGCCCTCTTCCAGGCTCCAGCCTTCGCTCTTGGTCGACTGGAAATACAGGTCGGCATAATCGACCTTGTGGGTAAACATCGTGCCCAGGGCTTTCAGCAGCTTGTCCTCGTCCAGGCCGAACGGCGTCAGCAGGATTTCGCGCGCCACGGCCAGGCTCGACAGATTGGGTTCAAATGGGTTCATGACTTTACACTCGCTAATGATATTCAAGGCAATCGCGGTACCTGACCGTAGCGCTGCCGTGCTTGGCACGGGACCGCCGAGGCGGTGAGCGTCGCAGGCCTCAAACCGCGACGCGCAGCAGCTGATGTCAGGCAGTGCTCACATGGTGCGGTGGGCCAGGGCGGGCAAGGATTCGCGCACGCCAGCCAGAAACAGGGGATCGATCTCGCCGCTGACCACGCCCTCGCCTTCCGGCAGCACGGCCTTGACTTCGCCCCAGGGGTCGATCAGCATGCTGTGGCCCCAGGTACGGCGGCCGTTCGGATGCAAGCCGCCCTGCGCCGAGGCCAGCACATAGCACTGGTTTTCAATGGCACGCGCGCGCAGCAGCACTTCCCAGTGGGCGCGGCCCGTCGTATGGGTAAACGCGGCCGGCACGACCATCAGCGCGCAATCGCCCATGGCGCGGTACAGCTCGGGGAAACGCAGGTCATAGCAGACGGACAAGCCAACACGGCCGAACGGCGTCTCGATCGAACGCACCTGCGCGCCGGGCACGATGGTGCGCGATTCATTATAGGATTCGGTGCCGCGCGTAAAGCCGAACAGGTGGATCTTGTCGTAGCGGCCGGCCGGTTCGCCTTGCGGGTCATACACCAGGGTCGTGTTCAGCACTTTTCCTTCCTGGCCGGAAATCAAAGGCAAGGTGCCGCCGATCAGCCAGATGCCATGCTGGCGCGCCATCTGCGCCATGCCATCCTGGATCGGGCCGCTGCCGGGCTGCTCCGCGTGCGCCAGCTTGTCCGTTTCCTGCTGGCCCATGATGGCCCAGTATTCGGGCAGCACCACCAGCAGCGCGCCACCGGCGGCCGCCTGCGCCACCAGGCGCCGCGCCGTGGCCAGGTTGTCGTCCACGGACGGCGAGGACACCATTTGTATCGCTGCGACTGTATGCATCATTTCCACCTATTGTCATTCAAACGCCGGTCTATTTCGCCACCGCCTCCGCCGCCGCGGCGGCAGGAACGGCCAGAGGTTCCAATTTACCACCATCAAGCTTGGTCACCACGGGCGATTTCCACGGGCCGGCGATCTGCATGTGGTAAGTGAGCGCCTTCATCACGGGTGCGCGCAGGAACAGTTGCGCCAGGAAACTGCCCAGGCCGATGACGGGGTTGACGGCCAGCGCATACACGAGAGGCCCGGTACCCAGATTGAATTCCGGAATCACCACCACGTGCAGATTCGTCGTTTCATTGGCGATGTCGGCCGTGCCATCCATCAGCACGGTGGCTGCCACGCCATGCATCTTGAGGTTATCGGTGGTCACCACGCCACGCTTGATGCTGGCGTTGGCCGTGATGCCGTCGAAGGCCAGGCCTTCGGAAAACACATCGTGGAAATCGAGTTTCAGCAAACGGGGCAAGGCTTGCAGGCTGAGCACACCCAGCAGCTTGGCCGCGCCCGGGTCCTGCTTGAGGAACTGGCCCGACTCCACATTCATTTCGATCTGGCCCGACAAGGTGGGAATGTCCAGCGAATACGGCAAGCCATTCCAGGCGATGTCGCCGCTCAGGCGGCCTTTGCCGCGACGCACGGTATCGGCAAAGCCGAAGCGGTCCAGCAGCTTGCCCGCATCGACGATGTCAAGGCCGAAACGCAGGCTGGTCGTGCTTTGCCCATCCTTGATGACCCATTTTCCATTGCCGCTCAGGGCGCCATCGGGATTCGACAATTGCAGCTTGCCCACGCGCCACTCGCGCCCGCCGGCCGCCATGGTGTTATAGGCCTGCAACTCCAGCCGGCCGATCTTCTTGTTGAACAGCTCGAATTGCTCGGCGACGATATCGAGCGAAGGGATAGACTGCGCGCCGCTCTTGCCTTCGAGCAGATTTTTCACATCGTTGGCGGCCGATTCCGGAATGATCAGGGACGACAGGCGCGCCGTCATCTTGCCCAGGCCGGACGGCGTTTCCAGCCACGTCACATAACCGGACACCTGCTTCGCATCGATATTGGCCTGCCATACATCTTTCTGGTGCGTGGCGCCCACCACCACGTTTTCCAGCTTGCGCTCGCCCAGCATCAGTTCGCTGGCACGCGCCGCCATCATGTCGGGCACCACATACTGGGCAATATCGGGCGCGTCGCCATCGACGCCGGTGTCGCTGGTGGCCGCGCCACTGCCGGCGATTTCGCTGCCGGCGGCGATCCAGCTATCCACGTCCAGGGTCTTCATGTTGACGTTGAGCATCATGCCACTGTCCGGTTCCGGCGCCGGCACGTTCACGCCGATGCCGCCGCGCACCAGACGCCAGGCGTCCTTGCCCTGCTTCTGGCGCTGGTAGCGCGCCGCGATGCCGGAACCGAGAGCGATGCGGATATCGTCCGTGCGCAAGCCGGCCCCGTTGGCCGCATTGCCCGTCAGGGTGAATTTCACGGGCAGGCTGTCGCCGGCCGCTTTTTTCAGGGGCGCGGGGAAATCCAGGCCCAGGCCCGTCAACGGCGACTCCACGTTGACGATGACCTGGTGGTCGCGCGCCGTGATCAGGCCGTTATAGCGGGCGCCGCCGTTCAAATGTTTGGCCAGGCGCTGCAGCACGGGCGCCGGATAGGTCTTGCGCAAGCCATCGATGCTCATGTTGCCCGCAATCTTGACCTGGATGGAATTGTCCGGCTGCGTACCGCCCGAAATGGCCAGCGGCCCGCCCAGCAGGCTGCCATTCAAGCCGTTCAGGTTGACGCCCTTCTCGTTGAACTCGATCTTGCCCTGCGTGCCCAGCACGGGCGGCATGTCATGGAACAGCACCACGTCGTTGCCGGCCAGCTGCAGGCTGCCCTGGACAGTCGATTCCATCAGGCGTTCGATCGGCAGGTGCAGCTTCAATGCCAGCTTGGCGTTGCCGGTGGCTGTGGTTTCATCCGTGAAATGCTCGATCCAGCCCAGCACGGGGCTGGCTGTCACGTACTTGAGAAATTCCTGCATCGGGCCGGCCGCGTTGCCATCGATATCGAGCAAGGTATCGAACACGGTCAGGTCGGGGATCACGGCTTTCACGTTCGTCAGGGCCACGCCGCCCGTAGTGGCCGTGTCGCCCCGGATTTCCATGCGCGCGCGCTCGAAAATGAAACTGCCCTTGATCTTTTCCGCCTGCGGCCACAGCGGCGCCTTGCCCGCCAGCGTACCGCTTTCGGCAAATTCGCCGGGCGCGTAGTTCAGAATGCCATTGTCAAGCTTGCCGGCCACGCGGAATTCGCCGCGGTTGCGCTGCGCCGGCGACGCCGCATTGAAAGGGAAATGCTCAAGTTCGCCGCGCAGGCGCAGGTTGACGTCGTGCGCCACGCCGCCTTCGAGCGCGCCCGTCAGCCAGTGGCGCAGGTGCTCGGGCGTTTGCACGGGCAAATAGCGGTCGATGGTGTTGATCTCGAAATTGTCGATCGTACCGGTCACATCCACCTGGCCCAGGTTCTTGCCATCGAGCGGCATGCGGTGCGTACCGTGCAGGGCCACGCGCAAGCCTTGCTGATCGAAGTCCAGCTTGTCCAGCTCGACCTGCAGCATATTGTCAGCCTCGAACTTCCAGCGCGCCTGCATGGCGAATTGGGCGAATGGCAAGGCCGGTTCGCTCAGATAGGAAGGGAACTGCAGCACCAGGTCTTGCGCGTCGATGGCGATGGTGCCGCCCTGGTCGCTGGCGTCGATACTGCCCGTCAAGTGGTCAAAGCCGGGGATGGCCGGTGCGGCAGCCTGCGCGGGCGTGCTCGCCGTCTTCGCCACGGCCAGGCGCGCCGGCTGCGCATTCAGCCCCAGCCCGACGAGCTTGCCGCGCAAACGGTAGCTGGCGGGCGTGGCCATGTCGCCGTCCCATTCGGCGACAAAATCCTGCAAGCGGCCGCGTGGCGCCAGGGCATCCAGGCGCTGGCGCTGTTGCGTGCCCAGCGGCAACTTATCCGCCAGCGCGGCCAGGGTCTGCAGATCGAGGGACTGGGCCGTGATTTCCGTGCGCGCCGGCTTGCGTCTGGTGGCGGCGATGTAACGCTCGGACAGGGTCGTGGGTGGCAGGCTGAGACCATCGCGCGTTTCCAGAGCGAAATTGGTCAGCTGCACCTGGTGCCCGTTCGCGCCAAAGGTCGGCTTGCCATCCGGCACTTGCACCGACAAGTCTTCCTTCGCCGAAATGCGTCCGCTCACCGTCAGCAAATCCATCGGAGCAATGTGCGGGCCCAGTTGCGCCTGCACATCCGTCAGGCCCACATCGGCCGTAAAACCGGCCAGGCGCGCGTGATCCAGGCTCAGCCAGGCACGCAGGGCGCCCTTGCCCTGGCTAAGTTCAAACGGGTAATCAAGATAGCGGCGCCAGGCGGCCAGGTCGGCGTTTTTCAGGTCGGCGTACAGCTCGCCCTTCCACATCGACACATCCGAGATGCGCGTGCTGAAAGGCGGATGCGTGAAGTGAGCGCGCACATCGATGGGGGCGGCCAGGCTGGCCGGCGGGGTCGCCTGCAAACCCAGGCGGTGGCTGCGCCAGCGGTTGCGCAGCAGCACATTCACCTGGGACAAGGCCAGCTCCGGCGTGCCGCGCTGCTCGTCCGTCCAGCGCACCTTGCCGTCGCGGATGACGATATCGTGCTGCGACAGCAGCCAGTCGGCGCCTTTGCCATCGCTGCCCTGCTTGCTGTCGACCAGCACGCCAGCCACATACAGGCGGCCATCCTTGCTGCGCCGCACGTCCAGGTCGGGCCGCGTGATTTCCAGGGTATCGAAACGCACGCTGCCGAGCACGCTCCACCACGACACGGTGGCCGACACGCTCGGCAGGCTCAGCGCCTGGCGCCCCGTCTGGTCGCGCAGGGTCACGTCGCCGAGGAACAGCGACGGCCGCACGCCATGCCAGGAAGCATAAATACGCGCAATACTGACGGGGTTGCCCAGCGCGCGGCTGGCCGCCCGCTCGATATCGCCTTTGTAGTAATCGATATTCGGCAGGATGGCGTAGCGCAGGAACAGGAACAGGACGGCGAAGGCGAAATACGCCAGCAGCACGACTTTGATGGCGAAACCGAGCACATGATGGGTGGCCAGGTTGGCCATGCGATAGGCGGCACGCAGCCGCTGCCAGCGCAGGGCCAATGGCACATGTTCTGTCACGCTTGCTTCTGGCGGTTTTTGCATCAATAAGCTAATAAACTGGCCTGGCGTCAAATAATGGCAAAAATCGTCTGCATTCGTGGCGCGCGCGCGCATCCTTGCGCTTGCGTCCGGGCAAAGCCTCCCTTACCATCGTCCAGGAGAGTGCGCACTACCTGCCGGCATTATCACCGGCGGCACAATTTTACCGCATCCCCTGCCGTTCGCAGCCAAGTAAACCAAGAACCATGCACGAAGCATCCACGCAGCCCCTAACGATACCGCAACCATGAGCCAAACGCCCTTGATCTCCGCCTCCCGTTTCTACCAGCGTTGGCTCAATGCCGCCCCCGAACGCGCCGAACAGGTGGCGCAACTGGTGCGCACCCCGCTGGACCAGCTGGACTTTGGCGCAGCGCTGGCCCAGCAGGCGAACGCGGCCACGCCGCCGCTGCCGGCCGAGCGGGCCATGCGCCGCCTGCGCAATTTACTGGTGTGCGGCCTGATCGCGCGCGATCTTGGCGGCCAGGCCGACTTGAACGAAGTCGTCACGGCCATGACGGGCTTTGCCGATTTCGCCATCCGCACGCATGTGGACGCCATCATGGCCGAGATGGTGGCCCAACACGGCATGCCCGTCGGCGAGGAATCGGGGCAGGAGCAGGCATTGATGGTGCTGGCGATGGGCAAGCAAGGCGGCGGTGAGCTGAATGTCTCGTCGGATATCGACCTGATCTTTGTTTACCCGGAAGATGGCGACACGCAAGCGGCCTTGCCCGGCCAGCGCAGCCTGTCCAACCACGAGTTTTTCATTCGTATGGGCAAGAAACTGATCGCCGCCCTGGCCGAGATCACGCAAGACGGTTTTACTTTCCGTGTAGACATGGCGTTGCGCCCGAACGGCAACTCCGGTCCACTGGCTGCCAGCCTGAGCATGGTGGAACAGTATCTGATCGTGCAAGGACGCGAATGGGAACGCTACGCCTGGGTCAAGGCGCGCGCCGTGACGGGCAAGGCCGAGGATATCGCCTCGCTCGACGCCATCGTGCGTCCCTTCGTCTTCCGCCGCTATCTTGATTTCGGCGTCATCGATGCCATCCGCACCATGCATGGCCAGATCCGCGCCGAGGTCAACCGCCAGGAGCGGCTGCACCCCGACCGCAGCAACAACGTCAAGCTGGGACGCGGCGGCATCCGCGAAATCGAATTCCTGGCGCAAGTGTTCCAGCTGATACGCGGCGGGCGCGATGCCGAGCTGCGCGAGCGCTCCACGCGCGCCACCCTGCGCACGGTGGCGGAAAAAGGCTTGCTGGAACCGGCCATCGTGGAACAGTTGCTTGGCTCATATACGTTCCTGCGCAACCTGGAACACCGGCTGCAATACCTGGACGATGCGCAAACCCACACCCTGCCGGCGAATGACGCCGACCGCCTGAGCGTGGCGCAGATGATGGGTTTGCCCGACAGCCCCACCCTGCTGGCGCAGCTGGAAGCGCACCGCGTGTTTGTCGCAGGACAATTTGACGAAATGTTCAGCGACAAGAGCAGCGGCACGCCGCCAGCCGACACGGGCATCGACCCGCAGACGTCCAACGAGTGCGCCGCCTCGGACCAGCAGGAAGCCATCGAAGCGCGTTTCGCCGCCCTGGGTTTCCATGAGCCGGCCGCCTGTGCGCGCCGCCTGCTGGCCACCTGGCAGGCGCCGCGTTTGCAATCCTTGCCCGAAGCGAGCCGCACGCGCCTCGTCGCCCTCGTCAATTCCGCCCTGCCCCTGATCACCGATTGCTCCGTTTCCAACGGCAACGCCAGCCAGCTGGCCACCCTGGGCCGCCTGCTCGATTTTTTGGAAGCCATCGCGCGCCGCTCCGCCTATCTGTCGCTGCTGACGGAGTATCCGCACACCCTGGAGCGCGTGGTGCGCATGGTGTGCGCCAGCGGCTGGGCCGCCACTTTCCTCACGCAGCACCCGATCCTGCTCGACGAGCTGTTAGACGAGCGCATCCGCAACACGGTGCCGGACCCGGCCGCGCTGGCGCTGGACCTGCAACGCCAGCTTGACGACGCGCCAGGCGACACGGAGCGGCAGATGGATATCCTGCGCGAAATGCACCATGCGCAGCTGTTCCAGTGCCTGGCGCAAGACCTGGCGGGCGACCTGAGCGTGGAAAAGCTGGCCGACTACCTGTCGCAGCTGGCCGACATCATCGTCGCCGCCACCGTGCAAGCCGTCTGGCAAACCATCCCCGGCCGCCACCGCGAGGTGCCGAAGTTCGCCGTCATCGCGTACGGCAAGCTGGGCGGCAAGGAACTGGGCTATGTCTCCGACCTCGACGTCATCTTCCTGTTCGACGACGACGACCAGGAAGCACCGGGCCTGTACGCCAAGCTGGCGCAGCGTTTCATTACCTGGATGACCTCGCACACCTCGGCCGGCATTTTGTTCGATATCGACATCGCCCTGCGTCCCGATGGCGCTTCCGGCATGCTGGTCTCCAGCGTGCAGGCATTCGAACGCTACCAGAGCAGCGCTGCCTGGGTGTGGGAACACCAGGCGCTCACGCGCGCGCGCTTTTGCGCCGGGGATTCCACCATCGGCAAGCATTTTGAACGCATCCGCGACACCATCCTGCGCAAGGAGCGCCCGGAAAACGGCCCGCTCAAGGGCGAAGTGGTGACCATGCGCAAGAAAATGCTGGACGCGCACCCACCACGCCCCGGCAACTTTGACTTGAAACAGGATCCGGGCGGCATGATCGACATCGAGTTCATGGTGCAATACCTGGTGCTGCAGCACGCGGCCCAGTATCCGCAGCTGACGGCGAATACGGGCAATATCGCCCTGCTGCGCCTGTGCGGCGAACTGGGGCTGATCGACGCGCAGCTGGCCGGCCTCGTCGCCGACGCCTACCGCGCGCTGCGCAAGCTCCAGCACCAGATGCGCCTGCAGGGCCAGGACCTGGCCCGCGTGGAGCCGGAACGGGTGCGCGTGCATGCGGAAAATGTACGGCGCCTGTGGCAAGCGATCTTCCATGAGGCGGGCTGATCCTGCTTGCCAGGCAAACTTTGTCTGACTGTTGTCGCAAACTTACCACAAAAAAACCGGATGAACTGACGGCTGGCACCCGACCCGGCATGCAATCCTTGCGTGCCGGTGGCGGGTCTCGGCACAACACGGCGCCGCCGTCATGCCACGTCTCAAACCAGCCGGCATCCTGTTTTTTCGCCGTTTCGCTTATCGGCCCCGTATCGCCAATAACAGTGGTAGAAAAAACATCCCATTCCCCCTGGATGTTTTTTCCCAAAAAACGTCCAGGCGCGGCATATATTGTATTCATACGCGGCAGCAGTCAAAAAATCGCCGTTTCGCCTATGCCCAATACGGCCCCGATCCATGCAGGCCGGAATCGGCATTCAATAATCCGTCCACCATTTCCCATTTAGTTCCCACGTATCGGGATGCAGGGCAAGAGTTCCCTCGTTGAAGCTCCCGCCTCTATGAGAGGACATTGCAAAATAGAATTTTAATTTTCAAAAATGCAATTTAATAATATAAGAAAAATAATCAAGTCCAGGCGGATTCATTCACTCCAGTTAATCGCGTTATTTAAATACATTGCAAAATTCAAGCGATGCATAAAAGACAATGTGGCAAATAACATCAAGCAGTTCCATGCCAAAAATGATACGCAGATTTCACAATCCACACGCCATATTGTCTAGACAGGCAGCCAGCGCCGCCGCGTAATCCACGTCCCGGGAATTTTATTCCAGAAAAATATTGGCACCGATTTCATTGCCAGGCCCAGCGGCGTGAAGTTTCAGCTTGCACATCGCCAAAATTGTGCAGTCGCACAAAAAGATAATAAAAGTGCAAGTTGTTGTTATTTTTAAAGATTGCGAGTATTAAATTGACTTGAAACTAGCGCTTATGTACAGTCGATTGTCGTAAAGTTTTTTAAAACATAACTATTAACTTACAACACAAGGGAATCGACAATGTTGAATGAAACAGTTCTAGCGCGTTCAGTACGCATCATATGCGCAGGCAGTATCGCGCTGACCATGCACTCCGCATTTGCTCAGACCGAAGAGGAAAATGTTACCAAGGTACAAGTCACGGGTTCGCGTCTGACTTCGCCGAATGCCGTTTCGCCTTCCCCGCTGCAAATCCTGACGTCGGCCGATATCGCCGCATCCGGTGCCACCAACTTGCAGGAACTGTTGCTGAAAAATCCAACGTTGGGTACCCCGACCATCAGCCGCACCAATTCCAACTTCCAGACCGCCAGCGTCGGCGTCGCTACGGTTGACCTGCGCAACCTGGGCACGTCGCGTACCCTGGTGCTGGTCAACGGCCGCCGCTTCGTTTCCGGCATTCCCGGCGAATCCGCGGTCGACATGAACACCATTCCGACCGACTTCATCGAACGCGTGGAACTGCTGACCGGTGGCGCATCGGCCGCCTACGGCTCGGACGCTGTGGCAGGTGTGGTCAACATCATCTTGAAACGCAACTTCAATGGCGTGCTGGTCGATGCATCGCTGGGCCAGAGCGACTACCACGACGACTCGAAGAAAAAACTGGCCATTACCTTCGGCACCAGCAGCGCCGACGGCGCCAGCAATATCATGGGTCACTTCGGCTACTCCAAGCAAGGCGCCGTGTACTCGCGCAACCGCAATGGCACCGGTGTCGACAACCAGTCGAAGGCAGCCATCACGGGCGATGCGGCCGACATCTTCACGCCTATCGCGCCGTTCTACTCGAGTATCTCGCCACAAGGCCGTTTCTTCCATGACAGCGGCGAATTCACGTACGACAAGGCTGGCAACGTCATTCCATGGAGCACCAACGGCTCGGCAGCCCTGGCGGCGACGGGCTTCAACCGCAATGCCTTCCGCACCATCGCCGTACCGACAGAACGCTTCCTGTTTGCCACCAACGGCACCCACGCCTTCGATGAAAACCACAGCGCCTTCTTCGAAGGCACATATTCGTCGACCAAGGTCACTTCGCGCATCGAACCGTTCGGCCTGCAAGCAGGCGATATTTTCCCGGATACGGGCCAGGTTCCTGCCGGAACCCTGGTCAACGGTGTCGTGGTGCGCAATCCACTGGTGCCGCAATACCTGTATGACCGTATTACCGACAACGATGGCGACGGCATTCCCGATTACTCGTTCTCGCGCCGCCTGTCCGAAGTCGGTACGCGCGGCAGCACGGCGGAACGCGATACCTTCCGCCTGGCGACCGGTTTGAAGGGCACGATCAAGGATTGGAACTATGAAGCCTTCGTGTCTTATGGCAAAACCAAGGAAGCACAGAATTCGTCCGGCCAGGTGAATGTGCAAAACTTCCGCAATGCCTTGCTGGGTACGCCTGACGGCAATGGCGGCGTGCAGTGCTCGGATGCCATCGCACGTCTGCAAGGTTGCGTGCCAATCAATATCTTTGGCTACAACACCATCTCGCCCGAAGCATTGAAATATGTCACGGCACCTGGTTCGCTGATCACGTCGACCACGCAAAAAATTGCCGGCGGTAACATTAGCGGCGAATTGTTCGAACTGCCAGCAGGCAAGGTCGGCCTGTCGGGCGGCGTCGAATGGCGCCAGGAAGAATCGAGCAGCACGCCCGATCCGCTGACGCAAGCCGGCTTGAACGCAGGCAATGCTACGCCGCCGACGTACGGCAAGTTCAGTGTCAAGGAAGCCTACCTGGAAACCCTGGTACCGATCTTGAAAAACAAGTTCCTGGCGAAACAGCTCGACTTCCGCGCCGCTTACCGCGTTGGCGACTACTCCACTGTCGGCCACACCAACAGCTGGAACACGGGCGTGGAATGGGCGCCGACGGCGGACGTGAAGTTCCGCGCCACGCGTTCGATCTCGACCCGTGCGCCGAACATCAACGAACTGTACTCGCCACCGAGCCAGGACTTCCCGAGCGGCCTGACCGATCCATGCCTGGGCGTCACGGCCAGTACGCCTGGCGCAACCGCAGCTGCCTGCCGCGCCAATCCTTACGTCCTGGCGAATATCCAGGCCAATGGCACGTTCAAGCAGTCGCAAGCCGACTTGCAGGGTATCAGCGGCTACAACCGCGGCAATCCTGACCTGAAGGCCGAGCAAGGCCGCTCGACGACCATCGGCGTGGTCCTGACGCCGCGTTCGATCCCGGCACTGAGCAAGTTCACCTTCACGGCCGACTACTTCGACATCAAGATCTCGGATGCCATCGTCAGCACGCCACGCCAGTATGCGCTGGGCCAATGCTACGGCGGCGGCAACCCGGCATTCTGCAGCTTCATCACGCGCCGTGCCGCCACCAGTGGCGACAACAACGTCGGCGCCCTGACGTATATTGACTCGGCCGTATCGAACAGCGGCGGCCTGGCCACCGAAGGTGTCGACTTGACCGCTTCGTGGGCGGATATGGTTGGCCCAGGCCGCCTGAGCGCCAAGATTCAATATACGCATGTCAAAGAGGGTTACGTCATTCCATTGAAAGATGCGGACAAGACCAAGGAAGAGCGTGATCTGTTTGCAGGCGAAATCGGCGCAGCCAAGAACAAGGCCAACCTGAACCTGGCCTACAAATGGGGCAGCTTCGGCATCAGCAGCACCACGACCTTCATCGGGGCGTCGGCGCTGGATGACCAGTACCTGGCACAGTTCGACCTGCCAGCCAATGCCATCAAGGTTGGCTCGCGCACCTACCAGGACTTCCAGCTCACCTTCGACGTGAAGAAGCAAGTGCAACTGTATCTGGGCATCGACAATGCCTTCGACACGGCCGCACCGATGATCCTGAGCGGCGTGACCGGCAACAGCACCGGCACCAACACCAACGCGGGTACGTATGACCCGATTGGCCGCCGCTACTATGTCGGCGTGCGCGTGACGATGTAATCCTGCGCGGGATGGGGGCGCCAGCGCTCCTCATCCTCGCAACAACGGCGCGCTACGGCGCGCCGTTTTCTTTTCCGCAGAAGAAAATATAGGGAATGGATATGAAGAAATTATTACTGTTGCTGGCGGTATGTGGTCCTGCCATGGCCGACGATGCGGCGACATTGCATTGCCGCACCTTGAAAGATGGCCCGGCACGGCTGGCGTGCTATGACGCCATGCCAGTCGGCGCTGCGCCGGCCGCGGTGGCGGCTGCGGCGCCCATGACGGTGGAACAGCAAAAACAGGCGTTCGGCATGGAAGGCAAGCAAAAACGTGCCGTCGATGCCATGGCGGCACCGCAGCTGGCCAGCCTGAGCAGCCATATTCCCGGCAAGTTCGAAGGCTGGCAGCCGGGGCAGACCATTACCCTGGCCAACGGGCAGCGCTGGAAAGTGGTCGACGGCAGCGATGGCGTGGTGGTCGGCAAGGACTTGAAAGCCACGCTGGTGCGCGGCATGCTGGGCGCCATCTTCCTCGATATCGACGGAGCTTCGCGCTCGCCCAAGGTGGTCCGCATCCAATAGGGCTGGCCAGCGGCAGCCTTGGGGAAAGTACCTGGCAAAATGGCCCGTGGCGGCGCCGCAGCGTATGATAGTGGCAAGTACCGCCACGCCAAAGGAAACCCGCATCCATGCCCTTGCACTACCTGTCGCGCCTGAGCGGCGCCAGGCGCGACCAGCGCGCCAACCTGCAGCTGGGCTGCGTGCTGGCGCTGGTGGCCGGCGCCGTGAATGCGGGCGGCTTCCTGGCCATCGGCGGCTATACCTCGCACATGACGGGCATCGTCTCGGGCATGGCAGATGACTTGGCGCTGGGCAATATCACGGTAGCCTTGGCGGCGCTGGGCGCCTGGCTGGCCTTCGTCAGCGGCGCAGCCGTGACGGCCATCATGGTGAACTGGGGCAAGCGGCGCCGCCTGCACAGCCAGTTCGCCGCCAGCCTGCTGCTGGAAGCGGCGCTGCTATTGCTGTTCGGCCTGACGGGCAACTACCTGGCTGCCATGCCCGACGTGCTCGGTCCCGTCACCATCTTGCTGCTGTGCTTTGTGATGGGCTTGCAGAACGCCATCATCACCAAGATCTCGGGCGCCGTCATCCGCACCACGCACGTGACGGGCTTGTCCACCGATATCGGCATCGAACTGGGCAAGATGGCCTATTACAACCGGCGTGCCTTGCCCGACCGCGTGGTCAGGGTCAACCGGGGCAAGCTCATCACGCACAGCCTGCTGATTGCCTGCTTCTTCGTCGGCGGCGTCAGCGGCGCCCTCGCCTTCAAGCACATCGGCTTTCCCGCCGCCACCATCCTGCTGGCCGGCGTGCTGACCCTGCTGTCCGGCGTGCCCGTGCTGCGCGACCTGCGCCTGCTGTGGCGCTTTTACCGGCGCCGCCTGTACCTCAGCACCTTGCGTTAGCAGAAATATTTTTCTTTATAGCAATAATTTATTGGTTTTAATGCTAATATTTTTCTGCGCCCGGCAAGCTCATCACGCCTGCCGTGGCGGCCTTTTGATTCGACACCCTACCGTTGTCCAATTCTGAAAGCGAGAAAAATGATTTCCATTAAAAAAGCCCTGTTTGTCTTTGCCGCCAGTGTCGGCATCGCCGCTTCGTTCTCCAGCACCGCCGCCGTGCGCTCCTGGGTGCCTTCGGAAAACTGCGATTACATCCTCAACATGTGCTATCAGGGCGTCGAGGCATCATGTGAACAGTGGCGCAATCAGTGCGAACCCAAGGAGTAAGCGCAACAGACGAAAAAAAACGCCCTTGCGGGCGTTTTTTACATGGCGGCCAGAGTTACTTGGCGGACATCAGTGCAACGGTGGTATCGAGCATGCGGTTCGAGAAACCCCACTCGTTGTCATACCACGACGATACTTTGACCAGGCGGCCCGACACTTTGGTCAGGGTCGAATCGAAGTTCGACGAGGCCGGGTTGTGGTTGAAGTCGATCGATACCAGCGGTTCGGTCTGGTACGTCAGGATGCCTTCCAGCGCGCCTTCCGAAGCGGACTTCATCAGGGCGTTGACTTCTTCCACCGTGGTGTCGCGCTTGGCGATGAACGACAGGTCGACCAGCGAGACATTGATGGTCGGCACGCGGATGGCGAAGCCGTCCAGCTTGCCGTTCAGTTCAGGCAGCACCAGGCCAACGGCGGCAGCGGCGCCCGTCTTGGTCGGGATCATGCTCATGGTAGCCGAACGGGCGCGGCGCAGGTCTTCATGCATCACGTCGGACAGCACCTGGTCGTTGGTGTAGGCGTGCACGGTGGTCATCAGGCCAGTTTCGATGCCGATGGCGTCGTTCAGCGGCTTGACCAGCGGTGCCAGGCAGTTGGTGGTGCACGACGCGTTCGAGATGACGGTGTCGGTCGATTTCAGCACGGAATGGTTCACGCCGAACACGACGGTAGCATCCACGTCCTTGCCGCCTGGTGCCGAAATGATGACTTTCTTGGCGCCGCCCTTCAGGTGAGCCGAAGCCTTTTCTTTGGTGGTGAAGAAGCCCGTGCACTCGAGCACAACGTCCACGCCCAGCTCGCCCCATGGGATTTCAGCCGGGTTGCGCTGCGCGAATACGCGGATCGGATCGCCATTGACGATCATGTTGTCGCCCTCGACGGTAACCGTGCCGGGGAACTTGCCGTGCGCGGTGTCGTAGCGGGTCAGGTGGGCGTTCGATTTGGCATCGCCCAGGTCGTTGATGGCAACGATCTGGATATCCTGTTTCTTGCCGCCTTCATAGAAAGCGCGCAATACATTACGGCCGATGCGGCCGTAGCCATTGATTGCAACTTTGATCGTCATACTCTGCTCCTGATTGAATAGAAAGTACTTAGCACATTAAAAAAATCTGCTCGCCGCCGCGCCCATCTGCGGGGCGCTGGCGGCGGAAACGATTAGCCGGCGATAACAGCCTTGACCTTGGCCACGACGTTCTCGACCGTGAAGCCGAAGTGCTTGAACAGCACGCCAGCAGGAGCCGATTCGCCGAAGGTGTCGATACCCACCACGGCGCCTTCCAGGCCCACGTATTTGTACCAGAAGCTGGTCACGCCCGCTTCGATGGCCACGCGCGGCACGCCTTTCGTCAGCACGCTGGCCTTGTAGGCGGCGTCCTGGCGGTCATACACGTCGGTCGACGGCATCGACACGACGCGCACGTTAATGCCTTCCGATGCCAGCGCGCTGGCGGCGGCGACGGCCAGTTCCACTTCGGAACCGGTGGCGATCAGGATCGCCTTGGCATCGGCCACGTCGTTCAGCACATAGCCGCCGCGGTAGATGTTCTCGATCTGTTCGGCGCTACGCTCCTGATATGGCAGGTTCTGGCGCGAGAAGATCAGGGTCGACGGGCCATCCTTGCGGCGCACGGCGGCGCCCCAGGCAGCTGCCGACTCGACGGTATCGCACGGACGCCAGTTGTCCAGGTTCGGGATCAAACGCATCGACGAGACGTGCTCGACCGATTGGTGCGTCGGGCCGTCTTCGCCCAGGCCGATCGAATCGTGGGTAAACACGAAGATCGAACGCAGTTTCATCAGGGCAGCCATGCGCAGCGCATTGCGGCTGTAGTCGGAGAACGTCAGGAACGTGGCGCCGAACGGGATGTAGCCGCCGTGCAGGGTGATGCCGTTCATGATGGCGCTCATGCCGAATTCGCGCACGCCGTAGTTGATGTGATTGCCAGGCTGGCCCGAACGCACGGCCACGCACTCTTTCCAGTTGGTCAGGTTCGAACCGGTCAGGTCGGCCGAGCCGCCGAGGAATTCCGGCAAGGACGACGCCAGTGCCTGGATGGCGTTCTGGCTGGCCTTGCGGGTGGCGATGTTTTCTTTCTTCTCGACGCAGGACGCGATGGCGGCACTCAGGGCCACTTCGAATGCCTGTGGCAAGTCGCCCTGCATGCGGCGCGACAGTTCAGCGGCTTGCTGCGGGAATTCCTTGCCGTAGGCGGCGAAACGCTCGTTCCAGTCTTTTTCCAGCAGGGCACCCTGCTCTTTCGCATCCCAGGCCGCATACACGTCGGCCGGCATCTCGAATGGCGCGGCATCCCAGCCGATGTATTCGCGCACGGCGGCGATTTCCTTGTCGCCCAGCGCGGCGCCGTGGACCTTGTCGCCGCCTTGCAGGTTCGGCGAACCCTTGCCGATGATGGTCTTGCAGCAGATCAGGGTTGGCTTCGATGCAGTCTTGGCGGCAGCGATGGCGGCGGCTACGGCGGCAACATCATGGCCGTCGACGGCGCGGATGACGTTCCAGCCGTACGCTTCGAAGCGTGCCGGGGTGTCGTCCGTGAACCAGCCTTCGACCTTGCCATCGATGGAAATGCCGTTGTCGTCGTACAGGGCGATCAGCTTGTTCAAGCCCAGGGTGCCGGCCAGTGCGCACACTTCGTGCGAAATGCCTTCCATCAGGCAACCGTCGCCGACGAAAGCATAGGTGTGGTGATTGACGATGTCGTGGCCAGGCTTGTTGAATTCAGCGGCCAGCAATTGCTCCGACAGGGCCATGCCGACGGCGTTGGCGATACCCTGGCCCAGGGGGCCGGTAGTCGTTTCAATGCCTGGCGTGATATCGACTTCCGGGTGGCCCGGGGTTTTCGAATGCATCTGGCGGAAAGCCTTGATGTCATCCATCGACAGGTCGTAGCCCGTCAGGTGCAGCAGCGCGTAGTGCAGCATCGAGCCATGGCCGTTCGACAACAGGAAACGGTCGCGGTTCTGCCATTTCGGATTCGCGGGATTGTGGCGATAGTGACCACTCCACAGGGCAACTGCGATCTCGGCCATGCCCATCGGCATGCCAGGATGGCCGGAATTGGCCTTTTGTACAGCGTCCATTGCCAGTGCGCGGATCGCATTGGCCATTTTGGTAGTCGGGAGCGTAGTTGTCATGATGGTGTGGGTCAGTCGCGAGTTTGGGATTCGTTTGCAACAGCACGGACAAGAAAGAACCCAGGCCGGCTGCTTTATGTAGTCAACTATTTTACCAGACTAGGGGGCTGCAAATTAGAATTGCGGCGTACTGGCGGGCCAACTCGCTATACTTTACTGTCATTTCACCCTATTTTCATCCCCGTTGAGGATTTGCATGCCGCGTTTTTACTGCCCCCAGCCGCTCGTCGCCGGCACCACCATCGACCTGCCTGAAGCCGTCGCCCACCATATCGCCGTGGTGCGCCTGGCGCCGGGCGAGCTGATCACCCTGTTCAATGGCGAAGGCGGCGAAGTGCAGGCGTGCCTGGTGACGGTCGCCAAGCGCAGCGTGACGGCCGAGGTGCAGGCGCACGTGGCACGCGAAGCGGAACTGCCCTACGCCGTGACCCTGGCGCAGGCATTGCCGGAAGCGTCGAAGATGGACTGGATCATCGAAAAAGCCATCGAACTGGGCGCGGCAGGCATCGTGCCGCTGGCGGCGCAGCGCTGCGTCGTGCGCCTGTCCGCCGAGCGGGCTGAAAAGAAACTGGCTCACTGGCAAGGCATCATCGTCTCGGCCTCGGAACAAAGCGGACGCAACCGTCTGGCGCAACTGGTGCCACTGCAAGAATTCAACAGCTGGAGCAAACAGCAGGATTTACACAAGCGCATCATTCTGACGCCGCGCGCGCAGCAATCGCTGGCCGACTGGGCGCGCCACCAGCCGCCGCAAGCCGTGACCCTGATGGTGGGGCCGGAAGGCGGCTTTTCCGACGCGGAAGAAAAGGCGGCCCTGGCCGCCGGCGCCATCGGCCTGTCCATGGGGCCGCGCATCCTGCGCACGGAAACGGCGGGCCTGACGGCGCTGGCCACCTTGGGCGCGTTATGGGGCGGCATGTAGGCACAAGCCAGCTTGCCGCAAGGCCGCCCGCATCCCCTCACCCATCCGCCGCGCCGGATGGATGCCACCCGGCACCTCCGCGCTCTTCCGGCAGTTGCGCCAGTCGATACTCCCTGCACATAAAAAAACCCGCCAGGCGAACCTGGCGGGTTGTTTCAGACATTCATCCCAGGCTCCTTGCGGAGCGTGGCATTAGAACGACTGGTTGTAACGCACGTAGACGAAACGGTCGATTGGCAGGTTAGGATCTACCGACGACGACGACGATGCACCGCCGTAGTTGCTGTTGGCGCTGTACACGACCGCTGGCTTCTTGTCGAATACGTTATTCGCGCCGACCATGATGCGGCCTTTCCAAGGCGTAGCGTAAGAAACGTTCAGATCGTTATACACAGTGGCGCCGACCTTGTTGTACGCGGTACGGACTTCAGTAGCCGGGTTCGAGCACTCGATGTCGTCGCCAAAGGCGCAATCAGCCTTGGTGCCGGAGATAAAGCGCGACGTGAACGAAGCACTCCAGTTGCCCAGAGCCCAATCCAGCGTCAGATTCGACTTCAGACGTGGCGTACCGAAATCGCCGGTGTACTCGTTCCAATCGGACGTTGCCGAGCTCTTGGTACGGAAAGTCTTGACCCAGGTCGATTGCGAATTGAGCGTGAACTGACCGTATGCCGTACGTGGCAGACGGTAAGCCAGACCAATGTCGACGCCTTCGGTTTCCATCGTACCCAGATTGGTATTGCCACGATTAAGGCTGATGATGGCGCCTGTCGAATCACGTTTCAGGTTGTTGCAGAACTCTTGAACGCCGTACTGGTAGCACTGGCTCAAGGTGTAAGGCGTACTCACTGCCGTGATGCGATTTTCGATCTGGATGTTAAACCAGTCCAGGGTAGTGGTAAAGCCTGGCACGAACGACGGGCTGTACACCAGACCCAGGGTACGGGTCGTCGCCGTTTCAGGCTTCAGGCTGCTGTTACCCGCACCCGTGTTGAACGGGATTGCGGTCTGTGCAGCAGCAGTCACCATCGCGCCAGTCGCATTGCGCTGACGGTAGTCGCTTGGAACGCCGCCTTTCGCGCAGTTTGCCGCAACCGTCGGGTTGGAGGTCTGGCCGTATTTGCTATCGCAAATATCCAGATAGCTGTCGAAGGATTGCGAACCGCCGCCGAAAGTATCATTCAGCGATGGAGCGCGGAAACCTTGAGCCCAGGTACCACGTGTCAGCAGGTCATTGACCGGTTTCCACATGAAGCTGGCCTTGCTGTTGGTCGTCGTGCCGAAGTTGCTGTAGTCCGAGTAGCGGCTAGCCAGATCGAGCGTCAGCAGCTTTGCGAACGGTTGGTCTTTCAGCAAAGGAATAATCGTTTCCAGGTACACTTCCTTGACCGTGTAGCGGCCAAAGGTGGCGTTACCTGCCAGGTCCGTGGTCAGATTCGACTGTGCGAACTGATCGGGAACGTCGTAACCGCGGACTTCGCGATGCTCCACGCCGCCGGCAAAGCCAACCGAACCCGCTGGCAGCGAGAACAGTTCACCCGTGATATCGGCAGTGACGCTGTTGACCGTGCTGCCGTAGGTGGCCTGGCCGTTTGCGGCGATATATTTCAACGCTTCCGGCGTGGATGCCGATGGACCGCCCAGGATGTTGAACGGTGTGCACTCTGCCAGACCGATCGGGTTGGCTGCCGTACCGCATTGCACCACGCCACTGGCGTTCAGGAACGACGGGCCCAGAGCCTTTTTCAGGTTGATCAGGTTCAAGTTACCGGTGCTCGACGACAAGCCGGTTACGGCATTGTGGTTGTAGCCTACGCTCCAGCCCCATGGCAGGCCGCGCAGCGTGAAGTCGCCTTCCAGCGAAGCATCGATGTGGACTGTCTGGTTCTTGCTCTCGGTAACACGCGGCATTTCAATCATGCGACGGTAGAAGAACGCGTCCGAACCAGCACCGCCGGTGACGGAGGCGCCGATCGGGTTGTAATAGCTGTTCTTGTCGAGGTAGACAGGATACTTTGCCTGGCTCAGGCTGTTGAGCGGGTAGCCGCCGTTTTGACGGGTGGCGTTACGCTCCGAGAACATCGCCGTGCTGGCAAAACGGATGCCCATAGGCAGTTCATACGTGCCCTTGGTAAACATCGTCGTCAGCGTATTCGGCGACTGGAACATCATTTGCTCGGTCGTGTTGAACAGATCGTCCGGTGCTGCCGCATACGGGTGGTAGCTGGCCGGATTGCGCGAATCGGAACCCACGCCGTTCGGGCTTTGCCATGTGCCGGTGTGATTCAGATATTGGTTGACGCCGGTCGCAGCGCCGCTAGCGCTGACTTGACGGTAACGTCCCCACTGACCAACGCCAAGGCCGTCGAGTGGATGGTCAGGACCGTAGGTGGTGGCGGTGGACTTGCGATCCTTGGACCATACGACACCCGAAGTGGTGTGCGACAGGCCAAACATCAGGTTGGCTTTTTCGTCGCCAGCGCCATACGAGAAGCTGTAGTCCGAGTTCTTGCCATCACCCTTGTCGTTTTCACCCTTGTAGACGCTCATGTTGGCGCCTTGCATGGATTTTTTCAGAATGATGTTGACCACGCCGGAAATCGCGTCGGAACCGTAGATGGCCGATGCGCCATCTTTCAGCACTTCAATGCGTTCGATCATGGACGTAGGTACCGTCGACATGTCGGTGTAGCCGGCAACGGTGGTGGTCCAGCGCTTGCCGTTAACCAGCACCAGCAGACGTTGCGAACCCAGGCCGCGCATGTCGATGTACTGGCCGCCTTGCTCGCGGTTCGACGTCAGGGTCGATCCTTTGCTGAACGCTGGAGGACCGGCCGAAGTCAGTTGATTCAAGACATCGCCAACAGTCACCAGACCAGTCGCCTGGATCTGTTGCGCCGTCATTTTCAGAACGGGTTGAGCGGTCTCGAGATCGACCTGGCGAATGCGCGAGCCGGTAATTTCGACACGCTGTGGTGCTTCAGCTTCAGCTTGCGCCTGAGCAAAAGCGGTCATCGTATTCAATGCCAATGCCACTGCTACGGCAATCTTGGTGCGTTGATGCATAAGTTCTCCGATTTGAAATACTACCTACTGATCTAGTCAGGCTCTTGTAAACATAAAATTATGTTTAATGTCTTTCTTCCCGCGCCATCGGCCGTGTGTCCAACCGTTTATCGCTTTATGAGCGAGCCAGCGTCGTTACTATGACATTACGCCATCAAACCATTTTCAAAGCAGCACTGTCAATAATACTAAAAAACGGATTCATCCAAGAAACAACACTTTTTCTGATACCAACGTTTTAGTTTGCGCCAAAAAAAATTATTGCTACACTGCCTAGCAAATTCATATGCACCAACACGGTGCGTGCCAGATACTGCCTGTGTTTTGTACGCCTTTTCCTAGTGCGTCCCATTTACACGACGGAAATGCACCACAGCGCCCGCCGATGTTGGAAAAAAAATGCCGGCGTTGCTGAAAAAAAGTCCGCCAAACCGCTACCTTGTCCCTGGTGCACCAATGTGGCGCACCGGGACAGCAGCCATTCCAGCGCCTCTCCCGCATGGCACGGGCGTGGCGGCAGGCGCCGGCGCCAAGTAGCCTGTTGGTAACAGAGGCAACAATTAGCATGTTGGAAAAATACAACAAAATAAACTAAAGCTATCAAAACTTCATTTTTTGCTCTACATTACGATCCAGCTTTCAAAGAAATAGTGACGTTGCAATGCAGCATCCGCGCTGATCGGATGCGTAAATATCCGCATTCCAAAGTTATTTTTTAATAAGAGATTTTATTAGCCCAATTTTCACGAGAATATACCCGCATATATTTCCGCAAGATTTATTCCGCACCACAGTACCATTCTCCGTCCCATCTAAAAAGATCAGCGTCGCCATTACGCCGATCAGCCCAGCACCATTCAAAACGCGTATTCGATTCAATGCTGCGCAATAAATAAACCCGCACCATTTCATATTGCATTTCCGTCTCTGCGCGCTATCGCAGTATTGAGAAGCCATTCCCACCGCGCCACGCCAGCATGTATTTTTCCTGCCGTGCCGCCGGCATCGCGCCCGGTATCCGGCGGCCGCATCGGCAACAACACGCCGCACAGCAGGTAAAATAGCGTCCTGACGGCGCCGTGCACGCGGCCCACACCCACTCTCCGCTAGATACGGAGCCCGGCAATTTTTGAAAATACACACCATGTTGCGACTCAACGAAGTAAAACTCCCCCTCGAACACGACGATGCGGCCCTGCCCGCCGCCATCCTGGCACGGCTCGGCATCGACGCCGCCGACCTGCTTGGCTTTACCGTCTTCAAGCGCAGCTATGACGCGCGCAAGCGCAGCGCCGTGGTGTTGATTTACTCGCTGCATGTCGAAGTCAGCAACGAGGCCGCCGTGCTGGCGCGCCTGCAACATGATGTGCACCTGATGCCGGCGCCCGACACCGACTATAAATTCGTCGCCGGTGGTGAACAGCTGGCTGGCCACAGCAATGAACCGCGCCCCATCGTCATCGGTACCGGTCCGTGCGGCCTGTTCGTAGCGCTGATCCTGGCGCAGATGGGTTTGCGGCCCATCATCCTCGAGCGGGGCAAGCAGGTACGCGAACGCACGGTTGATACTTTCGGTTTCTGGCGCAAGCGCGAACTGAACCCGGAATCGAACGTGCAGTTCGGCGAGGGCGGCGCCGGCACCTTTTCCGACGGCAAGTTATACAGCCAGATCAAGGATCCCAAGCATTACGGCCGCAAGGTTCTGACGGAATTCGTCAAGGCCGGCGCGCCGGAAGAGATCATGTATGTGAGCAAGCCGCACATCGGCACCTTCCGCCTGGTCAAGATGGTGGAAGAAATGCGCGCCAATATCGAGCAGCTGGGCGGCGAATACCGCTTCAGCAGCAAAGTCGTCGATATCGACATCGTGCCCGGCGCCGATGGCGGCCAGGTGCGCGGCGTGGTGCTGGCCAGCGGCGAAACCATCGCCAGCAACCACGTGGTGCTGGCCATCGGCCACAGCGCGCGCGACACGTTTGAAATGCTGCACCGCCGCGGCGTGTACATCGAGGCCAAGCCGTTCTCGATCGGCTTCCGCGTGGAACACCCGCAATCCTTGATCGACAGCTGCCGCTTCGGCCCCAGCGCCGGCCACCCCATCCTCGGCGCGGCCGACTACAAGCTCGTGCACCACGCCAGCAATGGCCGTTCCGTCTACAGCTTCTGCATGTGCCCGGGCGGCACGGTGGTGGCGGCAGCATCCGAGCCAGGCCGCCTGGTGACGAACGGCATGAGCCAGTATTCGCGCAATGAGCGCAATGCCAACAGCGCCATCGTCGTCGGCATCACGCCGGCTGACTATCCTGGCGACCCGTTGGCCGGCATCGCCCTGCAGCGCGAACTGGAAGAGCGCGCGTTTGCCCTCGGTGGCGGCAACTACGATGCGCCAGGGCAATTGGTAGGTGACTTCGTGGCCGGGCGCGCCTCGACGGAGTTTGGCAGCGTCGTGCCGTCGTACAAGCCCGCCGTGCACCTGACGGACCTGGCCCCTTCGCTGCCCGAGTATGCGATCACGGCCCTGCGTGAAGCCTTCCCCGCGTTCAACAAGCAGATCAAGGGTTACTACAAGGCCGACGCCGTGCTGACGGGAGTGGAAACGCGTACCTCGTCGCCGATCCGCATCAAGCGCCGCGACGACGACCTGCAAAGCCTCAACACGCGCGGATTGTTCCCCGCCGGCGAAGGTGCCGGCTATGCTGGCGGCATCCTGTCGGCGGCAGTCGACGGCATCAAGGTGGCCGAAGCCGTCGCCCTGTCCATGGCCGCGCGCGGCAAGTAAGCGCCGCGCCGCCACTGGCGGCAAGCAAAAAAAAGCCCGGGCATGCCCGGGCTTTTCAATTTACAGCCTGCAACTGATTAAAACTTGTAGCTGCCGCGCACGTAGACCGTGCGGCCGATGGCATCGGCGAAGCGTGGGTCATAGCCAGCCTGGAACGTCGTTGTTTGATAGCTCAGTGGCGGTTCGCGGTCGAACAGGTTGCGCACGCCAGCCGTCAAGGTCAGGGCCTTGGTGGCGGCCACGGCAGCAAATGCATCGAAGGTGGTGTAGGACGCCACTTTGAATTCAGGATCCTGATCGACATAGCCGGACTTGTAATGGCCCGTCATGCCGCCGCTGAAGATGCCGCTATTCCAGTTCAAGGTCACGTTATGCTGCCAGCGGAAGACCGGCGCAGGACCCGAATACACGCCAACGTTCTGCTTCCAGGCGCCGCCTTCAGCACTTTGGTACTCATACTTGTTGACATAGGTGCTGTTGGATACCACGGCAAAGGTACCGTAGTCGCTGGTGCGCAAACGGTAGTTCACGCTCAAGTCGATACCGCGGGTCTTCACGCCACCCAGGTTCTGCGTGCGCAGGTCGACGTAGCCGCAGGTGGCCGGATTCGGGCATTGCGAGCCGTCCGTTGCCAGGTTGCCACCCGGATTGCGGTGAAACACGCTGGCGTAGGTGGCTGGGTCGGCAAACACGTCATCTTCGCTGAGGATGCCAATCGAATGGTCGAGCTTGATATCCCAGTAGTCGATGCCGATGCTCAGGTCGGCGACCGGCTCGAATACCACACCGAAGGTAATGTTGCGCGACTCTTCCGGCTGCAGTTTCTTGTTGCCGCCGTACAGGGCCTGGAACTGCTGCTTGCAGTTTGCAGCCGTTGGCTTGCCAGGTATGGCCGTGCCGTTAGGGCAGTTGACGGGATCGTTCTGCAGGCTGGTATTGGTGTAGGTCTGCGACGAATTGATCTCGTACAGCGATGGCGCGCGGAAACCGGTCGAATACGAACCGCGGAACAGCACTTCCTTGGTTGGCTGGTAGCGGAACGCCACTTTCGGATTGGTCGTATTGCCGAAGTCGCTGTAGCGGTCATAGCGCACGGCGGCGGTGACGTCGAGGGTCTTGAAGATAGGCACGTTCAGCTCGGCATACACGGCTTGCGTGGTGCGCGAACCTTCATCATGCGTTTCCGGGTCGATACCGGTACTGGCGACGACCTTGGCCGCATACTCCGCATTCGCGGTGCTGAGGAACTTCTCGTGGCCCACTTGTGCACCGACGGCCAGCGCGGCGGAGCGGCCAGCGCCAAACCAGTCGCTCAGCTCGCGGCTGGCATTGAAGTCGGCCACCTTGGTCGTGCCCTTGGCGTTGCGCACATTACCGTTCAGCAAAGCGCTGTTCAGCAAGGCCGTGCCGGCCGCGTCCTGTTCGCCGTAAGGATTGATCACGCCATCGAGGATGCCTTTCGTGATGATGCCGCCATCGCTGTAGCCCATCAGGTTCACGGCAACCTTGTTTTCATTGAACGTCAGCGCGGCGTTGTAATCCCAGCCGGCGAGATTGCCATTCAAGCCAGCCACGAAACGCTGTTGCTTGTTGATGTTTTCGTCCGCACGCGAGCCGTTCGGCAAATCGCGCCACTTGACATGCACGAAGCCGGGGTTGACGCCGGCAGGCAAATTCGCTTCCGTATAGGTCGGGCTCAGCGAGATGTTCGGCGTAAAGTTGCCGTTGCCTGGGAAGTAGGGATTGAGCGAACCGTCAGGACGGGTGCGGTTCTGGAACAGGCCGCCGTATGGTACCGGGGCGATGGCGCTGTACACTTTGCTTTCGCTGTTCAGGTATTCCAGGCTCAGTTCGTGGTTCGCATTGAGCTTCAGGGTACCCTTGATCAGACCGGTGGTACGCTCGCTTTTCGGCACGTAATCGACGAAGCTCGAGGTGGTCATGCTGCAGCTGGTGCCGTCACCGCCAGGGACGAGGAAAGTACCGGTGGCGCAGCTCGGCGCCGTCGGGTTGCCGCTCTTGTCATCCTGGTAGTAATTGGCCGGGCTGGTGGTCGGCGAGATGCCACCCGGATAACGCGTATTGTAGTTGCGCTGGGTGCCCGTGATGGCGCGCTGGCCCTGGTGGTCCAGCATGCCGAAGATGTTGAAGCCGTCCTTTTCCAGGTCGCCATAGCCGAAGCCGATGTTGGCGCTGTTGGAGAAGCCACCCGATTGCTCGGGCATGTCGGCACCGACGCTGACGATGCCGCCCTGGAAGTCCTTGCGGGTGATAAAGTTGATCACGCCACCGACCGCATCGCTGCCGTACAGCGACGATGCGCCATCGCGCAGCACTTCGACGCGCTCGAGCGCGGCAAACGGGATCATGTTCAAGTCTGGCGCCGAACTGTCAAGTGCATTGTTGGCCAGGCGGCGGCCATTCAACAGCACCAGCGTCTTGTTGGCGCCGATACCGCGCAAGTCGGCGAACGAGGCGCCGCCGGTGCCCAGGCCGACCACCTGGCTGGTGCCTTGCGATGCCTGGGACGCGCTCAGGTTCGACATGACTTGTTCAATGGTGGTGATGCCCTGTTTCTTCAGGTCATCCATTTTCAGGATCGTGACGGGTACCGATGTTTCACCATCGATACGCTTGATGGCCGAGCCGGTAATTTCCACGCGCTGGATCGGCGCGTCGGATTGTTGCGCCATCGCTGGCTGGGCCAGCAAGGTCAGGCTGGCCATGACTGCGCCGCTGGTAAACATCAAACGTAAAGAACGAGACAAGACTGTTTCCATCATCATTGCAAACTCCCCTAATTTTTATCGCATGATCATCACGTAAGCTAGCGTCACCGAAGATCCAGGTGGCTATCCGTGGATAACGGCTATCAACTCATTGAAATTCTTATCATTATAAAAAGCGCATTCTTGCCACGAGTGAAGGGCTGTATGAACTTCATGGATGATGAATCGCCGCCATCCAACTACTCTGTTAAAGGCACAGCCGCCATCAGCGAACTGAACCTTAGTAAGCCATCAAAACATGCGCGATTGGAGGGTGTCAACGACGTACTGAGCGCCGCCGCAAAAAACAACATTTTACAAATCAGTAATATTGTTTTGCACAATGATGGTGTAGCTTATGCACCAAAAGTCACCATTTTTGCACTGGCTTGGGGAGGATTATTCGCGGCGGGCGGAAGCCGCCAACGGTAGCCGGATATGGATATGGCAGCCGGGGCTGCTATCGATGGCGCACACCTGGCCGCCCAGTTGCTGCACAATGGTATAAACAATATGCATGCCCAGGCCGGAGCCGCCCTGCCCCCGCTTGGTGGTAAAGAAGGGCTCGAACATGTGTTCGCGCACGGCCGGCGCCAGGCCGACGCCGTCATCGGAAAACTCCAGCAGCAGCCATGGCGCATCGTCCGTCTGCGTTTCGATGCGCGCGCGTATCAGGATGCGTCCCGGCCCCCCATGCGGATAGCCGTGGCGGGCACTGTTCATCAGCA
Organism: Janthinobacterium amylolyticum; assembly: GCF_051380655.1. Classification (NCBI taxonomy): domain Bacteria; kingdom Pseudomonadati; phylum Pseudomonadota; class Betaproteobacteria; order Burkholderiales; family Oxalobacteraceae; genus Janthinobacterium; species Janthinobacterium amylolyticum. Next base: position 495,832 of record NZ_JBNYXL010000003.1, read on the forward strand.
GGTTCGATAGGATTTGCGACAACTTGCCGGCCGCCAGGCGCACCTGGCAATCGGGGGCGATATCGAGTTCCACGCCCAGGGCCGCCTTGCGCAATTCGGGACTGTGCGCCGACACCAGCCCGTGCACATAATCATGCAGCAGCAGGTCGGCCACGTATTCGCTGACCTGGTCCACGGCCAGTTGCTTGAAATTGCCGATCAGGTCGGCGGCACGCGCCAGATTGCGCTCGATCAGGGCCGCCGCGCCCTTGAGCGACTCGGCAATGTCGATCAGTTCGGCACGGCTGACCTTGGCGCCGCCCAGCAGTTGCACCAGCTGGTCGGCATAGCTGCCCATGCTCGACGCCGCCGTCAGCGCCACGCCGATCGGCGTGTTGACTTCATGCGAGACGCCGGCCACGAGCGAGCCGAGCGCCGCCATCTGTTCCTGCTCGATCAAATTGGTCTGCGCCATCAGCAGCGACTCGGTGCGCTGGCGCACGACTTCCTCCAGCTGCTGCGTGCGCTCCTGGTGCTGCAGCTCGGCCGCGCCGCGCGCCGAGAAAATCGACAGCAGCAGCAAGGCCAGCAAGCGCTTGTTTTCATCGATGGGGCGCGTGTCGATGGCCGACAGGATGCCCAGGGTCTTGCCGTCCGTGTCGATCAGCGGCATGCCGACATAGCTTTCCGCCCGCATGTCCACCAGCAGGGTATCGAATGGAAAGCGACGCTGGATGTCGCTGCCGTGAAAACACATGCTCTGGCAGGTGACATCCTGGCAAGGCGTGTGCTGCAGGCTGTATTCGATATTCGGCTGGTAGCCGTCGCCGCCCCACAGGGCCAGGGTGCGGATGCCTTCGCTGCCATCGGCCAGGCGCACCAGGCGCCCGGCGATCACGTAGTGCACGTCGAGCGCTTCGGCCAGGTCCTTGACGAGGATGCGCAGGAAGTCGTCGCCACGGGCACGCGCCGTCGAGGCGGTAATCGAGCGCAGGGCCGCTTCCGCCAGGGTGCGCCGCTGCTCGGGATCGAACAGGGGTTCTTGCGAATTCACATCAAACAACGGAATACTCATGAAGGCTCCTGCGCGGCACGGGAGGCGCAGGCAACGCTGCCCGCGCGGCTATCGATCGGCGATGGCCCGCGCATGCGGACCTGCCGCGATTGTACCCCTGGCTATTGTTTAATAATACAGATACGCAGGAAATTTTTACAGCCAGCCGGAACGCTTGAACAGGTAGTACATATAACCGCAGACGCAGCTCATCAGGCCCACGGCAACGGGATAGCCGTATTGCCAGTCCAGTTCCGGCATGAACTTGAAGTTCATGCCCCACACACCGGCAAACGCCGTGAAGACGGCAAAGATTGCCGCCCAGGCCGCCAGCTGCTTGTTCACTTCGCTCTCGTCGATGGCCACCATCGACAGGTTCACCTGGATGGCCGTGCTGATCGTGTCGCGGATGGTGTCGAGCGTGCCATTGATGCGCGCCAGATGGTCGTGCACGTCGCGGAAATACTCCTGGGTATCGTGGCACAGCGGCGGCACGCGGCCGCCATGCAGCTTGCCCACCGCTTCCATCAAGGGCGCCACCACATGGCGCAAGACCATGACCTTGCGTTTCAACTGGTACAGCCGTTCGATATTGTCGCGTTCAGTGCCGCGGTCGAAGATGCGGTCCTCGATCAGTTCCAGCTCCGTTTCCAGCGCGTCGAGCACGGGGAAGTAACGGTCGACGACGGCATCCATCAGCGCATACAGCACGAAGGCCGAACCCTGGCGCAGCAAATGCGGCTCGCGCTCGGCGCGCGCGCGGACACCGAGGAAACCCTGCGAACTGTTGCTGCGCGAGGAAAGCACGTAATTGGCGCCGACAAAAATGTCGACTTCACCCAGCACCAGCTCGTTATCGACCATTTCCACGGTTTTCACCACGGCGAACAGCGAATCGCCATATTCCTCGATCTTCGGGCGCTGGTGGCCCCGCTGCGCATCCTCGACAGCCAGTTCATGCAGGCAAAACTCGTGCTGCATCTGTTTCAGCTCGGCCGGCGTGGCATCGAGCAAGGCGACCCAGACGAAGCAGTCGGGGCGCTCGACGTAATCGCTGATATCGTCGATCGGCAAGTCGGCCAGTTTTTTGCCATCCTGGTAGGCCACGCAGTTAATCAGCATACAGTTCCACAATGAAAGTTAACACCGGACGAAACAGTCCGGCAGGCGCCAGCTTACCTTATCGCCTGCATTTCTTGTGGCTGTTGTGGCGTGCATGGCACGCCGGCGGGAAAGCGGACGGGGCTGAGTCCCCGTCCCGCCATGCATCAATCGTCCTTGGCGCCGTCGATGCCCAGTTCGGAGATCTTGCGGGTGATGGTGTTGCGGCCGATGCCCAGGCGCACGGCCGCATCATTCTTGCGTCCATGCGTATGCTTGAGCGCCGTCTTGATCAGCGCGGACTCGAACTGGCGTCCCAGCACGGCCATGACTTCCTGCTGCCCTGCGCCCAGCATGCCGGCCGCCTGCAATTCCAGCAAGCCGATCCAGCCCGGCGGCGCGCCATTCACCGGTGCCGCCGCATCGAAGACCTGGCCGCCCTGCGCATGGCCGGCAAGCACCGGCGCCGCTTCGGCGGTGACGGCTGCGGCGCCGTCGCCCTGCCCTTGCGTCAGTTCCAGCGGCAAGTCCTTGATTTCCACCGTCTGGCCCGGCGCCATGACGGTGATCCAGTTGCACAGGTTTTCCAGCTGGCGCACATTGCCCGGCAAATCCAGGCCGCTCAAGAACTGCATCGTCGGTTCGCTCATGCGTTTGGCTTCCACGCCCAGCTGGCGCGCGCTCTGCACCAGGAAGTGGCGCACCAGAATGGGGATATCCTCGCGCCGCTCCCGCAAACTGGGCAGGCGCAAGCGGATCACGTTCAGGCGGTGATACAAGTCTTCGCGGAACAGGCCGTCGCGCACGCGCTGTTCCAGGTTCTGGTGCGTGGCCGTAATCACGCGCACGTTCGCTTTCATCGGCTGATGGCCGCCGACCCGGTAGAAATGCCCGTCGGACAGCACGCGCAGCAAGCGCGTTTGCAGGTCGAACGGCATGTCGCCGATCTCGTCGAGGAACAAGGTGCCGTTCTCGGCTTGTTCGAAGCGGCCCCGGCGCGTCGTCTGCGCGCCCGTAAACGCCCCCCGTTCATGGCCGAACAGTTCGGATTCCAGCAAATCCTTGGGGATCGCCGCCGTATTGAGGGCAATGAACGGCTGCGCCGCGCGCGGGCTGTGCTTGTGCAGCGCGCGCGCCACCAGTTCCTTGCCGGAACCGGATTCACCGGTGATCAGCACCGTCACGTTCGATTGCGACAGGCGGCCGATGGCGCGGAAGACTTCCTGCATGGCTGGCGCCTGGCCGAGGATTTCCGGCGTTTCCGACGGGCCCGATTCGACGCTGGTCTCGCGCAGGCTTTCTTCCAGCGCGCGGCGGATCAGTTCGACGGCCTTGTCGATATCAAACGGCTTGGCCAGGTATTCGAAGGCGCCGCCCTGGAAGGCCGCGACGGCCGAATCGAGATCGGAAAAGGCCGTGATGATAATCACTGGCAAACCGGGAAAGCGCGACTTGACCGTCTGCAGCAATTCCAGCCCGGACGCGCCCGGCATGCGGATGTCCGACACGAGCACTTGCGGTGTGTCAAATTCCAGCGCGGCGATGGCGTCGCGCGCATTGGCAAAACTCTTGGTGGCGAGATTTTCCCGCGCCAGGGCTTTTTCCAGCACCCAGCGGATTGATTCGTCGTCGTCAACTATCCAGATTGGCTTCATTAGTGTGTGCGTCCCGCAATGGATTTCATGGGTGGGATACCGCCTCGCTTATGGCAAGGGTAGAACGATCCTGAAATCGGTGTATCCAGGCCGGCTTTCGCACTCGATCACGCCCAGGTGCTGTTGCACGAAGGTTTGCGCCAAGGTCAGTCCCAGTCCACTGCCGCCTTCCCTGCCCGACACCAGCGGGTAGAAAATCCGGTCGCGGATCTGGGGTGCGATGCCCGGTCCATTGTCAATGATATGCAAGTCTAATGCCAGGTTGTAGCGGACCTTGGCCAGGGTGACCTGGCGCGCCACGCGCGTCTTGAAAATGAGCTCAGCGTCGCCCGCCTCGATGCGCTCGGCCAGGGCTTGCGCCGCGTTGTGCGCAATGTTCAGCACGGTCTGTATCAGCTGCTCCTTGTCGCCGCGAAACTCGGGAATCGAAGCGTCGTAGTCGCGCGAAATGGTCAGGCCGCTGGGGAACTCGGCCAGGATCAGGCTGCGTACGCGCTCGCACACTTCGTGGATATTCACGTCGCCCACGATGTGCGGGCGGCGGTGCGGCGCCAGCAGGCGGTCGACCAGGGTTTGCAGGCGGTCCGCTTCCTTGATGATGACTTGCGTGTATTCGCGCAGCTCGCTCAGGTGCAGGGCTGGCAATTCCAGCTCCAGCAGCTGCGCCGCGCCACGGATGCCGCCCAGCGGATTCTTGATTTCATGCGCCAGGTTGCGGATCAGCTCCTTGTTGACCTGGCTCTGGTCGAGGATGCGCTCCTCGCGGTCGAGTTTTAACTGCTGCACGTTTTCGCGCAGTTCGATCAGCACGCTGTCGGGCGGCGCGTCGAGCGCGCTGATGATGCTGTGCACGCGCAGCGGTTCGCGCCCCAGGCGTTCCAGGCTCAGGTCCTGGCGCAAGTCGGAAAACTTGTGTTCCAGCGCCTGTGCGCAGATGCCGGCCAGCTCGTCGGGATTGAGGAACAGGGCCGTCAGCTTTTGCCGCGACAAGGCTTTCAATGAGCTTTCCAGCAGGTTTTCCGCCGCCGCGTTGGCATAGCTGATGCGGCCGTCGCCATCGAGCAAAATCACGGCCGAGGCCAGCAAATCAAGGCCGGCCAGATGGGCTGGGCGGCTGGCATGGGTATCTAGTGTCATGTGCTTTACCGAATATTCGCGATCTCGCGTTTCAGGGCCTCGACGTTCTGCTGTGTCCGGCTAATGTTGTCCTTCAATTGCGCCACCCGTTCCTGGTACTTGGCATAGTTGCCCTCGTTGCCCTGGCGCTCCGGCTGGCCGGCGTTAAATTCCAGGCGCTGCGCCGCCAGTTTCTGTTCTTCGCTGCGTAATTCATCCTGCAGTATCTGGCGCCGGTCCAGGTCGCGCGCGCGCTGCTCGGCGCCATCGACGCGGGGAAACGCGCCGGCGGCCGGCGCCGGCGTGCCCGCCGCCTGCATGGCGGGCCGCGCGGGCGCTCCCGACAGGGGCGGCGTCCTGCGCGCGGGCGGCGCCGTGATGGCGCCCGGCAGATCGAGCAACTGGCAACTGGCGTTGCGCCGCACATCCGTCAGTTCCTTGTGGCCCTGGGCGTCCGTGCACATATAGATTTGCCCGTGGGCCTGCGCCGCCGCGCCCAGCAGGCCGGCCACCAGTACCATCGTCTCAAACTTTATCAATTTCCACTCCTGTCAGCGCATGCCGCATCCATCCTGGGCCGACTATACAACACCGCACTGGCGCCGCCTTGGCGCACTGCATAAAAAAAACGCGGGCAAGACCATCGCCTCACCCGCGTTTTTTATTTACTACCGGCAGCGTGCCGGCATGCCGCCATTACAGCGAGTAGTACATGTCGAACTCGGCAGGATGCGTGGTCATGCGCATGCGCTGCACGTCCTGCATTTTCAGTTCCAGGTAAGCATCGATCATCGAATCGCTGAATACGCCGCCACGGGTCAGGAACTCGCGGTCCTTGTCCAGTGCATCCAGGGCTTCTTCCAGCGAAGCGCACACGGTCGGGATCAGCGCGTCTTCTTCCGGCGGCAGATGGTACAGATCTTTCGAGGCGGCTTCGCCCGGATGGATCTTGTTGGCAACGCCGTCCAGGCCGGCCATCAGCAGTGCGGCGAAGCACAGGTACGGGTTCGCCAGTGGATCCGGGAAGCGCGCTTCCACGCGGCGGCCTTTTGGATTGGCCACGTGCGGGATACGGATCGAAGCGGAACGGTTTTTCGCCGAGTACGCCAGTTTCACCGGTGCTTCGTAGCCTGGTACCAGACGCTTGTACGAGTTGGTGCCCGGGTTGGTAATCGCGTTCAGTGCCTTGGCGTGCTTGATGATGCCGCCGATGTAGTACAGGGCGAAATCGGACAGGCCGGCATAGCCGTCGCCAGCGAACAGGTTCTTGCCATCTTTCCATACGGATTGATGCACGTGCATGCCCGAACCGTTGTCGCCAACGATCGGTTTCGGCATGAAGGTGGCGGTCTTGCCATAGCTGTGCGCCACGTTCCAGACCACGTATTTCAGGTTTTGCGTCCAGTCGGCGCGCTCGACCAGGGTCGAGAACTTGGTGCCGATTTCATTCTGGCCGGCGCCGGCCACTTCATGATGATGTACCTCAACCGGGATGCCCAGCGATTCCAGGATCAGGCACATTTCCGAACGCATGTCCTGGAAGCTGTCCACTGGTGGCACCGGGAAGTAGCCGCCCTTGACGGTCGGACGGTGGCCGCTGTTGCCGCCTTCGATGTCCTTGCCGGTCGACCACGAACCTTCATCCGAACCGATCTTGACGAAGCAGCCCGACATGTCGATCTTCCAGCGCACGCTGTCGAAGATGAAGAATTCCGGCTCAGGGCCGAAGTAGGCGGTGTCGCCCATGCCCGACGATTTCAGGTAGGCTTCGGCGCGTTTCGCGATCGAGCGCGGGTCGCGGTCGTAGCCCTTGCCGTCCGACGGTTCGATCACGTCGCACTGCATGAACAAGGTCGTTTCTTCCATGAACGGGTCGATATTGGCCGTATTCGGATCCGGCAGCAAGATCATGTCGGATGCTTCGATACCCTTCCAGCCAGCGATCGAGGAGCCGTCGAAGGCGTGGCCCGATTCAAATTTGTCCATATCGAAGTGCGACACGGGAACCGTCACGTGCTGCTCTTTACCACGGGTATCGGCAAAGCGGAAATCAACGAATTTGACTTCGTTCTCTTCTACCATCTTCAAGACTTCTGCGGCTGTCATTGCCATGCGTATCTCCTAAATGAATGTGGGGTGAGCCGACCTTAATGCGTCCGGGCTGATGAAGCGAAGCAAACATTGCGTGCCACCAAAACTCATAAGGATCATAGCAGATTCCATGCCAGCTCCAGGAGCCTGCTGGCGGCAAGAAGAAAAGCCTGACTACTCCAGTGAAAATTTTCGCACCCGCGAATTCCCGCGCCAGGTTTGCGTCAAATCAAGAATGCACTATACAAGTGCGAAAAACGAATAACGCACCATTATCGTGCATTTCTTCTGATTTTTTCCAAAATGCCTTGTTTTGGTGCGACAGGCCGCTGCCGAGCATTCCCGCTTGCGGGGCGCCGGCGGCGCACTATAATCGACCACACCTTTCCACTTTCATCGAGGACGCCATGACCACCGCCGCCGATATCCTGACCACCGCCCGCAGCCGCGCCAACGAGGGCACGCCGTATGCGGGCGCCGTGACGCCGCAGGAAGCCTACGAGCTGCTGCAACTGGACCCCGCTGTGAAACTGATCGACGTGCGCACCAATGCCGAGCGCGACTGGGTCGGGCGGATCGACATCGCCGATACCCAGCATGGTGCGGTACAGTGGGCCACCTATCCGGGCGGCGTGCCGAATCCCGATTTTATGCAGCAACTGGCCGGCCAGGCCGGCAAGGACGATGTCCTGCTGTTCCTGTGCCGCTCCGGCGTGCGCTCGCGCCATGCGGCCAAGCTGGCCACCGAGCATGGCTACAGCAACTGCTACGACATCCTCGAAGGATTCGAAGGCGACAAGGATGCCGACGGCCACCGCAAGCAGGTGGGCGGCTGGTGCAAGGCGGGACTGCCGTGGCTGGGCGCGTGACGCTGGCCCCGTGACTATCTGAACAGTGTTTGATCTGGCGGGACACCTTGCGGCCCGCCATCGACTACAACCATCCATGCGCGCCCTATTTTTTCAACTGCGGCGCAAATTCTCCTTGCGAACATGTACCTTATATAGTGCAACGTAGAGGTGCGTCATGGATGCTTCCGGCTTGCGGCAGATTACCCTGCTGTTCTATGCGAACGGCAATGGCGGAGAACCCGTGCGCGACTGGCTCAAGTCGCTGCCAGTTGAAGAGCGCCATGTGATCGGACAGGACTTGATGCATGCGCAATGGCGCTGGCCCGTGGGCATGCCCCTGTGCCGCCACCTGGGACACGGCTTGTCGGAGGTACGCAGCAGCCTGCCCGGCAACCCCGGCAACCATTTTGCGCGTGTGCTGATCTGCCATCACGGCGACTGCCTGGTGGCGCTGCACGGCTTTATCAAGAAAACCCGCGCCACGCCCGACGACGATCTGGCCCTGGCCCGCAAACGCTACAAGGAACTGACATGAACGCCACCGCACCGCACCTCGGCAGCAGTCTCGACGACTTCCTCAAGGAAGAAGGCATCTTCGAGCAAACGCAAAACCGCGCCATCAAGGAAGTGATCGCCTGGCAACTGACGCAGGCGATGCAGGAACAAGCGATGTCGAAGACGCGCATGGCGGCCCTGCTGCAGACGAGCCGCTCGCAGCTCGACCGCCTGCTCGACCCCAGCAGCGATGTGACGCTGTCCACCCTGGAGCGGGCCGCTGCGCCGGTCGGGCGCAAGCTGTCGATCACCCTTGTTTAGTACGCCTATCAAAACCTACTACGCGTCGTCATTTGCGGTCTACGATGCTCACTGTACCTTCGTACAGTTGCGCTTCTCAACCACAACTTCCTTCCGCTCGCTACGGTTTTTATGAGGCGTTGTTAAGCGAGTCAATTGCTCAGGCCGGCTCTCCCACCTCGGCGGCAGGATGCTCGCCCATCAGGGTCAGGATGCGCTTGCGCACGAAATTGATGTGGCTGCGCAAGCCATACAGGCCATCGGCAAACGACAGGGGAATCGAGATCTGGTTGACCATCTCCTCGATCTGGTCGAGCCGTTTCAATTGCGCCGCGTACACTTGCGCGCGCTGCTCTTCCGGCACGTCTTCCAGCGCCTGCTCGACCGTGCGCAACTGGCCATACCAGCGGTACACGCGCGAGCGGATGCGCCACACGTACAGGGGCGGCACCACGCGCGACAGCGGTAAAATCAGCGCGCCCAAGGCCACCACCAGCACCCACATGCGGTCGAAGAAATTGGCCAGCCAGAAACTCATGTAGCGCTGCAGCACGGGCGCGCCATCCTTGTAGAATTTCAGCGCTTCCGGCGCCACGGGAATTTCCGTGTAGCGCGCGGACGGGAACTGCCCCTGCTGCTGGAACCAGCCCGTGCCGCCATGGATGCCGGCCGCCGCCTGCACGAACAGGTCGACGAGGGCAGGATGCAAGTCTTCGCGCGCCACCAGGGTGGCCGTCGGCGCGATCAGGTGATAATCCTGCGCGGGAATGTTCTGCCCCAGGTCGACAATGCCACGCGGCAAAACGACATGGGTCAGGAAGGGCAGGCGCCGCGTGTACGCTTCCGCTTGCGAAAAATCAAACAGCTTGATGCCTGGCGTTTGCAGCAGCATCTGGATCAGCGGCGCTTCCGGCGCCGAACTGAAGACCAGACCGTCGATGCGCCCTTCCAGCAGCTCCACCGTGGCGGGCGTATTTTGCAAGTCGCTCACCGTCAGCTCGTTCGCTTCCACGCCATTCACGGACAGCAACTGCCGGAACAGGCCGGGCACGCCCGTGCCCTCCGGCCCCAGGTTGATCTTCATGCCCTTCAGCTGCGTCAGCTCCGTGACGGCCTTGTCTTCGCGCATGAACAGCCAGACGGGTTCCGTAAACAGGCTGCCCAGGGAAATGAGGCCATGGCGCTCGGCATCGTCGTGTTCCGTCGAGCCACTTTGCACGAAGGCGATATCGGTCTTGCCGGCATTCAGGCGCTGCAGGTTTTCCTGCGAGCCCAGCGAGGGCTGCAAGGTCACCTTGATGCCGTGTTTGGCCAGGGTGGCCGCGTATTTTTTGCCGAACTCTTCGTAGGCGCTATTGTCCTGCCCCGTCGACAGGCTTACCTGGCGCGGCGGCGCCGGGTCGACCAGCCAGTAAGCGAGCGCGCAAAAGGCGCCGACCAGCAGCAGGGTGGGGCCGGCGGTGGCGAGGAAATCGCGCACGGAAAAGCGGCTGAACGCGAGGATTTTGGACATGTGGTGGCGCATAGGTTTCATGGGTGGCTACGATGCCAAGAAAAGCTCAACTATGCAAGGCACTTTCGCAGGCGCGGCGTGGCCAAATCCGCTACAGTGCAAGATCAACCATCTGTCCTTCGGAGCCCCGCATGCTGAAAATTCTTGGAAAAGCCGCCTCGATCAATGTCCGCAAAGTCCTGTGGACCTGCGACGAACTCGACCTGCCCTACGAACGCGAGGACTGGGGCAGCGGCTTTCGCGCCACCGACGACCCCGCCTTCCTGGCGCTGAACCCGAATGCCATGGTCCCCGTGCTGATCGACGGCGACCTGGTGCTGTGGGAATCGAACACGATTTGCCGCTACCTGTGCGCGCAGGCAGGCCGCGACGACTTGCTGCCCAGCAATCCGCGCGCCCGTGCGGCAGTGGAAAAATGGATGGACTGGCAGATGGGCGATTTGAACAACAGCTGGCGCTACGCCTTCATGTCGCTGGTGCGCCACAGCCCGGCACATCAGGATGCGGCCCAGCTGGCGGCCGGTATTACCGGATGGAACAAGATGATGGGCGTGCTGGAGCAGCAATTGCAGCGCACGGGCGCCTATGTGTGCGGCGAGCAATTCACCTTGGCCGATATCGTGCTGGGCCTGTCCGTCAAGCGCTGGCTGATGGCGCCGATGCAGCGTCCCGCCTACCCGGCCATCGCCACTTATCACGCGCGCCTGGCGGATAAAACGGCCGTGTTTGCCGGCTAATCGAGTTCGATTGCCTCGACCGTGCCGCCGATGACATAGCAGTCGCCATCGCGGCGTACCTCGTCCAGCGTAGCGGGATCATCGTGCGTGTAGGTGCCGTCGATATCCACGCACCATACGTCGCCGAAACGCAGCAGCTTCACGCCGCAGCAGATGCGGTTGATGAAGTTGCCCGGCGTCTTAATGACCACTTGCCGTACGTCGCCCAACGTGATGGCGACGTGGCGCCAGACATTGCCTTCCAGCCCATGGTTTCTTGCATACAAGACGATGCGCACGGCCTGCATGCCGCCGGGCTGATACTGCTGCTCGATGGACACGAGCGCGCCATCGTCAAAGCGGTGGTATTGCTGAAAAATCTGCTGCGTCCTGTCCAATTGCACTCCTCAAAAAAAACGCCGGCCTTGCGGGCCGGCGTTCACACAGGCTAGATATTTTTAGTTAGTGCACTGCTTCGCCACGCCTTCGGCCGGCGCGGGCGCCTCGATCAGCGGCATCAGGCTCGGCGCCAACGAGACCAGCAATTGCACCGGCAAGGCGCTGGTAAAGTCGTAGTTTTTCGATTCCGGTCCGCGCACATACGCCGTCATGCTGCCATAGAAGCGCTCGCCGATATTGAACACAAACGTGGCCGAGCGGTTCACATAGCGCGACTCGATCAGGCGGCCGCCGGCGCCATACACGTCGAAGCGCTGGTCGCCCGTGCCCGTCTTGCCGCCCATCGGGATAGGCACGCCGTCGGCGCCAACAAACGCCGTCTTCGCCCGTTTCGCCGTGCCGTCCGACACCACTTCGCGGATGGCCTTGGCCACCGCTTTCGCCACGTCCGGCGACAACACTTGCTCGGCCTCCACCTTGGTGCCGCGCTTGACCATGGTGTCATATGGCGTATTGGCGGCGAAATGCATGGAATCGATGCGCACGCTTGGTTTGCGCACGCCGTCGTTGATGATGATGCCCATCAATTCGGCCAGCGCGGCGGGCCGGTCGGCCGAAGCGCCCAGGGTCGTCGCGTACGATGGCACCAGGGAATCGAACGGATAGCCCATCTTCTTCCACTGGCGGTGGATTTCCAGGAAACCTTCCACTTCCAGCAAGTTGGCGATGCGGCGGTCCTGCGCATGCTTGCGGTGCGTATTGAACAGCCATTTATACACTTCCTGGCGCTCTTTCTCGCTGGCCGCCACCATCTGCGACAGGGTGGAACCTTCGTGCTGGCGCAAGTACGCCACCATCCACAGTTCCAGCGGATGCACGTTCGCCAGGTAGCCGCGGTCGGCCAGCGACCAGTTTTCCATCGCGTACTGCTGGTACATCTTGGCCACGCGCTCGGGCGGCACTTCATTCTGCGATGGCAGGTTGGCGTTCAGGAAGTCGCCGAATTCCGCCACGGTTCCCTTCGGATTGATGGTGCGGAAAATATTCGCCAGGCGCACGGGCGTCGGGCGGATGCTGGCCAGCAGGATTTTTTCCTGCTCGTCGACGCTCTTGCCGCGGTACTTCTGGTAGAAGCGGTGCAGGAATTCGCGCCCTTCCTTGTCGGCAAAACGGCTCAGGTACTGGGCGCGGCGCGGATCGTCCGCATCGGCCAGCAGCGAGGCCGAGGAATCCGGACGCGAGAACATGTAGTAGCGGGCCACGTCGCGCATCAGGCGCACGAACACCAGGTTGGTCGACTGGCGCAAGGCTTGCTGCACCGTCATGATGCGGCTGTCGTCGAGCTTGGAGAAGTTGCCGAAATGGTGCAAGCCGCCGCCCGTGAAGAAGCCTTCGCCGGGATTGCCCGAGTATTTGCGTTCCATGGCGGCCGCCAGCATGGCCGGCAGATTGCGCGCCTCGCCGATGGGCAACGGTTTCAGGTAGGCGATAGCCCATTGCGACAGCATGTCCTTCGGATCGACGGCAATCTTGCCCAGCTCGGCCGCGCTCATGCCGCTGTAACGCTGGTGCAGCTGGTCGATGATGTCCAGGTAGGTGACGAGGGTGCGCAGCTTGGCCGTGGAACCGAGGTCCAGCTTGGCGCCTTCATTGATGTCCAGTGGCTGGTCGTAGTTGTCCGTCTGCACGCGCAGCAAGTTGGCCTGCTCGCCCTTTTGCAGCAGGGTAAAGCTGTAGACGACATTGGCGGGATCGCCATTGCCCAGCATGCCCTTGCCCGTCAGGCCCGCCGCTTTCGCCACTTCCGGATCGCGCAATTCACGCAAGACCTTGGTGACGGCGTTTTGCGCCTGCGCGTCCAGCGTGCTGACCACTTTCAAGTCCAGGCGGTCGAGGTTGTACAGGCGCGGATCGCCCAGCATGCCCGCCAGGTGGTTGCGCACGGCATTCGAAGCCTTGCGCGTGACAAACGAGGTCGACGCTTCCGACTGCACGCCCGAGGCCGTCGACGGGCGCAGCTTCTCGGCAATGGCAGCATCGCGCAGCTGCGGCGAGATCACGCCCGCTTGCGCCAGCAGGCGCAAATGGCTGTTGGTCAATTCTTCCAGGTCGGCGCCGCCAGCCACCAGGTAATGCGAGGGACGGCGCTGGGCGATCAGCAGGCTCAACGCCTGCTTGTAGGCCAGTGCGCTGCCGGGCTGGTCCATATTACCCTTGAGCAAAGTCTTCACTTCGGCAAACGGCCGACCATACCAGACCCACATGCCGTCGCCGATGCCGTTGACCTCGCCAAAACCGCTTTTCGCCGACAGCGGCACGGTATTCAGGTAATTGACGACGATCTTGCGCCGCGCTTCCATGGTGTTTTCGCCATCCTGGTAGGCGCGCAGGCTGGCCGACACCATCTGCCACAGCTTGTCCTGCATGGAACTGGTGCGGCCATCTTCCGAATGCCGGTATTTTTCGATTTGCGTGGCCAGCGTGCTGCCGCCGCCGCCGCGGTGGCCGCCAAACAGGTTCAAGGCCTTGTCGAGGACGGCCTTGCTCAGGCGGTCCCATTCCACGGCCGGATTGCGCATGGGCGTGCCCGGATCGAGCAATTCGCGGTTTTCAATGAACAGCAGGCTTTGCACGAGCGCCGGCGGCGCTTCGGCGAAGCCGTCGAACATGCGTTCCGGATAACTGGCGGCAAACAGGGGCGCGGCGCGGCAGTCGAGGATCGACAGGCCCGCGCGGTTTTTCTCGTGATAGGTGGCAAAGATGCCCCGGTCAACCAGTTGCACCATCTTCGGCGACATGCGCGCCTGCGCCGTGACTGCATAGTCGCGCGCATTGAGCTTGGTGATGAAGTCGGGCAGGCTGGCATAGCCGAGGCGTTCGTCGTACGGCCCATGCTGCGGATAGCGGATGGCGCCGGCAGGCGCCGGGCCAGGCTCGACTTTATAGCTCAGCTGGCGGTCCAGGCGCGTAAAAAATTCCGCCTGCAGGGCCGAGGTGCGCACTTCGCGCATGACGAACCAGGCCACGCCGGCAAGCAGCGCCAGCACGATGATGGCAAAGATGGGCCAGATGCGCGAACGGCGCTTTTTCGGCGGGCTGGCCGGTGGCGGCGCCTGCGCAGCTGGTTCTTCCTGGGGCCGCTCTTGCGCGGCCAGATTGACGCCTGTGTCTTTCATGGGATGCTGGGGTAAGGTTGGGTGTGGACGGCGTGGAAAATGCGGCAGCTGCACCGCACGCTGGTGCGGCAAAGGCGGCCATCGGCGCTGGTCAGGGCCGGGGCCAGCCAGGGCCGGTCACGATGAAACTTGCTTAACATGATGTCCATACCGGTGAATCAAAAATACGTTCTACTGCACAGGCAGGCTGCCCCCGTTGACACGCGGAGCCCCTGTTCACCATTCCACCACATCGGCATGAAAACGACTGACGAGCGCACACAAAAATCTTGCTTCATTGAAGATTTTCGCAAAAAAACAACGACTTGGAGTGTGCGCTTGCGTACATAGGCCCGAGGCGGGCTGGACGCCAGCGAAAAAGCCGCCGGCGCCGGGCTGGCAACAACTCAGAGGGTGGCGTATTCCGCTTGCATGGCGTCGAGTTCGGCGCGCATGTCCGCAAAGGCCGCGGCCGCTTGCTCAGGTTCGCCCTTGACGCCCAGTTCGATATGCCGGCGCGTCTGCGCGTCGCCCACGCTGGGCAGGCTGAACACCTTGATCTGCGGATATTGCGCTTCCAGGCGCACCATCAGCGGCGTCAGCAGGGACTCGGCCGTTTCGTACACGAGCAAGGCATGTTCCGCGTGCGGCACCTGGTTGAACAGGTGCGCGTAATGCGTGTCGAGCACCCATTCGATCATGGGCCAGGACATGACGGGAAAGCCCGGCACAAAATAATGTTCGCGCACGGCAAAGCCGGCGATCTTGTTGTACGGATTTGGAATCAGCTCGGCACCCTGCACGAATTCCGCCATTTTCAGGCGGTGCAGGTTTTCCGGCGAATGCAAATCGGCCGGCACGCCCGCCTCCTCGCCCATTTCCGTGATGCGCTGCTGAATATTCTTCTTGCCCTGCTCATGCAGCACCAGCGGCAAGCCCAGCGCATCGGCCGCCGCCTGGCGCGTATGGTCGTCCGGCGTCGCGCCGATGCCGCCAAAGCTGAAGACGATGTCGCCGCTGGCAAAGCTGCGCTTGAGCAAGGCCACCAGGCGGGCCGGTTCGTCGCCCACGTATTCCGCCCAGCTCAGCTGCAAGCCCCGCTGCTTGAGCATTTGCACCACTTTCGGAAAATGCTGGTCCGTGCGCTTGCCCGACAGGATTTCGTCGCCAATGATGATCAATCCGATAGCCATGAAACTTCCTTGTTCAATTCGATGGTTAAATTCGATGGTAGGCTCAAGCGTCCGCCGGCGCCACGTCGGTCATGCCGCGCACGCCTCGCAGACGCGCCAGCGCTTCCAGGCAGTAATACTGGAACCACAGACCCGTAAAGATAAAGATCAGCACATACAGCCAGATGGCGAATGCTGCCAGGAAAGGGAAGAAGACGACGGACATCACGCCGCCCATCCACAGCAAGCCCGGCACGGCACCCGCCGCGCCCGAAACCATGCCGATGGCCAGCAAAGGCCAGCGCTGCCCGCGCATGATGGCCTGGCGCTCTTCCTTGCTGGCGTAGTCGGCCATGGCGTCGTACGCCATGACGCGGTAGGTCAGCCAGCCCCACAGCACGGCCTGGCCCGCCAGCGCGGCCGGCGGAAACGCGTACAGGGGCAACATCAGTACCCAGACGAAGATAAACAGCAAAAAGGTGGCCAGCGAGGTGCCGACGCTGCCCAGCAGACTGCCGCCATACTTCTTCTCCAGCTGCGGGAAATGCCGCCCGCCCACATGGCGGCCGATGGCCGGCATGGCGAACAGGCCCATGAAGATCAGCGCCGTGAGTATCATCAGCGGCAGCAGCATGAACATGGCGATCAGCGGCACGATGACGGCTTTCAGCACGCCCAGGCCAAAAGTGGACAGCACCTGGCCGCTGGTGCGGAAAAAGTCATACTGCGTGAACAGCGCATGCAGGCTGTCGATCAGCGGCTGCAGGCCCAGGTACAGCAGCACGCCCCACAGCACCAGCGACAGCACAAACGGCACTGCGCTCAGCAGCAATATCCTGCCGTGCAATTGCGACAGGAAGGCACGGCCATACGAGTTCAACACATTACGCATCAACGGCGTCCTTTTCGTTTCAGTCTTGCAAATTCCACCATGCGGCGCAGGCCCAGCCATTGCTGCTGCCAGAAGCCGCGTCCATAGTTGCGTCCCGGCCGGCCGACGCCTTCGCTATCGATGCGCGCCAGCTGGTCGCGCACGCCCGTGCGCGCATAGCCCGCCGAGAAATTCGCCGTGCCCAGCAGCATATCCCAAATCGGCAGGACCACGCCGAAGTTGCAACCGCCCATGCTGCCCTTGCCTTGCGACTCATGCCCCACGCCGATGGCGTGATGCGTGCGGTGGAAACGCGGCGAAACCAGCAGCCGCTCGCCGATGCGGCCGAAGTGTATCCTCACATTCGCGTGCTGCAAGCTTTGCAAAATGCGCGATACCGATACCAGCAGCACGTATTGCCCCGGCGGCACGCCGATGCCCAGCGCCACCAGCGCCATCACCACGTCGCGCAGAAAATCGTCGAGCAGGTGGTTGCGGTCGTCGCTCCACAAGTTCATGTTCTGCTGGCTGTGGTGCAGGCTGTGCAAGCCCCACCACCAGCCAAAGTGGTGCGAGGCGCGGTGGTAGCAATAGTCGACGAAGTCCAGTATCACAAAATAAATGATAAAACTGAGCAAGGGGCTGATGCCGGGCAACAGCGATTCCAGGTTCAAGGGATGAATGTTATCGAAACGCAAAGCGCCAGCCAGACCATCCATCAGGGGATCGAGCGTGAAGAAGATCAGCACGGGGAACAGGCCGATGCGGTGCAGCACGGTATAGATAAAATCGTTCCAGCGGGCGCGCGGGTCCGTCATCTTCTGCGCGGGTATCAAGGCTTCGAGCGGACGCAGCACGAGAAACAGCAGCACCAGTTCGCAAAGGCCGATCAGCAGCCACTCCGTGCCCTCGAACGCTTCTTCCGTGAATTCGCCAAAACCCAGGTGATACACGAGCGGGTTGACGACGGTCTGGAACAGCCAGCCTTGCGCATCGCCAAAGGTCTCGACGAGCATATCGATGACAGGAGTGAGCACTTCCATCATGGCTGGCCCTTCTTCTGCACGTAGGCGGGATGCTCGCGCAGGGTGGCAAAGCAGAAACCCTTGTCTTGCAGGCCACGAATCAGGGCGTCGAGGTTGGCCGGCGCCCAAGGCTCCTTGCGCGACCAGATGCCCATGTGGGCAATGAAGATGTCGCCGCTGCGCAGGTTCGCCAGCGCTTTTTTCAGCAGCATGGCGTTCGGATACTTGTCGCTGGGCAGTTCATCGCCGGAGTAGCCGGCAGGCGCCCAGCCCGCATGCTGGTAGCCGCAGGCACTGCCGGCGGCCAGGGTGCGCGGCGAGGTATAGCCGCCCGGCGCGCGCCAGAACGGATCGAGCTTGCGGCCGGTCAGCTCCTGGAAGCGCGTGTCGACGCGGCGCAATTCCTCGCAGAATTGTTTATCCGAGAACGACGCCAGCTTGCCGCCATCCTTGCCGAACTGGGGCTTGACCTGGATCAAGCCATTGGCCAGATCCTTCTTCCAGTACACGTGGTCAAACGTATGCGTGCCAAAGGCATGGCCTTCGGCGACCCGTGCTTTCCAGTACGGTGCCCACGAGGCATCGAGCGAATAGTCGCCGCGCGTGGTCTTTTCATTGGCCAGGAAGAAGGTCGCCTTCACATGGCGTTTATTCAGCACATTGGCGATCAAGTCCGCCTGCGACTGGCTACCCGTGTCGAAGGTCATGTATATCGTGCCCTTGCAGGCGGCAGGGGCGGCAGACGCGGCGGTGGATGCTGCAGTGGATGCGGCGGTGGATGCTGCGGTGGATGCGGCAGCGGGTGCCGCAGTGGTGAGGGCTGCGGGCAGGTGTGCGCCGGGCTTGGCAAGCGCGACGCTGGCATTGGCCATGCCAGGAGCGCTTGCATGTGCGTGAGCGCAAGCGTGCGGCAGCATGGCAATGGCGCACAGCAGCACGGCGGACATGCGGCCGCAACGCATCAGCCCCGGCGTCGGGTGGCGCATGGTCAGGTGTTTCATCTTTCCTCCCGCCATCACATGCGCGGCGCGTGGCTGGCGAAATACACGCCATGGGGCGAGCGGCCCACGGGAATCATCTTGATCACCTTGCGCGTGGTCAGGTCGATCACGGCCACTTTCTTGATCCAGCGCAGGGTCACCCACATGGTCTTGCCATCGGGCGTGATTTCCATGCAGTCCGGGCCGCCTGGCACATTGATGGTGCCGACGTTTTCCAGGGTCTTCTGGTCGATGATGTTGATGGTGTTCGACACGCGGTTCGAGACAAACGTCATTCGGTTGTCTCCCAGCGCGCGGAAATTATGCGTGCCGGCGCCAGCCTTGATGCGCTTGACGGTCTTTTGCGTGCGCCAGTCGATCACTTCCACGTAGTCGCTGCCCATGATGCCGACGAGCAAATGCTTGCCATCGGGCGTCATGGTGATGCCGGCCGGGGCGGGGCCGACGGGCATGGTCCATTTCACCGTCTGCGTGGCCAGGTCGATGGCGCTGACCTGGTTGCTGCCCTGCTGCGTAATGAAGGCCATGCTGCTGTCGGCCGTGAACGCCATGTGGCTGGGCAGCTTGGGCAGCGCGATGCGTTTGGCCAGGGTCAGGTTCTTGCCGTCGTAGCGGTACAGGTCGATGCGGTCCAGGCGCAGCGAATTGGAAATGAACCATTTCTGGTCCGGCGAAAAACCAATTTGATAGGGGTCAAGGATATTGCTGATGCGGCGCTGGATCTGGCCGGACACGGGGTCCAGGAAGATCAGTTCATTGCCGACGGAACTGGCGACAATCAGCGACTTGCCGTCCGGCGTTTCCATCAGATGGTGTGGCTCCTTGCCGACGGCAAAGGTGGACAGGGGGGCATAGGTTTTCTGGTCTAGCAATTGCACCGTAGCGTCACGGGAATTGAGCACCACCACTACTTCGGCTTGCGCCGTGGACATTGCGGAAACCAGGCACAGCGAGGAAAAAATGAGGCGGCGTAGACTGCGGAACATGGAAGAAATCACTGTTAAATACAAAACATGTATTTTACGTGGAAACACTGTATTTTCTGAACTAATTCCCCTAGGAATGATACCAATGGCCACAAGTGGCGGTAATTTCCGGTTTTTGGGCCGGCGCGGCCTGGAATAGCGCTTTGCAAGCCATTGCTCTACAATCTGAAGCTTTCATCGCCTACACAAGGATTATCATGACCACCACCACTACCGCTTCCGGCCTGCAATACATCGACACCGTTGTTGGCGAAGGCGCTGAAGCGCAAGCTGGCAACAATGTTGTCGTGCATTACACGGGCTGGCTGCAGAACGACGACGGCAGCGCCGGTTCGAAATTTGACTCGAGCAAGGACCGCAACGACCCGTTTGAATTCCCGCTGGGCGCCGGCCGCGTCATCCAGGGCTGGGACGAAGGCGTGCAAGGCATGAAAGTGGGCGGCAAGCGCCAGCTGATCATCCCTGCGGCACTGGGCTATGGCGCACGCGGCGCCGGCGGCGTGATTCCACCGAACGCCACCCTGATTTTCGACGTCGAACTGCTGGGCGTATAAGAAGCTGAAGGCTGCGCTCCAAGGACCGCGCCAGACGCCGCCCCTGTTCACACAGCGGCGGCGTTTTTGTTTTGAGTGTGTCCTCTAATGCACGGCGCGCTTTTTTCACTATGATGTCAGGCACTGCAGCACGCACGGTGGCCACTCCGCCGGGCCTGCCGCACTTTTCCAGCGATTCCATCAGCACACAGGAGCCATCATGAGTTTACAAGAGCAATTCGAACAAGCGCAGCTCGATTCCAAGACCCTGTCCGAGCGTCCGGACAATATGACCTTGTTGAAAATCTACGCCTTGTTCAAGCAAGCTTCGAGCGGCGACGCCACGGGCGAGCGTCCAGGCATGACCGACTTCGTCAACCGCGCCAAGTTCGACGCGTGGGCCGCCCTGGCCGGCACCTCGAAAGAAGAGGCGCAGCAGCAATACATCGACCTGATCGAAGACTTGAAGGACTGATCGTCCACCCTGCCCCGGCGCCTGCCGGGGCAGTATAATTTCCGCATGACACCATCACCGATTTCCCTGGCGCATGCCGCCGACCTGCCCCGCTTGTTCGACGTCTGGCACCTGTCCGTACGCGCCACCCACGATTTTCTCGCCGATAGCGATATCGCCTTCCTGATGCCCTTCGTCCGCGATGAGCTGGCCAGGGTGACGGCCGAAGGCCTGCTGCACGTGCTGCGCGCCGATGACGGCGTCGCCTATGCCTTCCTGTGCGTCGAGCACGCCAGGATCGAGATGCTGTTCGTGCATCCGGACCGGCGCGGCAGCGGTGCCGGCCGCACGCTGGTGCGCTACGCCATCGCCAGCTTGCAAGCCACGGCCGTCGATGTCAACGAGCACAACGCGCAGGCGCATGGCTTTTACCAGCACCTGGGCTTTATCGTGGAAAACCGCTCGCCGCTTGACCCGTTCGGCAAGCCTTTCCCCATTTTGCACCTGAAACTGGCCGAAAACACCTAAAAACTCACCAAAAACCACAAAAACAGGCTGTTAACGCAAAAGTGGCTACCAAATCGGTAGCCACTTTTTCATGTTAAAACGGCGTTAAAACTTACTTCTTGGCTGCCGCCAGCGCCTGCGCGATCCAGCCGTCAAACGTCTGCTGGTGGAACTTCATCCAGCCGGCCGTATGGCGGGCGATATCGGCTTGCGTGTTTTCGCCGCGGCGCATGCGCTCATTCTGCGCATTGATGTCCGCCACCGGCAGTTGCATCACTTCGAACAGCTTGGCCGCCGCCGGATTTTTCTCCGCCCAGGCCTTGTTCGACACGATGCGCGCCGTGTTGACGGCAAAGCCGTAGTCGCTGCCATTGTCGAGACGCGTGTTCACCTTGTCCGGATTGGCCGAGAATGGCACCTTCAGCCAGATCACGTCCTTGCCAGGCACCAGCACGCCGCTGACCCAGTACGGCGTCCACGTGTAGTACAGGATCGGTTCGCCACGCTTGTAGCGGCCCAGGGTATCGGCGATCAGGGCCGCATAGCTGCCCTGCACGTGCGTCACCGTCTCGCGCAGTTTATACGCATCCATGTGGTTCTCGATCAGCGCTTCGCAGCCCCAGCCCGGGTTGCACCCGGTCAAGTCGGCCTTGCCATCGCCATCGTGGTCGAACAGCTTGGCCAGGGTCGGGTCGCGCAACTGGTCGATATTCGTGATGTTGTACTTTTCCGCCGTGGCTTTGTCGATCAGATAACCCTGCGCGGCAGGACCGGCATACTGGCCCGTGCGCAGCAGCTTGGCGTCGCCGCCCGCATTGTTATAGAAATCCTTGTGCATCGGATCCCAGTGCACGGCCATGAAGGTGGCGTCGCCGTTGGCGATGGCGATATGCGCGGTCGGGTATTCCACTTCCTTGATCGGCTGCACTTCGTAGCCGAGCTTTTCCAGGGCCTTGTCGACCAGCATGGTCTGGAAGGTTTCTTCCGCGATCGAGCTTTGCAGCGCCTGCACCTTGATGCCCTTGCCCGGCAGCGCATCGGCGGCCGGCGTCTGCGCCATGGCCAGGCTGGTGGTCAGGGCCAGGGCGGCGATCGCCAGGGCGGAAAACAGCTGGAACTTGCGTTGCGATTTTTGCGTCTCTTTAAAATGTGCGATTTGATGCATGTAAATCCTTTCTTATTGTGCGTTGGCCAGCGTAGCTTGCTGTTCAACATTATTTTTCTCCGTATTGCCGCGCACCAGGCGCAGCACAAAACCGGCAGGACCCGTCTGGTACCAGTGGCGCACGCCACGGCGTGGCTGGCCCATCGCTTGCGTCAGGCGGTCCAGGGTAATGGCCAGCAGCACGATACCCAGGCCACCGACCGTTGCCAGGCCCATGTCCAGGCGGCCAATGCCGCGCAATACCATCTGGCCCAGGCCACCGACGGCGATCATCGAGGCAATCACCACCATCGACAGCGACAGCATCAGCGACTGGTTGATACCGGCCATGATCGAAGGCATGGCCAGCGGGAATTGCACGCGGGTCAGCAGCTGCCACGGCGAGGCGCCATACGCGCGGGCCGCTTCGATCAGGTCGGGACGCACCTGGCGGATACCCAGGTTGGTCAGGCGCACCAGCGGCGGCAGGGCAAAGATGATCGTCACGATCACGCCAGGCGCATTACCGATACCAAACAGCATCACCACCGGCACCAGGTACACAAAGGCGGGCGTCGTCTGCATGGCGTCGAGCAAGGGACGCAGCACATTTTGCGCGCGGTCGCTGCTGGCGAGGAAAATACCCAGCGGCAAGCCAATGGCCAGGCAGAAGGCCAGCGACGTCAATACCAGCGACAAGGTGGTCATGGCCTCAGGCCAGATGCCCAGCATCGACACGACCAGCAGCGCCAGCACGGTGCCGATGGCCAGGGTGCGGCTGGTAAATTGCCATGCCAGCAAGCCGATGATGGCGATCACCGTCAGCGACGGTGCCGCCAGCAGCACGCCTTCCACGCCGTTCAGGGTGCTATCGATCGGCGCGCGCACGGCCTGGAAGAAGGGGCGGAAATGCGTCACGACCCAGCCCAGGCCCTGGTTGATCCAGCTTTCCAGCGGCAGCGAGCCGTCGAAAATCTGCGTCAGGTGAAAACCGGAGGCGGCGTGTTCCGGCTGCACGGCCGGGCCGGCCGCGTCCAGCCAGGAGGTGTCGCCCGGTGGCGTCAGCGCCCACGGATTGACTTGGGTGGCCGGCTGTTCAACAACAGCTTCTACTGTGGAAACGGTGCTTGGGTTCATGCTTGTCCTTTCTGTTGTTGTTCGGCAATGGCTGGCGTATCGCGGTCGAGGAACTTCAGCAAGGTTGTCTTGCTGATGGCGCCGCGGAAGCTGCCGTCATTGGCCACCACAGGGACGGCGTAAGGCAGTTGCGCCACCTGGCCGAACAGGCCGGCGACGGGCTCATCTGCGTTGATGGTCTGCACGTCGGGCAGGTAGGCATGCGCCAGGCCCAGCGGTCCCACATGGCCGTCGAGCGCATTGCGCAGCGAATCGGCCGACACAACGCCGAGGAACTTGCGCTGCGGATTGACGATGTAGGCATAGGCGCGATCCTGCTCTTCCAGCATCGACAGCGCGGCGCGCGAGCCGCGACTGGGCGATTCGGAGACGACGATCTGGCTCTTGCGGGCAATATCGCTGGCCTTGAAGACAGCCGCCGCGTCGACGCCGCGCACGAAGTTGCGCACGTAATCGTTGGCAGGTTTGCGCAGGATTTCTTCCGGCGTGCCCACTTGCACCACGTGGCCGTCTTTCATGATGGCGACGCGGTCGCCGATGCGCATGGCTTCGTCGAGGTCATGCGAAATGAAGACAATGGTGCGGCGCTTGATTTGCTGCAAGCGCAACAGTTCCGACTGCATTTCCGTGCGGATAATCGGATCGAGCGCGGAAAACGCTTCATCCATCAGCAGGATCGACGGGTCGCAGGCCAGCGCACGGGCCAGGCCCACGCGCTGCTGCATGCCGCCCGACAATTCGTCGGGATAGCTGGCGCCGTAGCCGTCCAGGCCTACCTGCTCCAGCGCTTGCTGGGCCAGCGCATGGCGCTCGGCTTTTGGCATGCCGGCCAGTTCCATGCCGAAGGCAGTGTTGTCGAGCACGGTAATTTGCGGCAGCAGCGCGAACGACTGGAACACCATGCTGATGTCCTTGCGGCGCAGCGCGCGCAACTGGGCATCGGGCAAGGTGTTGATGTCATTGCCGTCGATCAGGATGCGCCCGGCCGTCGGTTCGATCAGGCGGTTCAGCATGCGCACCAGGGTCGACTTGCCCGAACCGGACAGGCCCATGATGACGAAGATCTCGCCCGCTTCAATGGTAAAGGTGGCGTCGAAAACGCCGATGGTGCAGTCAGTCTTGGCCAGGATGTCCTGCTTGCTGGCGCCCTGGTGGACGAGTTCAAGTGCTTCTTCTGGCTTGTCGCCGAACACTTTGAACACATGGTCGATCATAATTTGTTTTGCCACGATGTGGTTCTCCCTCGAATTGACGAATGGAATGAAACCCCTGCAAGCTGCGAGCTTGCGGCGGGTATCAGCAAACCCTGTTGCGTCGGCTACGCCACGGCGCAAAAAAGCGCACGGGAGCGACAGAAAACAGGGGGTGACACGCAATGACCAGCGGATGGCAAAAGCCGATGCCGGGGTGCCGTGTGCGTGCTAAAAGAGGCTGTGGTTCAGGACTTTTAACAACGCTAGCGCCATGCAAATACATGGCACCAAATGTATTTGACCGAAAAAAACGATCACTTACTTACTGGATGCGGGTGTAAAACCCAATGAATTATTCACCACTCAGCGAGTGGGGAGTACTGCGAAGCAGAAGGTGAAACGCGGTGTAGCTGTTGTAAATATGACTCAAGTATAACGCAAAAAGACACAAAAGTCCAATGGCTTTCCAAATAGAAATGTGATAGCAATGTGTGCTGGCGCACAGTCACGCCTAAAACCAGGAGGTAAAGGGGCGAAAAGAAGCCTCTTTTCGCCTGGCGCCGCGGCGCCATTCTTACCACCAAACGGGGCGCCAGACAAGCTGGCCGCACGCCGTCAAACCTGCTCGGCAAACACCTTGCGCATTTTTTCCGCGATCTTGCCTTCAATCGTCGAGGCAAAGGCGCTGAGCATGAATCCCAGCTTGATTTGCAGTTGCGCCTGCTCTTTTTCAAGGGTCAGGGAACCATCGACGCCGCTGCGCTCGAAACGCAGCACATCGCCATCCCAGGCGCACGCCAGGTCATATTCCTGTGCCAGCTTGTCGGCCACTTGCTGCGCCGCTTCACGGGCCTTTACCGCTGTCAGCTTATGTTGCTGAACTATATTTATATCCGCCATCAAACGATCCTTTTATTAAAAACGGGGGCAATACGGCCAGCATCATACCAGCCGCACTACTACGGGCGCGACCATGGCAGGCGGCGGCGTGCCGAAAAAAAGCGCACTTTCCCCGACATCGTTTGCGCCGCATCAAACCGCAACAGGCCAAGCAGGCCGACTATTTCAGTTCCAGCCGCTGCATGTTCGGGAGAACTACCATGGACCAGAAAGTCATCGTGCCGGTCGAAGCCGTGCTGACCAAATGCGTGTCCCTGCCCGTCGGCTACGTCCCCACCCCATCGGCGCCGTACCGCCAGCACCGCAAGAATGCCCAGCTGACCTTGCAGCCGGGCCGGCCCCGCCTGCTCGATGCCGCGACCCGCAAGCTCGAAGCCGTGCCCGTCGGTTCGCGCGTGCTGATCTGGAAGCAGGACCCGTCCGTGAGCGAACTGGGCACCCGCAAAGCTTTCCTGCCCGGCCTCACCCTGCAAGGCCCGCGTGACGCGCGCATCACCTTTGGCGAACCGGGCATCGCCCAGGTCAGCCCGAACGCGTTTGGCGACTTCATCGTCTCGCCCAATACCGACCAGTTCGACGCCGTGCATACGTTTGCCATCGTGCGCATGACGCTCACCATGTACCAGCGCGCGCTGGCCAGCGGCGACACGGCGCCGCCACTGCCGTGGCAATGGAACAGCGCCAGCAATACGGCACCGCTGCGCGTCTTCCCGCACGGCTTGCCCAACGTCATGAACGCCTATTACAGCCGCAGCGACAAGGCCCTCAAGTTCGGCGACTTCATTCCCAGCGGCGCCACCGAGCGCGTGTACACCTGCCGCTCGCTCGACATCGTTTCGCACGAGGCAGGGCACGCCATCCTCGATGGCTTGAAACCAAACTGGTTGCTCAGCAATAATCCGCCGCAGACGGGCGGCTTGCACGAATCGTTCGGCGACCTGACGGCCATTTTTCTCGCCCTGTCGCAGCTGGACCAGGTGGAAGCCGTCATCGCCCAGACCAAATCCGACCTGCACGACAAAACCTTCCTCGCCGACCTGGCCGAACAGTTCGGCCTGGCGCTGGGGCGCCCCAACGGCCTGCGCAATGCCGACAACGACATCAAATTGTCCGAGGCGGGGACGGAGGTACATGCCATCTCGCAAGTATTTACGGGGGCCATCTACGACATCCTGGCCGACATCTTCGCCCACGAACGCCAGCCCCAACTGGAAGATGACGCGGCCGTGCTGCACCGCTGCGGCGACTACCTGCGCAGCCTGGTCTTGCGCGCCCTGGTGGCATCGCCCGACCAGGCAGCCACGTATGCCGACGTGGCCGGCCACATGCTGAGCATTGCCCAGGCCGATGGCAATGGCGCCTACCAGGAGTTCATCCGCAACAGCTTTACCGTGCGCGAAGTGCTCAAGTCGCATGCGCTGACGGAGGACGGCCAGCCGACGTTTGCCGCCGACGTCGTCGACGAAGACGGCGCCGTGCAGGACCGGCGTGCCTGCTGCGGTACCATGAACCATGCGCAATACAGCGAATCGGACCAGTTGCTCGAAGCGGAGCGTGAAGCGCTGGCGGCGTGGTGCCGCAGCTATGGCGCCAGCTAAGGGGGCGTGCCCGCCTGACGCCGGGCACGGCTGCCAGCTGGCCGCGTCGCCTCCCCCACCACCATCCACTCCACAGCAGGGAAGACCATGAAAATTTCAGCCCGCAGCAGCGGCGGCTTTGCCGGCCTGAGCGAACAGTATGAAATCGATACGCAAGCCCATCCTGCCGGCCCCGGCCTGGAAGCGGCACTGGCCAGCAGCGGCTTTTTCACGCATGCCCAGGCAAGCGGCGCTCAGGTGGGCGCCGACATTCCCCAATGGCACATCACGGTCGACGCGCCCACCGCGCGGCGCACGATTACCTTTGCCGAAGATGGCAGTGCCGAAAACGCGCGCTGGCAAGCGCTGGTGGCACAACTGCGCGCCAGCGCCTGATTGTCGCGAAAACTTGACCTGCGCAAAACAAAAACCACAGTCCCGGGAAAGGTGCGCGACACGGCCACAGCGACCCGCCGCCCTGCCACAGAGCGTCCTTTGGGGCAGGACTGTCGTTTTCTTGCCCTATCGCCCGGCAACGTCCTCAATCGACGCTGATTCACCCACTCTGCCCGGTTGCGGCACCATCAAAAAATGAATTTGCTTATTTGTATTGTATATAAGCGGGATTTGTGAGAAATAGCGAATTGCCTTAAAATACAATGCTTTGCTTTAGTATGCGCCGCCGAGTTTCCCGCAGGCGCTACAGCACCTCCCCCCAAATTGATAGGACTGTTATGACCCACGTTGTCACCGAATCCTGCATCGCCTGTCGCTATACCGACTGCGTCGATGTCTGCCCGGTAGATTGTTTCCGGGAAGGCCCGAACTTCCTGGCAATCGACCCGGACGAATGTATTGACTGCGCAGTCTGCGTGGCAGAGTGCCCGGTGAACGCGATTTTCGCGGAAGAAGACGTGCCGGGCGACCAGCAAGCCTTCATCAAGATCAACGTCGATCTGGCGCGTAACTGGCCGTCGATCACCAAGACCAAGCCTGCCTTGCCGGAAGCCGAGCAATTCAAGGACGTCAAGGACAAGCTGGACATGCTGGTGCGCTAAGTCGCGCTCACCTGGCAAGACAGACATGAAAAGCAGCGGAAACGCTGCTTTTTTACTTTTAAAGCATGTTTGCTGGTCTGTCTACGCAAGTGTGGCGCGGATCCACACAGTTACGCAAACTGTGGATCTATGCGCGGTAAAGCACATTTTGTCTTCCACAAACATCGTAAAATTGGATTATGATATTTGAGCCGATATTGGCGCTTGGAATTAAACAAGGACTCTATATGCTTTACCAACTGCACGAACTGCAACGCTCTTTCCTCACCCCGGTGATGCAATGGGCAGATATGTCCTCCAAGTTATTTACCAACCCGGTTTCTCCACTGGCCCACACCCCGTTTTCGCAACGCATCGCAGCCGGCTACGAGCTGATGTACCGCCTTGGCAAAGACTACGAAAAACCACAATTCGACATCCAATCCGTTCTCGTCAATGGCGAGAGCGTCGACATCCTCGAACACGTTGTCGTGACAAAACCGTTTTGCCGCCTGATCCACTTCAAAAAAGAAGCCACTGGCTTGCAACAGCCCAAAGTTTTGCTGGTTGCCCCCCTGTCCGGTCACCACTCGACCCTGCTGCGCGATACCGTGCGCGGCTTGCTGGCCGAGCATGATGTCTACATCACCGACTGGACGGACGCGCGCATGGTACCGCTGACGGAAGGCCCGTTCCACCTGGATGACTACATTTATTATGTGCAGGAATTCATCCGCTTGCTGGCGCCTGATTTGCACGTCATTTCCGTCTGTCAACCGACCGTGCCCGTGCTGGCGGCCATTTCGCTGATGGCGACGGCCAACGATCCGCACATGCCGAAAACCATGACCATGATGGGCGGCCCGATCGATCCGCGCCGTTCGCCCACGCAAGTGAACAACCTGGCGACGGAAAAGAAATTCTCGTGGTTTGAAAACACCGTGATCTACGCTGTGCCGCCGAACTATCCGGGCTTTGGCCGCAAGGTGTATCCGGGCTTCCTGCAACATGCGGGTTTCATCGCCATGAACCCGGGCCGCCACGCGCAAAGCCACCGCGAGTTCTACATGCACCTGGTGACGGGCGACGATGAGCCGGCGGAAGGCCATCGCCAGTTCTACAACGAGTACAACGCCGTGCTGGACATGCCGGCCGAGTACTACCTGGAAACCATTAAAACGGTTTTCCAGGAATTCAGCCTGCCGATGGGCACCTGGAAAGTGGGTGGCCAGCTGGTGCATCCGCAAGACATCACGAACGTGGCGCTGTTCACGGTCGAAGGCGAGCTGGACGATATTTCCGGCGCCGGCCAGACGCAGGCGGCGCATGACTTGTGCTCCGGCATCCCTGCCGACATGCAGCAAGACTTCGTGGCGCCAAAATGCGGCCACTACGGCATCTTCTCGGGCCGCCGTTGGCGCGAGATCATTTGTCCGAAAATCGGTGAATTCATCCAGAAGCATTCCTGATCCGGGTATTCCCGCTAAAACGCCACGCCGGCTGACACTGGCGTGGCGTTTTTTTATGCCCAGCTTTCATGCCTGGCTCATGCAGACTAAAGGATGAACAAACGAACAAGAACGAATGCTTTCGTATTTAGATATCTCGTTTTGACAACGAACAACGGGGATGCGGCGCCTCAGGGTTCGGCGGGAGCGGCGGCCAGGCTCTGGTCGAGACGCTTCCAGTAGTCACGCTCCAGCCTGGCGGTATCGACGTCGCGCGCCGCCTCGTTGAAGCGTTTTTGCTGGGCAGCGCCTTCGGCACTGCGCTGGAAGCAGACATGCACGGAGCGCTCTTTGAACAGCGTATCGACGACGGCGATGCGGTCGCGGTCAGCCTTGCTGAAACCGCGTCCCATCAGCAATTGCTGCAAGACGTGGCGCTCAATGACAATCACGCGGTAGCGCTTGATCAGCAATTTCCTGAGATTGGTGGCGTCGTTCAAGCCCTCTTCCGTCCGCAGTTGGCCGCGCGCGACCATGCCATCGAACTGTTCGCCATTGGAATAGCCGGCCACGGTACCGATGCGCAGCTTGCCCAGTTCAGCCAGGGTGGCGCCGGGCGCGCCATCTTCCTTCAGGTAGGCCAGCACGCCTTGCGTGTTGCCGATGGGGACAGAAAAATGGCACAGCTTCTCGCGTTCGGGCGTGCGCCAGACGGCCAGCAACCCTGCATAGCGGGGACTTCCCAGCCCGAACTGCATGGCCCGCTTCCACGGGAAATACTCATATTTGACGGCATAACCGAGACGCTCGAAGATGGCGCTGACCATGGCGCCGGACATGCCGTCGGCAGGCAGACTGCGGGAAATGAATGGGGGCCAGTCTTCCGCGGCCAGGCGCACGGTGCGCGAAGCTGCAGGGCCGGCTGTGGCAATGGAGGAAGCCGCCTGCCCGTGCGCGACGGCAAGCGAGGAATAAAAGCATAAACAGCAGGGCAAACCAACTGTCCGGAGGAAACGCATGTTCTGCTCCTTTGGCCTGGCCATCTTGCCGGACGGGCAAAGG
This sequence comes from Janthinobacterium amylolyticum, assembly GCF_051380655.1. NCBI lineage: Bacteria > Pseudomonadati > Pseudomonadota > Betaproteobacteria > Burkholderiales > Oxalobacteraceae > Janthinobacterium > Janthinobacterium amylolyticum. The sequence continues at coordinate 526,304 of NZ_JBNYXL010000003.1, forward strand.
GCAGGACTGGCGGTCGGTTCTGTTGTTAATTCCTGGAGACTTCCTTGATAAAAATCATGCTCCCACAAAAAAAAGGATTTGCAAAGTTGTTTATTTGCACTTTGACATTCCTATAGGAAATAAAATACGATTGCGGCGCGCCTGCAACAGGCCGCCATACCGCCCGGCTATCCCCTGCCGCCAGACAGGTTTTTCCTTGTGCGCGCCGCGGATGGCCGATAATGGCGTTTTACCGTGGAAGATGACCGTGCCGCACCCAGCCCCTCCCTCACTTGCCGACCAGATCGAAGACTTGCTGCCGCAAACGCAATGCACCAAGTGCGGCTACAACGGCTGCCGCCCGTATGCGGAAGCAATTGCCGCCGGCAGCGCCGACATCAACCAGTGCCCGCCTGGCGGTGCGCAGGGCATCGTGCGCCTGGCCAACTTGCTGGGCAAAAAAGTCATCCCTCTCAATCCCGTCAACGGCCTCGAACGGCCGCGATCTGTCGCCTACATCGACGAATCGCTGTGTATCGGCTGTACCTTGTGCATCCAGGCCTGCCCCGTCGACGCCATCGTCGGCGCGGCCAAGCAGATGCATACGGTGGTGAGCAGCCTGTGCACGGGCTGCGACCTGTGCGTGGCGCCCTGCCCCGTCGACTGCATCGTCATGTATCCCGTCAGCGGCGACGCCACGGGCTGGGATGCCTGGAGCCAGGCCGAGGCCGACGACGCGCGCGCGCGCCACGATTTCCGCACGCAGCGTTTGCACCGCGAAACGCAGGAAAACGAAGCCCGCCTGGCCGCCAAGGCCGTCGCCAAGATGCAGGAAGTGACGCAGGAAGTGCCCGTCACGCCGGATGAACAGGCGGAAAAAGAGCGCAAGCGGGCCATCATTGCCGCCGCCATGGAACGCGCGCGCGCCAAGGCCGCCGCCAGCGCCGAAGCCGAACCATCTCCCCCAACTGCCCCGAAAAAAGACGCATGAACGCCGCCAAACGCCTGGAAATCTTTAAGCGCTTTCGCGCCGCCAACCCCTCGCCAAAAACCGAGCTCGAATACACGACGCCGTTCGAGCTGCTGATCGCCGTGCTGCTGTCGGCCCAGGCAACCGACGTGTCCGTCAACAAGGCCACGCGTCTGCTGTATCCGGTCGCTAATACGCCGGCCCAGATACTGGCGCTGGGCGTCGATGAGCTGGCCAGCTATATCCGCACCATCGGCCTGTACCGCACCAAGGCCAAGAACGTCATCGCCACCTGCCAGATCCTGCTGGAGCAGCACGGCGGCGAAGTGCCGCGCGACCGCGCTTCGCTGGAAGCCCTGCCCGGCGTGGGCCGCAAGACGGCCAACGTGGTCATGAACACGGCGTTTGGCGAACTGACCATGGCCGTCGACACGCACATCTTCCGCGTCTCGAACCGCACCGGCATCGCGCCGGGCAAGAATGTCGATATCGTCGAGCAAAAGCTGCTGAAATTCGTGCCGAAGGAGTTCCTGCTCGACGCCCACCACTGGCTGATCCTGCACGGCCGCTACACCTGCACGGCGCGCAAGCCGCAATGCTGGAACTGCATGATCGCCGACCTGTGCGACTACAAGGACAAGTCGCCGATGCCGGCTGTCGTTTAGGCAACGGCCCGCGAGAGCATTGTCGTTGCGTCGTTGCGTCGCAGGTCGGGTTAGCCCGCAGGGCGTAAGCCGACACATTGCTGGTGCCGGTGGTGTTTGTCGGATTACGCGCACGCGCTAATCCGACCTACGGCAAGACCATATTGTCGCGGTGGATCAGCGCGTGGCCTTCCATGTAGTCGTAGGTCGGGTTAGCCCGCAGGGCGTAAGCCGACACATTGCTGGTGCCGGTGGTGTTGTCGGATTACGCTCCGCTAATCCGACCTACGGCAAGACCATATTGTCGCGGTGGATCAGCGCGTGGCCTTCCATGTAGTCGCAGGTCGGGTTAGCCCGCAGGGCGTAAGCCGACACATTGCTGGCGCCGGTGGTGTTTGTCGGATTACGCTCCGTTAATCCGACCTACAGCAAGACCATGTTGTCGCGGTGGATCAGCTCGTGGCCTTCCATGTAGCCAAGGATGGCTTCGATTTCCGTCGAGGGCTTGCGCATGATGCGGCGCGCTTCGCCGCTCGTGTAGTTGGACAGGCCTCGCGCCACCGGTGCGCCATTGGCGTCGACGCAGGTGATGACGGCGCCACGGCCGAACTCGCCATTCACGCCTGTCACGCCGATCGGCAGCAGAGATTTACCTTCCTGGCGCAGCTTTTGCACGGCACCCGCATCCAGCACGACAGCTCCGGCCGTGTGCAGATGATCTGCCATCCACTGCTTACGCGCCGTCAACTGCCCCGTTTGTGCCCGCAATTCCGTGCCGATCGCTTCCCCTCTGGCGAGGCGGCTGAGCACGTCGCTGTCGCGGCCCCAGGCGATGATGGTGTGGGCGCCGGACTTGGCGGCGCGCTTGGCGGCGAGGATTTTCGTCAGCATGCCGCCACGGCCCAGGCTGGAGCCGGCGCCGCCGGCCATCGCCTCCAGGGCCGGATCGCCGGCAATGCCCTGCGTAATCAGGTAAGCGTCCGGGTCCTTGCGCGGGTCGGCCGAGAACAGGCCGTGCTGGTCCGTCAGGATCACCAGCGCATCGGCCTCGATCAGGTTGGCGACCAGGGCGCCCAGGGTGTCGTTGTCGCCAAACTTGATTTCATCGGTGACGACCGTGTCGTTTTCATTGATGATCGGCACCACGCCAAGGCGCAGCAAGGTGGTCAGGGTCGAGCGGGCGTTCAGGTAGCGTTCACGGTCGGCCAGGTCGGCGTGCGTCAGCAGCACTTGCGCCGTGCCCAGGCCGTGGGCGCGGAAGCTGCTTTCATAGATTTGCGCCAGGCCCATCTGACCCACGGCGGCGCAAGCCTGCAATTCGTGGATATCGGTGGGGCGCTGTTCGAAACCGAGGCGCAGCATGCCTTCGGCGATGGCGCCGGAACTGACGAGCACGACTTCCTTGCCCAGCGCGCGCAAGCCGGAAATCTGCGCGGCCCAGCGCGCGATGGCGGCATGGTCGAGTCCGCGGCCATCGTTGGTGACCAGCGAGGAGCCGACTTTGATGATGATACGGGTAGCTTTTTGAATCACGGAATCCATGGGGTAGCGCTCTTCACTTTTGATAGACGTCAGCGTGCAGGACGCAGCAACAGCAGGGCCATGCCTGCCAGCAGTTCGATGACGCATATGTACAACACTATACCTTGGGGCAAGCCGAAACTGATGGCCGCGAACAAGCGGCCGGCGGGCTGCGCCAGGACCAACATTGCAGTGATATCGCTGTAGACGGGCGGTTCGCCCTGCCGTGTCGCGAACAGCGCCAGGAGCGCGGTGGCGCCCCAGAGGCCGACATGACTGGCGTAGAACTGGCTGTAACCATTCACGCCATTGAGGAAGATGCCCATGCCGGCCGCCATCTCATCGGCGAACAGCAGGCAGGCGACCGCGCTCAGCCCGTAAGCATACGCGATCAGATGCAATACACGGCGCTGCCACGCTTGCTTGCGCGCTGGCGCGACAGCGACCGTCTGTACCGGCATCAGGGTAAGGCTCTTAGTCGAGGATCTTGAAACGTGGATCATCCGGGTCGATCGACGAGATACCGCGCGCTTCTTCGGTCATCTGCGTTTCTTCGGCACGGCTTTCGCTGTGTTTCTTCTCTTCCAGATGCTGGTAAATCGCGTTCACCAGTTCCGGGCAACCTTGATGGCTGAGGGCGGAAATCTCGAAAACGGGACCCTTCCAGGCGAAACGCTTGATGAAGTCCTTGACGATCTTCTTGCGCTCGTCTTCCGGCACCATGTCGAGCTTGTTCAACACCAGCCAGCGCGGCTTGTCGACCAGCGACTCGTCGTACTTTTTCAGTTCCTTGACCAGCGCCTTGGCTTCCTTGACAGGATCGACGTTGGTTTCAAACGGCGCCAGGTCGACGATGTGCAACAGCAGACCGGTGCGCTGCAAATGGCGCAGGAATTGATGGCCCAGGCCCGCGCCTTCGGAAGCGCCTTCGATCAAGCCGGGAATATCGGCGATCACAAAGCTCTTCTCGTGCGACACGCGCACCACGCCCAGGTTCGGGTGCAGGGTGGTAAATGGATAATCGGCGATTTTCGGGCGCGCGTTCGAGACGGCCGAAATGAACGTCGACTTGCCGGCGTTCGGCATGCCCAGCAGGCCCACGTCGGCCAGCACTTTCAGTTCCAGGCGCAGTTCGCGGCGTTCGCCTTCCTTGCCCTCGCCTTTTTGGCGTGGTGCGCGGTTGGTCGAGGACTTGAAGTGGATATTGCCCCAGCCGCCTTCGCCGCCCTTGGCCAGCAGTTCGATCTGGCCGTGTTCGGTCAAATCGGCCAGGATTTCGCCGCTCGCGTTGTCGATGATCAAGGTGCCCACAGGCATGCGCAGGTGGATGTCATCCGCGCCCTTGCCATAGCAATCCGCGCCACGGCCAGGCTCGCCATTGCGAGCCTTGTGCATTTTGGAAAAGCGGAAATCGACGAGCGTGTTGATATTGCGGTCGGCCACGGCCCAGATGGACCCGCCCTTACCGCCATCGCCGCCATCGGGGCCGCCGAAAGGCCGGAATTTTTCACGGCAGAAAGATGCGCAGCCGTTGCCGCCATCACCCGCGATGACTTCGATTTTTGCTTCGTCGATAAACTTCATAATTTTGCCGCCATAAAACTAAAAAGGCTCTACCTTGGGCAGAGCCTTTCGATTGAAGGCTTGCGCCTTACATCATGCGATCATGCGGAGCAAGCGCTCCGCGATGAATTACGCTGGTACTGCTTCGTTTGGTACAACGGTCACGAATTGCTTCGAGCCAGCACCTTTGACAACGAACTTCACTTTGCCAGCGATCAACGCGAACAGAGTGTGGTCCTTGCCCATGCCTACGCCTTCGCCGGCGCGCACTGGGGTGCCGCGTTGACGAATGATGATGCCGCCAGCATTGATAGCTTGGCCGCCGTAGACTTTAACGCCCAGACGTTTTGATTCTGAATCACGGCCGTTTCGCGTTGTGCCGCCGCCTTTTTTATGTGCCATTTAAGACTCCTTGATAGCTGATTAATTCAAACAGCGGCAATTAGCCGTTGATCGAAACGATTTGGATTTCGGTAAAATTCTGGCGATGGCCTTGATGCTTCTGGTAGTGCTTACGACGACGCATCTTGAAAATTTTGACCTTATCATGGCGACCATGCGCCACAACCGTAACCAGTACCGTTGCACCTTCGACCAATGGAGCACCAAACTTGATGCTATCGCCCGCGCCTACTGCGAGAACTTGATCGATGGTGATTTCGGAACCAATGTCTGCCGGTATCTGTTCTACTTTAAGTTTTTCGCCAGCGACAACTTTGTATTGTTTGCCACCGGTTTTTATGACCGCGTACATGATTTGAAACCTCATCAAATGTTGAAAGAATTTGTCCCAACGCCGTGCAAAGCAAGCCGTACACAACAGGGGGAACCAGCGATTATACACGGACTGATAAATTGCGTCAAAAAGTATTCACAAAGCTTGACGATCGTGGTATGTCGACAACCTGGACACAATGTCAGGCTTGCGCATGGCAGACAGGGAAACACGCGCCGATGACAATCAGAACAATCAATTGCTCTACAGTCATAGGCAAACATCACGCGCGTGCATGCCATGTCGTATAATCGCGGCACCCACAATCTATTGCAGGTTCGCCTTGTCTGACGCTAACAAACACGTTAACCAAAACACCATCGTACAAACGATTGCCGCCGATATGGACGCAGTCAACACGGTGATCCGCCAAAAACTGCACTCCGATGTGATCCTGATCAACCAGATCGCCGAGTACATCATCAGCGCAGGCGGCAAACGCATCCGCCCCGTGCTGATCTTGCTGGTGGCCAATGCTCACGCATATCGCGGCACGGCGCACCATGAACTGGCTGCCGTTGTCGAGTTCATCCATACCGCCACCCTGCTGCACGATGACGTCGTCGATGAATCGTCGATGCGCCGCGGCCGCCAGACGGCCAATGCCCTGTTCGGCAATGCGGCCTCGGTGCTGGTGGGCGACTTCCTGCACTCGCGCTCGTTCCAGCTGATGGTCTCGCTGAACAATATGCGCGTCATGCAAATCCTCTCGGACGCCACCAACGTGATCGCCGAAGGCGAAGTGCTGCAGTTGCTGAACATGCACGATCCGGACGTCACGCAAGAGAGCTACCTGAACGTCATCCGCTCGAAAACAGCGAAACTGTTCGAAGCCTCGGCCCAGCTGGGCGCCCTGATCGCCGGCGCCAGCGAAGCCGATATCGAAGCGGCAGCCGAATACGGCCGCTCGCTGGGCACGGCCTTCCAGCTGATCGACGACGTGCTCGACTATGCTGGCGACGCCGCCGAAATCGGCAAGAACGTGGGCGACGACTTGCGTGAAGGCAAGCCAACCATGCCTTTGATCTGGCTGATGGAAAACGGCACGCCGGAACAGCGCGAGCTGGTGCGCAGCTGCATCGAGCAGGGCGACGAGCAGCATTTCGACGCCATCCTGGCCGCCATCACCAATAGTGGCGCCCTCGACTACACGCGCCAGCAGGCGGAAATCGCCGGCCAGCGCGCCGCCGATGCCATCGCCGGCTGGCCGGACAGCGTCTACAAGCAATCCATGCTGCAACTGTGCTCGTTTGCCGTCGACCGCAATCACTGATCACGGTTCACCATGCAGCAAACACAACGGCGCCGATGGCGCCGTTTTTCATGCGCTGCGGAAAAACTACGTATTCTCGTGCTGCATGGCCGCACCCGCCAATTCGCGCACGATGGCCGGCTCCGCTTCCAGCCGTTCACTGTAGCGGCTGCCCAGGTAATCGCGGCGGTCGCGCACCAGCAGGGTGAATTTATACAGCTCCTCCATCACGTCGACCAGGCGCGTGTAATACGGCGACGGCTTCATGCGGCCGTCATCGTCGAATTCCTGGTAAGCCTTGGCCACGGACGACTGGTTCGGGATGGTGACCATGCGCATCCAGCGCCCCAGCACGCGCAAGCCGTTGACGGCATTGAACGATTGCGAGCCGCCCGACACTTGCATCACGGCCAGGGTCCGCCCCTGCGTGGGACGCACGCTGCCCGTTTCCAGCGGCAGCCAGTCGATCTGCGACTTGAACACGCCCGTCACGGCGCCATGGCGCTCGGGGCTGCACCACACCTGCCCTTCCGACCACAGCGACAGCGCGCGCAGCTCCTGCACTTTCGGATGCTCGGGCGACACGCTGTCGACCATGGGCAAGCCGTGCGGATCGAACACGCGCGTGTCGGCGCCGAAATGGCGCAGGATGCGCTCCGCCTCCAGGGTCAGCAGCTTGCTGTACGAGCGTTCACGCAGCGAGCCGTACAGCAGCAGGATGCGCGGCGCATGCGTGGACAGTTGCGCCGGCGCCAGCTTGTCCAGGTCGGGCACATCCAGGTGGGCCGCACTGATATTCGGTAAATCATCCATCTCAGGCCACCGGCTTGCCGTCGGCGCCCACCACGGCCTGGCCGTCTTCCTTGGTGAACGCCCCCTGCTGCGGCAGCGGCAGGATCTCCAGCACCTTTTCGGAAGGCCGGCACAGGCGCACGCCCAGTTCCGTGACAACGATGGGACGGTTGATCAAAATCGGATGGGCTTGCATGGCGTCCAGCAGGGCGGCATCGCTCAATTCAGGATTGGCCAGGCCCAGCTCTTCATATAGCGCCCCCTTGTCGCGCATGACCGCGCGCACGGACAGGCCAGCACGCTTGATCAGCTCCAGCAGCTCTTCGCGCGAAGGCGGGTTCTTGACGTAATCGATGATGACGGGCTCCACGCCCGTATTGCGGATCAGGGCCAGGGTATTGCGCGAGGTGCCGCAGGCCGTGTTGTGATAGATCGTGATCGTCATGTCGTGATGTCCTTCGGTAAAGTAGGGTCGGTGACGCAGCAAGACGCGCCGGCGCAGCAGTTCTCGGTCAGAAAGGCCAGCAAGCCATGCATGCCCGGGTAATTCGCCGCATAGATGATGGAACGCCCCGCCTTGCTTGCCGTCACCAGATTGGCGTGCGCCAGTTCCTTCAAGTGAAACGACAGGGACGAGGGGGCGATCGCCAGCGCTTCGGCGATTTTCGTCGCGGCCATGCCGTCCGGTCCGGCCTGCACCAGCAGGCGGAACACGGCCAGCCGCGATTCCTGCGCCAGCGCGGCCAGAACCGCAACGGCCGCCGTACTCGTCAGTGGCGCGGCCTGCATGCCGATTGTGTTTTCATTTTCCATAATTCAATAATACTCGAATTATGGAATCGACGTCAATCAGCGTGCATTCTACGCACCTGTACCGCCCACGTACGTAACCCAGCGCACCGACCGGCATGGACAATCGGTCTACCTTGATGAAAAAATCATTGTGATCGGCATCCCATGACACGCACAACTCCGCTCAGAATTCTCGGCTGGAGCCTGGCCGCCCTGCTGGCCCTCCTCGCCATCCTGGTCATCCTCGTACTGACCTTCGACTGGAACCGCGCCCGCCCCTATATCAACCAGAAGGTATCGGACAGCACGGGCCGCAGCTTCGTCATCGCCGGCGACCTGCAAGTAAAATGGAAGCAAGGCTTGAAGACGGAACCGGGCTGGCGCCGCTACGTGCCGCGGCCCTTCATCAGCGCGCAGGATGTGCGCATCAGCAATCCGGACTGGGCCACGGCCGGCCCGCAGCTGGCCAGTGCCAAACGCATCGACGTGGCCATCCATCCATTGCCCCTGCTGCAACATCGCGTGGTGCTGACGGACCTGGCGCTGGATGCGCCGCAAATCGCCCTGCAGCGGCGCGCCGATGGCAGCAATAGCTGGACCTTCAAGGACAATGGCCCTTCGCAATGGGACGTGGAAATCCAGCGCATGGCCTTTGGCGACGGCAGCATCCGCTACCTGGACGAGGGCATCGCGCTGGACGTGCGCGCCAAGGTCAGTTCGACGGCACCCGACGCCACGCCGGGCGATGCGCCAGGCAGCGCGCCCGTGGAAAAATACGGCATCGCCTTCACGTTGGGCGGCAGCTACCGCAAGGCGCCCGTGACGGGCGGCGGCAAGGCGGGCGCCGTGCTGTCCCTGACGGACGAGAAGACCGTGTATCCCGTGCAGGCGCACGCCGTGCTGGGCAAGAACAAGGCCAGCATCGATGGCACCCTGACGGACCCGCGCTCCTTGTCCGGCATCGATCTGCAGCTGAGCCTGGCCGGCGCCAGCATGGCGGATTTATACCCGCTGACGGGCGTGCTGCTGCCGGAAACGCCGGACTACGCCACCAAGGGCCGCTTGCTGGGCAAGAAAGACGGCGACACCTGGAACTGGACGTATCAAAACTTCAAGGGCACGGTGGGCCAGAGCGACCTGGCCGGCACCCTGCAATACCTGCCGCGCCAGCCGCGCCCCCTGCTGCGCGGCGAAGTGACGTCCCAGCAATTGCGCCTGGAAGACCTGGGCCCCACCATCGGCGCCGACAGTAACGCGCAGAAACAGGCACGCGGCAAGGCGCCCGTGCAGCCGGACAGCAAGGCCTTGCCGGTGGAACAGTTCAATACGGCCAAATGGGATGCGCTCGATGCCGACGTGAAATTTACCGGCAAAAAACTCGTGCGCACGCACGACATTCCATTCAACGACATCGTCGCCCACATCCGCATGAAAGACAAAGTGCTGAGTTTGACGCCGCTCAACTTCGGCATGGCCGGCGGCGACATCACGTCGAACATCACGCTCGACGGCCGCCAGAAAACCATCGCCGCGCAAGCCAAGGTGGCGGCGCGCCACCTGAAAATCCGCGAACTGTTTCCCAAGCTGCAATCGATGCAAGCGAGCTTCGGCGAAGTGTATGGCGACGCGGCGCTGACGGGCCACGGCAACTCCGTCTCGGCCATGCTGGCCAGCGCGAATGGCGAACTGGCGGCTACCGTCAGCGAAGGCTCCGTCAGCCAGTTCGTGCTGGAACTGGCGGGCCTGAATCTGGCCAACGCCGTCTTTGTGAAAATCTTCGGCGACAAGCAGGTGCAGTTGAACTGCCTGGCCAGCGACTTCGCCGTGACGAATGGCCAGGCCGACGTGCGCCGCTTCGTGCTCGACACGGACAGCGCCGTCGTCAATGTCACGGGCAACGTCAACCTGGCCAATGAAACCCTGGACCTGGACGTGCGCCCTCGCACCAAGGGCGCGCGCATCATCACCCTGCGCACGCCGCTGTACGCCAAAGGCACGTTCAAGAACCCGGATGTAGGCCCGCAAAAAGGCCCGCTGGCCCTGAAAGCGGGTGCCGCCGTGGCGCTGGCCACCGTCGTCACCCCGCTGGCCGCCCTGCTGCCGCTGGTCAATATCGACAAGGCCCCCGACACGGACTGCGCCGCCGTCATGGCACAAGCCAAAGCCACGCGCAAGAACCCCGCCTCGCCCGCCACGAATGCGCCGGCAAAAAAAGTCAGCGAAGCGGACATCAAAAAGGCGCAGCAGGAGAAAAAATAACCGCCCTTGACGCAGCCGCTTGAAAGCCGCCCCGCCATCTGCTGTAATGCAAAAACAGTACGCGGGGTGTGGCTCAGCCTGGTAGAGCGCTGCGTTCGGGACGCAGAGGCCGGAGGTTCGAATCCTCTCACCCCGACCAGCTTTTTTCCCTCACTGCGCCGGCTTGAATTGCTTGCACCTTGACCTGCGCGTTGGCGGCTTGCCGGGAAGTATGATATTAACTGCATTATTAATATCTTGATCACTTCTCACGCAAGGGCCAGACCAATGTCTTTCCTGATAGTTCTGGCCGCTCTGGCCTTCCTCATGCTGGCCGCCTACCGCGGCTACAGCGTGATCCTGTTTGCGCCTGTCGCCGCGCTCGGCGCCGTGCTGCTGACGGATCCGTCCGCCGTGCCGGCCGTCTTCAGCGGTATCTTCATGGAAAAGATGGTCGGCTTCATCAAGCTGTATTTCCCCGTCTTTTTGCTCGGTGCCGTGTTCGGCAAGCTGATTGAACTGTCCGGCTTTTCGCAGTCCATCGTCGTGGCCGCCATCCGCTACATCGGCAGTGCGCGCGCGAATGCCGTGATCGTTGCCGTGTGCGGCGCGCTGACCTACGGCGGCGTATCGCTGTTCGTCGTGGTGTTTGCCGTGTATCCGTTCGCGGCTGAACTGTATCGCCAGAGCAATATCCCCAAGCGCCTGATGCCGGGCGCCATCGCCCTGGGCGCGTTTTCATTCACCATGGATACCTTGCCCGGTACGCCGCAGATCCAGAACATCATCCCCACCACCTTCTTCAATACCACCGGCTGGGCCGCGCCGTGGCTGGGCACCATCGGCGCCGTGCTGACCGTCGTGATGGGCCTGGCCTTCCTCGAATGGCGCCGGCGCTCCGTCATGGCCACGGGCGAAGGCTATGGCGCCGAAGCCGACAAGGCCTCGGCCGACATTGGCGACTTGCCCCATCCGCTATTGTCGGTCGCGCCCCTGGTGCTGGTAGGCGTGGCCAACTTCGCGCTCACCAAGCTGATTCCCCACTGGTATGGCGACAGTTACGTGCTTACCGCCGACGCGCTGCCCGGCCTGCATGCGCCCGTGCAGACGTCGATCGCTTCCGTCACCGGCATCTGGGCCGTGGAAGGCGCCTTGTTGCTGGGCATCTTGCTGGTCTGCCTGACAGCCTTCGGGCGCATCCGCGCCGCCTTTGCCGAAGGCACCAAGGCGGCCGTGGGCGGCGCCCTGCTGGCGGCCATGAACACGGCATCCGAATACGGCTTTGGCGGCGTCATCGCGGCGCTGCCCGGTTTTCTTGCCGTCAGCAACACCTTGCGCAGCGTGCCCGATCCGCTCGTCAACGCGGCCGTGTCCGTGACGACCCTGGCCGGCATCACCGGTTCCGCCTCGGGCGGCATGAGCATCGCGCTGGCCGCCATGTCCGACAGTTTTATCCAGGCCGCGCAGCAGGCGCACATTCCGCTGGAAGTCATGCACCGCGTGGTGGCCATGGCCAGCGGCGGCATGGATACCTTGCCGCACAATGGCGCCGTGATCACCCTGCTGGCCGTCACGGGCCTGACGCACCGCCAGTCCTACCGTGACATCTTCGGCATCACCATCATCAAGACGGTCGTCGTGTTTTTCGTGATCGGCATTTACTACCTGACGGGGCTGGTATGATCGCGTCTTCCCCGACGCTCCGGCACACCGCTCCATGAATCATTTCCAGGTATTGATCGCGGCCGTTTCGGCCGTGGTGTTGTTCTTGTACAGTTTGCAGGCCTTCAGCCGCGAGCTGCAAGCGATGGGCGGCGCCGGCATGCAAGCCTGGCTGGCCCGGGTCACCACCAACCGCTGGTACGGTTTCCTCGTCGGCGCCATCGCCACGGCGCTGGTGCAGTCGAGCAGCGCCACGACGGCGCTGGCCGTGGCCCTCGTCGATGCGCAGGTGATCAGTTTTGCGGGCAGCCTGGCGATCCTGCTGGGCGCGAATGTCGGCACGACGGCCACGGCCTGGCTGGTATCGATGAAGCTGACGGGCATCGGCCCGCTGTTCATCATCGGCGGCGCGCTTGTCTCCAGCCTGCCCAGCAAGATACAGGCGCTGGGCAAGGCGGCGTTCTATTTTGGCTTGATCTTTTTTGCCCTCGACCTGATTTCGAGCGAACTCAAGCCGCTGCAGGCGCAGCCGTGGTTTGTCGATACCCTGGCGCAGGCGCGCGAACCGTGGATAGCCTTGCTGATGGGCGCGCTATTTACGGCGCTGGTGCAATCGAGCAGCGTTTCCACCGGCCTGGCCATCGTGCTGACGCAGCACCAGCTGATCCCGGCCGAAGCGGCCATCGCCATCGTCGTGGGCGCGAATGTCGGCTCCACCTCGACGGCACTGCTGTCGAGCCTGCAGATGAGCGCCAACGCGCAAGCCACGGCCAAGGCCAATTTCCTCTTCAACCTGGCTGGCGCGCTGGCCTTCTTTCCCTTCATCCCCGCTTTGTCGGATGCCCTGCTGCCGCTGGCCGGCACGGCCGTGGCAGCCGCCCACCTGATTTTCAACCTGTGCGTGGGCTTGTGCTTCCTGATATGCCTGCCCTACCTCCAGCCGCGCCTGATGCGCTGGCTGAAGGCGGCACCGGCCTGAGCTTATTTCACGGCAGGCGCGGCGCCTGTCGCCTGCGCCGGCTTGAACAGGTGGCTGATGCCCATGGTCAGCAGCGGACCGGCCAGCGCCAGGTAGGAACTGTCCACGCCGTACGGATTGCCCGCCAGGAACCAGCCGATGGTGGCGATCACGGACACGATCACGCCGACAAAGGCGCCGCGCGGCGTGCCGAACTTCGGCGCATAGAAGGCCATCAGCACCAGCACGGCCAGGGTGGCGCGCAGGGCCTTGCCGAGGAAGGCGATCATCAGCAGTTTTTCCGCATACAGCGCCAGCACCAGCGGCAGCAGGCCCGCCACAACGATGGCGATGCGCAGGAACAGCATCGACTTCGCGTCATTTTTCGCCTTGTTGTACCACGGATCATAGAAATCCTTCATCGCCAGGGTGGCCGATGCCAGGGTGGTGGCGGAAATGCCGCCGAACAGGGCGCCGGCCAGGCCGACGATCATGATGCTGGCGGAAAATGCCGGCATGTGGGCGATCAGGGTCGGGAACGCGTCGATCGACTTCATGCCCGGATACAGCACGGCGCTGCACATGCCGATCAGGGCCGCCATCAGGCCGAACGGAATCATCAGTGACGACACGTAATAGCAGGCACGCTTGGCGACGGCCGGGTTGTCCGTGCTGACCAGGGCCTGGATCACGTACTGCGTGGCAAAGATGGAACCGATGCCGCCGATCATCCAGGCGATGATCTGGCCCCAGCCGATCTCGATCCAGTTGAACATCTTGGCCGGCAATTGCGCCTGCAATTCGCCGATGCCGCCCGTTGCTTCCAGGGCATACGCGAGCGCCAGGATCACACCCAGGTACTTGACGATGGAGTGGGCGAAGTTGGTGTACACCACCGAGCGCATGCCGCCCAGGCTGACGTAGATCACGGTAATGGCGCCCACCAGCAGGATGGCGACGGTTTTATCGATGTGCAGCACGGCGGCCAGCACGGCGCCGCCACTCGCATACAGGGCCACGGCGACAATGCTCAGCGCGACGATGGTGAGGATGGATGCCGCATAACGTACGGGTTCGCCATACGTTTGCGCGAGGATGCCGGAAATCGTCGACTGCCCGCTTTCCTTGTATTTTTTCACCAGCACGATGGCCAGCAGCAAGAAGCCCAGCGACAGCGCCACCAGATTCCAGGCGGCGGAAATGCCCAGTTCATAACCCTTCTGCGCCGTGCCGATGCTCACGGAACTGCCGATGAATTCCGACAGCAGCAAGGCGCCGATCAGGAAGGCGGGATAATTGCGCCCGCCCGCCGTCATGCCTTCGCTGCTGGTCGCATGCTTGCGCACGCTGTAAGTGATATAGCTCATGAGGGCGAAATAGCCCACCGTGACCGCCGCGATAATCATCAATCTGTTTTCCATCCGTCTACTCCAAGTCTGCTCTATTTTTATTATTTTTCAAAAAAGCTTGCCCTGCCGCGTGCCGGTCCTGCCGGTGGCGGTGCTCAGGGGCAAAGCGAAATCAGGTCCTGCCTACGCCAGTAAAAACGCCCGCAGCCGTGCCGTGAACGCTGGCGCCGCCTCGACATTCGACAGGTGCGAGGCCGGCACGCTGGCCAGCTGCGCGCCTGCCACCTGTCCCTGCAGCCAGCGCGCATCGTCCACCGTGGTGACGGGATCGTGCTCGCCGGCGATGACCAGGGTGGGCAGCGCAATCGCGGCCAGCTGGGCGCGCAAGTCCGTTTGCGCCAGCGCCGCACAGCAGGCCGCATAGCCGTCGGCATCCTGCTCGCGCAGGGCGGCGATCATGCGCGCCACCGTGGCCGCTTCAGCCGTGATGAAAGCCGGCGTGAACCAGCGCGCCGCGGCGCCACCGGCCACGCCACCCATGCCTTCGCGGCGCACCTGGACGGCGCGCGCCAGCCAGGCATCGGCCGCGCCGATACGCGCCGCCGTGTTGGCCAGCACCAGATGCGTCAGGCGCCGCGGCTGGTGAATGCCCAGCCACTGGCCCGTCAAGCCGCCCATCGAGATGCCGCAGAACGCAGCCTGCGCCACGTCCAGGTGGTCCAGCAGCGCCACCACGTCCTGGCCCAGGCGCTCAATGCCGAACGGCGCGCCGCCGCTGGCGGACTGGCCATGGCCACGCGTATCGTAGCGCACGACGAAGAAGTCGCTGGCCAGGGCATCGGCCTGCGCATCCCACATGGACAGGTCCGTGCCCAGGGAATTCGACAGCACCAGACAGGGATTGCCACGTTCGCCATCGGTGCGGTAATGCAGGCGCGTGTCGCCCGCTGTGAAAAAGGATTGCATGCTGTGTCCCTATTGTCCCTGTGTCCTTAGGCGGCGGCGCGCTGCCGCTCGACTGCCGCTGACGGCAGTGCCGCGCTGTCGCGGCTCAAATGAAAATCAAACGCGATCGATTCATATGGCTGCTGCAGCTGCAGGGCAGCCAGTTGCGCCGCATCGTCGACCCGCGTGATGGGCGGCACCAGGCCTTCGCGCGTGGCGAAGGCGAAATCGTCCCACAGATAGCTGTCGCCATCGATGTTGATCTGCGTCGTCAGCTTGCGGTGGCCCGGCGCGCTGATGAAGAAATGGATGTGCGCCGGACGCTGGCCGTGGCGGCCCAGCAGATCGAGCAGCTGCTGCGTGGTGCCGTCCGGCGGGCAGCCATAGCCGACCGGCAGGATGCTGCGGAACTGGTAGCGCCCGTCCTGGTCCGCGACGATGGTGCGGCGCAGGTTGAACGGCGACTGCGTATGGTCGAAGAACGAGTAATTGCCCAGCAAGTTCGCATGCCAGACTTCGACCTGCGCGCCGGGCAGCGGCTGGCCATCGGCGTCAAACACGGTGCCCTGCATCAGCAGCACCTCGGCGCGTTCGCTCTCCGTGCCATCGTCGAGACGGGCGTAGCCCACGCTTTCGGGTGCGCCTGCCACGTACAGCGGACCTTCGATGGTGCGCGGCGTGGCGCCGGCCAGGCCAGCCTGCGCCTCAGCCTCGTCGGCGCGCAGGTCGAGAAAATGTTCCAGGCCCATGCCCGCCGCCAGCAAACCCAGTTCGCTGGAAGCACCGGCGGCCGACAGGTAGGCCAGGCCGCTCCAGAACTCGTCGGGCGTGACGTCCAGGTCGTCGATGGTCTTGCACAAGTCGCCCAGCAGGCGCACGACGATCTGCTGCACGCGCGGGTTGGCGGGACGGTCGGCGGCGTCCACGATCCACTTCTTGACGAGGGTATCGATGTCGGTATGTTGCATGAGGTGTCTCCTTGAGTAAGGGGTACTGCGCCGGATGCTGCGCGCGGGTCAGGAATCGTCGCCGCGCACCGAGGATGGATGGCGGCACAGCGGCATCACGTCGATCTGCATGTAGGGGAACAGCGGAAGCGAGGTCAGCAGGTTGTGCAGCTCGTCGACGCTGTCCACGTCAAAGACGCTGATGTTGGCGTACTGCCCGGCGATGCGCCACAGGTGGCGCCACTTGCCTTCCTGCTGCAGGCGCTGCGCCAGTTCCTTTTCCGTCTGCTTGAGCTGCGCCGCCTGCTCGGCGGGCATGCTCAAGGGCAGGTTCACGTTCATGCGTACATGGAATAACATGGTTTCTCCTTTGACTGACTTATTGACGCTGCAAAGAACGCAGCTTGTCGGTGTCGATCTCCACGCCCAGGCCCGGCCCTGTCGGCACCTGCAGCATGAAGTCGCGGTACACGAGCGGTTCGCGCAGGACTTCCTGCGTCAGCAGCAGTGGTCCGAACAGTTCCGTGCCCCAGGCCAGTTCCGCAAACGTGGAACAGACATGGGCCGTGGCGGCCGTGCCGATGCCGCCTTCGAGCATGGTGCCGCCATACAGGCCGACGCCGGCCAGGCGCGCCACGGTGGCCACTTCCAGCGCCGGCAGCAAGCCGCCCGACTGGGTGATCTTGACCGCGTACACGTCGGCCGCATCGGCCTGCGCCAGCGCCAGCGCATCGGCCGGGCCATGCAGGGCTTCATCGGCCATGATGGCCACGTCGAAACGCTGCTTCAGGCGCGCCAGCGCGGCGCGGTTGCCCGCCTTGACGGGCTGCTCGATCAGGTCGATGCCGCCCGCTTCCAGTGCGGCGATGCCGCGAACGGCGTCCGTCTCGCTCCAGGCCTGGTTGACGTCGACGCGCACGCTGGCGCGCTCGCCAAGCGCCCGCTTGATTTCCAGCACGTGGGCCACGTCGTCCATCACGTCGCGCAAGCCGATCTTCAGCTTGAAGATGCGGTGGCGGCGCAGTTCCAGCATTTTTTCGCCTTCGGCGATGTCGCGCACGGTGTCGCCGCTGGCCAGCACCCAGGCCACGGGCAGCGCGTCGCGTACCCGCCCGCCCAGCAGTTCCGACAGCGGCACGTTCAGGCGGCGCGCCTGCGCGTCGAGCAGCGCCGTTTCGATCGCGCACTTGGCGAAGCGGTTGCCCTGCACCACCTTGCGCAAGGTGGCCATGGCTTTCGCCACCTGGCTCGCTTCCATGCCGACCAGCAGCGGCGCGATATAGGTGTCGATATTCGTCTTGATGCTTTCCGGGCTTTCGCCGCCGTAGCTCAAGCCGCCGATGGTGGTGGCTTCGCCCCAGCCCGTGATGCCGTCGGCGCAGCGCACGCGCACCAGCACCAGGGTCTGGGTATTCATGGTGGCGACGGACATGCGGTGCGGACGAATGGTCGGCACATCGACCAGGAAGGTCTCGATATTTTGAATCATATTTATTCCGTATAATTCTGTGGAGTGGAGACACGATATGCCCCAAAAGTCCCCGCGTCCAACACCGAGTTGGTATCGAACCTATACCTGAAAGGTATGAAGATGGAATTACGCCACTTGCGCTACTTCGTTGCGGTCGCCGAAGAAAGGAACTTCACGCGCGCCGCCGAACGCCTGCATATCGCGCAGCCGCCCCTCAGCCGGCAGATGCAGCAGCTGGAAGAAACCCTGGGCGTGGCACTGATCGAAAAAGGTTCGCGGCCCTTGCGCCTGACCGAGGCGGGCGAGTTTTTTCTCGCCCACGCGCGCCCGCTGCTCGACCAGGTGCGCGACCTGAAGGCGATGACGCAGCGCATCGGCAAGCTGGAACGTACCCTGTCAATCGGCTTCGTCGCCTCGACCCTGTATGGGGAATTGCCCGATGTGGTGCACCGCTATTGCGAACGCCACCCCGAGGTGGACGTGACCTTGCACGAAATGACGACGGTGGAGCAGATCAAGGCCCTGAAGGAAGGGCGCATCGACGTGGGTTTCGGGCGCCTGAAAAGCGAGGATCCCAGCATCCGCCGCATCCTGCTGCGCGAAGAACGCCTGGTGGTGGCCCTGCCGCCCGGGCACCGGCTGGCGCATGGCGAGGGCGGCCTGCGCCTGACGGACCTGACGCATGAAACCCTGCTGGTGTACCCGAAGGCGCCGCGCCCCAGCTTTGCCGACCAGGTGCTGGCCATGTTCAGCGATGGCAATGTCACCCCCGGCCTCGTCACCGAGGTGCGCGAGCTGCAGATTTCCATGGGCCTGGTGGCGGCCGGCCAGGGCATTTCCATCGTGCCGGAAAGCGTGCAAGCCATGCATCACCGTAACGTCATCTACCGCAAGCTGGACGACCAGCACGCGTTCTCACCCATCCTGTTCAGCATGCGGCGCATGGACCGCTCGCCCGAACTGGAAAACATCCTCGCCGCCGTGTACTCGATCTACGACGAACACGGCATCGCGCACCTCAAGGAAAGCCTGTAGCCGTGCTGCGCGCATCTACAGCGGCGCGTCGGCCAGCAGTTCCGGGCGCAGCGCGCGGATGCGCAGTTCCGTGAAGTAGCCGCCCGCCTCGTTGTAGCGCAGGTAGTGGCGACCGCAGTCCAGGCAGCGGGCCACCTGGCTCAGGTTGGCGGGATAAAAACGCGGCGCGATGGGCGCGTCGATGCTGTCGTAGCGCGTGCCCTGCGGGTGATATTCGGCAAACGTCGGTTCTTCGTACGGGTCTTCGCGCAGGGTGCCGATTTCTTCAAAGCGGTCCAGCTCCAGCGAGGTGGGAAGGCGCTGCCAGGCATCGAGCGGGACGGCGCAGCAGCTGCATTTTTTTGTCACCAGCGCCGACGTGGCGGCCAGCGCGGACAAAGCGGGAAAGTCGATGAATTTCATGTTCAGCCATGGCTAAGGTGCGGCCCTTGGCAACGAGCCAGGCCGCGCCCTCTCATTTTATCCCAGCAAGCGCCAGGCCATGGCTGCCCTTATCGCCCAGCCCATCGTCGGCGTCCAAGCCGCTGTCGCCGTGCCAGGCCCAGTTCCAGCAGCATCAGCAGGCCGCCGGAAACAAGCAGCAAGGGCATCAGCGCGCACATGAGCGCCGCCACCAGCCAGGCTAGCGCCGAGGGCGAGGTCCAGGCGCCGGGCAGCAGCCTGGGCAAGCCCAGCGAACCTGGCATGCGGCGCTTGAAGAACATCACCCAGCCCGATACCAGCGAAAACAGCACGCTGGCGCCAAACAGCAGCAGCAAGGCCTGGTTCCACCAGCCGAATTCGCCCCGGTGAAACGGGATGCCGATGGCCGTGGCCTTGCCGAACGCCGTCTGCGCTTCCCAGCCCGCGTAGTACAGGGGCTTGCCGCTGTAGGCGTCGAACTGCAGGTCGAAGCGCAAGGTGGGCCGGCTGCGGTCGGCCATGGTGGCGCGCCACACATCGTTCTGGCTGGCCGGCGCCGTCAGCTGCACGGCGATGGCGGGCGCGTGGCTGCGCGCCACCTGCCACGCATCCTGCCAGTCCAGCGGCGCGCCCTCCTCTGTTGAGCGCAGGCCGCGCGGCGCGGGCGGCGGCGCCTGGCCGCTGACGTCGCGCAACGCGCGGATCCGCCCGCCCGCCTGCTGGCTCCATGTGAGGCCCGTGGCCAGGATCACGAAGCTCACCACGCCCAGCGCCACGCCGAGGAACGCATGCCACTGGCGCCAGCCATTGCGGCCCCGCGCACCGCGCTTCGGCAAACCTGCCTGCGCGCCGCGCGGCCACCACAGGATCACGCCCGTCACCAGCATCACCATCAGCCAGCTGGCCGCCAGTTCGATCATCCAGCGCCAGCCATCGTTTTGCAGCAGGCGCGAATGCAGCTTCTTGGCCCAGTTGCCGAAACGCTCGCTGCTGGCCAGGCTGCCCAGCACGCGCGCGTCATACGGATTCACGTAGACAACGATGGCTTGCGCGGGCAGGCCAAACTTCGGCTTGACGGACGCGGCATGCCCGCCATGGCCCGCGTGTTCATCCTGCGCGCCACCGGGCGGCGCGAACGCCACCTGCACCGCGTCGCTAGCTTGGAACGGCGGCACCACATGCTGCACTTCCCAGCCGCGCGGCGCCGCCCGTTCCGCTGCCGCCACGGCAGTATCCAGCGGCAGCATGGCGCCCTGCGGCAGCACATGATCGAGGTGCTGATACAGCCTTGCCTCGATCTGCGGCGTGAAAACATACAACATGCCCGTCAGGGTCGCCAGCAGCGCAAATGGCGAGGCGATCAGCGCGGCCCAGAAGTGGAGGCGCCAGTACAGGCTTTTGCGGCGCGCGATGAGAAAGGTATGATCGTCCATGGCCATCCTCACAGTGCGCCGTAGGTGTAGGACAGGCCCAGCATCACGCTGCGCGGCGCGCCGGGCGTGTACTGGTTCTGCGTATTGGCCGTGTAGCTGCCCGTGCCCGAGTAACTGCTGCTGGCCGAATCGGCATAGCGCTTGTCGGCAAGGTTGCGCACCTGCGCCCACGCTTCCAGCCCGCGCGCCAGCCGGTAGCTGGCGCGCAGGTTGATCAGCGCATGGCCGCCATATTCCACCGTGTTGGCATTGTTCATCCAGTGGCGGCCCTGGTGCACGGCTTCCAGCGCCACCCTGGCGCCGGCCACGGGCTGGTAGCCGACCTCGAACGAGGTGATGTCGCGCGGCGCCTGCGGCATGCTGCGGCCGCTGTAATCGAGGCTGCTGGAAAGCTGGTAGCGCAGGTAGCGGTGCCGCGCGATGGCCGTGGCGAAGCGCGCGTCGAACGGGCCGCTGGCGTAGTTCAGCCCCAGTTCCAGTCCTTCGCTGCGCGTGCGGCCCGCATTGCGGTTTTCGCTGTTCCCCGGCGACAGCGTATAGCTGACGATGGTGTCGCGTCCGTCGAGCCGGTACAGGGCCGTATCGAGTTTCAAGCGGCCCTCAAGGAAAGCCCGGCGCAGGCCGATTTCATAGTTGTTGTACACGGACGGCTGCAGGTCGGCGATGCCCGTCTTGCCGTACAGCTGGCTCACCTCGGGCGGCGTGAAGCCCTGGCTGACGTTCGCATACACGCTGCCTGCATGGCCGATGGCGTAGGTGGCGCCCAGCTTCGGGCTCACATGCGAAAAGCTGCGCGACTCGTCGGGCGCGCCGTAATTGGCGCTGCCGCCTGGCGCCAGCCTGTTATGGTAGTCGTAGCGGATGGCGTCCGAACGGCCGCCCAGCACCACGCGCGTGCCGGCCAGCGGCGAAAACTCCCATTGCGCGAAGATGGCCGTGTTCAGAATGTCCGTCTGGTAGTCGCGCACGCCCTGCGGATTGGAGGCGTTGGCCAGGGTGTAGCGCAGATAGCGTCCCGTGGCCGCATCGCGCACGATGGACAGGTTATCGCTGACAAAGGGATTGTCGCTCTTGTCGACATACACGCCGGCAACCAGGCGTGTACGCAGCCAGGCGAATTCCTGCTGGTGCTTCACGTCCAGCCCCAGTGAATCGACGTGGTTGTTGTTGATGACGCCCTTGCACAGCATGCCTGCGCAGCTGCCGATGGAATACGCGGGCAGTTGTCCATGGTCGTTCTTGCGCGTAAATACGGTGATGGTGCTCGTGCCATTGGCCGTCGTCGCGCCCTCCCACGCCACATTCATGCGCGTGGTCTTGTCCTTGCGGTAGGTGAACGTGTTCAGGCTCTTGCCCGGATTGGCGCGGTAATCGTTCTCGAACAGGCTGCCCGTCATGGCCGCGTCGAGATCCGTGTGAACCAGGGTGGCGCGCAGCTGCGACGTGTGGCTGAGCGCATAGTCGGCGCGCAGCGAAAACGAATCCTTGTCGCCATAGCTGTACTCTTGCCAGTTGTCGCGCGCACGGCGCGAACTGTAATGCGAGAAGCGCAGGCCCAGCGATCCCCACGTATCGCTGGCGGAGCTGTCGTAGCGCGTAAAACCCGCCACGTTGTCGCGCCGCACGCCCACCTTGGCCGTCGGCGTGGCGCTGGCGCCGGCCGTGAGGAAATTGACGGCGCCGCCCACGGCATTGCTGCCATACAGCGAGGAAGCGGCGCCCTTCACCACTTCCACGCCGCTGGCGCCGGCCATGTTCATTTCATTGAGCGAGTTGTGGTTGAAGACGCCCAGCGGGCGGATGGGAATGCCATCTTCCAGATACTGGTAGACGGCATTCGTGCCGATGGGCTGGCGGATGCTCATGCTGTGCTGCTCGTTGCCCAGGTCATTCCAATACACGCCGGCGATGCGGTTGAGGATATCGCCCATGGTCTTGGGCCTGTCGCGTTCCAGCGTCTGCGCATTGACGACGCCAATGGCCTGCGGCGTCTCGGACAGCCACGCTTGCGCGCGCGAGCCGGAAACGACGACGGTGTCGATGGCGCGGTCAGTTTGGTCAGCTTGCTGCGCCTGCGCGCAAGGGTAGGCCACGGTGATGGCCGCGGCCAGCACCAATAATTTCTTGTTCATGTGATTCTCGTTGAAGTATGCGGATGCGACCCGTCACGCCAGTGGGCGGACAGGTCGGACTTGACAATGCAAACTCAGACGAGGGCGGGCGGCGCGCGCGACTGCGCGGTGGACCAGATGAACAGCGGTGCGGGAGACTGGTAATACAGGGCGGGGAAAATGGCCGTGCCCATGGCAACGGGCAGCGGCAGCACGGGGCCGGTGGGCGGCAAGCCTGCGGAACCCGCATGCGTGGAACAGAAGGCGCAATGCTCCATCTGCATGGCCTTGCCGGCGGACTTGCCGTCCTCGGTGGTGCCGTCCTCGACCACCTGGACAAAACGGATGCCGGCCACCGAGCAGATTTCAGCCCAGCCGGAGCCCGATTGCTGCTTGGCGTTGGCGACGGCCTGGGAAATCGATGGCGCGAGCGCCGCCAGCAGGATCGCAAAGCAGGCGATCCAGGCGGCAAGGCGGCGCGTGAACAAGGTCATTCCCATGGCCGCATTTTACCAGCGGCCATGGGGAGTGGCTAGCGCCGGGCCGCTCAGGCGGCCGGGCAGGCGGCGTTGCCGCTGTCGAACGAGCGCACGACAGTGGCCATGTCGGCGGCGATGCGGCCCACGGCGCGGCGGTGGCCCGTCACCAATTCATCGTAGCCGGCGCCCACCTTTTCATTGGCCACCGTGCGGCACGTCACCACCTTGCTGCTGGATAGCTGGCGCACGCTCCAGACGGCGTCGATCAGCGCGTACTGGCCCATCACCGATTCAAAACGCTGCACGTTGCTGCTGATGCGGTACACAGGCAGGTTGTCCGGGTGCGGCGTGCGGAACACGTCGATGGCGCCCAGGTCGTTCGTCACGGCCGTGGACAGGGCCTGGCCGATTTCGCCGGCCAGCGGCCCCGCCCAGCGCTGCTGTTCCAGCAGTTCGATGCGGCCCGAGGGTGCCGTCACCACGAACTGGTTGCGGCTCACCTGCTGCGGCACGCTGACGGCCAGCATCTCGACATAGTATTTCACGGGTTTGGCCGGCTGCACGTCGGCACCGCCGCTGAGCGTATAAAAATGCTCGGGCTGGGGCGTGGAGCAAGCGCCCAGCAGCAAGGCCGCCGTGCATGCCGCGAGGATGGGCTTCATCATTTTTCATCTCCTTTTTTGCCGCGGATCAGGGACTCCGGGTGGCGCTCCAGGTAGTCCGACAGGGCGTTCAGCGATTGCAGGGTTTGCGTCAGCTGCTGCAAGGCCTGGCGCACGTCCGACTGCAGCGGCGAGTCCTTTTGCAGCACTTGTTCGGCCGTGCCGAAGGTCTGCTTCGCCGCGGTCAGGGTATCGCGCATTTCCGGCACTACCTGGCCATCGAGCTGCTTGAACAGGGTATTGGCCTGCTTGATGGTGGCGTTCAGGTTGTTGCCGATCTCGGCGTACGGCACCTGGTCCAGCTTCCTGGCGATGCTGGCGATCTGCGTCTGCAATTCATCCAGCGTGTTCGGCACGGTCGGCACTTCCAGCGGATACTTGTTCACTTCCAGCGCCACCTTCGGCGCTTTCGGGAAGAAGTCCAGCGCGATGTACAGCTGGCTGGTGAGTAGGTTGCCCGTGCGTAGCTGGGCGCGCAAGCCGCGGCTGACCATGCGTTCAAGCAGCTGGTGGCCCACCGAGCCTTCCGCATCGTCGACGGCCGTCTTGAAGCGCATGCCCAGGCGGGCCGGATACAGGTTGACGGTGACGGGCATGCGGAAGTTCTTTTTCACGGGATCGAATTCGATGCCCACCGAGCGCACCTCGCCCAGCACGATTCCGCGGAAGTCCACCGTGGCACCGGGCTGCAGGCCGCGCAGCGACTGGTCGAAATAGAAGACGGTGGTGATGGCTTCGCCATCGGGTTCGCGCATGGCGCTGGCCTCGTCGGCGGCCAGGCGGTAGACGGTGCCGGCCGGTGCCGGCTCTTCCGGCTTGCGGCCGTTTTCCGCCTCGAAGGCGATGCCGCCCACCAGCATGGCCGCCAGCGATTGCGTATTCAATTTGAAGCCGTTGGAATCGAGCCGCACGTCGACGCCGCTGGCATGCCACCAGCGCGCGTTCTTGCCGACGAACTGGTCATACGGCGCATTGACGAAGACGGACATGGTGATGCCATGGCCGTCCTTGTCCAGCGCGAAGCTGACCACCTTGCCCACGCGCAGGCGGTGGAAGAACAGGGGCGAACCCACGTCGACAGAACCGAGGCTGTCCGCATGCAGGGTGTACAGCTTGCCCTTCTGGTCGCCGGCCACGGCGGGCGGGTCTTCCATGCCGACGAAGCTATCCTTTTTCGTTTCCGACTTGCCCGTATCGACGCCGATGTAGGCGCCCGACAGCAAGGTGCCCAGGCCCGTCACGCCGCTGGCGCCGATCTGCGGGCGTACCACCCAGAAGCGCGTATCCTGCGTGGCGAAGCGGCGCGCTTCCTTGCTCATGTCGATCGTCACCAGCACCTTGGTCAAGTCGTCACCGAGCGTGATGGTGCGCACCTGGCCGATATCGACATCCTTGTACTTGACCTTGGTCTTGCCTGGCTCCAGGCCTTCGGCGCTCTTGAAGCTGACCGTTACCGTGGGTCCCTGGTCGAGGATGGACTTGGCAGCCAGGCCGGCGCCGATCAGCGCGGCCAGCAGCGGAATGAGCCACACCAGCGACGGCAGCCAGCGGCTGCCCTGCTCCACATCGGGTTCCGGCAATGCGCGTCCGCCCGTTTCGGCAAGGTCGCCCGTTTCTTTGTCAGCCATGCTGTTCTCCAATCACTGTATTGTTTCCGGTACTTGTTATCACCACGGGTTCTTCCTCGCCGGGCACCTGCTCGTCGACGGGGTCCCAGATCAGGCGCGGGTCGAACTGCATCGCCGCCAGCATGGTCAGCACGACCACGGCGCCAAAGGCCAGCGCGCCGGGACCGGCCGTGATCACCGCCAGCGACTTGAAGCGCACCAGCGCCACCGTCAGGGTGACAACAAAGATATCGAGCATGGACCAGCGGCCGATGAATTCGACCATGCGGTACAAGACGGTGCGCTGGCGCGGCCGCCAGCGCGAACGCCGCTGCGCCGTGAATGCCAGCAGCGCCAGCACGCCCAGCTTGAGCATGGGCACGACGACGCTGGCGATGAAAATGATGATGGCCAGGCCCTTCGAGCCGCTGGTCCAGAACAGCACCACGCCACTCATGATGGTGTCGTTTTGCGCGCCAAACAGCGTATAGGTCACCATCACGGGCAGCAGGTTGGCGGGAATGTAGAGGATCATGGCGGCGATCAGCAGGGCCCAGGTGCGGCTGATGCTGTTCGGTTTGCGCACGTGCAGGGTCGAACCGCAGCGCACGCACGCCAGGTGCTTGCCCTTGCCCAAGGGCGGCGCCACCAGGCCGCAGGCGTGGCAGGGCACGACCTTCTCGCCGGGCGCGAAGGCCTTGTAGCGCATGCCGGGCAGCGCTTGGCGGGTCAGGTCGTCGCCAAGGTTCCACAGGGCCTTCGGGTCGAACGAGACGACGATGGCCAGCAGCAGGGTCAGGGCGCCAAAGGCGAACAGCCCCGGTTGCGGCACCACGGTGGCCAGGCTGGTCATCTTGACAACGGTGATCAGGATGCCGATCATCAGCACTTCCGTCATGCCCCACTCGCGCGACATCTGCACGGCACGCAGCACGCGGTGAAAGCCGGGCACCTTGACGCCGCCGCGCAAGCCCAGCGCCACGTACAGCAGGGACCCGAGTTCGATGGCAGGAAAGAGGATGGTAAACAGGAAGACCATGGCCGCCACCACCGGCATCTGTTCGGCCCACAGCACGCGGATGGAGCCCAGCAAGGTGGCGCTGGAGGTCAAACCATTGACGTCGAGTTCGACAATGGGGAAAAACTGGGCGATCAGGAAGACCAGCGCGGCGCCCAGGGTGAGCGCCACCACCTTGTCCAGGCCAGCGGGCGCGCCCCTTCCTGACGCGGCGCGATACAGCACCGAGCGGCAACGGATGCAGCGCGCCTTTTCGCGTGGACGCAGCGGACGCTTGCGGTACAGCACGCCGCAATCATGACAGCTAATCAGGTCGTATCGGTGCACAGTGTGAAGTTTGCCGGCGCCCGAAGCGCGACTATCCCATGTCAATACCAGCCATCATAGTACAGAGTTGGCATTTTCCTGCACCGCAGCACTATTTATTGTTGTGCACCCAACAAGGCCTCCACCGCGCGGCCAATCCGCAACATGCGTTCGTCGGCGCCCGCCAGGGCGCAGATGCCCAGTCCCACGGGCAGTTCGCCCTCAGCGTGGCAAGGCAGCGACAAGGCGCAGCCGTCAAGGAAATTGATCACGCTGGCGTTGCGCAGCACCAGGCCATTCGTGGCGAAAAAGGTGGCGTCATCCGCTTCCAGCGGCGCGAGCCGCGGCGCCAAAATCGCCACGCTGGGCATCAGCCAGGCGTCGAATGGCGCCAGGCGCCGTTGCGCGGCGGCGATCAGGCGCGCGCGCGCATCAAGCAGGTCGATATAATCCGCTGCACCCTGCTGCTGGCCACGGCGGATGCGCGCCGCCACGCGCTGATCGTATTGCGCGCCTTTCTCTTCAAGCAGCGCCCGGTGCCAGTGCCAGGCCTCGGCCGCCACCAGACCGCCGCCGCCATTGATCGTCGGCAGCTCCAGCAATTCCGGGAAATCGAACTGCTCCACCAGCGCGCCGGCCGCGCGCAGCTTGTCCAGCGCACGGTCGAATGCCTGCTGCACCTGCGGCTCGACATGGGTGCCCACGTAGTCCAGGGTAAAGCCGAAGCGCAGTCCTTTCACCGCTGGCGCGCCAGCGGCGATCTCGCGGCCCGACAGCGCCGCGTACAGCGCCGCGCAGCAATCGACGCTGCGCGCGATGGGGCCGGCCGAATCGAGGGAGCGCGACAGCGGCACAGTGCCGGCCAGCGAGACGGAAGCGGCCGTCGGCTTGAAACCCGTCAGGCCGCAAAAGGCGGACGGGATGCGGATCGAGCCGCCCGTGTCCGTGCCCAGCGCGCCAGCCGCCATGTCCAGCGCCACCGTCACGGCGCCGCCCGAAGTGGAGCCACCGGCCACCCGTTCGCGGTCCAGCGGATGGCGCGGCGTGCCATGATGGGGATTGAGGCCCAGGCCCGAGAACGCAAATTCGCTCATGTTGGTGCGTCCCAGCAGGACGGCGCCGGCCGCGCGCAGGCGCGCCACGGCCCCCGCATCGGCAGCGGCGGGCGGCGCATCGGCCAGCGCCAGCGAGGCCGCGCTGCTGGTTTGCCCCTTGACGTCGAACAAGTCCTTGATCGAGATGGGTAGGCCGGCCAGCGGCGAGGCCACGATGCCGGCGGCGCGCGCCGCGTCGCTGGCACGCGCTTCGGCCAATGCCTGTTCGCCATCGAGGCTGACATAGGCATGGCCGCCCTGCGCCCGGTGCGCCTCGGCGCGCGCCAGCATCTGCTCTGTCAGTGCCACGCTGGTGATGCGGCCGGCGGCCAGGTCGGCGGCCAGTTCACGGATGGTCTTCGTCATTTTTTTTATCCTTCCACGGGCAGGGTTTGCACCGCATAGCGGTGCTGCAGGCGGCGCTGCAAGGCTGGATCATACAGCTCCAGTGCAAACGCGTCGCCATGGCCCATCTCGCCGATGATGGGTTGCGTGCCGCAGAACATGGCGCTGCCCAGCGGCAGGCTGGCCTGCCCCGTGTAGCGCAGAATCAGGTCTTCCGGCGACAGCATGCGCGTCACGGGGCCATCCTGGTACAGCGCCGGCACGCCGGCCCGTTCGCGCCAGGAACGCATCTGCAGCTGGTCCCAGTGGCCCGCCACGTCCGCATAGCGCCACAGGGTGTCGCCCACGGGCTTGCCGCACATCTGCTTGGACACCGTCACGCCATAGCTTTCCACCTTGCGGTCCGTATGGTCGGAGCCGATGCCCACCAGCAGGCCGTATTCGGTGGAGAACAGCACGAATTCCGCCTCGCCGGACGAGTCGCTGCCCGGCACTTCGATGACCGCGTCGCTCGACAGCAGCTTTGCTGCTACGCGGTAAAAGGTCGGCACGCTTTTCGGTCGCGCCACGCCGATGGCTTCCAGTTCGGCGATATGGTGCTCGACCATTGCCATGTCGCGGCCCGTCCAGCCAGCGATGACCAGGCTGTCGATGTCGAAGGTGACGGGGCCGTGGCCGGCCAGGGTAAAGGTATGCGTAGTCATGATTGTTCCTTATTCTTCGAGGGGGCCGCGGCCCGTTTCGCGTGCCGCAAAGACGGCGGCGCCGGTGATCAGCAAGGCCGCCGCCACGTACAGCGAGACGGCCATGGTGCTGTTGTACGAGCGGTACAGGCTGGCGATGACGAGCGGGGCGAAACCGCCGCCGATGACGCCGGCCAGGGTATAGGCCAGCGAGGAACCCGCGTAGCGCACCTTGGTGGGGAATTGCTCGATGACGAAAGCCGCTTGCGGGCCATACATGATGGCGTGGATGACCAGGCCCACGACGACGGCGGTGACGATGGCGGCCGGGCTGGCCGTGTCCAGCAAGGTAAAGAAGGCAAACGCCCACACGAGGCCCAGCACGGCGCCCAGCGCATACACGGGGCGGCGGCCGATCTTGTCCGACAGCGCGCCAAAGACGGGCACCGCCAGCGCATTGCAGGCCGTGCCGATCATGATGGCGGTCAATGCCAGGGTCGACGACAGATGCAGCACCGTCGTCACGTACGTCAGGGTAAACACCACCACCAGCGCATACAGCACGTCCGAGCCGATGCGCACGCCACCGGCGATCAGCAAGCGGCGCCAGTAGACGCGCAGCACGTCGCCGATCGGCGCTTCGGCCTTCGCATCCTTCTGGTCGAGTTCCTTGAACAGCGGGGTCTCATCGATGCCGCTGCGTATCCACATGCCAAACGCCACCAGCAGCAGGCTGGCGATGAACGGCATGCGCCAGCCCCAGTCCATGAATGCTTCATGCGGCAGCAGATACGTGATCAGGCCGATGCAGCCCGTCGCCAGCAGGGTACCGAACGACGGCCCCACCTGCGTCCACGAGGCGTTGCGGCCACGCTTGTCCGGCGCCCCGTGTTCGACGGAGATCAGCACGGCGCCCGCCCATTCGCCACCGAGCGCGATGCCCTGCACGAAACGCAGCGCCACCAGCAGGATGGGGCTCCAGATGCCGGCCGTGGCGTACGTCGGCAAGAGGCCCATCAGGCCCGTCGTCACGCCCATCAGCATCAGCGTCACCACCAGCACCCAGCGGCGCCCCAGCTTGTCGCCCAGGTGGCCGAAGATCACGCCGCCGATCGGGCGCGAGATATAGCCTACCGCATACGTGGAAAAGGCCAGGATGGTGCCCGTCAGCGGGTCGAAGGAAGGGAAGAACAGATGGTTGAAGATCAGCGCGGCCATGGTGTTGTAGACGGTGAAGTCATACCATTCCAGAGTCGTGCCGACCATGCTGGCCGTGGCCAGGCGGCCCGTCTTGGGCTTGCCGCCCGGTGCGGCCGCATGCGCGCCGCTATGCGTGCTGCCTTGCGCGGTGGGGCGCGCGGTGGTGTGTGTAGTCATAAGCTAGCTCTCTCGTCAGTTTTTATTGCAGACGCGGCGCAGGATGCTTTGTCCTGCGCCGTCGCCCGTGTCTCGTGTTATCCGTGCCGGCAAGATGCGCGCAGGCGTGTCAGGCAGCCTGCAGGTCGGCCTCGCGCAATTGCCAGGACAGTTGCAGGATGGCCGCTTCGGCGCCATCGAGTCCCAGCGCCGCGCTGGCGGCATCGGCAGCCGCGACGGCGGCGCTTTCCGACGACGCGTCGACCAGGAAAATCGGATCGAGCACGCGGCCCTCCTTCTGCTCCGCCGGCAGGGGGCCGGACAGCTTGGCGTCGGGCATCAGCAGACGCGTGGCGATCACGCCATCGATCTGCAGCAATTTTTCACCCAGCGCCGCCATGCCGGCTACCGCTTGCGCGTCCTGGCCGATGGCTGGCGCGCCCAGGCGCAGCACGGCCAGCCAGGCACCCGTGCCCATGCCCGTTTCCGCCTCGATGGCGCAGACCCTGCGCATCGGGTCACGCATGCGCTGCAAATTCGTCACCGACCATGGCGTCTGCTGGCCGAAGGCCTTGAAGTAATCGGGGGTCTGGAAGGCGTTCAGCGACACGGTGCGATACAGGCCCAGGTATTTGCGGGGACCGCGCACGCTCTGATAGCGCGTGCCGCTGACGAAGCCGGGAATGCGCACGCGCTCTTCCACGTGTTCGCGGTCGTACCAGCGGTTGAAATCGCGTTCGTGTTCCGGGTCGGCGCTGGTCCAGACAAACAGGATGCCGGGCAAGGTGGGGGACGTCGTCATGATGGTTCCGTTCTGCGTTATGAGTGGTGTGCCAACCCAGAATAGGTGGCGCGCCTTCGCTTGGCAAACGGGTTATTCTGAACGCGACTGATAAGTTTTTCTTGTGGGTGGAGATGAGGCAACAATGTTGACTCGCTGCGGGATGGGCCAACAATGTTGTCGGATTACGCGCAAGCGCTAATCCGACCTACGCCACAGCGTCAAGCACCGTACTCCTCCGCGAGCCCCACGCTAAACCGGGCCGCCTCTTCGCACGCCAGCATGGCCACCAGCTGGATCGCCTCCGTGGTGATATCTTCGCTGTAGCTGATGACGATACGCTGCGGCGCCAGGCTGCTGGTGCACGGGATCAGGGCGATGTTGCCCTGCTCGATTTCCTCGCGCAGGGGCGCCAGCGGCAGCACGGCGATGCCGAAGCCCGACTTCACCAGCCGCACGATGGCGGAAATCGAGCTGACGCAATGCACCCGTCCCAGCTGCACACCCTCGTCCTGGCAGAGCGCCTTGAGCGCGGAATGCGGCTGCGAACCGCGGTTCATGGTGATGATCGGATGCTGCGCCAGTTGCGCCACCGTCCATGGCGTACCCGTGTCGGGCCAGTCGGCCGCCCGCCCTGCCCAGCCCATGGCGATGGCGCCGCTGCCCGTGCTGCGGATATGGTCGCCCGTCAGCATGTCCGTCTGCAGCGCGATATCGAGCTCGCCCTGCTGCAGCTGTTCGTGCAGGCGGCGCGTCGATTCGGACGTCAATTGAATCTCGATGCCCGGATAGCGTTCCTGCACGCGCTGCAAAAAGGGAATCAGCCAGGTATGCACGATGGTTTCGATGACGCCGATGCGCACTTCGCCCGTGATCTGCGCGGGCGAGGAATTGGCCGCATACATGTCGCGGCACAGTTCCAGCATGCGTTCGGCATAGCCAAGCAGGTTGCGCCCGGCGAAGGTCAGGCGGATTTCACGCGCATCGCGGTCGAACAATCGCGTGCCGAAGTCCTGCTCCAGCGAGGCGATGCGGTTGGAAATGGCCGCCTGCGTGATGTGCAGCTTGTCGGCGGCCGTGCGAAAACTGCCCAGGCGCGCGGCCCAGACAAACGCTTCGAGAAAACGGGTATTCAATTTGGCTCTTCAATCAATGGGGTTTTCTTCACGATGGTGAGTTCGCCCCATTGTAAGCCAAAGCACCCTGCCCTATTTTTCACCCAGGAAGTCGAGCAAGGTCAGGGCAACGATCTTGCTGGCCTTGCGCAAATCCTCGAGCGCCAGGCGTTCATCGGCCTTCTTCGCATTCGATTCGGGCACCGTGCGCGGGCCGGCGCCATACAGCACGGCAGGAATGCCCCGCTCGCCATACAGGCGTGCGTCCGCGTACAGCGGCGTACCGACGGCGGGAATGGTTTCGCCGAGGATGGCTTGGGCATTCTTTTGCAGGCTGCCGACCAGCTGTTCGGATCCCGGCAAGGGGCGCAACGCATGCGACAGCAGCAGGCGGCGGATCTCGATGCGGATGCCAGGTTCGCCGCGCACGGCATTCTCGATCAGCGCGCGCACCTGCGCTTCCACCGCCACCGGGTCTTCTTCCGGAATCATGCGGCGATCCATCTTCATGACCACCTTGCCCGGCACCACATTGGTATTCGTGCCGCCGTCGATGCGGCCTACCAGCATGGTGGGCGAGTCGATGCCGGCCACCTTAGACTTGATCTTTTTCAGCTCCGGCAACTGGCCATAGATGGCGTTGAGGATCTTGTTGGCCGCCTGCAGCGCGTCATGCCCCGTCTCCGGCATGGAGCCGTGGCCCGACTTGCCATGCACGGTGATTTCCAGCTGCAAACAGGCGTTGTGCGCCGTGACGATGCCATAGCTGAAACCGGCGGCGATGACAAAATCGGGCTTGGTCAGTTGCTGCTCCAGCAGCCAGCCCGGCCCCAGCAAGCCGCCGAATTCCTCGTCATACGTGAAGTGCAGTTCCAGCTGGCCTTTGAGTGGAATGCCCAGCGCCTCCAGGGCGCGCGCGGCAAACACATAGGTGGCGAAATCGCCTTTCGAAACGGCCGTTGCGCGGCCGTACATATAGCCGTTGTCGATCTGCCCGCCGTACGGCGGATACGTCCAGTTGTCGCCGGGCGGCACCACGTCGCCATGCGCGTTCAGGGCCACGGTCGGTCCACTGGCCGCATATGGTCGGCGCACGATCAGATTGGTGATGCTCTGCATGCCGTACGCTTCCACCTGGTCGGCCGGAACCGCGTGTTTTTCCGCGTGCCAGCCATACGCCTGCAGCAATTGGGCCACCAGTTCCGCGTGCGGCGCGTTATTGCCGGGCGGCGTGTCCGTCGGCTGCTGCACCACTTTTTGCAAGAATGCGACTTCCTCGTCGAAGTGTTCGTCGATCCAGGCCGTAATCTGTTCTGCGTGCGTTGTCATTTTTTTCCTTGCATGGTCTGTTGCAGCCAGACGCCCAGCTCACTGCGCTCGGCGTCGGTCATATTGGTCAGGTTCCCGATCGGCATGGCCTTCAGTTCGATGGCCTGCTTGTAGATCTGCGCCACGTGCTGGCGGATTTCCGCTTCATTATCCAGCATCATGCCGGCCGGCGCCGTGGCGAAGCCCGGCTGCGTGGGCTGGGCCGAATGGCAGGTGGCGCAGCGCTGCGCGATGATGGCATGCACGCTCTTGAACTGCGCTGCCGGATCCACCGCTGGCGCGGCCGCCACGGCCACCGGCGCTTTCGGCGCGATGGCGACGGCCACGGCCAGCAGCAAGGCCACGCCAAGGGCCGGATAGCGCCACTCGACACGCCCCCTGTGGCGCAGGTTGAAGAAGTGGCGGATGAAGACGCCGGCCGCCATGATCAGCGCCAGCACCAGCCAGGCATGGTCGTTGCGGTAGGTCATCGCGTAGTGGTTGCTGATCATGATGAACAGCACGGGCAAGGTGAAATAATTGTTATGCACGCTGCGCTGCTTGGCCTTCATCCCGTGCTTGGGGTCGGGCAGCTTGCCGGCGGCCATGGCCTCGACCATCTTGCGCTGGCCGGGAATGATCAGCATCAGCACATTGGCCACCATGATGGTGCCGATCATGGCACCCACATGGATATACGCGGCGCGTCCGCTGAGCAGATGCGTGAGCACATAGGCGGCGCCGACGATCAGCGCGAACACGGTCACGCCGAACCACAGTTCATATTGCGCCAGCTTCGAGCGGCACAGCAAGTCATAGACGGTCCAGCCGATGACAAGGGTGGCGATGCCGATGCCGACAGCCTGGCCGCTGGAGATGTCCGCCACGGATTTATCGATCATCATGGCTTGCGCATTGAAGTAGTAGGCAATCGTCAGCAGGGCAAAGCCGGACAGCCAGGTGGAATACGCTTCCCACTTGAACCAGTGCAGTTCCTTCGGCAGTTCGGCCGGCGCCACCAGGTATTTCTGCGGATTGTAAAAGCCGCCGCCATGCACGGCCCACAGTTCGCCCGACACGCCTTTTTTCGCCAGCTCGGAACCGGGTGCCGGCGGGCGGATCGAGTTGTCGAGCCAGACAAAATAAAAGGAAGCACCGATCCAGGCGATGCCCGTGATGACGTGCAGCCAGCGGACGATCAGGTTCAGCCATTCAAGGCCGTACGGAATCAGGTAGGCAAATACTTCCATAAATTTCCTCTAGTCAGACCGAACCAATATTCGTGCCAATCTACACAAGATAAACGGATTTACCGCCCGTCACATGAAAAATATCGTATATTTGACATATTCAATTCGATATACAACAGAGCCACCAGCCCATGTCCAGCCTGCCGCAACACCTCGATTTGCACCTGATCCGCATCCTCTACCTGCTGCTGGTGGAAAAAAACGTCTCGCGCGTGGCGCTGAAACTCAACCAGCCGCAGCCCTCGATTTCCGCGTCACTGCGCAAGCTGCGCGAGCTGACGGGCGACCCGCTGCTGGTGCGCGGCGCGCGCGGCATGGTGCCCACCCAGCATGGCGAAAGCCTGCTCAATCCGGCCAAGCGCATCCTCGACCAGACGGAAAGCCTGTTCGTCAAGAAGACGCCGTTCGTGGCGCAGGAAGAAGCGCGCACCTTCCACATCGCCGCGCCCGACTATCTGGACAGCCAGTTCCTGCCCAACGTGGTGGCGCTGCTGCGCCGCGGTTCGCCGAAAAGCCGCGTGGTGCTGCACAGCCTGGGGCCGGGCATCGACCATATCCGCCAGCTGTCAGACGGTGGCCTGGACCTGGTGATCGCCAACTGGGACGAGCCGCCCGCCCACCTGCACATCTCGAAGCTGTTTGAAGACCCCATCATCTGCGCCATGCACGCGGAAAACGCCTACGCGCGGCGCACGGCCAGCGACGCCATGACCCTGGACGATTATCTGAGCCTGCCGCACGTGGCGCCGTCGCAGATGATGCCCGGCTATCATGGCGTGATCGACTCCTTCCTGGAGCGGCAGAACCTGCAGCGCAACGTGGTGGTGGAATCGGCGTATTTCGGCCTGATCCCCTACATGCTGACGCAGACCGACCTGGTGCTGACCACGGGCCGGCAGTTCATGCGCTTTTATGAAAAGACCCTGGCGCTGAAAACGTACACCGTGCCATTGAAATTTCCACCGATGCGCTTTTACCAGCTGTGGCACCAGCGCGTGCACCAGGCGCCCGAGCACAAATGGCTGCGCGACCAGGTCAGCGCCGCGGCCAAGGCGCTGGTGCAGCGATAGGCGCTATCAGCGCGCGCATATAATGGACGCCAGGACGGGGCGCTATCATCACCGCTTGCATGATCGGAAAACCATGACCACCCTTTCAGACCTGAACGCCAGCAGCCCGGCCGACTTTATCGCGCGGCTGCACGGCATCTACGAACACTCGCCCTGGATCGCCCAGCGCGCCGCCCACGCCATGCCCTTCGCCAGCCTGACGGCGCTCAAGGCAGAGCTGCAGCGCGTGCTGGCCCTGGCTTCGCCGGAAGAACAGCTGGGACTGATCCGCGCCCATCCCGAGCTGGCCGGCAAGGCCGCCATCGCCGGCCAGCTGACGGCCGAATCCACCCGCGAGCAGGCCAAGTCAGGCCTGAACCTGTGCAGTCCCGACGAATTTGCCACCTTGCAGCGCCTCAACAGCGACTACAACGCCAAGTTCGGCTTTCCCTTCATCCTTGCCGTCAAGGGACCGACGGGTGAAGGCCTGACGCGCCAGGACATCATCGCCACCTTTGCGCGGCGCCTGAAAAACCGCCGCGCCGACGAGCTGGCCGAATCGCTGCGGCAGATCAAGCGCATCGCCGAGCTGCGGCTGAACGACCTGTTCGACGTGCGCCTGGACTTCGGCCCGGCCATCATGCAGCAGGCGGAAACCCTGGCCGGCTGGAGCGACAGCGACTACAACCTGACCTGCGCCTACCTGACGCCGGCGCACCGGAAAACGGCCGCGCAGCTGGCCGCGTGGATGACGGAAGCAGGCATGCAGGTGCATATCGATGCTGTCGGCAATGTGGTCGGACGCTATCTGTCCGACACGCCCGGCGCGAAAACCCTGATGACGGGATCGCACTACGACACGGTGCGCAACGGCGGCAAGTACGACGGCCGCCTGGGTATCGTGCTGCCGATCGCCATCGTGCGCCACCTGCATGAGCGGGGCGAAAAGCTGCCGTTTCACTTCGAGATCGTCGGCTTCGCCGAAGAGGAAGGCGTGCGCTTCAAGAGCACTTTCCTGGGCAGCACGGCCGTCACGGGCAGGTTCGACGTGGCGCTGCTGGAACAGCGTGACGCGGACGGCGTCAGCATGCGCGAGGCGCTGGCCGCCGCCGGCCATGAAGCGACCGCCATCGGTGCCATCGCGCGCGATCCGGCCGATTTGCTCGGCTATGTGGAAGTGCATATCGAGCAGGGTCCCGTGCTGCTGGAACGCGACCTGCCGCTGGGGATCGTCACGGCCATCGCCGGCAGCTCGCGCTACCTGGTGACCCTGGGCGGCGTGGCCAGCCACGCGGGCACCACGCCCATGACCATGCGCAAGGATGCGGCCAGCGCGGCCGCCGAAATCATCCTGCTGGTGGAACAGCGCTGCAACCAGGGCGAGGCGCTGGTCGGCACCGTGGGGCAGCTGCAGGTGCCGAATGGCTCCGTCAACGTGATCGCCGGCGCCTGCACCCTGTCGCTGGATATCCGCGCGGCCAGCGACGCGGTACGCCAGGCGGCCGTCGACGATATTCTGGATGGCATCGCCGCCATCTGCGCGCGGCGCCAGATCGATTATCAGCTTGAACTGCTGCTGTCGATCAGCGCGGCGCCTTGCGCGCCGTGGCTGATGGCGCAGCTGGCGCAAGCCGTGGAATCGGTCGGCATCGCACCGTACGCGCTGCTGTCGGGTGCCGGCCACGACGCCATGGCCATGGCCGCCATCACCGACGTGGCCATGCTGTTTACCCGTTGCGGCAATGGCGGCATCAGCCACAACCCGCTGGAAACCATGACGGCGGACGACGCCGACATCGCGGCGCGCGCCCTGCTGGCCTTTTTGCGCAACTTCCAACCCAAGCCCTGAACGGAGCCGGGCCGCTGCCGCTAGACGGCGACGGCCCGCTCCAGCATTGCGTGCAGCAGCACGTTGCAGCCCGCTTCCAGGTGTTCGGGCTTGGCATCCTCGATTTCATTGTGGCTGATGCCGTCCTTGCAGGGCACGAAGATCATGCCGGCCGGCGCCAGCCTGGCCGCATAGATGGCATCGTGGCCGGCGCCGGAGACCACGTCCATCACCGAGTAGCCAAGCTTTTCCGTGGCGTTGCGCACGGCGTCCACGCAGTCGGGGTGGAACGGGCATGGCGGGTAGTAGGACACCCTTTCCAGTGAAATGCCCAGCCCCGTCCTGTCGCGCGTGGCGTCGATAAAAGCCGTGATCTCGCCATGCATGGTGTTGAGCAGTTCGTCGTTCACATTGCGCAGGTCGATGCTGAATTTGACTTCGCCGGGAATCACGTTGCGGCTGTTCGGGAAGACCTGCACCATGCCCACCGTGCCGCGCCCGTAAGGCGGATAGCGGTTCGCAATGGCCACCACCTCCTGCATGATGGTAGTGGCCACCTGCAATGCATCCTTGCGCAGGCCCATGGGCGTGGGGCCCGCATGCGCTTCCATGCCCGTCACCACGCAGTCATACCACGACAGCCCCATCACGGCCGGCACGACGCCAATCACCTTGTCCGCGTCTTCCAGCACGGGGCCCTGCTCGATGTGCGTTTCAAAGTAGGCGCCGATCGGGTGGTCGCCCGGCACCTGGTCTCCGCGATAGCCGATGCGCGCCAGCTCCTCGCCCACCGTCTTGCCTTCCGTGTCTTTGGCCGCGTAAGCGGTTTCGAGCGAAAAGGCGCCGCAGAACACGCCGGAACCCATCATCACGGGCACGAAGCGCGAGCCTTCCTCGTTGGTCCAGAAGGCCACTTCGATGGGCGCCCGCGTCTTGATGTGCAAATCGTTCAGGGTGCGCACCACTTCCAGGCCAGCCAGCACGCCGTAATTGCCGTCGAACTTGCCGCCCGTGGGCTGGGTGTCGATATGGCTGCCCGTCATCACCGGTGGCAAGGTATTGTCCGCGCCGTCGCGGCGCATGAAGACGTTGCCGATCTGGTCGATCGTGATGCTCATGCCCGCTTCGCGCCCCCAGCCCACCACCAGGTCGCGCCCCTGCTTGTCCAGGTCCGTCAGGGCCAGGCGCTTGACGCCGCCCTTCGGCGTGGCGCCGATCTGCGCCAGTTCCATCAGCGCCGCCCACAGGCGTTCGCCATTGATACGCAATGCATCCATCGTCAACTCCTTATGCGGTCGTGGCGGAAAAAGCCGGGCGCCCGATATACCGCCCCGCCCCCTCGACGGCCATCAACTCGCCCTTGTGGAACACCACCTTGCCGGCGGCGATGGTGGTGCTGGGGATGCCGCGCACGGTGCGTCCTTCGAAGACATTGAAGCCCCCTTTGGCGAACTGCGTGGCGGCGGAAATGGTGCGCGTGCCTTGCGGGTCCCACAGCACGATGTCGGCGTCGCTGCCGACGGCGACGATGCCCTTGCGCGGATACATATTGAAGATCTGCGCCGCATTGGTGGACGACACCTTGACGAATTCTGACGGCGTCAGCATGCCGGAATTGACGCCCGCATCCCACACCACGGCCATGCGTTCCTCGACGCCGCCGCAGCCGTTCGGGATGCGCGTGAAGTCATCCTTGCCGGCCGCCTTCTGCTCGGCGCAAAAGGTGCAGTGGTCGGTGGCCGTCGTGTGCAGGTTGCCGCTTTGCAGACCATGCCACAAGGCCGCTTGATGGTGCTTGCCGCGAAACGGCGGGCTCATGACGTGGCCGGCGACGAAATCAAAATCGTCGCTTTGGTAGACGCTGTCGTCGATCACCAGGTGCCCTGCCAGCGCCTCGCCATACACGCGCTGGCCATTCGCGCGCGCACGCGTGATGGCGTCCAGCGATTCCGCGCAAGAGACGTGCACGATGTAGACAGGCGTATTAAGCACGTTGGCAATGGCGATGGCGCGGTTGGCCGCCTCCGCTTCCACGGCCGGCGGGCGCGACAGCGGATGCGCCTGCGGCCCCGTGATCCCCTTCTTGAGCAAGGCTTGCTGCAATTGAAAAACCAGCTCGCCGTTTTCCGCATGCACGGTGGGCAGCGCGCCCAGCTCCAGCGAGCGCGTAAAACTTTTTACCAGGGTTTCGTCATCGGCCATGATGGCGTTTTTGTAGGCCATGAAATGCTTGAAGCTGTTCACGCCATGCTCGCGCACGAGGGTGCCCATGTCTTCATGCACCTGCTCGCTCCACCAGGTGATCGCCACGTGGAAGGTATAGTCGCCGGCCGCCTTGGCCGACCATTCGCGCCACTGGTGGTAGGCCTCGATCAGCGACTGTTTCGGCGCGGGGATGACGAAGTCCATGATGGTGGTGGTGCCGCCCGCCAGTCCCGCTGCCGTGCCGGTGAAAAAATCGTCGGACGTCACGGTGCCCATGAAGGGCAGATTCATGTGCGTGTGCGTGTCGATCCCGCCCGGCATCACGTACTGGCCGCCCGCGTCGATCACGGTAGCCCCTGCCGGTACGGCCAGATTCTCGCCGACGGCGGCGATGATGTCGCCCTCGATCAGCACATCGGCGCGGAATGCCCTGTCGGCGTTGACGACGGTGCCGCCACGTATCAGTGTAGTCATCTTGTCTCCTTGAGTGATTACGACTGCGGCGCCTGCTGCACGTGCGCCGCCACCTTGCCCTTCATCATGACGCCGTAGACGACGGCGGCGATGGCCACGCCCACGAACCAGGCGTAGGTATAGATGGTCTTGAATCCTTCAGCCACTCCCGGGAACGCCGTGGGAAAGGCCGCATTCAGAAAGCCCGGGATGTTCGGCAGCACGGCAATGACGAAGGCGATCAGGGCCGCCATGTTCCAGCCACTGCCATACGAGTAGACGCCGTCGTCGCGGTACAGCTGCCTGACGTCGAGCTGCGTCTTGCGCACGAAATAATAGTCGACGATGAGGATGCCGGCGATGGGACCCAGCAGGGCCGAATAGCCGATCAGCCAGGTGAAGATGTAGCCCTGTGTCGATTCGAGCACCTTCCACGGCATCATGATGATGGCGATGAAAGCCGTGATGTAGCCGCCCATCTTGTACGAGATCTGCTTGGGCGCCAGCGCGGAAAAGTCATATGCGGGCCCCACCAGGTTGGCCGCCAGGTTGACGCTGACCGTGTCGATCAGCAGGATGATCAGGGCAATCAGCACGGCGGCACCCGTCATGCGGCTGGCCAGGTCGACGGGGTCCCAGATGGCCTTGCCGTACAT
Organism: Janthinobacterium amylolyticum; assembly: GCF_051380655.1. NCBI lineage: Bacteria > Pseudomonadati > Pseudomonadota > Betaproteobacteria > Burkholderiales > Oxalobacteraceae > Janthinobacterium > Janthinobacterium amylolyticum. The sequence continues at coordinate 567,338 of NZ_JBNYXL010000003.1, forward strand.
GACGACGGAGCCTGCCGTGACGATCACGGCCAGCATGGCCAGCAGGCCCATGGGCACGGGCAAGCCGATCGACTGGCCCAGCACCTGATCGCGCTGCGTCTTGGCAAAGCGCGTGAAGTCGGGAATGTTCAAGGCCAGGGTGGCCCAGAAACCCACCATGGCCGTCAACGATGGCCAGAAGACGCTCCAGAACTGGCCCGCCTTTTTACCGCCGGGGATGAATTGCGATGGCTGGTCCAGCAGGCTGCCCACGCCGCCGGCCTTGCTGTGCACCCAGTACAGCAGCACGAAGCAGATGAGGATTTTCAGCGGTGCCGTATAGGTTTCCAGTTTGCGGATGGACTCCATGCCGTGCAGGATGTAATAGAACTGGATGGCCCAGAAAGCCAGGAAGCACAGCAGCTGGCTGCCATTGATGCCCAGGCCGGCGATCTTCTCGCCGCCCAGTTCATGGCCCATCAGCACGCCCATCAGGGTGTAGATCATCTGGCCGCCGAACCAGGTCTGGATGCCGTACCAGCCGCAGGCGACGATGGCGCGCATCAGGGCCGGCAGGCGCGCTCCCGCCGTGCCGAACGAGGCACGCGCCAGCACGGCGTACGGGATGCCGTACTTGGTGCCTGCATGGCCGATCAGCAGCATCGGCAGGAGCACGATGGCGTTGGCAAGAAATACCGTGAGCACGGCCTGGTAGCCGGACATGCCGCTGTCGATCAGGCTGGCCGACAGGGTGTAGGCGGGAATGCACATCACCATGCCGACCCACAGCGCGGCGAAGTGGTACCAGCGCCAGGTGCGCTGCGCCGCCGTGGTGGGCGCCAGGTCTTCATTCCAGAGTTGCGTGTTGCCTGAGTAGTCGTGGTTCACAGGGTTGCTCCATCGGTGAGACCGCTGGCGCGCACGGGCGCCAGGGATACGGCAATGTGGAAACGGCTCGGCTTCAAGTAATCTAGCTTACTGCAAAGACGAGCCGCTGTTTATAAAATAAACGCACGCAATAACCGTGCCCTATGCCGTCTCCGCCAAGGCCCGGGGATTCCTGGGATCCTGCGTCCAGTTCATGTACGGCTTGCCCGTGGTCTGTGGCACCATCGTGATGCAGCCCTGCACCGGACAGGTGATTTCGCACAGGTTGCAGCCCACGCATTCATCCTTGATCACTTCATAGCTGCGCGTGCCGGCCGCGTCGATCAGCTGCGCGATGGCCTGGTGCGACGTGTCTTCGCAGGCCACGTAGCACTTGCCGCATTTGATGCAGTCGTCCTGGTTGATCTGCGCGATGACCTGGTAATTCATGTCCAGGTATTTCCAGTCCGTCGTGTTGGCCACGGCCTTGCCGGAAAAGTCGCTGATGCATGCATAGCCCTTCTCGTCCATCCAGCGCGACAGGCCATCCTTCATTTCTTCGACGATGCGGAAACCATGCAGCATGGCGGCCGTGCACACCTGCACGCAGCCGGCGCCCAGGGCGATGAATTCGGCCGCATCGCGCCAGTTTCCGATGCCGCCGATGCCGGAAATGGGTAGGCCCCGCGTCTGCGGATCGCGGGCGATTTCCGCCACCATGTTCAGCGCGATGGGTTTCACGGCTGCGCCGCAATAGCCTCCGTGCGTGCTGGCGCCGCCGACGATGGGCAAGGCCACCATGCGGTCCAGATCGAGCGAGGTAATCGAGTTGATGGTGTTGATCAGCGAGACGGCATCGGCGCCGCCTGCCTTGGCTGCGCGCGCCGGCATGCGCACGTCCGTGATGTTCGGCGTGAGCTTGACGATGACGGGCAGCTTGCTGTGCTTCTTGCACCAGGCCGTGACCATCTGCACATATTCGGGAACCTGGCCCACCGCCGCGCCCATGCCCCGTTCCGGCATGCCGTGCGGGCAGCCGAAATTGAGCTCGATGCCATCCGCGCCCGTCGCTTCGACCTTGGGCAGGATATCGGCCCAGTAGTGCTCTTCGCAGGGCAGCATCAGCGAGACGACGATGGCGCGGTCGGGCCAGTCCTTTTTCACTTGCGTGATTTCGCGCAGGTTGATCTCCAGCGAGCGGTCGGTAATCAGTTCGATGTTATTGAAGCCCACCACTTCGCGGTTCTTGCCATACAGGGCGGAATAGCGCGACGAGACGTTGACGGCGGCCGGGTCTTCCCCCAGGGTTTTCCACACGACGCCGCCCCACCCCGCTTCAAAAGCGCGCACCACGTTATAGGCCTTGTCGGTCGGTGGCGCGGACGCCAGCCAGAAAGGGTTCGGCGACTTGATGCCGCAAAATTCGATGCTGAGATCAGCCATTATGCAGCCTCCACTTTGGAAAGAATATCGGCATGGATGGCCAGTGCGGCCAGCTTGCCATGCTGGACGGCCTGCACCGTCAAGTCCTGCCCCGGCGCCACGCAGTCGCCGCCCGCGTAGATCCTCGGCAGCACCGTGCGAAAGCGCGCATCGACAGCGATCTTGTCGCCCTCGCGTCGCAGCAGCGACGCCATCGGGTCATGCAGCACGTCCGTGTCGAGGCTCTGGCCGATGGCCTTGAAAATGGCGTCGGCCGCCACGTCAAATGTTTCGCCCGTGCCCGCCAGGCGCGTGCCCTGCATGGCGGTTTTTTCGAAGCGCATGCCCGCCACCTTGCCCGCGCCATCGAGCAGTACCTGCTGCGGCTGGGCCCACGTCAGCATGCGCACCTGGTTGGCCTTGGCGATCTCCTGTTCATGGTGGGTAGCCGTCATGGCGTCGAAGCCGCGCCGGTAGACGAGGGTGACTTCCTCGGCGCCCAGGCGCTGGATTTGCACGGCCATGTCGATGGCCGTATTGCCGGCGCCGATGACGATGGCCCGCTTCGGCACGGGCAGCGCGGCCAGGTCATCGGCCTGGCGCAGCGCGGCGATGTAGTCGACGGCAGCCAGCAATCCCGGCGCGTCCTCGCCCGTCAAGCCCAGCTTGCGGCTGGCGCCCAGGCCCAGCCCCAGGAACACGGCGTCGTATTGGGCGTGCAGTTCGCGCAGGTGCAGGTTTTCACCCAGCACCTGGCGACATCGGATCTCAATGCCGCCTATATCGAGCAGGAACGCGACCTCCTTTTGCGCGAAATCGTCCGTCAGCTTGTACTTGGCGATGCCGTATTCATTCAGGCCGCCCGCCTTGCCTTCCTTTTCAAAAATCACCACGTCGTGCCCCAGCATGGCCAGGCGGTGCGCGCAGGACAGGCCGGCCGGTCCTGCGCCGACGATGGCGATCGTCTTGCCGGTGGCAGCGGCGCGTCTGAACGGGTGCGCCGCGAAATGTGCGTGATCGACGGCGTAGCGCTGCAGCAGGCCGATCTTGACGGGCTGGCCTTCGGCGTCGTGGTTGCGCACGCAGACGTCTTCGCAGAGGATTTCCGTCGGACAGACTCTGGCGCAGCTGCCGCCCAGGATGTTCTGCTTCAGGATGCCGGCGGCCGCGCCGTTGATGTTCTTGTCGTGGATGTTGCGGATAAAGCTGGCCACGTCGATTTCCGACGGGCAGATGCGGCTGCACGGCGCGTCATAGCAGTACAGGCAGCGGGCACTTTCGATGGCCGCCTGGCGCGCCGACAGGGGCGGCGCCAGATCCGTGAAGTGGCCTGCCAGTTCCTCATTGGGCAGGGCGGGATGCGGCAAATAGTGTAAAGACTCGATCATCGCGTATTCCTCTTGTTATGTGCGGCCGGCTTGTAATTTGAAACCTTTACTTCATCTGGGGAAAAGCAAATTCCACACCAGCGCTTGCCGTGTTTGGCCAGCGCTGCATCACGGCCTTGTGGCGCGTATAAAAGCGCACGCCTTCGGGGCCGTAGGCGTGGTGGTCGCCGAACAGGCTGCGCTTCCAGCCGCCGAAACTGTTGAAGGCCATCGGCACGGGCAGGGGCACGTTCACGCCCACCATGCCAACCTGTATCTGCCGCACGAATTCGCGCGCCACGCCGCCATCGCGCGTGTAGATGGCCACGCCATTGCCGTACTCGTTGGCGTTGATCAGGTTCACCGCGTGCACCACGTCGGGCGAGCGCATCATGCACAGCACGGGGCCGAAAATCTCTTCCTTGTAGATGTTCATGTCCGGCGTCACGTGGTCGAACAGGGTGCCTCCCACGAAGAAGCCGTTTTCGCGTCCGGGCACAACATGGTTGCGGCCATCAACAAGCAAGGTGGCGCCCTGCTCCACGCCAGATGCGATCAGTTTTTCAATGCGCTGCTTGGCCGCCAGCGACACCACCGGCCCCATTTCCGCACCATCGGCCATGCCGTCGCGCACTTTCAGTGCGGCCGTGCGCCTTGCCAGTGCATCCATCAATTTGTCGCCCGCGTCGCCCACGGCCACCACCACGGAGATGGCCATGCAGCGCTCGCCGGCCGAACCGTAGGCGGCGCCGATCAGCGCGTCAACTGTCATGTCCATGTCCGCGTCGGACATCACCACCATATGGTTTTTCGCGCCGCCCAAGGCTTGTACGCGCTTGCCGCTGGCGCTGCCGCGTGCATAGATATATTCGGCAATCGGCGTGGAGCCGACAAAGCTGATGGCCTGCACCACGGGATGGTCGAGCAAGGCATCGACCGTCACCTTGTCGCCCTGTACCACGTTGAAGACGCCGTCAGGCAAGCCCGCATCCTTCAGCAGTTTGGCGTGCAGCAGCGAAGCGGATGGATCGCGCTCGGACGGCTTCAAGATGAAGGTATTGCCGCAAGCGATGGCGACGGGGAACATCCACATCGGCACCATCACGGGGAAGTTGAATGGCGTGATGCCGGCCACCACGCCCAGCGCCTGGCGCATGGACCAGGCGTCGATACCGCGTGAAATCTGGTCGGTGAATTCTCCCTTCAACAGCTGCGGGATGCCGACGGCAAATTCCACCATCTCGATGCCGCGCGCCACCTCGCCCTGCGCATCGGCAAACGTCTTGCCATGTTCGCGCGTGAGCATGGCGGCAAATTCGTCCGTGTGCTGCTGGCACAGCTGCAGGTAGCGGAACAGCACCCGCGCACGCGTCAAGGGCGGCGTGGCGGACCACGAAGGAAAGGCGGCGGCGGCGGCCTGCACGGCTGCGTCGACTTCCTCGCTGGTGCCGAGCGCGACCCGTGCCACAGGTTCGCCCAGGGCGGGGTTGTAGACGTCGGCATAGCGGCCGCTGATGGTGTCGACTTTGGCGCCGTTGATGTAGTGGGTGATGGTGTCGAGATCGTTCATGGTGTTCCTTTTTAACCCCCAAGGGCAGAGGCTGGGGTCAGACCCTCAATGCCGCTAACGCAAAAGTCGACGCTAATGGATGAGGGGGTCTGACCCCGGGTTTTTTTTGGGTTTGCCGTTCAATCGAGATTTTTGAGTACCTTGGCCAGCTTGCCAAACAGCTCGTCGACATGCTGTTTTTCCAGCACCAGCGGTGGCGACAGGGCGATGATGTCGCCCGTCGTGCGTATCAGCACGCCGTCGGCGAAGGCCTGCTTGAAGGCAGTGAAGGCGCGCGTGCCCGGCTTGCCGGCGATGGGATCGAGTTCGATGCCGGCGATCAGGCCGATGCTGCGCAAGTCGATCACGTGCGGCAAGCCTTTCAGCGAATGCACGGCGTCGCTCCAATACGCCTGCATCGCTTTGGCGTGGCCGAGGATGTCCTGCTCCTCGAACACTTGCAGGGTCGCCAGCGAGGCGGCGCAGGCCAGCGGGTGGCCGGAGTACGTGTAGCCGTGGAACAGTTCGATGCCGGCTGGCGCGTCCATGAAAGCGTCGTGGATATGCTTTTTGCTGAACACGGCGCCCATCGGCACCATGCCATTGGTCAGGCCCTTGGCCGTCGTCATCAGGTCCGGCTCGACGTCGAAATAATCAAAGGCGAACGGCGTCGTCATGCGGCCGAAGCCCGTGATGACCTCATCGAAAATGAGCAGGATGCCGTGCTTGGTGCACAGCTCGCGCAAGCGTTTCAGGTAGCCTTTCGGCGGGATCAGCACGCCCGTGGAACCGGCCACCGGTTCGACGATGACGGCGGCGATCGTCGAGGCGTCGTGCAGGGCGACGATGCGTTCGAGTTCATCGGCCAGGTGCGTGCCGTATTCCGGCTCGCCCACCGTATAGGCGTTCTTGTCGAGATTATGCGTGTGCGGCAAATGGTCCACGCCGGGCAGCAGCGGGCCGAAGGTCTTGCGGTTGCCGCCGATGCCACCCACGGAAATGCCGCCAAAGCCCACGCCGTGGTAGCCGCGTTCGCGGCCGATCAGGCGCGTGCGGCCACCCTCGCCGCGCGCCTTGTGATACGCCAGCGCGATTTTCAGGGCCGTGTCCACCGCTTCGGAACCGGAGTTGGTGTAAAAGACGTGGCCGAATTTATGGCCCGTGTAGTCCATCAGTTTTTCCGCCAGCTCGAAGGCGGCCGGATGGCCCATCTGGAAGGTGGGCGCGAAGTCCAGCTGGCCCACCATCTCGCGGATGGCGCCGACGATTTTCGGCTGCGCATGGCCGCACGGCACGCACCACAGGCCGGCCGTGCCATCGAGGATGGCATTGCCGTCGACGTCCTTGTAGTACATGCCTTCGGCCGACACCAGCAAGCGCGGGTTGGCCTTGAAATCACGGTTGTTGGTAAACGGCATCCAGAATGCCGACATCGATTCCGGCCTTGATTCGTTCATGACCTTCTCCTAGTGATGGGCTGCCGCCACGCCAATATCGTTTTTGACGGAGCGTAAAATAATTTACCAGTTGGCAAAAAGCTGATGTAATAATAGACAGGCCATCCTTGAAGGCACAGATACACAAACGGCAAAGTATCCCAACCGTACAGGTCGAAAAACCACTACAGTTTTGTGCAAGGCAGCAAAGGAGCCACCGGTGACGCACAACGTGAAGCAGGACGAGGGCGAAGGTAACGCCGGTGGCTGGCCGGTGCTGGACATCGACCGCCAGAAAAAGGGCGGCCTGGTCGAGCAGATCGTCATCGCCATCAGCGTCATGGTAGGCAGCCGCGCCCTGCGCATCGGCACGCGCATGCCGTCCGTGCGCCAGTTCGCCCGCTGCAATGGCGTGTCGACATTTACCGTCGTCGAATCGTACGACCGCCTGGTCAATCTGGGCCTGCTGTCGTCGCGGCGCGGTTCCGGCTATTTTGTTGCGCGCCACGATATCGCTGCAACGCCGCAGACAACTATCCATGCCAGCCCCACCGCCATCGACGCCCTCACGCCGGACCTGTATTCGGGCGTGTCGGAAGCGCTGCCCGTGGGCGCGGGCTGGCTGCCGCCGGAACTGTATGGCGAGGCGACGGTGCTCGACGCCGTGCGCCAGGCCATGCGCATCCCCGCCAGCCGCCTGCGCGGCTATGGCCATCCGCTCGGCTTCCCCTCGCTGCGCCAGCACCTGGCCGCCACCTTGTCGGAAGAGCTGTTCCAGGTGGAGGCAGACCAGGTCCTGCTCACGCATGGGGCCACGCACGCGTTCGACCTGATCCTGCGCAGCCTGACCAAGCCGGGCGACACGGTGCTGGTGGAAGACCCCGGCTACAGCAACCTGCAGTCGCTGATACGCCACCACGGCTGCATTCCCGTCGGCATCGCACGCGGCGAGGCGGGACTCGACCTCGAAGCGCTGGCGCTGGAAGCGGCACGCACGCAGCCCAAGCTCATGTTCGTCAACACGGTGCTGCAAAATCCGCTGGGCACGTCCTTGAACCAGGCGCAGGCCCACCGCTTGCTGGCCCTGGCCGAGCAATTCGATTTCTGGCTGGTGGAAGACGATATCTACCGCGAACTGGCGGCGCGCGGCGACGCATCGCTGGCCGCCATGGACGGCTTGCGCCGCGTGATCCGCGTGGGCAGCTTTTCCAAGACCCTGTCGCCGGTGCTGCGCGTGGGGTCGATCTGCGCGTCGCCGTCGCTGGTGGCCGAACTGGTGCGCGTAAAAATGCTGGCGGGCCTGACGACGTCGGAAATCAACGAGCGCGCCGTCTACCACGCCGTCTCCGCGCGGCCCTACAAGCGCATGATCGAACGGCTGGTGACGCAGCTCGATGCGGCCCGCGAGCGCAGCATCGACTGCCTGGCGCAGGCCGGCATGGCGCCCGTGGCGCGCCCGCGCGGCGGCATGTTCGTCAGCGCCGGCTGGGCCGACGTCCAGACGCCGGCATGGAATGGGAAAGTCATCGCCGACATGGCATTAAAGGCCGGCATCCTGCTGTCGCCGAACGAGTTTTTCATGCTGCGCGCGCCCGAGACGGTGTGGTTCCGTTTCAACGTGGCCTATACCGATACGCCCGTGCTGCAAGCCTTTTTGCAATCGATCCGTCCACGCTAAAGAACCCGCCATGGCCAGCGACAAATCCCCTGCCCTTCCCGTGAAAAATACTGGCGGCCGGCGCCTGCAAAACCGCGACCGCCTGGAAGCGGACATCCGCGAACAGGCCGTGCGCGTGTTTGCCGAAAGCGGCTACGAAGGCGCGTCGATCGCCACCATCGCCGAGCGGGCCGGCCTGTCGAAGCAAAACCTGATGTATTACTTTCCCAGCAAGCAGGCGCTGTACCAGCGCGTGCTCGACGACGTGCTCGACGACTGGCTGGCGCGCATGGACATGCTGGCCCACGGACACGAGGAGCCGGCCGACGTGCTGCGCGCGTATATCGGCGCCAAGCTGCGCTTTTCGCGCGAGCAGCCGTGGGCGTCGCGCGTGTATGCGCTGGAAGTGATCAACGGCGCCCCCCTGTACGGCGCGCAGATACGCGACAGGGTCGTGCCGCTGCTGCGCAAGGATATCGCCGTCTTCGAGGCATGGATCGCCGCCGGCAAGATCGCACCCGTGAATGCCACGCACCTGATGTTCGCCATCTGGGCCATGACGCAATCGTATGCGGATTTTTCCGCGCAAATGAGCCTGGTGCTGGACCGCAAGCAGCTCGCGCGCAAGGATTACGATGATGCCGAGAGCCTGATCGTGCAAATGGTGCTGGCGGCCGTGAAGGTATGACGCGACGAAAAAAAACCGCCGTGCAGGCGGTTTTCAGTCAGCCAGCGGCGTTCAGGCTGCGCTCTTGTTCTTGCGGCGGCGCGCCATGAAGCCGACCAGGCCCAGGCCGGCCAGCAGCATGGCATAGGTTTCCGGTTCCGGCACGGCCGATACATAACCGGCCACGTTGGTGGCGCTGAAATAGTGATTGGCATTGACCTGGATGTTCGAGGCCCAGTTCCCCACCACCACGCTGCCATTGATCTGGCCACCGCCACCGGCCACGTTTGCCAGCGGCGCCAGGACGCTGCCATACAGGCCAACATTGCTGAAGGTCAGGTTTTTCGCTTCATAGAAGTTGTACAGCACATTGTAGTTCTTGAACCCGTCATAGCCGCCGCTCAGGGTCACGTCCGTGCCGCTGATGTTGAGGATCAGCGTGTCGTTCGTGTGCAGGTTGCTGAACTTGAAGTTGTTCACCGAACCGAGCGCCGCGGAAGTCAGGTCGAACACCTGCACATTGCCCGTGCCGCCTTTCAGGGTCATGCCGCCATAGGCCACCGAGCTGCTGCCCGTGGCCGCCACGTTCGACAGCGACGTCGAGGTGTTTTTCAGCTGGGCCGAGGTGGTGGCAAACGATACGGGCGAGGCCGTCGTCTTGCTTGCCGTGTTCAGGCCCACGCTGCTGGTCGTCGTCGTGCCGCCCACATAGTAGTTGCCGTTCTTGATCGAGCCGGAGCTGTAGTTCAGGTTGCCGCCAACGACCAGCGCATAGCCGGTATTGCCATGCGAGACGTAGGCATCCTTGTTCTTGTCATTGATCGAATAGCTCGACGCCGACAGGTTACCGGCGACCAGCACGCCGCCTTCGACATCGCTGCCGGAAGCGGTGAAGTTGCTCAGGGAATAGAAATTGGCGCCACCGATGCCCAGATCGACAACACCAGCTTGCGCGGCGCCGGCGGCAAAGACGGTCGACAAAACGAGAACGAATGGTGATTTGAACATGGTTGACATTTTATTTCCAAAAAGAAAATTAACTTGACGCCAGAATATCATATCCATCGACTTTGATATGTCGCAAACCAACAACTTTTGTAACAATAATGCAAATATAGTTGCACAATGAGAATCATTCTTTTCAGCCCGCCCGGGAAACGGCGTAACCATGCCGGCATGCCAGAAACAGGCCGGCAAACGACCGCCTGTTCTGCGTTTTCAATATTGCCTAGAGCCAAGGCGGACTTGGTGATACGATCGCGGCAGCGCCAGCCCAGGCACGCCATCAGACCACCAGATCAAAAAGGATATAGCACGCATGAAACGATTGTCACTAGCCGCCCTGTTGCTGGCGTATGCCTGCGGCGCGCAAGCCGATGTTTTCAACCTGATCGAGAACAAGCCGCTCAGCGAAACCTGGCTCAATGCGGGCTTTTATTCCTATCATTTCCAGCGCGACAAGAACCTGAACGACAGCAATCCTGGCCTGGGCGCCGAATACCGTTTTTCCACCGTTGCCTCGGCGACGGCCGGACGCTTCTACAATAGCGACCGCGCCTACTCGAACTACGTGGGCGTGTATTACCAGCCCATCCAGATGGGGCCGTTCCGCGTGGGTGCCGTCGTTGGCGGCTTCAGCGGCTATCCGAAGATGCGCGACGGCGGCTGGTTTCCCGCGCTGGTGCCCACCATCAGCTACGAATACCAGCGCGTGGGCGTGAATATCGCCATCGTGCCATCGTATAAAGACCGGCTGTATGGCGCGCTCAGCTTCCAGCTCAAGCTGAAAATCTTCGAATAACCGCCTGTCGTCGCCTGTCGTCGTTCGTTCCGCCCAGCCTGCAATTCGTCGCAGACCGGGTGCCAGTCAGCAAAAGCCTGGCTATAGTTGCTTCATCGCCAGGCCATCACGACGGCAACGGCACTAACGACGACAGGAGAGCAGCATGAAAGACATCAATTCGGCACCGGGCAGCACATCCTTTACGGAATTCTGGAACGCGCTGTGCGCGTATGCGCGCCAGGGCCTCGATGCGCTGTCGGCCATGTCCTGGCCCATGTTGCTGGCCTGCGCCATCGGCCTGGCTTTCGTCATCACCATCCTGCCGTTGGCCATCACCCTGTTCCTTGTGTTCCTGCTGCTGAAATGGGCCGGCAATGCGGGCGGCTTCAGCTGGGACAAGAAAACGGCGCAGCAGGAGCAGCCGCCGCAGGCGTGACACTCTTGTAGGGCGGACGAGAGTGGCATATAGTGAAGCGCGGCCATGACAGGTATCAAGATCCTTGCCATCAATACCCGTCATGGTGAACGCCATGCAGCATTCACGATCGAAACTACTCCATCCCCGATAGGAGTTCCCATATGACCACGACAGCCAAAGACACGAGGGCCACCACCATTCCCTGCCTGCGCTACCGCGATGCGCCTGCGGCCATCGACTGGCTCTGCACGGCATTCGGCTTTGAAAAACAGCTGGTTGTCCCCGACAGCGACGGCGGCATCGCCCATGCGCAGCTCAGCTATGGCAACGGCATGATCATGCTCGGTTCCGTGGTCGATGGCGAGTATGGCCGCCTGATGAAGCAGCCGGGCGAGATCGGCAATGCCAACACGCAAAGCTGCTACCTGGTCGTCAACGATGCCGATGCCGTCTATCGCCGCGCGCGCGAAGCCGGCGCCGAGATCGTGCTCGACATCAAGGATGAAGATTACGGCGGACGCGGCTTTACCTGCCGCGATCCGGAAGGCCACATCTGGAGCCTGGGCACTTACGACCCATGGTGAAACGGAGAACAATGATCATCAGTACCATCGCCGCCGCCAGCCTTGCGCTGGTTGGCGGCTTGCTGTCCGCCCCCGTCCTCGTCGACGAGCATTTCAACCGCGTCCATCCTCCATCCGGCAAGGCGCCATCGACGGCCACTCTGGCCTTGCACCGCAACCTGTGGGTCGCCGACCTGCACGCGGACAGCCTGCTGTGGCAGCGCGACCTGAACCGCGACAGCCAGCGCGGCCATGTCGACCTTCCCCGCATGCAACGGGGCAACGTGGCCCTGCAAGCTTTTTCCGTCGTCACCAAGACGCCGCGCAAGATGAATATCGAGCGCAATGGCAGCGACACGGACAACATCACGGCCCTGGTGATGGCGCAGGGCTTGCCGCCGGCTACCTGGAACAGCCTGCTGGCGCGCGCCACTTACCAGGCCGACGAGCTGCGCCAGCAAGCGGGCAAGAGCCATGGCAAGCTGCGCGTCATCGGCAGCCGCGCGCAGCTGCGCAGCTTCGTCGCCGCGCGCGAGAAGGACCCGGCCCTGATGGCCGGCTGGCTGACACTGGAAGGCGCGCATGCGCTCGAAGGCAAGCTGGACAACCTCGACACCTTGTACCAGGCCGGCTTCCGCATGGCCGCGCCCACGCATTTCTTCGACACGGAACTGTCCGGCTCCCAGCATGGCTTGAAAAAAGGCGGCCTGACGCCGCTGGGCCGGCAATGGCTGCGCGCCATGGAAGAGCGCAAGATGATCGTCGATCTGGCGCACGCCTCGCCGGCCACCATCGACGAGGTATTGACGCTGGCGAAACGCCCCGTGATGGTGTCGCACACGGGCGTGCGCGGCACCTGCGCCAACGGCCGCAACCTCAGCGACGCACAGCTCAAACGCATCGCCGCCCAAGGTGGCCTGGTGGGCATCGGCTTCTGGAACACGGCCGTTTGCGGCAAGGACGTGGCTTCGATCGCGCGCGCCATCGCCTACACGGTCAAACTGATTGGCGCGCAGCACGTGGCGTATGGCTCGGACTTCGACGGCGCCGTCACCACCGCCATCGACGCTGCCGGCTTGCCGCGCCTGACGCAGGCGCTGCTCGACGCGGGCTTGTCGGAAGCGCAGGTACGCCGCGTCGCCGGTGAAAACGTGCGCGACTTTTTACTGAAAAACCTGCCGGACGATGACGCCTAAGCCAGTGCGCTGATCAAGGCCTGGCTTGCCACCTGGCGCGGCCGGATGCGTATCAGTTTGCGGTACAGGGGCGGCATGGCATCGCACAGCGCCAGCAGCGCATCTTGCGCCATGGCCGGGCGCACGTACTGGAACTGCGCCGGATTATTTTCCGGCAGCGCCCCTTCCATGGTGGAGCCGTAGGCGCCCAGGGTCATGAAACTGGCGGCGCTGTCGTCCGGGCCGACGGCCAGCACGAAGGTGCCGTGCTTCGGATGGCCCAGATAGCGTTTGATCTCTTCCTGCAGCGCCGGCTCCGCGCTGGCCATCAATTCAAAACGCAGCTGCGCATACTGGCGCGTGCATTCCATGAACGGCGTGCGGATAGCCGATTGCGCCGATTTTCCCGGCATGCACAGCAGCAGGTTGCCGAAAGAGTCGAGCAAGGCGGCAGCATCGCCCTGGCCGCCATCGCGCACGTCCTGCTCCATGGCCGCCTGCAGGAAGGGCGCCAGGCCCGCATCGGGCGCGTGCGGCGCGCAGCGGTAAGTCAGGGCGTCGGGGTAACGGCGGCGCAAGGCGCGCACCACCGGATGCTCGGACGGCAAGGTGGCAGGGTCGCGCCGCGGCTCATCGTCGCCAGCATTCAGCAGCTGCATCACCTGCGCCGACGTCGACTCGAACACCAGCGAGCACAAAGCCTGCGTCGCTTCGTGGATGCTCTTGCCGATGAAAAAAGACCGGGGCGCGGCGCCGGCCGGCAGCCGCGCATACACGGTGGCGCCGCGCACGGCCGGATAACAGAAGCTGCGGCCCGCCTGCGCCTGCAGCGGCGCCGGCAGGGCCATGAAGGTGGCGCTGCCATCGTAGTTGATGCCCGCATTGACATCGGGCGCGGCCACCACCACATTGAAACCGGCGGCCAGAATCGCCCCCGTGCACATGCAGCACGGGTCGAGCGACGTGACGATGGTCAGTTCGCCCGGTGGCGGCAAGGACGTGCCCTTGGCCCGCTCGGCGAAATACCAGTCCACCAGCTGGCGTTCGCCGTGCGCGGTGGGATCGAATACCAGGCCGTGGCGCACGACGTTGTTGTGCATCGATTGCAGCACGTTGCCGGCGCCGTCGAGCAGCACGCCGCCCACGCCGAAGGTACCCTGCGTCTTGGCCGCCAGGGCTTCAGCCGCGGCGATGGCCACGGCGGCCTGGATGTCGATCGTCTTGTTCAAGCTGGTGCCATTGCCTAAGTTACTTCATGTCCAGGTCGGAATTGCCAAAGCCGTGCGGCAGCAGCCAGCCTGCCGTCACTTCCATGATGTCGTTCTTCAGATTGGTGAGGATCACCGGCAGGTCGGCGCCGCCCATCTCGAAGATCACCTGGCGGCAGGCGCCGCATGGCGAAATCGGTTCGGCCGTGTCGCCCGTCACGGCCAGCCTGGCGAAGTCGCCCGGTTTGCAGCCATGCGCGATGGCGCTGAAAAACGCCGTGCGCTCGGCGCAGTTGCACAGGCCATAGGCGGCGTTTTCCACGTTACAGCCACGGAAGACGCGGCCATCCTTGCACAGCAGCGCCGCGCCCACTTTAAAGCGCGAATATGGCGCGTACGCCAGTTCACGGCCGGCGTTGGCTTCGGCGATCAGTTCTTGGTTGTTCATTTGATTATTTACCTGTAAAACCAGCAAAGGCCGGGGTCGTACCCTGAGGGGGAATGCGTTCCAATGGTACGCATTCCAATCCTGCAAGGACCGACCCCAGACCCTGCTTTGGGGCTAAAAATAGTTACGGTCGAATGGTACGGTAAATCACCGGATTGGCCGGCAGGGCCACCGCGCTGATGTCATACGCTTGCTGGATTTCCCTGACGGCTTGCTGCGCCGCCGCTTCCGTGCGCGCGTGCACCATGGCCAGCGGCTGGCCAACGGCCACCTGTTCGCCCAGGCCAACGAGGTCCGTCAGGCCGACGGCGAAGTCGATGCTGTCCGTCGGACGGCGGCGGCCACCACCGAGGGCCACCACGGCCAGGCCGATGGCGCGGCAATCGCGCACGTTGGCAAAACCGGCCGACAGCGCCGGCGCCGGCACGACGAACGGCGCCGTCTCCAGGTGCTTGTCAGGGTTCTCGACCAGATCAAACGGGCCGCCCAGGGCGGAGACCATGCGCGAGAAACGTTCGGCCGCCTCGCCCGAATCGAGAGCCGCCATCAATTTCACGCGCGCTTCTTCCTCGGTGGCGGCCAGGCCGCCCAGCACCAGCATCTCGGCGCACAGCGCCAGTGTCACTTCGTGCAGGCGCGCGGGACGCGAACGGCCCGTCAGATAGTCCATGGCGCCGCGCACTTCCAGCGCATTGCCGGCGTACGGCGCCAGCGATTCGTTCATGTCCGTCAGAATGGCCGACGTCTGCATGCCCGCGCCGTTGCCGACGGCGACGATGCTTTCGGCCAGTTCCACCGATTTGTCGTAGGTCGGCATGAAGGCGCCCGAACCCACCTTCACGTCCATTACCAGCGCGTCCAGGCCGGCCGAGAGTTTCTTCGACAGGATGGAGCCGGTGATCATGGCCACCGATTCCACCGTGGCGGTGACGTCGCGGATGCTGTAGAAGCGCTTGTCGGCCGGCGCCAGCTGCGCCGTCTGGCCGATGATGGCCACGCCGATCTCCTGCACCACCTTGCGGAACAGTTCATTGTCCGGCACCGTGCAGTAGCCGGGAATGGCGTCGAACTTGTCCAGGGTGCCGCCCGTGTGGCCGAGGCCGCGGCCCGAGATCATCGGCACGTAGCCGCCGCACGCGGCGACCATGGGCCCGAGCAGCAGGGAAACGACGTCGCCCACCCCGCCCGTCGAATGCTTGTCGACGACAGGGCCGGGCAGGTTCAGCGCGCGCCAGTCCAGCACGTGGCCGGAATCGCGCATGGCCAGGGTGAACGCCACGCGCTCGTCCATGTTCATGTCGTTGAAAAAGACGGCCATGCCCAGCGCCGCGATCTGTCCTTCGCTGACGCTGCCGTCAGTAATGCCGCGCACGAAAAACTGGATTTCCTCGGCGCTCAGCACGCCCTTGTCGCGCTTTTTGCGGATAATTTCCTGGGTTAGAAACATGATAGCTCCCGATTTAATATTCAAATGCTGATGTCCAGCCAGCGGCCTTGCCTGATGACGCCCTGCGGGCCAATCCGGCCTACACGTCCTGCTGGCGAAAGCAACTTGGGGCCGGCGCCCCGGCGCATCGCTGCGCGGGTGAACCGGCCCCACTTTCCTGCTTTATAAACTTAGACGCCGTAAGGAATCCACACGTTTTTTACCTGCGACGCATGCGCCAGCACGGCGCGGCCGCCGCTTTGGGCGGCGCTGTACCAGTCGCGGCCCTTGGCGCCACCGACCCAGGTGCGCTTCAGGGTGCCGGCCGACAGGCGCTCGACTTCCGCGCAGCCTTCCGCCGAACCGTCATGGCGCCAGACGGCGTCGATGTCGGCGTGCGTGGCCAGGGTGCGCGCCAGTTCATCGGCATTGCCGCTGATGATGTTGACGACGCCGCCCGGCAAATCGGAGGTGTCGAACACCTGGTACAGATCCAGCGCGGAAAGCGGATGCGCTTCCGACGGTACCACCACCACGCGGTTGCCCAGCGCGATGGCCGGCGCCACCAACGAAATAAAGCCGAGCAATGGCGCTTCGTTCGGGCAGACGATGCCGATCACGCCGACCGCTTCGTTCAGCGCCACGGTGATGCCCTTGGTGGGCGGCTGGTGCGCCAGGCCGTCGTACTTGTCGGCCCAGGCGGCGTAGTAGAACAGGCGTTCGATCGATGCCTGCACTTCCTTCTCGGGATTTTTACTGCCCGTCATGGCCGCGATGCGGGCGGCGAATTCGTCGGCGCGCGCTGCCAGGTTTTCGGCGATGTAGTACAGCACTTGCGCGCGGTTGTGCGCCGTGGCGCTGGTCCAGCCGGACGCCTTGTGCGCCGCTTCGACGGCATTGCGGATGTCCTTGCGGCTGCCCACGCCCACTTCGGCCAGCAGGGCGCCATTTGCGCCGAACACGGGCGCGCTGTAGGCGCTGTCAGGGCGCGCCTGCTTGCCGCCGATGTACATCTTGGCCGTGCGGTCGATGGCGAACGGGTCGGCTGCCGCCGGCTTTACATTGCCCTTCGCTTTCGCTTCCACCACCGGCAGGGCCGGACGCGCATCTTCGGCCAGGGCCGTCATGTATTCCAGCATGCCTTCACGGCCGCCTTCACGGCCGAAGCCCGATTCGCGGTAGCCGCCAAAGCCGCATGCCGCGTCAAACTGGTTGGCGCTGTTGATCCACACCACGCCTGCCTTGATGGCGGGAGCGATATCGAGGGCCAGGCTGATCGACTCGGTCCACACGCTGGCGGCCAGGCCGTACACCGTGTTGTTCGCCAGCTGCACCGCTTCAGGCGGCGTGCGGAAGCTCATGGCCACCAGCACGGGGCCGAAGATTTCAGCCTGCGCCACGGCGGCCGAGGTCGACGCGCCCGTGATCAGGGTCGGCGGGAACCACGAACCGTCAGCCGGCAGTTCGCACGCCGGTTGCCACACGTCGCAGCCTTCGGCGCGAGCCGAATCGACCAGCGCGGCGATGCGCTGGCGCTGCACCGGATCGACCAGCGCGCCCACGTCCATCGATTTGTCCAGCGGCGAGCCGAGGCGCAGGTTTTCCATGCGCGCACGCACCTTGTTCAGGAAGCGCTCCTGAATCGATTCCTGCACCAGCAGGCGCGAACCGGCACAGCACACTTGCCCCTGGTTGAACCAGATCGAATCGACCAGGCCTTCCACGGCGCCGTCCAGGTCCGCGTCTTCGAAGACGATGAACGGCGACTTGCCGCCCAGTTCCAAGGAGAGCTTCTTGCCGCTGCCGGCCGTCGCTTCACGGATCAATCGGCCCACTTCGGTCGAACCCGTAAAGGCGATCTTGTCGACGCCAGGATGGTTGACGATGGCCGAACCCACGCGCCCGTCGCCGGTGACGATGTTGACCACGCCGGCAGGCACGCCCGCCTGCAGGCACAGTTCGGCGAACAGCATGGCGGTCAGCGACGTGAATTCGGCCGGCTTGAAGACCACCGTGTTACCGGCCGCCAGGGCCGGGGCGATTTTCCACGACAGCATCAGCAGCGGGAAATTCCACGGCACGATCTGGCCCACCACGCCCACGGCGCGGTAGTCGGCGAATTCTTCCGACTGCAGCTGCGCCCAGCCGGCGTGATGGTAGAAATGGCGCGCGGCCAGCGGCAAGTCGATATCGCGCGTTTCGCGGATGGTCTTGCCGTTATCCAGGGTTTCCAGCACGGCGAACAGGCGCGAATGCTTCTGCAGCAAGCGGGCCAGCGCATACATGACTTTCGCGCGGCCATGGCCGCCCATGCCTTGCCAGACGGGCAGCGCGCGGCGTGCCGCTTCGACAGCCCGTTCGACGTCCGCGTCAGTGGCTTGCGTCAGTTCCGCCAGCTGCGTGCCATCGGCCGGATTGGTCGAGGCGAACAGTTCCGCTGGCTCGCTCCAGGCGTTGTCGATGAACAGGCCGAACTTGCGCTGATGGCCATCGAGCCACGCCTGCGCTTCTTTTTGACTTTCGGGAGCAGGGCCGTAGTCCATAGTAGTGAGGATCTCGTTAATTGTTGGCATGACGATTGTTCTTTAAGGTTGTGCGTGACGATGATTGGCCGAGTAGCTGCCGGTGACGTAGTGCTCGAGCTGGCGCTCGATGTCCGTCAGCAGGCTGGAAGCGCCGATGCGGAACAGATGCGGCTGCAGCCATTCATTGCCCAGTTCTTCTTTCATCAGGCTCAGGTATTGCAGCGCGCTCTTGGCCGAGCTGACGCCGCCGGCCGGCTTGAAGCCCACCTGGAAGCCTGTCTGCTCGTGGTATTCGCGGATCGTGCGCACCATCGTCAGGGCCACGGGAATGGTGGCGTTCACGCCCTCTTTACCGGTGGAAGTCTTGATGAAATCGGCGCCTGCCATCATGCAGACCCACGACGCCTTGGCGACGTTTTCCAGGGTCAGCAAGTCGCCCGTGGCGAGAATCGCCTTCACGTGCGCTTCGCCGCAGGCCTTGCGGTAGGCCAGCATTTCGTCGTACAGCACTTGCCAGTTGCCGTTCAGGACGTGCTGGCGCGTGATGACGATATCGATCTCGGAAGCACCGGCGGCGACCGACAGTTCGATCTCGCGCAGCTTCGTTTCCATGCTCGTCAGGCCAGCCGGGAAACCCGTCGACACGGCGGCGATGGGCAAGCGGCCCTGGATGACTTTCACGGCGGGGGCGATCATCTCGTGGTAGACGCAGACGGCGCCGGTGCTCAAGTCGGTCAGGCCCAAGGCGTCCATCAGGTCGGCGCGCAGCGGGCGCATGGCCTTCATGCACAGGCGTTCCACGCGGCCCGGCGTATCGTCGCCGCCCAGGGTGGTCAGGTCGATCATCTGGATGGCTTTCACCAGCCAGGCGGCCTGGTATTCTTTTTTCACCGTGCGGCGGTTCGCCAGGCTGGCCGCGCGGCGGTCTGTCGCGGCGCGGTTGACGCGGATCTGGTTGATCCAGCCCAGGTCGAGGCCGATGGCTTCGTTACGCTTGAAGTCGGGGTGCATGAGTGTCATAACAAGCTGGTTCCATTAGCAAGTGGTGGTACGCCAAGGTGCTTGGCGAGGGTTTGGCCAATATCGGAGAAGGTCTCGGAAATACCCAGTGCGCGCGGGGCGACGCCGGGACCGAAGAAGATCATCGGAATGTGTTCGCGGGTGTGGTCGGAGCCGTGCCAGGTCGGGTCGCAGCCATGGTCGGCGGTGATCACGACCAGGTCGCCTTCCTTGAGCTTGGCCATGAATTCCGGCAGGCGCGCATCCATTTCGCGCAGCGCGTCGGCATAGCCCTCGACGTTGCGGCGGTGGCCGAAGGCCTGGTCGAAGTCGACGAAGTTCACGAACGTGAGCGACTTGTCCTGCACTTCGTCGGCCGTTGTCAACAGCGCTTCAAACAGCGCCATGTTGTCGACGCCCTTGACGACGCGCGAGATGCCCTGGGTAGCGAAAATGTCGCTGATCTTGCCCAGGCCGACGACTTCCCCGCCCGCATTCTTGACGTGGTCGAGCAGGGTCGGTGCGGGTGGCGCGACGGCGTAGTCGTGGCGGTTGGAGGTGCGCGTGTAGTTGCCGTTGCTGCCAGTGAACGGACGGGCGATGACGCGGCCGATGTTGTACGGCTCGACCAGCTTGAAGGCCATTTCGCACACTGCGTACAGGCGTTCGAGGCCGAACGATTCTTCGTGCGCGGCGATCTGCATCACCGAGTCGCCCGAGGTGTAGATGATCAGCTTGCCGGTGGCGACGTGTTCATCGCCGTGCTTGTTGATGATGTCCGTGCCCGAGGCATGGCAGTCGCCGAGGAAGCCCGGCACGCCCGACATGGCTTTGAGCTTGTCGGTCAGGTCGGCGGGGAACGATGGCGTGGTGCGGGGGAAGTAGCCCCAGTCGAATTCGACGGGCACGCCGGCGATTTCCCAGTGGCCGCTCTGCGTGTCCTTGCCGGTGGAACGCTCGCGCGCGGCGCCATACGCGCCGGTAAAGCCGTCGCGCTGGTCGAAGCCCGTGGCCCATTCGCCGCTGGCCAGGTGGGCGGCGGCGCCCAGGCCCAGGCGTTCCATGTTCGGGAGTTTCAAGGTCTTGCCGCTTTTGGCGACAGTGCTGGCAATGTGGCCAAAGGTATTGGCACCTGCGTCGCCATACTTGGCGGCGTCTGGCGTCGCGCCAAGGCCGAAGGAATCAAGCAGGAGGATAAATGCGCGTGACATGATAAGGCTCGCTTTATGGAGTGATGCAAAGATGATGCGGTCAGTGTAGGCCGGATTTTCCCGGCCTGCCGCGCGGCAGCGCCGGCAGATGGCGCGCCGCTACTGCGTAAAGAAGGGTGCTCAGGCTTGCGGCGTAGCGGAAACGGTGGCCAGGAAAGCGAGGATCAGCTTGACCAGGTCTTTCGCGCCGATGGCCGCGTATTTCAGGGTCTGCTCGTGCGACAGGGCGAATGGCGACATGCCTTCTGCCAGGTTGGTGATGACGGATACGCCCACCACTTTCAGGTCGCAATGGCGCGCCGAGACCACTTCCGGCACCACCGACATGCCGACCGTGTCGGCGCCCAGGCGGGCCATCATGCGGATTTCAGCGGCCGTCTCGAAGTTCGGGCCGGGATAGGCGACGAACACGCCTTCGTGCAGGGTGATGCCGTTCGACGCGGCCGTTTCCTTGACCAGGTTGCGCAGATCAGCGTCGTAGGCATTGGCCATGCTGAAGAAGCGCGGGCCGAAGCGGTCGTCGTTCGGGCCGACCATCGGCGTGCCTGGCAGCAAGTTGATATGGTCGCTGATGGCCACCAGGCTGCCGGCGTCCACTTCAGGGCGCAGCGAACCGGCCGCGTTGGTAACGAACAGCATTTCGCAGCCCAGCAGTTTCAAGGTGCGGATGGCGCTCGTCATGACGCCCATGCCATAGCCTTCGTAGAAGTGGCCACGGCCCTTCATGCAGACGACGGCCACGCCCGACAGGGTGCCGACCACCAGCTCGCCCGCATGGCCATGCACGGTGCTGATCGGGAAGCCCGGCAATTCGTCAAAGCTGATGCTGACGGCATCCGTCATCTGCTCGGCCAATACGCCCAGGCCGGAACCGAGGATCATCGCCACGCGCGGCTTGAAATTTTCAGGAGCGCGGGCACGGATGATTTCGGCGGCGTGGAAAGGGGCGTTGTTCGACATGGTTATCCTCTGATTGACTAATGATGATGGTTGCTGCCTGCGCGGCAGTACACGGCAAGATACTGCGGCCCAGGTAGCGGGGATGTGTGGTGTTACAGGTATATCCGAATGCGTATTGCCTCTATAAGCCGCCACTATGCATCAAACGGAATATGTATGGCAAATACCATTTTTCTTGCCCATTTATATAATTCAAATATAAATGGCCGATATTATAGTCCAGGCAAGCGCTCCCCTGCCAGCCATGGCCACGCCTCTGCCATCCCCGCCAAAACGCATGCATACAAGCTCCATACGCGCGCTTTTCAAGCACCTCTGGCACGCGCTTGAGGCGCGCTTGACACTTTACGGACAAATGTTTACAGTCGAAGACAAATGTCTAAACCTTCCGCGAAAACCTTGTGACCGATACCAATAAAAAAGACCAGCTGTACACGCTGATCCGCAACAACCCCTTCATTTCCCAGCAAGACCTGGCGAGCGAACTGGGCTTGTCGCGCTCGGCCGTCGCCGGCCATATCGCCGGCCTGATCCGTGAGCGCCGCTTGCTGGGCCGCGCCTATGTGCTGCCGGACAGCCGCCCCGTGCTGTGCATCGGTGCCGCCAACCTGGACCGCAAGATGCGCACCCTGGCAGCCTTGCAGATGGGCACCTCGAATCCCGTGCGCTCGACAGAGGTATTTGGCGGCGTGGGCCGCAACATCGCGGAGAACCTGGCCCGATTGTCGATTCCCGTCGCCTTGCTGACGGCGCTGGGCGACGATGCGGCCGGCCACGCCTTGCAGACGCATGCGGAAGATGCCGGCATCGACATGCGCGGCAGTTTGCATTTGAGTAATACCAGCAGTGGCACCTACACGGCCGTGCTCGACGAGCATGGCGAAATGCTGCTGGCGATGGCCAACATGCAACTGTATGAGCAGCTGACGCCCGCCTTTTTGCACAGCCGCCAGCCGCAGCGCGCGGCCGCCGCCCTCACCGTCTGCGACCTGAACCTGGGCCACGACAGCGTGCAAGCCTTGCTGGCCGATGCGCGCCAGGACGCCGGCCCCATGGGCAGCGCCGCCGCCCCGCTCGTCATCGTCGCCGTCTCGCAGCCGAAGATGGCGCACTTGCCGCAGGACTTGACGGGCTTGCGCCTGTTGATACTCAACCGCGGCGAACTGGAAACGCGCGTGGCGCGCGCGTTGCCAACGGCGTTTGATGTGCGCGCCGCCTGCCGCGAAGTGCAGCGCCAGGGCGCGCGCCAGGTGGTCGTTACCTGCGGCGGCGAAGGCGTGTATTTCACGGATGGCGACACCCTGGACGCACCGATCGAGCACCTGGCCGCGCGCGAAGTGGACGCCGTCGACGTGACGGGTGCCGGCGACGCGTTTTCCGCCGCCGTCTGCTGGTCGCTGTACCACGACAGCGGCGATTTGAAACTGGCCTGCCGGCGCGGCCTGAAACTGGCCGCCATGACCTTGGAATCGGCCGCCACCGTCTCGCCGCATATTTCCGCCGGCGCGCTCGACGATATCGACGACGCCGACCTGGCGCCGCCCCCTCCTACCCTCTTTCAACAGGACTGAAACATGACTCAACTCACTACTCAACTCAATAGCTTCCTCTCGTTCTCGCAGGAAGTGCTCGACGCGCGCGCCGCCGGCAAAGCCATCGTGGCGCTGGAGTCAACCATCATTTCGCACGGCATGCCGTATCCGCAAAACGTGGAAATGGCGCGCGAAGTGGAACAGATCATCCGTGACGGCGGCGCCGTGCCGGCCACCATCGCCATCATCGACGGCAAGATCTGCGTGGGCCTGTCGCCCGAGCAGCTGGAACTGCTGGGCACCTCGCCCGACGCCATGAAGGTCAGCCGCCGCGACCTGCCATTCGTGCTGGCGCAAGGCAAGCTGGGCGCCACCACCGTGGCCGCTACCATGATTTGCGCGGAACTGGCCGGCATCGCCGTGTTCGTCACGGGCGGCATCGGCGGCGTGCACCGCGGCGCGGAAACCAGTTTCGACATTTCCGCCGACTTGCAGGAACTGGCGCAAACCTCCGTCGCCGTCGTCTGCGCGGGCGTGAAATCCATCCTCGACATCGGCCTGACCCTGGAATACCTGGAAACCCACGGCGTGCCCGTCATCAGCGTGGGGCAGGAAGGCTTCCCTGCCTTCTTCACGCGTGAAAGCGGCTTCAAGGCCGATTTCCGCCTTGACACTCCAGCAGAACAGGCCGCCTTCATCGGCACCAAATGGCAGCTGGGCTTGAAAGGCGGCGTCGTCGTCAGCAACCCCGTGCCGGCCGCGCAAGCCATGCCGAAAGAAGAAATCGACGCGATCACCACGCAAGCGCTGCAGGAAGCGGACGCTGGCGGCGTGAAGGGCAAGCAAGTCACGCCATTCCTGCTGTCGCGCATCAAGCAGCTGACGGATGGCCGCAGCCTGGCGACGAATATCGCCCTGGTCAAGCACAATGCCCAAGTCGGTACGGCACTGGCCATTGCCATGCAGGCAGTCGTGGCACGATAATAGGACTGCTGTAAAGAAGCGCGCAGCCTTTCAGGCTTGCGCGCCGTTCCCGCTTAGCATCAGGTAATGCAAGGAAAGCATGTCCATCGATCTGAAACAGTTAAAGTATTTTCTTGCCGTCGCCGAGGAGAAAAGCTTCAGCCGCGCCGCCGAGCGCCTGCATATCTCGCAGCCGCCCCTGAGCCAGCAGATCATGAAACTGGAAAGTGAACTGGGCGTGCGCCTGTTTGCGCGCACCACGCGCACCTTCGAGCTGACCGTGGCGGGCAAGGCGCTGATGAATGAAGCGACCGAACTGCTGGCGAAGATGCGCATGACCATCGACACCATCCGCCAGATCGACCGCGGCGAAGTGGGCCGCTTGCGCGTGGGCATCGTCGGCTCGGCCATGTGGGGCCCCATCCCCAGCCTGCTGGAAGAATTCCAGACCAAATTTCCCCGGGTCACCTGGACCATCCATGAATTCGGCCCCACGGTGCAATATGAAGCGCTGCGCGCCAAGCAGATCGACGTGGGCTTCTGGCGCGAACCCAAGCTCAACGACGACGACCTGCGCCACGACAATCTGCGCCAGGAACTGTGCTTCCGCGAAAACGTCTGCGTGGCCGTCAATGAACACCATCCGCTGGCGAAAAACACGGCGATCGAACTGATCGACATCGCCCACGAGCCGATGCTGACCCTGAACCTGGACAAATCCGCGTTTCCCCGCTACCTGGTGCAATGCTGCATCAATGCCGGTTTCGAACCCGTGATCTTCCAGGAAGCGAGCGAGCCGCAAACCCTGCTGGCCATGGTGGGCGCAGGCCTGGGCGTGACCCTGGTGCCGGAAACGACGAGCCGCATCGGCTGGCCTGGCGTGGTGTTCCTGCCAATCAAGACCAATCCGCCGTCTGCGAATCTGTACATCAGCTACACGACGCTCGACGACGCGCCCGTCGTGCGGGCTTTCCTGAATATCCTCAATCCCCCGGCTGCCTGAGAACGCGAACAACATCTGCTGCGCGTGGGGATGTGCGGCCACCGATGCTCACTGTGCATGCGTAACGCGAAGCCGAAAAGCAGCAAGACCGGGGTCGGCCCCTGAGGGGCCTACCCCGGCCCTTCTTTCGGGTTTGCGCTCCAATTTATATGGCTTTCATATAAATAGTTAAACAAAAACGTATTTGTCATACATATCTGGCATGATGCATAGTGATTCGGACGCCCATCGTGGCGCCGGTTCCGTGCTTGCCCTGCCCGTCCGCTGACGGCGCATCCCAGCCCGCTCCGGCCGCCCCATTCGATGTTGTAACTATAAAAGAGACGGGGCTCAACTGTTGCATGAGCATCACATTGACGCGGCAAAAGCATACAAGCTCAGCAATGATCTTGTGCAATACAGTGCAATGTTGATAAGGAATCATCACCTCGTGCATGAAAAACAGGCTAAATCGGCCCCAAATTATATGTTTCACCTATAAAAAATATACAATATCGATCTTCCAGGAGCCAATTCATGAAACTTACACAATTTAGTTTGACGATCGCAGCCGTATTGTTGACTGCTCAAGCGTCCGCGGCTACCCCAAAACTGGGTGTCGTGTATGACGCGGGCGGCAAGTTCGACAAGTCGTTCAACCAATCCGCTTTCGAAGGCGCATCGCGCTTCAAAAAAGACACGGGCATTTCCTTCATTGAAGTACAGGCATCGAGCGATACGCAGGCTGAACAAGTCATGCGCGGCCTGGCCCGCAAGAAACTCGACATGATCGCGGCCATCGGCTTTGCGCAGACGCAAGCCGTGCAAAAAGTCGCCAAGGAATTCCCGAACGTGAAATTCGTGCTGATCGACGGCCAGGCCGCCGGCAGCAACGTCAATTCCGTCGTCTTCAAGGAAGAAGAAGGCTCCTACCTGGTGGGCGTGGCTGCGGCCATGGCCAGCAAGAGCAAGAAAGTCGGCTTCATCGGCGGCATTGATATTCCCCTGATCCGCAACTTCGCCTGCGGCTACGCGCAAGGCGTCAAGGCCGTGAACACGAAGGCGGAAATCACGCAAAACATGGTCGGCACCACGTCCGGCGCCTGGAATGACCCGGCCAAGGGTGGCGAACTGGCCCGCTCGCAATTCGAGCGCGGCGTCGATGTCGTCTTCGCCGTCGCCGGCGGCAGCGGCATGGGCACCTTGCAAATGGCCAAGGAAAAAGGCAAGCTGGCCATCGGCGTCGATTCGAACCAGAACCATTTGTATCCAGGCAGCATCCTGACCTCGATGGTCAAGCGCGTCGACAACACGGTCTACGACAGCTTCATGCAAGTCAAGAACGGCACCTGGAAGGGCGGCGTCAGCTATAAAGGCTTGAAAGAAGGCGGCGTGGATTGGGCGCTCGACGCGAACAACCGCAAGCTGATTACGCCGGAAATCGAAAAGCGCGTGTTGGGTGCGCGTAAGGACATTATCGATGGCAAGATCAAAGTGATTGATTACCGCGTCGGCAGCAGCTGCCCGGTTTAATTTTTCTCCGTATCTTTTAGCGCGCCGCCGGGGCCTGTCTCCGCGCGGCGCGTTTCCATGAAACTATCCAGTTATGAACCTATGCAGCCAGCAGTAGAATTTCGCAGCATTTCCAAGCAGTTTGGGCATGTGAAGGCGAACGCCGACGTCAGCTTCTCCATCGCCAAGGGCAGTATCCATGGCCTGGTGGGGGAAAACGGCGCGGGCAAGTCGACCTTGATGAGCATCCTGTACGGGTACTACCGTGCCGACGGCGGAGAAATCCTGCTCGACGGAAAAGTACAGCCTATCCGCAACAGCCAGGAGGCGATCAACCTCGGCATTGGCATGGTGCACCAGCATTTCATGCTGGTCGAGAATTTCACCGTCCTCGACAATATCATGCTGGGCACGGAAGGCGGTTTTCGTTTGGCCAGCCACCGCGCCGAAGCGGAAGCCCAGCTGCGCGAGATTTGCGCGCGCTATCGCCTCGACGTCGACCCGCTGGCAAAGATCGAGGACCTCTCCGTCGGCGCACAGCAGCGCGTGGAAATCCTCAAGCAGATTTACCGCAGCGCCAATATCCTGATCCTCGACGAGCCGACGGCCGTGCTGACGGCGCAGGAAACCGCATCGCTGTTTGAAATCCTGCGCCTGTTCAAGGAACAGGGCAAGACCATCATCCTGATCACTCATAAACTGCAAGAGATCCTGGAAATCACCGACAACGTCACCGTCATGCGCGGCGGCACGGTGGTGGGCGCCGTGGCGACGGCCGGCACCTCGAAAGAGGAACTGGCCAACATGATGGTCGGCCGCCCCATCCAGAGCCACTTGCCGCGCGCCCCCTACAATCCGGGCGCCACCGTGCTGGAAGTTGATGGCCTGCAACTGGCCGACGAGCAGCAGGTCAAATTGCTGGCTGACATAGGTTTCAACTTGCGCGCCGGCGAAATCGTCGCCATCGCGGGCGTGTCGGGCAATGGCCAGAGCGAGCTGCTGGAAATTTTATCGGGCATGCGTTTGCCGACATCGGGCAAGCTGCGTTTCCTGGACAAGGACTTGCCGTTTGCCAAGCGCCACGATGCCGATGGCTTGCCGCTGGCCTTCCGCGAACTGGGCATCGCGCACATTCCGGAAGACCGCTTGCGTGATGGCGTGGTGAAAAATTTCTCCGTCATGCAGAACACCATCCTCGGCTACCAGGACCGCCTGAAGAACCGCTGGGGCCTGTTCAATTTCAAGGCCATCGGCGCGCGCTGCGCCGAGCTGCTGAAGACGTTCGACGTGCGCCCGGCGAACCCGGACCTGCGCATCGGCTTGCTGTCGGGCGGTAACCAGCAAAAGGTGGTGATCGCGCGCGAAGTACTGGCGCAGCCGAAACTGATGCTGGTGGGCCAGCCCACGCGCGGCGTCGATATCGGTACCATCGAAAGCATCCATACGCAATTGCTGGCCCTGCGCGACGCAGGCGTGGCGATCCTGCTGGTGTCGGTCGAACTGGAAGAAGTGCGGGCGCTGGCCGACCGCATTCTGGTCATGTGCGGCGGACGCATCACCGGCGAACTGAAAATTGAAGAATTCGATACCACCCGCATCGGTCTGCTGATGGGGGGAATGCATAAATCATGAATAACGACTTGCCACGCTGGGCGACAGCCTTTGTCATGCCCATGTTAAACCTGCTGTCGGCCATGCTGGTCGCAGCCCTGGTAATTTATATGCTGGGCGAAGACCCGGCCGAATCGCTGGGTATTCTCGTCAACAGCGCCATCCTCAATCCGGAAGGCCTGAGCTACACCCTGTTCTACGCCAGCACCTTCATTTTCACGGGCCTGTCGGTCTCCGTGGCGATGCAGGCCGGCCTGTTCAATATCGGCAGCGAAGGCCAGATGTATATTGGCGGCCTGGGCTTGACGGTAGCCATGCTGGCCTTCGACCAGACCCTGCCCGCCTGGCTGCTGATTCCGGCGGCCATGATAGGCGCGGCCCTGTTCGGCGCGCTGTGGGGCTTCCTGCCCGGCTACCTGCAAGCCAAGCGCGGCAGCCATATCGTCGTTACCACCATCATGTTCAACTTCATCGCCGCCAGCCTCATGAACTTCGTGATCGTGAAATACCTGATCCCGCCAGGCGAGCAGAACACGGCCAGCCGCGTGTTTGCGGAAAGCGGCGAAATGCCGCGCTTAAGTACCTGGTTCCCGTCGCTGGGCGACACGCCGCTGAACATCAGTTTTATCCTGGCCATCATCGCGCTGGTGATCTATGGCGTGATGGTGTGGCGCTCGTCGTGGGGCTTCAAGCTGCGCGCCACGGGCCTGAACAAGCACGCGGCCCACTATGCGGGCGTATCGATCAGCAAGATGATCATCATCGTCATGCTGATCTCGGGCGCGCTGGCGGGCCTTGGCTCCGTCAATTCCATCATGGGTTCGACGCATTATCTGTCGCTCAACTTCGTCGGCGGCGCCGGCTTCATCGGCATCGCCATCGCCCTGATGGGCCGCCAGCATCCGGTCGGCATCTTCCTGTCGGCCGTGCTATTCGGCGCGCTGATCCAGGGCGGCTTCGACTTGTCGCTGGAAAAACCGAATATCCCGACGGAAACCTTCATCTTCATCCAGGGCTTGATCATCCTCTTCTGCGGCGCGATGGAAAACTTCTACGCACCGGCCATTTCCGCCCTGCTCAAGCGCACCAAAGGCTAACACCATGACACTCGACGACTTTCATTTCGCCAGCATCCTGGTATCGACCGTGCGCAATGCGCCGGTGCTGATCTTCGCCGCCATGGCCGGCCTGTTCGCCGAACGCAGCGGCATGATCGACATTGGCCTGGAAGGCAAGATCCTGGCCAGCGCCTTCGCTTCCGCCGCCGTGGCGTACACGACGCAAAACCCGTATTACGGCATGGCTGCCGGCATGCTGGTGTGCGTCGCCCTGGCCCTGCTGCAGGCCTATGTCAGCATCACGCAAAAGGGCAACCAGCTGGTGGCCGGCATGGCGATCAACATCGCCATGAGCGGACTGACGTTCGTGCTGGCGCAGTTCTTCTTCCAGCAAGGCGGCCGCACGCCCGATCTCGGTTCGGCGCGCCTGTTCGACGTGGTCTTGCCGGGCACGCAGTACGTGGAACATATTCCCTTCATCGGCTGGGTGTATGCCCATTTGATCGGCGGCCATTCCATCCTCGTCTACGTGGCCTTCCTGTTGATTCCGCTCGTGCACTGGCTGCTGTACCACACGCGCTTCGGCCTGCGCCTGCGCGCCTGCGGCGAAAACCCGCATGCGGCGGACTCGGCCGGCGTGAGCGTGGAAGCGACGCGCTACATGGCCATGCTGGTGGCCGGTATCCTGTGCTCGTTCTCGGGTGCCTATCTGGCCATCGTGCAAAGCGGCTTCTTCCTGCGCGACATGTCGGCCGGCGCCGGCTACCTGGCCTTGACGGCCATGGTGTTCGGCAACTGGCGCCCCGTCTACACCTTCCTCGGCTGTCTGATGTTCGGCTTCTTCGCCGCCATCCAGATCCAGATCGAAGGCGTGGACTTGCCGGTCGTGGGCCGCATCCCCGGCTCGCTGATCCAGATGGTGCCGTACGTGGTCACCGTGATTGTGCTGGCAGGCTTGATGGCGAAATCCATCGCGCCTAAAGCGATCGGCATTCCATTCGTCAAATCGCGTTAAGAGCACCTGAGAAAATACCCATGGCGTCGTTGCCTTGCCCTGGGCTTTTTTCAGGCGCCCCCTAAAATAACAAAAAGCGAAGCCCCAGGGCTTCGCTTTTTTTACGCCTGTGCAATCTCTTCCAGCGAGAAATACACGGGCAAGCCAAGACCGCGCGCTGCGGCCACCATCTGATCCGCCCCAGCCGACGCGCCGCCAATGCGCAGCACGGCGTCGCAATGGCCGAGCAAACGCGTCGCATGCGCGTGGAACAGTTGCTCATACACGGCATCGCCCACCCGGCTTGAGCCGGCCAGCGCCAGCATGGGCAAGGCCAGCCACTCACCGAGCACGGGCATGTGTCCCTTGGCATACAGGGGCAGGCAGACGGCTTGCATGGCCGCCACATTGGCCGCCATCAGGGCGGGATCGTCGCCCGTGCCGGAGCGATACGGACCGGCAACGAGGATCTGCATGCCTTGTTTTACCGGCATCAGTTGCAATTGCGCATGCTGCAGCAGCATGATGGTCTTGCCGTCGCAGATGCGGCCATCGGCCACCATGCGCATTGCCTGCGCCAGCGGCAGTTCCAGCACCTCGATATCTTCGCCCTCGTGCGTCAGACCGCCGCCGTCGCCGATGCGGCTGGACGGATCATATTCGGCCACGAAGAAATGCAAACGCTCCGTCACGGAACCGGGACTCATGAAGGCTTCGAAGACCTTGTGCACCTGCCCCACCCGGTAACCGGTTTCCTCTTCCACCTCGGCGCGGATGCGCTGTTCCGCGCTGGCCTCTTCCAGCAAGCCGGCCGCTGATTCGATGAGGAAACCATCGTGGCCTTCGCGGTAGGTGGGAAAGCGGAACTGGCGGATCAGGATCACCGTGCGCTTGATTTTGTTGTAGAGCAGGATGGTGGCGCCATCGCCGCGGTCATAGGTTTCCCGCGTCTGCGTCTGCCACTGGCCATCGCGGCGCAGGTAGTCGAACGTGGTCTTTTGCAACAGATACCAGTCGTGCGACAGGGTTTGCACGCCGTGGATGCGTACCCGTTGCTGTTGCTTGTTTTCTTTGTGCATATCGTCTCCTTGCGCTTGTCTTTGCCGACTTTATCATGCAAACTCGTGCAATATCAAGAAAATACAAGAAAATCCATGCTCACACATCAGCGCAAACAATATCTGCTGGATCTGCTCCAGCGCGAAGGCCAGATCGTCGCCAGGGGCGTCAGTGATGCCTTGGGCTTGTCGGAAGACACGATACGCCGCGACCTGCGCGAGCTGGCAAAAGAGGGCTTGTTGGAGCGCGTGCATGGCGGCGCCCTGCCCTTGCTGCCGCGTTCGCCTGCGCTGGCGCCGTTTGCGGGCCGCGAACAGCTCTCGGTTGGCATCAAGGCGGCCATCGGCCGCGCGGCGGCGAAGCTGATACAAACAGGGCAAGTGGCCTTCATCGATGGCGGCACTACCGCCGTGCAACTGGCGCGCCAGTTGCCGCGCGAACTGCGCGCCACCGTCGTCACGCACAGCCCGTCGATTGCTGTGGAGCTGGTGAATCACCCATCCATTGAAGTGCTGATGCTGGGTGGCCGCCTGTACAAGCACTCGGTTGTCGGCGTAGGCGCCGCGACCGTGGAAGCCATCGGCCGCATCCGTGCGGACCTGTGTTTCATGGGCGTATCGAGCCTGCATCCGCAGACGGGCATTACCACAGGCGATTACGAGGAAGCGTGCGTGAAGCGTGCGCTGAGCGAGGCGTCAAGCCGCACCATCGTGCTGGCCTCGCCGGAAAAGTTCAATACGGCTTCGCCGTTCCAGATCATGCCCTTGAGCCAGGTCAGCGATATTGTCGTGCACCGCGACGTGGAGGATGCCCTGGTCGCCCCCTACCGCGAACTGGGCATCAAGGTGATCCTGGCGTAAAAAAACGGCCCAAAGGCCGTTGTTACCTTACTGCGGCCAGATCGCCTGCAGCACGGCCGCCAGGCGATAGCCCGCCTCCGTCAGCTGCTGCTTGGCTAGCGCCGAGCTGGGCACAGGATAATTGTCCGGCACCGTCAGCGCCCACACGTTGTAGACGTCGCCCTTGCGGCTGGTCTGCTGCGTGGCCGGACCTGCCACCACGTCGGCGAAGGCAATCTTCGAGGCCGCCAGCGAGGCATCGGCCCACTGATACGGCCAGGTGACGGGGTCGCCGCTATTGCCACTCACTACAGGCGCACTGGCAATCACGGTGCTGGCGAATTGGCGCGGCGTGCGCGTGCTCAGGCGGCGCATGGCATAGTCGACCACGGTCGTATCCCAGTAGGAATGCAAGGGCTTGGTGGGCGACTTCGGGTAGGCGCTGGCCGGCTTGGCACCCGCTTCCACCGGCAGCGGCGCGGGGATCACGGCGTCCGACAGCGCCTTCATCTTCGCATCGTCAAGCAGCAAGTCGTTGCCGCCGCGCGCATTGAAAATGGCCACGTCATCGATCTGCGCCTGCGTGGCGGGCGCGAAGAACTGGCCATCCTTGCCGACAAAGGCGTTACCCACGTGCAGCGGCTGGTGGATATCGCCCACCAGGTGCGTGATCAAAATCAAGGCCTCGCGCTGGCTGAAGCCATGCGGATTGCTGGCCGCATCAGCCTTGCCCTGCAACACGAGGATCGCCTGTTTCAAAGTTTGCACGATATCGTCGTCGGCCGTGCCCACGCCGTGGTCGTGGTAGTGCGCGTTCTGGAACGGCACGTTCGTGTAGTGGTATTCGCCGTGTTTCGGGTTTGCCGCCACATAGGTCAGCATTTCCGGTGATTGCGGCCCGCAATACGTACCCTTCACGCAATCGGGCCAGTTGGCGATCTTTTCCAGGCTTTCGCCCGGCAGCAGCAAGGCTGCCACCTTGGCCTGCGCCGCGCTACCCTTGAGCAATTGATCGGCAATGGCGCCCACGGCGCGGTGGCCGTCATTGCCCCAGGCCAGCGCATTACCGGATGCGAAGGCGGCGCCCAGCGCCAGCACACTCAGCAGTTTTTGCATGTTCACCATTACTCCTTGCCTTGCGGCGTGGCCTTGGCCGGCTTCGGATACTGCTTGTTGATGTCGATCGGCTGCGCGTAGGCCGAGCTCCACGTCTGCTCATGCAAGGCCGCGATACGCTGCGCCATCGCGTCGTTGCGCAGCACCACTTCCAGGTTGCGCGACAGGTCAAAATAGCCGCCCGCCCAGTTGCTCGTGCCGACCCAGGCCAGCTTGCCGTCGATGCTCATGGTCTTGCTGTGGATCACGCGCGCAAACGGAATGAAGCCCGTCGAGGCCGTAGGCAAGGTGACGATGCGAATTTCCACGTTCGGCACCAGGGCCAGGCTTTTCAGGTAGGCGATGGCCGGCGCTTCCGTGTTCCAGCTTGATACCATCAGCTTGATTTTCACGCCTCGCTGGGCGGCAGCGCGCACGGCATTGTCGATCACGGCGTAGTACGGCCGCGTGCGGTTCGGGCCGTAGGACAGCGGCGCGTAATCGAGCAGCTGGATGCGCACTTCGTTTTTCGCTTCCGCCAGCAAGGCGGGCAAGCCCGTTTCCGAATCGCCCACGCCGGCCGGGTTGTAGGCATTCGGGCTGGCCAGCAGGAAAGCGTTCTGCGCGTAGTTGGCCGCTACCACCTTGCTGTTGAGCACGGTGGCGCGGCTGCCTTGCGACGTCAATGCCTGGGCTTGCCAATCCTGTTCGAAGATCGATTGCACCTGGCCAACCATGGCGGCTTCCGTGATCTTCAAGCCCGTCTCATGGATGTGCTCGAACGAGCGCCAGTCGAAATTCTGGCTGCCGATGTAGGCCACCTGGCCATCGACGGCCAGGTATTTGGCGTGCACGATGCCGTTGCCCGTGACTTTATTGAAATCGATCAGGCGCAAGTCCAGATTGGGAATCGCCTTGATCTGCGCGATGGTCGCCGCTTCCGACAAGCCCACGCCCTTCTGGTCCAGCAGGAAGCGGATCTTTACGCCGCGCTGGCCGGCCGCCGTCAGGCTGGCCAGCACTTTTTCAAAGGCCGTGCCCGGCTTGCTGACGGCATAGAACTGGGCGATGACAATTTCTTTCCTGGCCCCGTCGAACAGCTCGGTCCACACGGCAACAGGCTCGCGCAGGTCGGGATTCGTCAAGCTCGTTTCCACGGGCGAGGTGTGCACCAGCTCAAAGCCGGGAATCGTGAAATCGGCGTGGGCGCTGCCCGCGAACAGGCTGGAGAGGAGAACGGAAACAAATAAACGACGCATAGTTTTTCCTTGTTAAAATTATTTGACGCGCACGATGCGACCCGCCGGCGTGGCGCTGCCGGCTGGCTTGCCAGCACGGGCGCGGGCGATCAGGTAGTCGCTGAAGGCGTCGATATCGCGCACGCCCGTGTCGAGGCGGCGCGTGCCGGCTGCCAGCACGGTGAAGCGGTCGCCGCCACCGGCGAGGAAACTGTTGGCGGCGACACGGTATTGCTGTTGATCATCGATGGCCACGCCATTCAGCATGATGCTGCCCGGCAACACGCGCTGGCCCTGCGGCCGGGTGCTGTCCCAGCGATACGTAAAGCCTTCAGACACTTGCAGCAGGTTGCCCTCTTCCGCTTCGGCGCCCGGCCATTGCTGTTCCAGCAAGATGCGGATTTGCGCACCAGAAAGACTCACGACGATCAGGGTATTGCCAAACGGAACCACAGCCTGGTTCTGCCCCACGTTCGTCATCAGGCCGGCGCCCGCTTCCAGGTCCTTGCGGATGCCGCCATTGTTCATCAGTCCGATTTGCGCGCCGGCGGCGCGCGCGCCGAACAGGGTGCTGTCGGCCACCAGGTCGCCCAGCGCGGAAGCGCCACCGCCCTTGGTGCTGCGGCCCACGCTGGGCACGGCGATGACGGCCACCGGGCGCGACAATTCGGCCGCGCTACGCTGCTTCACGGATTCCAGGTAGGCCGCCACGGCCGGGTCCGGCGCGTACTGGCCCGGCAGCATGACGACGTTTTGTGCGCTGGCATCGATGACGGCATTCTTGACGGGATCGACCTTGAGCTTGATGCGGGTCAGCATGTGGCCGCCCATTTGCGCCTGCGTCACCAGGCGCCCATCGACACGGCACAGATAGCCCTGGTGCGAATGGCCGCTGATGACCAGTTGAATGGCGGGGTCGAGGCGCTTTACCACGTCGACCACTTCGCCCTTGAGGCCGCTGCAGTCAGGCTGGTCGACGGCTTCCGGCGTTTCGCCGCCCTGGTGCAGCAGCACGACGAACACGCCCACACCCTGCGCGCGCAATTGCGGCAAGGTGGCGTTGATGGCGTCGGCTTCATCGCCGAACTGCAAACCGCTGATGCCGGCCGCCGTCACCACGGATGGCGTATCTTTCAGCACGGCGCCGATCAGGCCCACCTTGACACCATGCGCTTCTTCGATGCGGTAGGCCGGCAGCAGGGACTTGCCCGTTTGGCTGTCGATCACGTTCGCCGCCAGATACGCATAGCTGGCGCCCTTGAAGTCGGGGCTGAACTTGCATGCCTTGTCGGCACGCGACGAGTCGCAGCCGCCGCGCTGCTGGCGCAGCAGCTCCGCCTTGCCCTGGTCAAACTCATGGTTGCCGACCGAGCTGGCCTTCATGCCCAGCATGTTCATGGCCACGATGCTCGGTTCGTCCGCCCACAGGGCCGACATGGCGGGACTGGCACCGACCAGGTCGCCATTGCCGACAAAGATCAGCTGCGCGTCTTCGCCGCGCCAGGCCGTCAAGGCGCCGGACAAGGTATCGATGCCGCCTGCCTGCACCGTCTTGCGCACCGGGTCGGTGACGCTGGTGTAGCTGAATTTGCTGCGCTCGAGGTTACCGTGGAAATCGTTCAAAGCGACCAGGTTCACTTCAATGGGGCCGCTGCGCGCAGCCTGTGGCGCGGCAGCGAAATGGCTGCAGCCGGACAGGGTGAGAATCAAGGCCGCGCTGGCGACAGGAGTGCGTAGGAAGTGAGCCATGGAATGATATTTATTAAAAAGGGGAAAGAGTAAACCATCTTGCATATAAAAAAAACGGCTGGTGTCGCCACCAGCCGTTTTTTAGTTTGCCAAGCTACGAGGCAAGGACGAGATTAGAACTCGTACTTGATCGTTGCTTGCAGTGCCCATTGCGATTCGCCCTTGGCCTGGCGTGTTTCCAGGCCTTCGACTACTGCACGGGTGTTGTAGACATACTTGCCGTTTTCCATACCGACGTAGTCGACGAAGCTGCGCACCTGGCCACCAGCCGACTGGAAGGCCACTTCATTGATGCGGCCCCATTTACGGTTGATCATGTTACCGACGTTCAAGATGTCAAAGGTGAAGATACCCTTGTTGCCCTTGAAGAAGCCTGGCACTTCCTGGCTCAGACGCACGTCAAAGCTGTTGGTCCATGATGCAAAGCTTTCGTTACGGCCAATCACGCCGCCCTTGGCTTTACGCAAGTCGCCATTGGCATTGACGACTTTCCAGAACGCTGCCTCATTGGCGGCGCGGGCCGCTGGCGTCGCACCGGAGAAGACCACTTCGCCCGAACCTGGCGCGCTAGGAATGTACATCAGGTCATTGCCGGCCAGACCGTCACCGTTCAAGTCATTGTTGATGGTCCAGCTGTATGGCTTGCCGCTACGGCCTTCATAGAACAGACCGAAAGTGGTCTTGTATTCGCCGAAGAAGCGTTTTTGCCAGTTAAGGTTAGCCGTGAAGCGGTCCTTGACCATGTAGTTCGAGTTTGACGCGACGTTTTCGTTCGGGTTGAAGACGGCACGGCCACCCCAGTTCGAGCTCGAGGTCGACGACGTCAGCGGCGACACTTCCGTGGCATCGCTGTAGGTGTACGACGAACCCCACGACAGGCCTTCACGCAGCGGGCTGCGTACCGACAGGGTCAGCACGTTCGACTCGCCTTTGTCCGTGTTCTTGGCCATCAGCACCTGGCCGAAGGCGGCGTTGCTGCCCGCTTTGGTCAACGCGCTGCAGTTGGCGCCACCGATCAGACCACCGGTCGCATTCCAGCACGAAGTCTTGTAGGCGTTCGGGCCATAGTACAGCGGACGGCCATCGCTACCGGTGGCGGTAGGCGCGCCCATGTTCAGCTCTTCGTAGTAGATCGAGTTCTTGGTTTGCAGGCGCAGGTATTCCGCGCCAACAATCAAGCCCATCCATGGCAACTCATGCTCGAACGCCAGATTGGCTTTCCATACCGACGGTTGCGCCAGATCGGGGCTCAGGGCGTCGACTTTCATGGCTGGAACAACGGCGGCCAGGTTGGTTGGCTGCTTGGTTGGATCCGGGTTGAAGAAACCATCGGTCGTCGGGCAAGTGCCAGCGGCGGAGGTGCAAGTGATGTTTTGCGTGACCAGAC
This sequence comes from Janthinobacterium amylolyticum, assembly GCF_051380655.1. Lineage (NCBI taxonomy): Bacteria > Pseudomonadati > Pseudomonadota > Betaproteobacteria > Burkholderiales > Oxalobacteraceae > Janthinobacterium > Janthinobacterium amylolyticum. The sequence continues at coordinate 605,017 of NZ_JBNYXL010000003.1, forward strand.
CGGTGTTCTGGTATGGATTGCCCAGCCAGACACTGGCTGCCGCGCCCTGGAACAGACCGAAACCGCCACGGAACTGCGTCGGACGAGCCGAATCGAGCTTGTAGTTGAAGCCTACGCGTGGCTGATACAGATTCTCGCCATCGATGGTGTGCGAATTGTCGATACCGAAGCCGCCCGTTTGACGGCCGGTTGGCGTCGTGCGTGCCACGGTAGGACGGGCTGCCAGCGCATTGTAGATCGGCTTTTCGCCAATACGGGTGCCATCAATGCGCAAGCCGGCCATGACCGTCAGCTGCTTGCTGACATCCCAGCTATCCTGCACGAACAAACCGATGTTTTTCAGCGAGAAGGTCGCGATCGCATCGTTCAGGGTGCGGCCTGGCTGTGCCACCTGGTAGGAGTACGAACTTGGACGACCGCGGCTGAAGTTTTCCAGCACGGCAGCTTGCAATTGTGCGGCGGTAGCCGTACCGCAGCTGATCGCGCCAAACGAATAGGTCAGCGCTGCGCTGCTGTTGATACAACCGAAGGTGTAGTTACCGTAGACGTTTTGCAGGAACGCATTGTAGACATCGTTCTTGCTGTAATCGGTACCAAACTTGACTTCATGGTCGCCCAGCGCCCAGGTACCGGCAGCGTAGAAATCTTTCGTCTTGGTCTTCAAGACGTTCTGCTGGCGGCTTTGTTCGGTACCGAAGTTCAGGAAGCGGTTGCCGGTGGCCAGGCCAGCCGGTGCGCCTGCTGGCAGCGCGCCCGTGAATTGCAAGCCCATGGCTGGCAGGTAGGCATTGTTTTTCGGTACGCTGTCATAGTCGCGCGTCGAGAACTTGACTTCGGTCGAGAACGTTGGGGTCCACTCGGCCGTCCATTGGCCGACCAGGGTTTCCAGGCTCTTTTCCTGGGTGTACCAGTACGAGCTCAACGACAAACCGGTTTGCGAGAAACCCGTGTAAATCGGCTCCGCTTGTTCTGTCTTGGTGTAACGCAGCATCATGCGCTGGCTGTCGGTCAAGTTCCAGTCCAGCTTCAGCAGCTTTTCCTTGGCCGAGAATTCGGAACCGGCAGGGATAGCCGAGCTACCGATATCGAGGCCATATTTATCTTTGGCGATACTGATGGCGCTATCGATGGCCGATTGCGAAATGGCCACGTTGGTCTTGTCGCTGCCGATCGGACCGAAGGCTGGCGCGCCGCGCGAGCTCTTGGTTTCTTCGTAGTTCGCAAACAGGAACAGTTTGTCCTGGATCAGCGGGCCGCCCAGGGTAACGCCCTTGGTGGTGTCTTTCGACTTTGGCGGCGCGTAGTATTCACCGGTCGAATCGTTGTAGCGGTCGCCAGCGGTGGTGTCATTGCGGAACACGTAGTAAACGCTGCCCTTGACTTTGTTGGTGCCGGACTTGGTCACGGCGTTGATGTTCGCGCCCGTGTAGCCTTTTTGCGTCACGTCATAGTTGGCGACGTTCACCTGAACCGACTGGATCGCTTCGATCGAAATCGGTTGCTTGCCGGTCGCGGTACCCGATGCTTCCAGGCCGAAAGTGTCATTCACGGCCACGCCGTCAATCGTCATCGAGTTGTAGCGCGAGTTCTGGCCAGCAACAGAGATTTCGCCACGTTCCTTGTCCGTTTGCGACAGGCGCGGGTCGGCGCGGGCGTAGTCCTGCAGGCTGCGCGAGATCGATGCCTGGGTTGCCAGTTCCGTCGGGCCGATGTTGGTGCCGGCGCCCATGTTGCTGCGGTTAAAGATTTGTGCACGGGCGGCATTGCCGACCACTTTCACCGATTGCATCGGCGCACCCAGGGTCGCATCGACGCTGGCCGTTTCAGCCAGCTGGATGTACACGCCCTCGCGTTTTTCCACTTCGCCGTTCTTGGTGATGGTGATCGTGTAAGGACCGCCAGCGCGCAAGCCACGGGCAACATAGCGGCCTTCAGCATCGGTGGTCACGTTGCTGGCGGAGCCAGATTCAACGTGCACGATGTTTACCTGGGCGCCAGCTGCTGGCTGACCATCGTTGGACGAGATACGTCCGCTAATGGCCGAGGTAGTGTTCTGTGCGAACGATGGTGCCGCCGCCAGTGCAATAGACAGGCTTAACGCGATTTGCGTTAGCCGAAGTCGTTTGTGATTGATCATCTTTAACCCCAGAAAAGACTATTATTTTTTGAAAATCCTGGATTGCCTCACCGCCCGGCTGCGCCGCACAGCAACACAAACACAACATTTCCTCTTTACGATGCTGCAACTGTTACGCCGGCTGGACTGGCTGCGGTCCTGACAAAGACCATCACAAACGCCTCTCCGCACATCACGGCTCTCCGTATCCTGACAATTTCGGCTGAAAACACTGTTCCGGTCCGTACAACCCAGGGCGCTAGCACCTGTGTCATTCACCCGACATGCTGCACCGGCCAACATGGCAAGCCGCGAGTGTAATTGTTAAATATTTCAAGACTGTGACACGGCGGCAAGATGCAGAAAAATCTCGTCATTTTGCGGCATGACTGTTTGTTTCACTCTGCATCTCACCTTTATTTACTGCAAATACCCATCTTCATACGTCATCACGAATATGAATTGTGACTTTTTAATATCACCCTCATCTCACTATGCATCATCAAAAAATGGATGACAAATACGTTTTTTTTTACATATTTATATATTTAAAATATAAATAGCAGAGACTAAGTAGTAGGATTGATATCGTGATGAGCGTATCCGGGCTTATGGCGCGAGATTATAAGTGAGCAATATGTGCTTGAAATTGATTCATCCAGGAAATTGGATAAAGTCATGCATCTGGGGTGAATTGTGTCGCATAGCCGCCACAAAATTGACAATAAAACATCGTTGAAAATTCGGCAGGGAAATGGAAAACGGCCGGAGAACCCGGCCGTGGCAAGAGTGTCAGTTTCGACGCGGGCGAAACTTACGGTTTGCTGCTTTTTTCCGTCTTGTCGGCGGCGGCAATTTGCGCCTCAAAGCGGGCAAAACGAACGTCCAGGGCTTTCAGCAAGCGTTGTTTATCAGCATCAGCAAGGAAGGAATAGCGCAGGCTGTTATACGAGAGCTTTTTCAGTTCCGCGTAATCCGTCTTGTACTGGCTGGCAAACAGCACATATTCGTTCGACAAGGTATTGCGCGACACGCCCGCGTCATCCGTCGAGATGACGAACGGCACGCCGTACTTGCGGTACAGGGTGATCGGATGGGCCTGCCCCTTGATACCGAGGATGTAATCATTGCTGGTCAGATTCACTTCCACGGGAATGCCCCGCGCGCGCATCTTCTGCATGGTGGCCAGCGCATTGTGCTCGTAGGCGATATCCATGCCGTGGCCGATGCGGTCGGCCCCCGCCACATTGACGGCTTCGGCGATGTGGAATGCCATGCCTTCCGGCGGCACCATGCCCAGCGCAAGCTCGCCGGCGTGCAGGGCGATCTTCACGTTCGGATACTTTGCCTTCAGGAACTTGAACATTTCCATGTGCAGGCTGTAGTCGCGCATGGAGACATTCACGCTTTCCTGGCCCACGATGTTGACGCCCACCACCAGCGGATTCAGGCTGGCCGCCTTGAAGGCCGCCACCATCGAGGAAAATACTTGCGATGGCGACAGGAAGCGCAGCACGTACGCCTGGTAGCGCATGGTGAAATCGGCGTCGTCGATGCCGGCGCTGCTGCTGTTCACGTTGTCGTTATAGGCCGTGATGCTTTTCTGGAAGCTGGCATCCTGCTCCAGGCTAGCTGTCCAGTTGGCCAGCACGGCTTGCAGGGCGGCCGGCTGCAAGCCCGGCGCCAGCACCTGCTGGTCGAATTGCGTGCTTTGCACGAACGGCGACAGCTCGAAAATCGTTTCGATATAGCTCAAGTTTTCCGCGATGGCGCGCTGCTTCAGGGTTTTCAGGCCATCGGCCGTGTTGCTCGATGCGACGGGACCGAAGTAGCCGAAAGTATCAAAAAAGGTACGGTCAGGGGGCGTCTGGATGGCACCGTGATTATAGAAATCCTTGGTCGACCAGCGCTGCAGCAATTCCGCATACAGGCCCGCATCGGCGAATACTTCCGTGGACGACAGGCAGCCGCGCTGGGCGGCCGGCTTGGCGCGCTCGGCCGCCACGACTTCCTTGTTGCTTTCGATGCGGTAGGTCGTCTTGTTGACGCAATAGTTTTCCTTGTCGACCCAGTCGAGGAATTGCTCGGCATAGATGGCGCCCGAGTAATGGTGATGCAGATCACCGCCCTTGGGCATCATGGAAAAGAACAGGCTCAGCTCGGCGGTCTTCGGCTGGGTGCCCGAGACCAGGGCGGCAAAATGGCGCGCGGTGGCCACCTCGTTGGCGGAAGGAGCGGCCACGGCGTTGGCGGCGTGGGCCGTGCCAGCCAATGGCAGCGCGGCGGCGAGTGCGGCGGCCAGCGCCAGGCCCGGGAATTTCTTTTGCATCAGCGTTCTCGATCAGGGTGAATCATCCTGAAAATAAGCAGCGGCAAATCATCAGGATACATCAAGGTTGAACAACGGGTAGGTCAGTTCTGCTCCCGCACATGCACGCAGCGTCCGCCTGAATAAGTGGCGGCCACGGCGCGGTCGTCGCCCAGCAGCGCAAAGGCAAACAGCAATTCCTCGATGCTTTGGCAAGCGGCCGTGCGGCGCGCCAGCAGCGGCGTCGATTGCTTGTCGAGCACAATAAAATCCGCTTCCGTGCCCGGCGTGAAATTGCCCAGAGTGCCTTCCAGTTGCATGGCGCGCGCGGCGCCCAGGGTTGCCAGGTAAAACATGCGCAAGGCGGGCAGATAGCTGCCTTTCAAGCGTGCTACTTTATAGGCTTCGTTCATGGTTTGCAACATCGAGAACGAGGTGCCACCGCCCACGTCGGTGGCCAGCGAGAGCAGCACGCGCGCCGCATCGGCCCGCTCAAAATCGAACAGGCCGCTGCCGAGGAAAAGATTCGAAGTCGGACAGATGGCGGCGGCCGAGTCGGTCTCTGCCATGCGTGCGCGGTCGCGCTCGTCGAGCCAGATGCAATGGCCGAACATGGCACGCGGACGCAGCATGCCGTACTGGTCATACACGTCGAGGTAGCTGCGCGCCTGCGGATGCAGTTCGCGCACCCAGCGGCACTCATCCTCGTTTTCCGATACATGCGTCTGCAGATACGTGTCCGGAAAGGCATGTGCCAGCTCGCCCGCCAGGTGCATCTGTTGATTCGTCGAAGTGGGCACGAAACGGGGCGTGATCGCGTACAGCGAGCGGCCGTGCTTGTGCCAGCGCCGGATCAGCTCTTCAGTTTCGCGCGCGCCGGACTCGGCCGTATCGCGCAGGAATTCCGGGCAGTTGCGGTCCATCATGACCTTACCCGCCACCATGCGCAAGCCGCGCGCCTCGCTGGCGCCGAAGAAGGCATCGACGGATTGCGGATGCACGCTGCCGTACACCATGGCCGTGGTGGTGCCGCAGCGCAGCAGTTCGTCGAGAAAAAACTCGGCCACGTTGCGCGCGTGCTCAGGATTTTCAAATGCGCGCTCGGTGGGGAAGGTATACGTCTCCAGCCATGGCAGCAAACCGGGCGCGGGCGAGGCAATCATTTCCGTCTGCGGGAAATGCACATGCGTGTCGATGAAGCCAGGCACGATCAGCTTGCCGCTGTAATCGATGATCTGGCTGCCTGGCGGCAAAGTCGGCAGCAGTTGTGCATAATCGCCGGCCGCCACGACCTTGCCATCGGCAACGATCAGCAAGCCGTCCGCATGCCAGGCATGCGCGTCGTCGCTGAAAGCAGGATCGGCGTGGAAGTGCAGCAAGCTGGCACGGTAAGCTTGCAATGTGGCAGGAACAATCGGCATGACTTCTTTCTATAAGGGGTGAGTGGCAGCGCGGCTCTTGCGGCGCGGCGGCGCGTTGGCAGATACCAGCCGCAGCGGTGCGGCCAGGGCCGCGCTGGCGGCTTCCTCCCACACCATCAATAATTGACAGGCAACGGACGCGGCGATCACGGCCGGCGCCTTGTTGCGGATACTTGGCATGCCGATCGGACACACCATGGCGGCGATGCGCCCATCCGGCACGCCGCGCGCCTGCAAGCGGTGCTCGAACTGCTTGCGTTTCGTGTGCGAACCGATCAAGCCAAACCAGCCGGCATCGTCGCGCGCCATGATGGCCTCGGTCAAGCGTTGATCGAGCGCATGGCTATGCGTCATGACAAGAAAACTGCCGCCCGGCGGCGCCATGGACACAAATTCCTCGGGCGTGTCGGTGGCGGCGATGCGCACATTATCAGGCATATCGGACGGAAACATGTCGTCGCGTTCATCGACCCAGGTGACGTTGCAGGGCAAGTGGGCCAGCGCCCGCACGATGGCGGCGCCCACGTGGCCGGCGCCGAACAAGGTCAAATGGGCGCGCGGCGCCAGGCACGGGTCGACCAGCCAGCGCCGCCCGTCCATGCCTTGCGCCACATGCGTGCCCCGTTCGCGCGAAAATGTATCGGGCGCGTGCTCGCCCGTGCCAGCGATCAGCTTGCCCGCCGTATCGAACAGGGCCGAGGCGGCGTCGCCATCGAGCGCCGTCAGACGCCAGCTGTCTTGCTGGCGGCGTTCACGCAAGGCGGACAAGACCGCATCGCGGCCGGTATCCACTGGTTCGAACGCCAGCCAGACGACACCACCGCAGCACTGGCCCAGGCTGGGGCCCAGCGCAAAGCGTTCCAGGCGCGCCTGGGTATTGCCCGTGGCCAGCATGGTCTTGGCGATCTCCACGGCGCGCAGTTCCAGGTGGCCGCCACCGATGGTGTCGACCTGGCCGCTGGTGGCGACGCGCATCTTCGCGCCTGCCTCGCGCGGCCCGGAACCTTCCACCAGGGCCACCGTCACCAGCACGCAAGCTTGCGTGTCATTCTCCATCGCTGTCAGCCAGTCGCTCATCATCGGCCCCTTACGCCGCCACGCCAGCCGCTTGCACGGCCATCACCGCCCTGAGGATTTCCTCGCTGGTGGCCGGGGCATTGAGCGGGGGCTGGATGACGTGATTGCCGACGCTGGAAATGGCGTCGCGGATGGCGAAGAACACGGAAAACGGCAGCAGCAGCGGCGGCTCGCCCACGGCTTTCGAGCGGTGGATGCTGTCTTCCACGTTACGGTTCTGGAACAGGTTCACACGGAAGTCTTCCGGGCAATCGGAAATGCCGGGGATTTTGTACGTCGATGGCGCATGCGTCATCAGCTTGCCGGCGGCATTCCACCATAGCTGTTCCGTCGTCAGCCAGCCCATGCCCTGGATAAACGCGCCTTCCACCTGGCCCAGGTCAATCGCCGGATTCAATGACTGGCCCGCGTCGTACAAGGCATCGGCGCGCAGCAGCTTCCATTCGCCCGTCAGGGTATCGACCACTACTTCGGCCACGGCCGCGCCATAGGCGTAATACGAAAAAGGATGGCCCGTCATCGTCTTCGCATCCCACGACAGACCAGGCGTGGCATAAAAGCCGTCCGACCACAGGTGCACCCGCGCCAGATACGCCTTTTGCACCAGTTCGGCAAACGGTACGACGTGGCCTTGCACGTGGATGTGGTTACCGAAGAAGCGCACGGAAGCCGTTTCGCCACCATACAGTTTGACCGCGTAATCAGCCAGGCGTTCACGGATCTGCCGCGCCGCATCCTGCGCCGCCTTGCCGTTCAGGTCGGCACCGGTGGACGCCGCCGTGGCCGAGGTATTCGCCACCTTGCTTGTATCGGTGGCCGTGGCGCGCACACGTTCGAGGTCCAGGCCCAGCTCATGCGCCACCACCTGCATGACCTTGGTATTGATGCCCTGCCCCATTTCCGTGCCGCCATGATTGACCAGCACGGAACCGTCCACATACACATGCACCAAGGCACCGGCCTGGTTCAGATGCGTGACATTGAAGGCGATGCCGAATTTCAGCGGCGTGAACGCCAGGCCCTTCTTCAGGATGGGGCTGGCTTCGTTGTAGGCGTCGATGGCGCGGCGGCGCGCGCGGTAATCGCTGCTCTGTTCCAGCTCGGCCACCAGTTCATGGATGACGTTGTCGACGATTTTCTGGCCGTACGGCGTGACGTTGCGCCCTTCGCCATCGTTGCGCCCGTAAAAATTGAGCAGGCGGATATCCAGCGCGTCGCGCTGCAGATGGCGGGCGATTTCATCGATCACGTATTCGATGGCGATGGCGCCCTGCGGCCCGCCGAAGCCCCGGAACGCCGTGTTCGACTGCGTATTCGTCTTGCCGCAAGCGGCGCGGATATCCACGTCGGACAAATAATAGGTGTTGTCGAAATGGCAGACGGCGCGCGTGGCGACGGGACCGGACAAGTCCGCCGAGTACCCCGCGCGCGTCGTCATGTCGACTTTCGCGGCAAGAATCCTGCCATCATCGTCGTAGCCCACTTCGTATTCATAATAAAAACAATGGCGCTTGCCCGTCACCAGCATGTCGTCGTCACGGTCGGCGCGCAGTTTTACCGGGCGTTTCAATTTCGATGCGGCGATGGCCGAGGCCGCCGCCCACAGGGCCGACTGCGATTCCTTGCCGCCAAAACCGCCGCCCATGCGCCGGCATTCGACGGTGATGTTATGCGAATGCACGCCCAGTGCATGCGCCACCACGTGCTGCATCTCGCTCGGGTGCTGGGTAGAACACAGCACCAGCATGCCCTGCGCTTCCTTCGGGATCGCGTAGGAAATCTGTCCTTCCAGATAAAACTGCTCCTGGCCGCCCACATACAACTGGCCCTTGACCACATGCGGCGCCTGCTCGAACGCGGCCTGGTAGTCGCCACGCGCCAGGCGCATCGGCGGCAGCACATACGACTGCGCCGCCTTGGCCGCTTGCGGTGTCATGATCGCCGGCAATTCGTCATACGACACTTGCGCCAGACGCGCCGCGCGGCGCGCGTGGTCGTGCGTATCGGCCACCACGATAAAAATCGGCTGGCCCACGTACTGCACCAGCTCCGCCGCCAGGATGGGGTCGTCATGGATGATGGGACCGCAATCGTTGGTACCGGGAATGTCCTGCGCCGTGTAGACGGCGACGACGCCACGGGCGGCGCGCACGGCGGACAGATCCATGGCCGTGATGCGTGCGTGCGGCTTTTGCGACAGGCCCAAGGCCGCGTGCAAGGTGCCCTGCAGTTCGGCAATATCATCCGTATAGGTAGCTTGCCCCAGCACATGCAATTGGGCCGATTCGTGCGGGCTGGGCTTGCCTACGGCGCTCCAGGCGGCAGCTTGCAGTTCGGGCGTGGCAGGATGGTTCATGCGGGGCCTTTCAGGCGCGGCAAGCGTAGGCGTTGATGGCGGTGCGTGGCAAAGGCGCACCGGTGCGTGTTTCCAGCCAGAAGCGGCGCAGCAGGTTTTGCGCCGTCGTCATGCGATAAGTGTTCGACGCGCGCATGTCCGACAGCGGCGCGTAATCGTCGGCCAGCAAGCGCATGGCGATGAGCAAGTTCTCTTCCGTCCAAGCCTGTCCACGCAAAAATGCCTCCGTTTGCGCGGCGCGCTGCGGCGTGGCCGCCATGCCGCCAAAGGCGATACGCGCGTCCGTGATGCGCTCGCCATCGAGCTCAAAGGCAAACGCGGCGCAGACGGCCGAGATATCCTGGTCAAAGCGCTTGGCCAGCTTATACGTGCGGAAATGCACGCCGGCGCGTGGCAAAGGCACGTGCACGGCTTCGACGAACTCGCCGGGCTGCAGATCCTTCTTTTGATAGCCAAGATAAAAATCTTCCAGCGGCATGCTGCGCTGGCCGGCGGGACCGCGCAGCACGATCTCGCTGCCCAGCGCGATCAGCCACGGCATCGAGTCGCCGATGGGCGAACCATTTGCCACATTGCCGCCCAGGGTACCCGCGTTACGGATCGGCAAGGAGGCAAAGCGCTGCCACAGTTCCGACAATTCATCGGGATAATGCTGGCACAGCGTGCCGTAGGCATCGTTGAGGCTGGCGCCGGCGCCGATCTGCAGCTTGCCGTCGGTAATCACAATGGTTTTCAACGCAGCCACGTTGCCCAAATAAATGATGTCGCCCAGGTCACGCAGCTGTTTGGTCACCCACAGGCAGATATCAGTGGAGCCAGCCAGCAGGCAGGCTTGCGGATGCGCCTTGCGCAGCGCCACCAGTTCATCCACCGTGCGCGGCGCATGGAAGTGCTGGCCGCCATGTTCATAGGTCAGCAGGCTGCCGCGCTGCAGCGCCTGCAATTGCGTTTGCAAGCCAGCGCGATCAAATTCCACGCGCGGCAATTCGCCCATGCGTCTGGCTGCATCGATGATGGGACGGTAACCGGTGCAGCGGCATAAATTGCCTGACAGGGTGTCGTCGATTTCGCAGCGCGTGGGCGTCGCGCCATTTTTTTCCAGATACATGCCCCACAGCGACATGACGAAACCGGGCGTGCAGAAACCGCACTGGGAACCGTGGCATTCGACCATTGCCTGCTGTACCGGATGCAGGGCGCCATCGGGCTGTTGCAAGTCTTCCACGGAGAACAGGGCCTTGCCATCGAGGGTGGGCGTAAGCTGGATGCAGGCGTTGACAGCCTTCATTTCCACCTTGCCGTCGAGCAGGCTGGCGACCACCACCGTGCAGGCGCCGCAATCGCCTTCGGCGCAGCCTTCCTTGGTGCCCGTGCAATGCAAATCCTCGCGCAGGTGCTGCAACACAGTCTGCGTGGGGGCGGCGTTGTGCACTTCCTGCACGGCACCACGGTAATAAAAGCGAATCGGTTCTGACATGCTGGCCTCGGAATAGTCCCAGTGGAGAAGATTAACACCGGCACACAGGACAACTATATGCAAAGACTGATTTTACTTATCATCCTATATCAATAAAACTTATGCCTGGAACGGGTGCGTCGCATGCCAGTGCTCGGCGATGTCGATGCGGCGCGTAATCCATACCTGCTCATGGCGCTGTACGTAATCAAGAAAGCGCGCCAGAGCCGCCGCGCGGCCCGGCCGCCCGACCAGACGGCAATGCAAGCCGACGGACAGCATCTTCGGCTGGTTCAAGCCGTTCGGATCGCCTTCCGCATACAGCACATCGAAGGCGTCCTTCAGATAATCAAAGAACTGCGTGCCCGAATTAAAGCCTTGCATGGCAGCAAAGCGCATGTCGTTCGTGTCCAGGGTATAGGGCACGATCAGTTGCGGCTGCACGACTGGTACGCCTGCCGCGTCCGTGTACGCGACCTTTTCCCAGAAGGGCAGGTCATCGCCATAATAATCGGCGTCGTAGCGGAAACCGCCATGTTCCACCACCAGTTTGCGCGTATTTGGCGAATCGCGCCCGGTGTACCAGCCTTGCGGCGCGGCCCCCGTCAATTCACGGATAATCTGCACGGCCTCGCGCATGTGTTCGCGCTCCGTCGCCTCATCCATGTTTTGATAGGAAATCCAGCGCAAGCCATGGCAGGCGATTTCATGCCCCAGCTCCTGGAAGGCGGCCACTGCCTCCGGATTGCGCTTCAAGGCCATCGAGACGCCAAAGACCGTCAACGGCAGGCCTCGCTCCTCGAACATGCGCAGCAAGCGCCACAGCCCAGCGCGCGAACCATATTCATAGATCGACTCCATGCTCAGGTGACGGGTGGGAAAGGCGGCGGCGCCTATCATTTCCGATAAAAAGGTCTCCGAGGCGGGATCGCCATGGAGCACGCTGTTTTCCGCACCTTCTTCATAATTGAGGACGAATTGCAGCGCAATACGGGCCTTGCCCGGCCATTGCGGATGGGGCGGCGTGCGGCCATAGCCGATCAGGTCACGTGGATAATGGTCGTAAGTACTCATGCGCTGGCTCGCCTATAGGAGGACAATGTGGTCTATATGCCCAATCATATAGCCCGATGCCGTCGCCGGTATATGATTTGCACGATAAGCACATTCACTCACCCTATATACAGGATAGCAAATGGGAAAACTCAGCACGCATGTACTCGACATCGCCCACGGCAAACCCGGAGCCGGGGTCAAGGTGGCCCTGTTTTCAGTCGCAGCGGAAGGAAAAGTGTTGTTGAAGATGGATATGACCAACAGCGATGGCCGCTGCAGTTCGCCCTTGCTGGAAGGCGACAGCATGAAAGCGGGCCAGTATGAGCTGGTCTTCAATGCCGGCGACTATTTTGCCGCCCAAGGCGTGGAACTGCCGTCGCCCCGTTTCATCGACCTGGTAACGCTTTCATTTGGCATTGCGCACACGGATGAGAATTATCACGTGCCGCTGGTGGTGTCGCCGTGGTCGTATTCCACGTATCGCGGGAGCTGATAATTTGGTACCAAGCATATTGTCGGCTTACGCTGCGCACCTCGACGGCCCCGTGCATCCGACCTAGCGGCTGGCGTGGTTGTCGGATTACGCGCGGCCTTGCCGCGCTAATCCGACCTACCTGACCTGGCCGGCGGTAAATCGAAGTAGGTCGGCTTAGCGCGCAGCGCGTAAGCCGACAAACACCACAGACATAAGCCACGAATCTCCAGACGAAAAAAAACCCCACCATTACTGGCGGGGTTTTTCTCTACTGCGAATAACAAGCCTGACGATAACCTACTTTCACACTGGTTGCAGCACTATCATCGGCGCAAAGTTGTTTCACGGTCCTGTTCGGGATGGGAAGGGGTGGGACCAACTTGCTATGGTCATCAGGCATAACTTGTACTGACGCTTGTCTCCTGTAGGACGACAAGGCCATGAATCTGGAAGAAGCAAAGATTGGGGTAATGACTGGTTGTATCAACACACACGCAACGTTGTACCGTCTTATCCTCTGCACCTGCTAAGGTTATAGGGACAAGCCGTACGGGCAATTAGTACTGGTTAGCTTAATGCATTACTGCACTTCCACACCCAGCCTATCAACGTCCTGGTCTCGAACGACCCTTCAAAGA